>NZ_JBDHSP010000040.1:0-28443 GCF_039808215.1 Paracoccus sp. (in: a-proteobacteria)
TGGCGTCGCCGCTGACGATGCCAGCCAAAGCCGCGCCGCATGATCAAGCCGCGTCACCCAAATTCAGCCATAGCTCTTCGGTTCCGAGCGCCTGACCGGTGCGTTGCTCGACCGGCTGACCCATCATGTCAGCATTCTCGAAATGAATGGTGAGAGCTACCGCCTCGCCAACAGCACAGCCCGCAAACGGCACTGACCATCCCAAATCAAACAGCCCTGAATTGGCCCCGAGGGGCCAATGCGCCATGGCACGCGCCAGCTATGTGATCAGCGCACGCGCCATGGCGCAGTCCCACCGCCACTGGCCTGGTTCTGCGCCGCCGTTGACACTTTCATGGTCGGGCAGGCCTGGATGGCAGCATCGCTGTAGTCGCACTGGCGACCGCACTTGCCGGTGGGTGCGGCCGCCCAAGTCATGGCGGGATCCAACCGGATCGTCAGCGAGCCACGGCGCTTGAGCGCTGCGTTGTAGGCGGGCCAGTTTCGGGTCTTGCAGGTCGGGGGCGTCGGTCTGCTCATGCAGCCCGGCTACCACGCTGGATTCACGAGATGAATCCTCTAAACTGATTTGTGCAACAGAGTCCCTCTGTCGTACGCATATCACCGGCAAGACATTCGCAACCCACCAAAGCGTCACCTAACGCGGGCGTTGCGCGTGGCGATCAGCTTCAGGCGCAGGGCGTTCAGCCTGATGAAGCCGGCCGCGTCTTTCTGGTCATATGCGCCGGCGTCTTCCTCGAAGGTCACGTGCTTTTCGCTGTAGAGCGAATGATCCGACCAGCGGCCCACGCACTGCACCGAGCCCTTGTAGAGCTTGAGCCGCACGGTGCCGGTGACATGTTCCTGGCTTTTGTCGATCAGCGCCTGCAGCATCTCGCGCTCGGGCGAGAACCAGAAACCGTTGTAGATCAGCTCGGCATAGCGCGGCATGATCGAGTCTTTCAGGTGACCCGCGCCCGCGTCCAGCGTGATCTGTTCGATGCCGCGATGCGCCTCGAGCAGCACGGTGCCGCCGGGGGTCTCGTAGATGCCGCGCGACTTCATGCCGACGAAGCGGTTCTCGACGAAATCCAGGCGACCGACGCCATGCCTGCCACCGATCTCATTGAGACGGGTCAGGATGCTGGCGGGCGACAGCGCCTCGCCATTGATCGCGACCGCATCGCCCCGCTCGAAGGTCACTTCGAGGAATTCGGGGGTATCGGGCGCTTCCTCAGGGGAAACGGTGCGCTGATAGACATATTCCGGCGCGGCCACGGCCGGGTTTTCCAGCGCCTTGCCCTCGGACGAGGTGTGCAGCAGGTTCGCGTCGACGCTGAACGGGGCCTCGCCGCGCTTGTCCTTGGCGATCGGGATCTGGTTTGCCTCGGCGAATTCCAGCAGTTTCGTGCGCGAGGTCAGATCCCATTCCCGCCAGGGCGCGATCACCTTGATCGCGGGATCGAGTGCATAGGCCGAGAGCTCAAACCGGACCTGATCGTTGCCCTTGCCGGTGGCGCCATGGGCGACGGCATCGGCGCCGTGCTGATGCGCGATCCGGACCAGATGCTGCGAGATCAGCGGCCGCGCGATCGAGGTGCCCAGAAGGTAAAGCCCCTCATAGACGGCATTGGCGCGGAACATCGGAAAGACGAAATCGCGCACGAATTCCTCGCGCACATCGACGATGTGGATGTTTCCCGGCTTGATGCCCAGCAGTTCGGCCTTGGCGCGGGCCGGCTCCAGTTCCTCGCCCTGGCCGAGGTCGGCGGTGAAGGTGATGACCTCGCAGCCATATTCGGTCTGCAGCCATTTCAGGATGATCGAGGTGTCGAGCCCGCCCGAATAGGCAAGGACGACTTTCTTCGGCGCGTCGGACATGCGGATAACCCCCAAGGAAATTTCGGCAGGGATAGGCGCATTCGCCGCATGTCACAAGAGGAGGGCGGAACTTTCCGGGCAAGGCGGGGCTTGCAAAAATGCCGATTTCGCGGCAATCGCTGGACATGGAAAACTTTGCCGCCGCCGTCCGTCAGGCCCAGGTCGCGCTGCGCGACCTGTTCGGCCCCACACCCTTGCAGAGAAACGACCATCTCTCGGCGAAATACGGCGCCGAGATCTGGCTCAAGCGCGAAGACCTGACGCCGGTGCGCAGCTACAAGCTGCGCGGCGCCTTCAACGCCATGCGCAAGATCGGCGCCGGTGCACATAGCCATTTCGTCTGCGCCAGCGCCGGCAACCACGCCCAGGGCATGGCCTATGCCTGCCGGCATTTCGGGGCGAAGGGCACGATCTTCATGCCGGTGACCACGCCGAAGCAGAAGATCGACAAGACCCGGATCTTTGGCGGCGATGCCATCGAGATCGTGCTGACCGGCGACTATTTCGACCAGACGCTGGCGGCGGCGCAGGAATTCGCCGCGGCGCGGGGGGCAAGCTTCCTGTCGCCCTTTGACGACGCCGACATCATCGAGGGCCAGGCCACCGTCGGCCTGGAACTGCTGGACCAGCTGGGTGCCGCGCCCGATCTGATCGTGCTGCCGGTGGGCGGCGGCGGGCTGGCGGCCGGGGTGATTCGGCTGCTGTCGGAACTGTCGCCCGGGACGCGCGCCGCATTCGCCGAACCCGAAGGCGGCGCCAGCCTGCGCGCCGCCCTGCAGGCGGGCGAGCCGGTCACCCTGGCCAGGGTGGACAATTTCGTTGACGGCGCCGCGGTGGCGCGCATCGGCGCCCTGCCCTTTGCCGGGCTGCGCCGCTTCAGCCCCGAGCAGGTGTTTCTCGCCCCCGAGGACCGCATCTGCATCACCATGCTCGAGATGCTGAACATCGAGGGCATCGTGCTGGAGCCGGCCGGGGCGCTGGCCATCGACGCACTGCGCGACATCCCCGGCCTTTCGGGCAAGCGCGTGGTCTGCATCTGCTCGGGCGGCAATTTCGACTTCGAGCGCTTGCCCGAGGTCAAGGAACGCGCGCAGAGATTCTCGGGGCTGAAGCGCTATTTCATTCTGCGCATGCCGCAGCGCCCGGGCGCGCTGCGCGATTTCCTGCAACTGCTGGGGCCCGAGGACGACATCGCGCGTTTCGAATATCTGAAGAAGACCGCGCGCAACTTCGGCTCGGTGCTGATCGGCATCGAGACCACCGCGCCGGAAAACCTCGAGCGCCTGCGCGAAAGGATCGAGGCCGCGGGCATCGGCTATCGCGACATCACCCGCGACCCGGTGCTGGCGGAATTCCTGATCTGACCCTGGCTCAGGCGATGCGCCGGCCCTTTCCCGGATGCAGCGCCGCGTCCAGTTGCCGCATCAAGGCCTGTTTCGAGGCGCCATAGCTGGTCAGCAGCGCCTCGATCGACACCTCGTCGCTGCCCTGTGCGGCGACGCGGCGCTCGGCCTCGTCGCAGAGATTGCCGAAATCGGCAAAGCCCAGGTTCCAGGCGCAGCCCTTGAGGAAATGCAGATGCGTTTCAAGATGCAGGGCATCGCCCGGCACCAGACGCATCATCGTGCCCTCGACCTCATCGAGGAACAGTTCGAGGATCAGCTGGAATTCGTCGTCGCCGACCTCTCCGCGCAGTTCGTTGATCCGGTTCCAGTCCAGCATGAACAACCCTCAGGGGAATCACACCTTCACCATAGCACACAACACATCTCCGGCGTGTTAATCGCGAAGATTGTCCATATTAACAGAAGATTCAGCCCAGGCGGGTTAGACCGTCGGGCATGAAGATCCTCGATGGCCAGGCCCTGAACACCATGCCGCAGAACTGGCGGCTGGTCCTGCTTGTCGACAGCAGCCGTGCGCAGCGCCGCACCCTGGCGGTGCAGCTGATCCGCGCCGGTTATCACGTGCTCGAGGCCGCCACCGGAGATGAGGCGCTGCAGCTCTGCCATGAGCGCCGGCCCGACATCGTGATCTCGGACTGGATGATGCCGGGGCAGTCGGGACTGGAATTCTGCCGCCGTTTCCGGGACATGCAGTCGGACCGCTATGGCTATTTCATCCTGCTGACCTCGCGCAACGACAAGAAGGACGTGGCCGAGGGACTGCGGGCGGGCGCGGATGAATTCCTGACCAAGCCGGTCTCGGGGGCGGAGCTGCTGGCGCGGCTTTCGGCCAGCGAACGCATCCTGCGCATGGAAGAAAGCCTGCGCAATGCCAATTCCCACCTGCGCGAGGCGCTCGAGCGGCTGCGCGAGACCCAGGCCGCCATCGACCGCGACCTGCGCGAGGCGCAGCGCCTGCAGCAGGGGCTGGTGCGCGAAAGGCACGGCCGGTTCGGCGATTTCGACCTGTCGCTGCTGATGCGGCCGGCCGGCCATATCGGCGGCGATCTGGTCGGCTTCTTTCCGATCAACGCCCGCCGGGCCGGGCTGTTCGCGCTGGATGTCTCGGGCCATGGCGTGGCGGCGGCGCTGCTCAGCGCGCGGCTGACGGCGCTGCTCTCGGGGGCGGCCGAACACAATGTCGCGCTGCGCCCGACCGAAGACGGGCATCACGACGCCCGCCCCCCGGCCGAGGTCCTGCGGCATCTGAACGCGCTCATGCTTGAGGATCTGCGCACCGATTCCTATTTCACCATGATCTATGCCGACCTGGATTTCCTGTCCGGGCGGGTGCGGCTGGTGCAGGCCGGCCATCCCCATCCGGTGCTGCAGCGCGCCGATGGCCGGATCGAGCGCATCGGCCAGGGCGGGTTGCCGGTCGGGGTCTTTCCCCATGCCGAATACGAGGAGTTGCGCCTGCAGCTGAACCCCGGCGACCGGCTGTTCATCACCTCGGACGGGCTGACGGAAAGCGAGAACGCCCGCGGCGAGCCGCTGGGCGAGGAAGGGCTGCACGCCATCCTGCGCACCAATGCCATGCTGCGGGGCGACGCGCTGCTGGAATCGATCTGCTGGTCGGCGGCGCATTATGCCGGCGGGCAGCGCAGCGACGACATCTCGGCCGTGCTGGTCGAGCGGCAGCGCCCGGCCAGCGGCTGAGCGCCACCCCTGCCGCCGCGCGCGTCCCTTTCCCGGCGATCAGGCGCGGCGTCGCGCCCCCGCGCCGCCGGCCAGTGCCAGGCGGACGAAGGCGCGCGATCCGGGGTCTGGCAGAAGCGGCTCGATCTGCGCCAGCGGCCGCCAATGCGCCTCGTGCCCTGGCTCACGCGGCGAGCCAAGCCGCAACAGCGGCCGCGCCAGCCAGACGGTGCAGAGTTTCTCCGCCCAGAAGCCGTATTCGGGCAGGTAGCAAAAGCGCCGATAGGCGCCCAGCCGCCGCGCCGCGCCGATGCTCCAGCCGGTTTCCTCGCGCACCTCGCGGTGCAGCGCCGCCAGCGGCGACTCGCCTTCGTCGATGCCGCCGCCCGGCAGCTGGAATTCGCGCTCGGGGCGCAGCTGCAACGTAAGAAGTGCTGCACCGTCACGGATCAGCAGCGCATAGGCGCCCGGGCGCAGGCGATAGGCCCGCCGCCCCGGCGGCGGTCCGAAACGTGGGATCATGCTGCTGCCCCCCTTTCCTGCGGCCCCGGCTGGGTCACGGCCGCGCAGGCGCCCGCCCTCAATGCAAAAACCGCGCAAACCCGAAGGCTTGCGCGGTTTTTGTCTTGGTGCCCAGGAGAGGACTCGAACCTCCACACCTTGCGGCACACGGACCTGAACCGTGCGCGTCTACCAATTCCGCCACCTGGGCAGGTCGCGTGAGCCGGGTGATTAAGGCCAGCCGCAGGGGGTGTCAACGGGGGATCGGCAAAATTCTTCGCCGCGGCGAAAAGTTTTTCCGCACCCCCGCCGACACCCCGCAGCATGGGCGTTTGACTGCCCGCCCGCGCCGGCCCTATCCTTTCAGTCAGCTTGCCCGCCGATGCGCGAGGCGCTTAGGACGGGGCAGGCACGGAGCCTGCCCGCGCGGATTCTGTCACCAGTCCAGTTCTTTAAGGGGTATTCATGGACGATCTCGTTTCCCGCCGCTGGGATGCCATCGTGATCGGCAGCGGCATCGGCGGCGGCAGCGCCGGGCGCCGCCTGGCCGAGGCCGGGCTGTCGGTGCTGTTTCTCGAGAAGGGCCCCGACCTGGGCGACAGCGCCCTGAGCGGCCTCGGGATCGAAAGCCGCGACCCCGAGGAGCGCCTGGCCAATGGCGCCTGGCCCAGCCTGCTCGAGGCGGAACTGGACGGCACCTGGTGCGAGCTGGACGGCATGATCGGCGCCGGCGTCGGCGGCACGTCGGCCTATTATGCGGCGACGCTGGAACGGCCCGAGCGCCACGACCTTGAGCCGGTCGAGGGCCGCCCGCATCCGACCGGCGGCTGGCCGGTCACCTATGACGAGATGCGGCCCTGGTTCGAACTGGCCGAAGAGATCTATCACATCAACGGCGAGGCCGACCCGCTGGCCCCGGCCGGGGCCCGGCTGCGCCCGCCGGTGCTGGCGCTGCCGGCCTCGGACGCGGCGCTGATGGAGGAGCTGCGCCACGCCGGCATGCACCCCTATCGCACGCATATGGCGGCGCGCTTTCTGCCCGGCTGCGAAAGCTGCTTCGGCCGGCGCTGCCCGAACCGCTGCAAGATGGACGGGCGCACCGCCGGGGTGCTGCCGGCGCTGGAGACCGGGCGCGCGGCGCTGCTTGACCGCTGCAGCGTCATCCGCATCGAGGCCGATGCCGGGCGCGTCACCGGCCTGACCTGCCGCCGCGAGGGGCGCGAATTCACCCTCTCGGCCCGGCGCTATGTGCTGGCGGCGGGCGGGCTCGGCTCGCCGGCGCTGCTGCTTGGTTCGCGCAGCGAGGCCTGGCCCGAGGGGCTGGGCAACCGCTCGGGCCTCGTCGGGCGCAACCTGATGTTTCACCTGAGCGAGATCATCGCCATCTGGGCCGGCAATCTGAAGGCCGAGGGCGGTGCCTCGCGCTCGATCAGCCTGCGCGACCTGTATTTCACCTTCGGCCAGCGCTTTGGCACCGTGCAGTCCATGGGTCTGAGCGCCGGCTATGGCGAGATCCTGCACGCGATGAACGGCCGTTTCGACCAGTCGCCGCTGCGCCGGCTGCGGCCGCTGCGCCACGGGCTGCGCATCCCGGCCCTGGTCGCGGCGCGGCTGCTGGGCAATGCGAAACTGTTCGTCGGCGTGCTTGAGGACCTGCCCTATGGCGGCAACCGCGTCCTGCCCGAGCCCGGCGACCCCGGGCGGCTGCGCTTTCACTATGACATCTCGGATGAGCTGCAAGAGCGCCGCCGCGCCTTTCGCAAGGCGATGCGCGCGGCGTTCCGGCCGCATCGGGCGATGTTCATGGGCGCCGCGCCGCAGCTGAACTTTGCCCATCCCTGCGGCACGCTGCGCTTTGGCGACGATCCGGCGACCAGCGTGCTGGACCGCGACTGCCGGATGCACGGTCTCGAGAACCTGTATGTGGCCGATTCCTCGTTCATGCCGACCTCGAACGGGGTCAATCCCAGCCTGACCATCGCCGCCAATGCGCTGCGCGTGGCGGATGCGATCGTCGCTGGCTTGCGACCACGGCTTGCCGCAGGCGAAAGCCTTGGCTATTGAACGGACAAGCACGCCACGAAAGGAGCGACGCATGTCCGCAACCAAGCTTGTCACCATCTATGGCGGGTCTGGATTCCTGGGCCGGCAGATCGCCCGGATCATGGCCGCGCAGGGCTGGCGCGTGCGCGTCGCCGTCCGCCGCCCGAACCAGGCCGGCACCGTGCGCACCTATGGCCGTCCCGGCCAGGTCGAGCCCGTGCCCTGCAATGTGCGCGACGACCTTTCGGTGACCGCCTGCATGGCGGATGCGGATGCAGTGATCAACTGCGTCGGCATCATGGTGCATGAGGGCCGCAACACCTTCGAATCGATCCATGAGGAGGCCGCGGCGCGCATCGCCCGCATCGCCGCTGCCAAGGGCGTGGCGCAGCTGGTGCATGTCTCGGCGCTGGGGGCGGACCCTGGCTCGCCCAGCCGCTACGCCGCGTCAAAAGGTCGCGGCGAGGCCGAGGTGCTGAAACATTTCCCCGCGGCGGTGATCCTGCGCCCCTCGATCATGTTCGGCGTCGACGACACGTTCTACAACCGCATCGCCGCGATGTCCCGCCTGGGTCCGCTCATGTTCGTGCCCGGCGCCAGGACCGAGGTGCAGCCGGTGCATGTCGCCGACGTGGCCCAGGCCGCCGCCATGGGTGCCGCAGGCGAGGCCGCGCCCGGGATCTATGAACTGGGCGGCCCGGAGGTTCTGTGCATGGCCGACGTGGCCCGGCAGGTGCTGGAGGCCACCGGCCGGCGCCGCGCCGTCATCGGCCTGCCGCACTGGCTGGCCGGCGCCATGGGCGCGGTACTGGATGCGGGCCAGGCGATGACCGGCGGGCTGGTGACGAACCGCATCCTGACCCAGGACCAGGCGCGCACCCTGCGGCTGCCCAACTGCGTCGGCACCGGCGTGCGCACGCTGGCCGATCTGGGCATCACCCCCACCGCCACCTCGGCGGTGATCACGGAATATCTGTGGCGCTTCCGCCCCTCGGGGCAATTCGAGGCGATCACCGATTCGGCCAAGAACCTGCGCAACGGCTGATGGCGTCGAACACCATTGTCGCTGCCGTCCTCGGTCTGCTGGAAGGGCTGACCGAGTTCATCCCCGTGTCCTCGACCGGCCATGTGCTGCTGGCCGGGCATTTCCTCGGTTTCGAATCGCCGGGCCGCGCCTTCGAGGTGCTGATCCAGCTGGGCGCGATCCTTGCCATCCTCGGGGTCTATGCCGGGCGGCTGTGGCGGATCTTTTCCGGCGCCCGCCATGACGCGCGCGCGCGCCACTTCATCCTGGCCGTCACGCTGGCCTTTCTGCCGGCGGTGGTGATCGGGGTGCTGGCGCATCGCATCATCAAGCAGGTGCTGTTCGAGACCCCGGCGCTGATCGCGATCATGCTGATCCTGGGCGGAATCGTGCTGCTGTTCGTCGACCGTCTGGCCCGCAACCCGCGCCATCACGCGGCCGAGGATTTTCCGCTGTCCATGGCGGTCAAGATCGGCTTCATCCAGTGCCTTGCCATGATCCCCGGGGTCTCGCGCTCGGGGGCGACGATCGCCGGGGCGCTGGTCTTGGGCGCCGACAAGCGCTCAGCGGCCGAGTTCAGCTTTTTCCTGTCCATGCCGACCATGCTGGGGGCCTTTGCCTTCGACCTCTACAAGAATCGCGACATCCTGGACGCGGCGGCGGTGGGGGACATCGTGATCGGCTTTGTCTGCGCCTTTCTGGCGGCGCTGTTCGTGGTCAGGCGGCTGCTGGACTATGTCTCGGCGCATGGCTACGGGCTGTTCGCCTGGTGGCGCATTCTGGTCGGAATCCTGGCACTGCTGCTTTTGCAGGCAAATAGGTAGCCTGCACTGACTCATTTTCAGTTTTTTTTCCCGGCCCGGCGCAGGAAAGTCCAGAAAAACGCAAAACAGGTCAGCCTGCCTGACTTTATTGCCCGCGTGGACTGTCATAACAGGCGAATGAACACCGCCTTATGAAGGACGCGCAGCCATGGCCACGCAGAAGATGCTCAAATTCGTCACCATCGGGCGCGAGATGCCCGAAAAGCGTGACGCGGCATCGCGCTCGGAGGATTTCCACGAGATCTATCGTGAGTTCGCCGATGCCAAGGCGCGCGAACAGGCCAGCCGCTGCAGCCAGTGCGGCGTGCCCTATTGCCAGAGCCATTGCCCGCTGCACAACAATATTCCCGACTGGCTGCGCCTGACCGCCGAGGGCCGCACGCAAGAGGCCTATCTGCGCGCGCAGGAGACCAACACCTTCCCCGAGATCTGCGGCCGCATCTGCCCGCAGGACCGGCTGTGCGAAGGCAATTGCGTCATCGAACAGGCCGGCCACGGCACCGTCACCATCGGCGCGATCGAGAAATACATCACCGACACCGCCTGGGAGGAGGGCTGGGTCGCCCCCATTGCCCCAGCGCACGAGCGGCCCGAATCCATCGGCATCATCGGCGCCGGGCCGGGCGGGCTGGCGGCGGCCGACCGACTGCGCCGCATGGGCTATCAGGTCAGCGTCTATGACCGCCACGACCGCGCCGGCGGGCTGATGATCTATGGCATCCCCGGCTTCAAGCTGGAAAAGCAGGTGGTCGAGCGGCGCAACCGCCTGCTGGCCGATGGCGGGGTGGAATTCGTGCTGAACGCCGATGTCGGCCGCGACATCAGCTTTGACGCCATCCGCGGCAAGCATGACGCGGTGCTGATCGCCACCGGCGTCTACAAGACCCGCGACCTGGACATCGACAATGCCGAGGCCCGCGGCGTGGTGAAGGCGCTCGACTATCTGACTGCCTCGAACCGCATCGATCTGGGCGACGAGATCCCCGATTATGAGGACGGAGAGCTGAACGCCCGCGGCAAGCGCGTCGTGGTCATCGGCGGCGGCGACACCGCCATGGACTGCGTGCGCACCGCCATCCGCCAGGGCGCGCAATCGGTGAAATGCCTCTATCGCCGCGACCGCGCCAACATGCCCGGCAGCCAGCGCGAGGTGCAGAACGCCGAGGAAGAGGGCGTGGAATTCGTCTGGCTTTCCGCCCCCGGCGCCTTCAGCGGCCATGTCACCGGCGAAGCGATGGAGGCACAGGAACGCGACATGGACGACGTGGGCGACATCCCCACCATCAGCGCCGTGCGCGTGCAGCGCATGCGCCTGGGCCAGCCCGACGTGTCCGGCCGCCAGACCCCGGAACTGATCGAGGGCGCCGATTACGACGAACCCGCCGACCTGGTCATCAAGGCGCTCGGGTTCGAGCCCGAGGACCTGCCGCGGCTCTGGGGCGTCGACGGCCTCGAGGTGACGCGCTGGGGCACGATCAAGGCCGATTTCCAGACGCATCAGACCAGCCTGCCCGGAGTCTATGCCGTGGGCGACATCGTGCGCGGCGCCAGTCTGGTGGTCTGGGCGATCCGCGACGGGCGCGAGGCCGCCGACAGCATCATGGGCTATCTGTCGGGCGCCGCCCGCATGGCGGCGGAATAGGGGGCGACCATGGCAACGCTGCCGCAGATCCCGCCCGCCGCCCTTGCCGCCGCCCTGCTGCTGGCGCTGCCGGCCGCGGCGGCGAATTTCACCCCGCCCGAGGGCTGCCGGCTGGAGGTGACGGTGCAGAACCGCTCCTGCACCGTTTCGCAGCACTATCGCTGTACGGGCGATGCGCCGGGCGACCAGTGGGTGGTCTATTTCACCCCCGAGGGCGCCAGCTACCAGTCGCGCATCGACCGCGAGACGCGCTGGATGGAAAGCGTCGATCTTGACAGCGGGCTGATCGACCGGCTCGAGGACGAGGCCCGGGACCATGCCTCCTTCTCGACGCTGCTGGCCGAGGGGCGCGACGATTTCGACTTCTGGACGCGCTCGAACAGTGGCGAGCGGCTGCACCATGTCGGCCATGACGAACTGACCGGCGAGACGGTGCAGATCGACGGCGTGCCCCTGGAGGTTACCCGCTTCGAGCTGACCACCTTCGGCGAGACCGGCGACGTGCTGATCCGCCGCCGCGGCCAGCAGTTCATCAGCCGCGCGCAGGGCCGCTTCTATGGCGGGGTCGAGACATCCGACGACTGGACCGGCGCACGCCAGGAAACCAATGACAGCCCGGTGCGCTTTGCCTTTCCCGGCCAGCCCGGCTTTGGCAGCACCACACCAGAATATGACTGCGACCTGCAGATGGTCCGGGACCGGATTCCCGCACCGCTGCGGCAGCTGCAACAGGAGGCACGGACGTGACGAACCGCGACATGCGCGATTGGCAAGAGCAGGAACAGGCGCGCCGCGACTGGATGGCCGAACATTCGCTCTACCGGGCCGAGGACGAGCATTCCTCCTGCGGCGTCGGGCTGGTGGTCAGCCTGGAGGGCAAGGCCAGCCGCAAGGTGGTGGAAAACGGCATCAACGCGCTGAAGGCGGTCTGGCACCGCGGCGCCGTCGATGCCGACGGCAAGACCGGCGACGGCGCCGGCATTCATGTGCAGATCCCGGTGCCCTTCTTCTATGACCAGGTGCGCCGCACCGGGCATGAGCCCGACCAGTCCAAGCTGATCGCGGTGGGCCAGGTGTTCCTGCCGCGCACCGATTTCGCGGCGCAGGAACGTTGCCGCACCATCGTCGAATCCGAAGTGCTGCGCATGGGCCACTATATCTACGGCTGGCGGCATGTGCCGGTGAACACAGCCGTCCTGGGGGAAAAGGCCAATGCCACCCGCCCCGAGATCGAACAGATCCTGATCCGCTGCGAAAAGGACATCGACCACGAACAGCTCGAGCGCGAACTCTATATCATCCGCCGCCGCATCGAGAAGGCGGCGATCGCGGCGCAGATCGCCGGGCTCTACATCTGCACGCTGTCGTGCCGCTCGATCATCTACAAGGGCATGATGCTGGCCGAGCAGGTGGCGGAATTCTATCCCGACCTGCGCGACGAACGGTTTGAATCGGCCTTTGCCATCTATCACCAGCGCTATTCCACCAACACCTTCCCGCAATGGTGGCTGGCGCAGCCTTTCCGCATGCTGGCCCATAACGGCGAGATCAACACGCTGAAAGGCAACTCGAACTGGATGAAAAGCCACGAGATCCGCATGGCCAGCCGCACCTTCGGCGAGATGGCCGAGGACATCAAGCCGATCATCCCCGCCGGCTCGTCCGATTCGGCGGCGCTGGATGCGGTCTTCGAGGTCATGGTGCGCTCGGGGCGCAACGCGCCGATGACCAAGACCATGCTGGTCCCCGAGGCCTGGTCCAAGGCCACCACCGACATGCCCAGGGCCTGGGCCGACATGTATGCCTATTGCAACTCGGTCATGGAGCCCTGGGACGGGCCGGCGGCGCTGGCCATGACCGACGGGCGCTGGGTCTGCGGCGGGCTGGACCGCAACGGGCTCAGGCCGATGCGCTATGTGGTGACCGACGACAACCTGCTGATCGCGGGTTCGGAAACCGGCATGGTGCCGGTGAACGAGGCCGATGTGCGCGAAAAGGGCGCGCTGGGGCCGGGACAGATGATCGCCGTCGACATGGCCGAGGCGCGGCTTTACCACGACCGCGAGATCAAGGATCACCTGGCGGCCAGCCAGCCCTTTGGCGACTGGGTGGAAAAGGTCGTCCAGCCCTCGGAGCTGATGGCGCAACTGCCCGAGATGGCGCTGTTTTCCGGTGAGGACCTGCGCCGGCGCCAGATCGCCGTCGGCTATAGCGTCGAGCTGATCGAACAGGTGCTGGTGCCGATGGCCGAGGACGCCAAGGAGGCCATCGCCTCGATGGGCGACGACACGCCCCCCGCGGTGCTCTCGCGCCAGTTCCGGCCGCTGGCGCATTATTTCCGCCAGAACTTCAGCCAGGTGACCAACCCGCCCATCGACAGCCTGCGCGAAAGCCGGGTGATGAGCCTGCGCACGCGTTTCGGCAACCTCAAGAACGTGCTCGAGGAAAGCTCTACCCATACCGAGATCACCATGCTGGAAAGCCCGTTCCTCGCCAATGGCGAGTTCGAGGAGCTGACGCGCATGTTCCAGCACCAGGCGACGCAGATCGACTGCACCATGCCCGCCGAGGCCGGTCCCGAATCGCTGGCCGAGGCGCTGGCGCGCATCCGCGCCGAGGCCGAGGACGCGGTGCGCTCGGGCGCCGGCCACATCATCCTGACCGACGAGGGCATCTCGGCGGCGCGCATCGGCGTGCCGATGATCCTCGCGACCAGCGCCGTGCACAGTTGGCTGACGCGCAAGGGGCTGCGCACCTTCTGTTCGCTGAACGTGCGGTCCTCGGAATGCGTGGACCCGCATGATGTCGCGGTGCTGATCGGCTGCGGCGCCACCACGGTGAACCCCTATCTGGCCCAGGACACCCTGGCCGAGCGCATCGAACGCGGGCTGCTCGCGGGCAATCTGATCGACATCATGACGCGCTATCGCGAGGCGGTGGACGCGGGGCTGCTGAAGATCATGGCCAAGATGGGCATCTCGGTGCTGTCCTCCTATCGTGGCGGGCTGAATTTCGAGGCGGTGGGCCTGTCGCGCGCCATGGTGGCGGAATATTTCCCCGGCATGCAGTCGCGCATCTCGGGCATCGGGCTGCACGGGCTGCAGGCCAAGCTGGCCGAGGCGCATGCGCGCGGCTTTGCCGGCCATGCCGCGGATCTGCTGCCGGTGGGCGGCTTTTACAAGGCGCGGCGCACGGGCGAAAAGCATGCCTGGGAATCGAACACCATGCGGCTGTTGCAGCTGGCCTGCGAAAAGGCCTCTTATGACATCTGGAAGCAGTTCACCGCCACCATGCGGGCCAATCCGCCGATCCACATCCGCGACCTTCTGGACATCAAGCCCCTGGGCAGGCCGGTGCCGCTGGAGGAGGTGGAATCGATCACCTCGATCCGCAAGCGTTTCGTGACGCCGGGCATGTCCTTGGGCGCGCTCTCGCCCGAGGCGCATATGACGCTGAACATCGCGATGAACCGCATCGGGGCGAAATCCGATTCCGGCGAGGGCGGCGAGGATCCGGCGCATGCGGTGCCGCTGCCGAATGGCGACAACCCCTGCGCCAAGATCAAGCAGGTGGCCTCGGGCCGCTTCGGCGTCACCGCCGAATATCTGAACGCCTGCGAAGAGCTGGAAATCAAGGTGGCCCAGGGGGCAAAGCCCGGCGAGGGTGGGCAGCTGCCGGGCATGAAGGTCACCGAGCTGATCGCGCGGCTGCGCCATTCGACCAAGGGCGTGACGCTGATCAGCCCGCCGCCGCATCACGACATCTATTCGATCGAGGATCTGGCGCAGCTGATCTATGACCTGAAGCAGATCAACCCGCGCGCCAAAATCACCGTCAAGCTTGTGGCCTCCAGTGGCGTCGGCACCATCGCGGCGGGCGTGGCCAAGGCGAAAGCGGACATCATCCTGATCTCGGGGCACAACGGCGGCACCGGTGCCAGCCCGGCGACAAGCATCAAGTTCGCCGGCCTGCCCTGGGAGATGGGCCTCACCGAGGCGCATCAGGTGCTGGCGATGAACCGCCTGCGCGAACGCGTGACGCTGAGGACCGACGGCGGCCTGCGCACCGGGCGCGACATCGTCATGGCGGCGATGATGGGGGCCGAGGAATACGGCATCGGCACCGCCGCCCTGATCGCCATGGGCTGCATCATGGTGCGCCAGTGCCAGTCCAACACCTGCCCGGTCGGCATCTGCACCCAGGACGAAAAGCTGCGCGCGATGTTCAATGGCAGCGCGGACAAGGTGGTAAACCTGATCACCTTCTATGCCACCGAGGTGCGCGAGATCCTCGCCTCGATCGGCGCGCGCTCGATGGATGAGGTGATCGGCCGCGCCGACCTGCTGACCCAGGTCAGCCGCGGCGACAAGTCGCTGGACGATCTGGACCTGAACCCGCTCTTGATCACCGTCGATGGCGCGGAACGCATCGTCTATGATCGCAGCAAGCCGAGAAACGCGGTGCCCGACACGCTGGATGCGGAAATCATCCGCGACGCCGGCCGGTTTTTCTCGGACGGCGAAAAGATGCAGCTCAGCTATGCGGTCAGGAACACCCAGCGCACCATCGGCACCCGCACCTCGTCGCTGATCGTGCAGACCTTCGGCATGAAGAACAAGCTGCAGCCCGACCACCTGACGGTGCGCCTGACCGGCAATGCCGGGCAGTCGCTGGGCGCCTTCGCCGCGCCGGGGCTGAAGATCGAGGTCTCGGGCGACGCCAATGACTATGTCGGCAAGGGCCTGTCGGGCGGCACCATCGTGGTGCGCCCACCGATGGACAGCCGGCTGGTCGCGGCGGAAAACACCATCATCGGCAATACCGTGCTTTACGGCGCGACGGACGGCCATCTGTTCGCCGCCGGCCGCGCGGGTGAGCGTTTCGCGGTCCGCAACTCGGGCGCGAAGGTGGTGATCGAGGGCTGCGGCAGCAATGGCTGCGAATACATGACCGGCGGCGTCGCCGTGATCCTCGGGCGCATCGGCAGCAATTTCGGCGCCGGCATGACCGGGGGCATGGCCTATCTCTATGACCCCGACGGCCTGGCTCGCGCCTATGTCAACGCCGAGACCCTGATCCTGTGCCCGGTGACGCAAGCGCATTGGGAGGCCGAGCTGAAGGGTCTGATCGAGCGCCACCTGGCCGAGACCGGTTCGCGCCGCGCCGCCGACATCCTGCAAGACTGGGCCGCGGAAAAGGCCAATTTCCTGCAGGCCTGCCCGCGCGAGATGCTGCCGCATCTGAAGCATCCCATCGCCGAGGTCGAGGATCTGGTGGCCCTTCCCGCCGAGTGATGCGCAAAAGGGGCCGCAAGCGGCCCCTTCCTTCGACAGATCGAACCCCGTTGGGTTGTAACGACGGCACTGGCGCCGCGCGCAGGAAGAGTTTCCTGCTTGCCCTGGCTGCAAATTCGGCCCAGCCTTCTGCCAAGGCAAATCTGTTTTCCAGAAGGTTTTCCCATGCGCCATCTTGCGGCTGTCGCCCTGCTTGCCCTTGCCGGTTGCGCCAATCTGTCCCAGAATACCGCACCGCCGGCCACCATGCCCGAAAATGCCCGTCCCGACCTCGCAGCCAAATGGATCAGGGACGGCGATTTCCGCTGGCCCCCGAATGACGGATTCGACGGCCAGGGCAGCTATGTGGTGCTGCCCGCAGGGGTGCTGCTGGACCGCTTCGGATCCGAGCATGGGCGCTTTTTCACCCCGAAAGGCGCCAGTTTCGACGCCCGCGCCCTGCCGACCGTCTGCGCCAGCCTGACCTATACGGTCTACAGGGTGACCTCACCGCTGCCGGTCAAGATCGGCGGTGCCGCACCCTGGTTCGACGCGCCTGGCGGCGCAACCCAGATCAAGACTGATGCGACGGCCGGACAACTGGTGGCCGATGGCGTGCTGCGTCGGGTCCCGGCGCAACGGTCACCCTGCACCCCCTGAAGGCGGGCGCCGCGACTTCTGCCCTGGCTCCGGTCGTCCCGGGATGGCACTCCGGCCCCCACGCACGCCTCAGGGCTTGGCGCCGGGCGACATGGGGGTTACAGAGCAGCCCTATCGCCCGCAGCAGGGGAACGAAGATGTCCGCGACCGAAAGACTTGCCGTCGGCAGCATCGTCATCGGCCTGATCGTCCTGGCGCTGAAGACGCTGGCCTGGTGGCTGACAGGCTCGGTGGCGCTGATGTCGGATGCGATGGAAAGCACGGTGAACGTGGCGACCGCGGTGGCGGCGCTCATTGCCATCCGCGTCGCCGCCAAACCCGCCGACCGCGACCATCCTTACGGCCATCACAAGGCCGAATTCTTCAGCGCCGTGCTGGAGGGGGTGATGATCATCGTTGCCGCGCTGCTGATCCTGCGCGAATCCTGGTACGCCTTCCAGGCGCCGCGGCTGCTGGACGCGCCACTGGCCGGGCTCTTGATCAACGGCCTCGCCGGGGTGATCAACGGCTTCTGGTGCCTGGTGCTGATCCGCCGCGGCCGGGCGCTGCGTTCGCCCTCGCTGGTGGCGGATGGTCAGCATCTGCTGTCGGACGTGATCTCCTCGGCGGGGGTGCTGGTCGGCGTTTCGCTGGCCGTGGTCACCGGCTGGGCGGTGCTCGACCCGGCGCTGGCGGCGTTGGTGGCGCTGAACATCCTGTGGTCGGGCTGGAGGGTGATGACGCGCTCGCTCTCGGGGCTGATGGACGAGGCGGTGGCCGACGAGACGCTCGGCGACATCCGCAACACCATCTCGGACGCGGCGACCGGCGCCATCGAGGCGCATGACCTGCGCACCCGCCACGCCGGCCCGCGCACCTTCATCGACTTTCACCTGGTGGTGGACGGCCAGACCACGGTCGATGCCGCGCATGACATCTGCGACCGCATCGAACAGGCGCTGAAGCGCAAGCTGCCCGGCGCCATGATCACCATCCATGTCGAGCCGGAACACAAGGCCAAGCACTCGGGCGTGCTGGTGATCTGACCGCTAGCGCAGCCGCTGCCCCGCGGCGTCGAAATGAAAGGCGCGTTCCGGGTCGAAATCCAGCCCGACCGGCGCATCGACGCTGAAATCGCGCTCGCCGAACAGGCGCAGGGTCAGCAGGCCGTGATCCTCGGTCTGGACATAGACCAGGGTCTCGCCGCCCAGCTTCTCGACATGGCTGACGCGGCCATTGATGCGCCCGCCCGCCGCGACCGGGGTCAGATGCTCGGGGCGGATGCCCAGACTGTCCGAGGCCAGGCCCAGCCGGCCCGATTTCAGGAAATTCATCTGCGGACTGCCGATGAAACCCGCGACAAAGGTATTGTCGGGGTCGTTATACAGATCCATCGGGCGGCCGACCTGCTCGACCACGCCGGCGCGCAAGACCACGATCTTGTCGGCCAGGGTCATCGCCTCGACCTGGTCATGCGTGACATAGATCATCGTGGCGCCCAGTTCGCGGTGCAGGCGGGCGATCTCGATCCGGGTCTGCACCCGCAGCGCGGCATCGAGGTTTGACAGCGGCTCGTCGAACAGAAACAGCTTCGGGCGGCGCACGATGGCGCGGCCGATGGCGACACGCTGGCGCTGGCCGCCCGACAACTCGGCCGGGCGCCGCTCCATCAGCTGCGACAACAGCAGCATCTCACCGGCACGGTCGGTGGCCGCGGTGATCTCTGCGCGGGGCGTGCCGGCCTGTTTCAGCGCCAGGCCCATATTGTCGCGCACCGACAGATGCGGATAAAGCGCGTAGCTTTGAAAGACCATGGCAATTTCACGCCTTGCCGGGGCCAGATCGTTGATGCGCGCCCCGTCCAGCATGACATCGCCCGAGCTTACATCCTCGAGCCCGGCGATCATGCGCAAAAGCGTGGATTTGCCGCAGCCCGAGGGGCCGACGAAGACGCAGAACTCGCGGTCCGCCACCTGCAGGTCCACGCCCTTGATGACATCGGTCGAGCCGAAGGATTTGCTGACTTTGGCAAGGTTCAGGGCTCCCACGCGGGCTCTCCTTTGTTTGGGGTCTTGGCGTTCATTTCACCGCGCCGGCGGTGATGCCGCGGATCAGCTGGCGCGAGAACAGCAGATACAGCACCAGCACCGGCACGATGGCCAGGCCCAGCGCTGCCAGCACCGCATTCCAGTTGGTGACGAACTGGCCGATGAACACCTGGCTGCCGAGCGTGATGGTCTTGGTCGCCTCGGAAGGCGCGAGGATCAGCGGAAACCACAGGTCGTTCCAGATCGGGATCATGGTGAAGACCGCCACCGTGGCCATGGCCGGCCGCACCAGCGGCAGCACCAGCCGGAAGAAGATGGTGTATTCCGACAGCCCGTCGATGCGCCCGGCGTTCTTCAGATCGTCCGAGACACCCTGCATGAATTCGGACAGGATGAAGACCGCCAGCGGCAACCCCTGCGCGGTATAGACCAGGATCAGCGCCGTCAGCGTGTTCACCAGCCCCGAGGCCACCATCATCTGCAGGATCGCCACCGTCCCCAGCCGGATCGGGATCATGATCCCCAAGGCCAGATACAGCCCCATCAGCATGTTGCCGCGAAAGCGGTATTCCGACAGGGCGAATGCCGCCATGGCCCCGAACAGCAGCACGCAGAACAGGCTGACCAGGGTGACGGTCATCGAGTTGGTGAAATACTGCAGGAAATCACCCTGCGCCAGCACGGTGCGGTAACCCACCAGATCAAAGGTCGCAGGCGTCGGCAGCGCCAGCGGATCGGCGAATATCGCCCGGCGGCTCTTGAAGCTGTTGACCACGATCACAAAGACCGGAAACAGCGCGATCAGCGTATAGCTCAGCAGCGCGGCATGTGCGGCAAGGCTGCGGAACGGGGACTGGCGGGCCTGGCTCATCTCTCTCGCTCCTCAGAACTGATAGCGGCGCAGGCGGCGCTGGATGGCGAACAGATAAAAGCAGACCCCCAGCAGGATGATGCCGAACATGGCGGTGGCGATGGTCGCCCCCATATGCGGATCGCCCAGCTGCAGCTGGAAACCAAAGAAGGTCCGATACAGGAATGTCCCCAGGATGTCGGTGGCGAAATTCGGTCCCGCCAGCGCGCCCTGCGTGACATAGATCAGGTCGAAAGCGTTGAAATTCCCGACGAAGGTCAGGATCGAGATGATGCCGATCGCCGGCAGGATCAGCGGCAGGCGGATCCTCCAGAACTGCGACCAGCCGGTGACGCCGTCCATCTCGGCCGCCTCGATCACCTCCTCGGGGATCGACAGCAGCGCCGCATAGATCAGCATCATCGGAATGCCCACGAACTGCCAGACCGAGATCAGCGCCAGCGTGGTCAAGGCATATTGCTCCTTGCCCAGCCAGGGCGCGAACAGCGCCTTCAGCCCGACCGCATCCAGCATTCCGGGCGCAATGCCCCAGATCGGCGACAGGATCAGCTTCCAGACAAAGCCGACGATGACAAAGCTCAGGATGGTGGGAATGAAGATCGCCGTGCGATAGAATGCCGCCCCCCGCAGCCTGGGCGAGGACAGCAGCGCCGCCAGCGCCACCCCTACCGGGTTTTGCACCAGCATATGGACCAGAAAGAACCAGGCGTTGTTGCCCAGCGCATTCCAGAAGGCCGCGCTCCAGCGCGGGTCGCCGAACAGGGTGGCGAAATTCGCCAGCCCGACAAAGACGCGCTCGCCCGCGGCGTCCAGGCTGAACAGCGACAGGTTCAGCGTCCCGAACAGCGGCACGATCATGATGGCGGTATAGACCAGCACCGCCGGCGCCAGAAATACCGCGATATGCCAGCGAACCGGTTTCCGCCGCGCCATGTCGTCTCCCTTGTCTTCCTTGGGAAAATATCCTCGGGGTGCGGGGGGCAGACAGCCCCCCCACCTTTACCGGGCCGTCAGGCCCGGCCGGCGCTCACTTCTGCTGCGGGGCGTACCAGCTGGCCAGACCCTTCTGCAGCCGCTCGGCGGCGGCCTCGGGGGTCTCGGTGCCCTTGATCACATTGGCGCTGGCGTTCCAGGTCTCGTTTTCCAGATTCGGCGTGCCGCGCGACAGGATCTGATAGGTCGAGCGGATGGTCGGCTCGCAGGTCTCGCGCCAGCCGACGAATTCCCTGGCCAGCGGATCGGCCATCTCGACCGGCGTCGCGTTCAGCGAAAAGAACCCCGGCAGCGCATTGGCGTAAAGCTCGGCGAACTCGGCCGAGCCGACCCATTCCAGGAACTTCTTCGTTTCCTCGGGATGCTTGGTGCCGGCATTCATGCCCAGCGCGATGTCGGTATGGTCGCTGATATAGCACTTGTCGCCCTCGGCCGGCACCGGCGGCGGGAAGGCACCCATCTCGAAGGCGCCGGCGATCTGCGGACCGAACACCCCGATCTCCCACGAGCCGGCGGGATAGATCGCGGCGCGGCCCAGGGTGAACAGGTTCTGGCTGTCGGGATAGGTCTGCGCCTCAAAGCCGTCGCCGAGATAATCCTTCCATTTCGCCAGCTGGCGGAAGGGCGCGACCCAGGGCTCGTCGGTCAGCTTCTGCGTGCCGGCGATCAGCGCCTTGCGGCCCTCCTCGCCCTTCCAGTAATTCGGGCCGATGTTCTGATAGCCCATGGTCGCGGCTTCCCACTGGTCATTGGTGCCCATGGCCATGGGAATGTAATTGCCATCAGCCTTGATCTTCTCCAGCACGGCAAAGAACTCGGCCTCGGTCTTGGGCGGGGTCAGGCCCAGTTCCTCGAACGCCTTCTTGTTGTAGATGAAGCCGTGGATGACCGAGGCCATCGGCACGCAGAAGGTCTGCTTGCCGTCGTCGGTCTGCCAGGCCGATTTCGCCACATCCGAGAAGTTCGCCATCGCGGCCATGTCGCTCAGATCGGCCAGCTTGCCCTTGTTGAACAGTTCCAGCGAGGCGTCGAAGGGCCGGCAGGTGATCAGGTCCCCGGCCGAGCCCGCGTCCAGTTTCGAGTTCAGCACGGCGTTGTATTCCGGCGGCGCCGAGGGGGCAAAGACCACCTTGATGCCCGGGTTCGCAGCCTCGAAGGCGGGGATGATCTTGTCCTGCCAGATGGTCAGGTCGTCGTTGCGCCAGCTCTCGACGGTCAGCGTCACGTCATCGGCAAGGGCGGCGCCGGAAAGCAGCGTGCTGGCCAGCAACGCCAGCCGGATGGTCTTGGTCATGGTCTTCTCCCTTTGGCAGCGGGCCTCTCATGGACCCTCTGGTTGATGTCGGATCAGCGGCTCCAGATGCCCGCCGGTCTCGGCAAGCCTTGCGGCCGCGGCTTCGGGCGCCATGCCGCGCGCGACCAGGATCGCGGGTTTCACCGCGCCGCCGGTACGCGCCAGCGCCGCCTCGGCCTCGGCGCGCCCGACCCGGGCCAGCGCCGCGACGATACGGGTGGCGCGGTCGGCCAGCTTGGCATTGTCGGCCACGACATTGACCATGAACCCGTCATGGACATGGCCCAGCCCGATGCCGACCAGCACCGAAAGCATGTTCAACGCCACCTTCTGCGCGCTGGCTGCGCCCATGCGGGTCGAACCGGCGACCACCTCGGGCCCGCTGTCGATCAGCACGGCAATATCGGCCAGTTCCAGCAGCGCCGAGCCGGCGACATTGGCGATGCCGACCACGCTCACGCCGCGCTCCTGCGCCGCGCCAGCGATGGCCAGCGCATAGGGCGTGCGCCCCGAGGCCGACAGGCACAGCAGCGTGTCGCCGGCACCCAGCCCCGCACGCGCCAGATCGGCCAGCGCCAGCTCCGCATCATCCTCGACCGCGCCGCGCATGTGAAGCAGCGCCTCGGCGCCGCCGGCGAACATCATCGGCGTGCGCTCGGGCGCGATGCCGAAGGTTCCGGCCAGCTCCAGACAGTCGGCCAGCGCCATCAACCCCGACGAGCCGGCACCGGCATAGCCCAGCCGCCCACCGGCGCGCAGCGAGGCGGTGGCGGCATCGGCGGCGCGTGCGAGCGCCGGCAGCGCCGGGCGCAGCGCCCCCAGCGCCGCGATCTGCGCCGCCAGCAGCACCTCCAGCACCGCCGCGGCCGGCCGGGCATGCAGGCCCCCGGCAGCGGGATGGCGGGATTCGGTGCTGGTTGCGGTCATGCGATTCCTCCTGCCCGCATTCAATGCCAAAGCAATACCAATTGTAAAGGACCTTCTGACATCGGCACCAATTTCGCGTATTCAGGGGTGTTCCGGCAATTCCGCTTCCCTTTTGGTATTGTTTTGGTATCATGTGCACAAAGGGGGATGCCATGTCACTGTTTCTGGGCATAGACGGCGGTGGCACCGGCTGTCGCGCCGCGCTGGCCGATGCCCACGGCACCGTGCTGGGCCGCGGCGAGGCCGGGCCGGCCAATATCTCGATCGATGTCGAGGGCGCCTGCGCCAATATCCTGACCGCGGCAGCGGCGGCCCTGCGCGACGCCGGACAGGGCCGGATCGAGGATCTCGGCGCCGTTCTGGGCCTCGCCGGCGCCAATGTCACCGCCTCGGCCAGGCGGTTGCAGGCGATGCTGCCCTTTCGGCGCGCGCGCGTGCTCACCGATGCCGTCACCGCCGCCACCGGCGCGCTGGGCGGCAGCGACGGCATCGTGGCCGCGCTGGGCACCGGTTCGGTCTTTGCCGTGCAGGCGGATGGCAGGATGCGGCAATACGGCGGCCGCGGCTTTTTGCTGGGCGATGAGGGCAGCGGCGCCGTGCTGGGCCGTGTGCTGCTGTCCGAGGCCCTGCGCGCCGAGGACGGTTTCGTGCCGATGTCGCCCCTGCTGCAGGGCGTGCTGGACGAACTGGGCGGCATCGAGGGCGTGATCTCATTCGGGTTGCAGGCGAAACCCGCCGATTTCGGGCGTTTCGCCCCGCGCATCATGGCCGGTGGCGATGCGGCGGCCGAGCGCATCCTGGCCGCCGCCGTGGCCGAGATCGGCGCGATGATCGACTGCCTGCAGGCCGGACGCGACCTGCCGGTGGTGTTCCTCGGCGGGCTGGCGCCGCATTACGCCGCGCGCCTGGCCGGGCGCTGGCCAATGCGCGCGCCGCAGGGCTCGGGACTGGACGGCGCGCTGGCGCTGGCGCGGCAGGGGGGCTGATGGCGGATCTGTTCAGCCCCGCGGCCTTCGACGACAGTGCCGGCGGCCCGCTTTACCTGCAATTGCACCGGCGCATCGCCGAGGCCATCGCCTCGGGCCGGCTGCAGCCCGGCGACAGCCTGCCGCCCGAACGCGAACTGGCGGCGATGACCGGGCTGTCGCGCGTCACCATCCGCAAGGGCGTGGCGGAACTGGTCGCCGCGGGGCAGCTGGTGCAAAGGCGCGGCTCGGGCACTTTCGTCGCCCCCCGCGTCGAGAAGCTGGAACAGGCGCTGTCGTTGCTGACCTCGTTCACCGAGGACATGGCGCGGCGCGGCAAGGGCGTGGAAAGCCGCTGGCTGGCGCGCGGCCTGCACGCCCCCGCCCCCGAAGAGATGATGGCGCTGGGCCTGGGCGTCGGCGACCGCGTGGCGCGGCTGGAACGCGTGCGCATCTCGGACGGCGTGCCGCTGGCCATCGAGCACGCCTCGCTGGCCCAGGCGCTACTGCCCGATCCCGAGGCGGTGGCCGGATCGCTTTACGCGGTGCTGCAGGCGCGCGGGCTGCGGCCGGTGCGCGCCGTGCAGCGCATCTCGGCGGCCAATCTGGCCGCGCGCGACGCGGCGCTGCTGGGCGTTGCCACCGGCGCCGCCGGGTTGCGCATCGAGCGCATCTCCTACCTGCCCTCGGGCCAGGTGGTCGAATTCACCCGTTCGCTCTATCGCGGCGATGCCTATGACTTTGCCGTGGAACTGAAACTGGCACCCGAAGACGAAAGGAAGACCCCATGAGCCAGACCCACATGGCCCGCGAGGTGGCCGAGATCCCCGCCGCCGCCGCGCGCTTCCTGCAGGATTCGCGCCAGGCGGTGCTGGATGCGGCGGCGGCGCTGCGGCGCAAGGACCCGGATCTGGTGGTGACGGTGGCGCGCGGGTCGTCCGACCATGCCGCGACCTATCTGAAATACGCCATCGAGCTGGAGGCCGGGGTGCCGGTCGCCTCGGTCGGGCCCTCGATCGCCTCGATCTATCACCGGCCGCTGCGGCTGGGCAAGGCCTGCTGCATCGGCATCTCGCAGTCGGGCCGCAGCCCCGACATCGTGGAAATGATGCGCGCGGCCGGCGACGGCGGCGCCCTGCCCGTGGCCATCACCAATTTCGAGGACAGCCCGATGGCGCGCGCCTCGGGCCATTGCCTGCCGCTGCAGGCGGGCGAGGAGAAAAGCGTCGCCGCCACCAAGACCTTCGTCTGCTCGGTGCTGGCCGGGCTGGCGCTGCTGGCCGAATGGCGCGAGGACCACGCCCTGCAAGAGGCCGTGGCCGCCCTGCCCGAGGCTTTCGCCCAGGCGGTGGCGCTGGACTGGTCACCCCTGTCGGCGCGGCTGGCGCGGGCGGGATCGGCCTTCGTGCTGGGCCGCGGCCCGGGCTTTGCCATCGCCTGCGAGGCGGCGCTGAAATTCAAGGAGACCAGCGGCATCCATGCCGAAGCCTATTCCGCCGCCGAGGTGCTGCACGGGCCCTCGGCCATCGTGCAGGCCGGATTCCCGGTGCTGGCGCTGGGTATCGAGGACGCGGCGCTGCCGCAGCTGAAAGCCACGGCCGAGCGGTTGGCGGCGCAGGGCGCCGATGTCTTTGTCACCGGCACCGAGGTCGGCGGCGCCACCACCCTGCCCTCGGTCGCGGGCCTGCATCCGCTGGTGGCGCCGCTGGTCGCCATCGCCGGGTTTTACGCCTTCATCGAGGCGCTGGCGCGGCGGCGCGGCTTTGATCCCGACACGCCGCCGCATCTGCGCAAGGTGACGGAGACGGTCTGATGGCGACGGAAATCCTGACTGGTGCGCGCATCTTCGACGGCACGCGCCTGCTGGACGGCCAGGCGCTGGTGGTCGAGGACGGCGAGATCGCCGACATTCTGCCCGAGGCCGCGGCGCCACCGGGCGGGCGCCGGCTGGACGGCATCCTCGCCCCGGCGTTTCTGGATCTGCAGGTGAACGGCGGCGGCGGGCTGATGGTGGACGGGCGCAGCAATCTGGCGGCGCTGCGCCAGATCTGCGCCGCGCATCGCCGCCTGGGCACGGCGGGCGTGCTGCCCACGCTGATCACCGACACGCCCGAGGCCACGGCGCAGGTCATCGCCGCCGGCATCGCCGCGGCATCGGCCGGAGTGCCGGGTTTTCTGGGCCTGCATCTGGAGGGGCCGCATCTGGACCCAAGGCGCAAGGGCGCGCATGACCCGGCGCTGATCCGGGTGATGCAGGAGGCCGACCTCGCCCTGCTTTGTGACGCCGCGCGCCGCCTGCCGGCCCTGATGCTGACCCTGGCGCCGGCCAGCGTCACGCCGCAGCAGATCGCCGCCCTGGCCGCGGCGGGCGCGCTGGTCAGCCTTGGCCACAGCGACTGCACGCATGAAGAGGCGCTGGCCGCCATCGCCGCCGGCGCGGGCTGCGCCACGCATCTGTTCAACGCCATGAGCCAGATCGGCCATCGCGCCCCCGGCCTTGCGGGCACCGTGCTGTCGGGCGATCTGGCGGCAGGGCTGATCGCCGATGCCATCCATGTGCATCCGGCGGTGATGCGGCTGGCGCTGGCGGCGCGCCGCGAGGGGATATTCCTCGTCAGCGACTGCATGGCCTTCGCCGGCACCGATCTGACCGAGATGGAACTGGGCGGACGCCGGGTGCTGCGCCGCGACGGGCGCCTGACCCTGGCCGACGGCACCCTGGCCGGGGCCGATCTGACCATGCCGCAGGCGATCGCGACCCTGACCGGCAAGGTGGGCATCGCCCCGGAGCGCGCGCTGCGCATGGCCTCGGCCACGCCTGCGGCGCTTTTGGGGCTGTCGCACCGTTACGGCGCCCTCGCCCCCGGGCGCCGCGCCGAGATGGTGCTGCTGCGACCTGACTTCGGCCTGCAGGAACTCTGGCTTTAGGCATGGTCGCGGGCGCGGCCGGAACCGCGCCCGCAAGATCTCAGAAACAGCCGACGCGGGCGATGCGGCCGTCGGCGCCGATCTCGAAGTTCAGCCGGTCCTGGCGGAAGTCCATCGTCACCGGATCGCGCGGACCGATGACCCGGGTTCCCGCCGGCAGCATCATGTCGCGCAGCACCGATTGCGACTGCCCGACCAGGCCTTGATACTGCTCGGCCCCGCAGGTCGGCGGCATCACCGCCGGCTGTTCCGGCGGCTGGGCCTCGACGCAGGCCGCCAGCGCCAGCACCGGGGCAAGTGCAAGGATCTTTTTCATGTGCATGCTCCTTAGCCGCAATCGATATTGTAGATGTTGCCGGCGGCATCCAGCCGGAAGACGATGCGCAGCGGGTCGTATTCCTGCGGCTCGATGCCGCGGAACTCGACGACGCGGAAATCGCGGGTGATGCCCAGGGTCGGGACGACCGTGCCCGGCTGGCCCAGGGCGGCGATATAGTCCTTGGCATGGCAGGCGTCCGGTTCGCGCGACTGCAGGCCCGAGACGCCGGCAACCACCGGCGGTGCCACCATCGGCACGGGTTCGGGCACAGGCTCGACGCGGGGGGCACAGGCCGCAAGCGGGGCCAGTGCCGCAAGGGCAATCAGGATTCGGGTCATCAGGCGGTCATCCACTCCGAGAAAATCGTCGCGGCATCATAAGGTAGGCACAAGGGATTGCAAAGCCACGCCGCGCAGCCCGGCGAGACCAGGCCGTTCTCCGATCACCCTGGTCGGGGACGGCCGCGACAAGGCCGGGACCACGCATGAAAGCGGAATCGTCGGGGCCCCAGCTGCCATGAACCCGCGGCCATCCCTTCACGGCCCGGTCCGCGAGTGGCGGTCAATTCGACAACATATTTGTCAGTGGCGCATAAGAGTGCAAAAATCACTCCGCCACAGAGCCGGTCCCAGAAATCTGAACAGCAGGCGTAAGTGGATTTTCCGCGCCCATGCAGCATGATGCTGCGAGCGAAGCGCAAGATCACGCCGGACATGCTGCGCGAACAGGGGTTCATCGGCTATTCCGGACGCGGCGATGTGGACGGGGCTGCCATGACGGCCCGCGTCCTAGGTTTCCCGCCGACCATGTCCTGCACCGTGTCATCGCCGCTGATGGCCATGGGTCTGGTGGCGGCGGGGCTGGGGCTGGCGATCGTGCCCTCCAGCGTCGGCGGCAGCGATGTCGAGTTCCGTCCGATTTCATCCGATGGCGTGGATCTGGACGTTTCGCTGATATGGGCCAAGGAC
Source organism: Paracoccus sp. (in: a-proteobacteria) (assembly GCF_039808215.1). Taxonomy (GTDB): domain Bacteria; phylum Pseudomonadota; class Alphaproteobacteria; order Rhodobacterales; family Rhodobacteraceae; genus Paracoccus. The sequence continues at coordinate 28,203 of NZ_JBDHSP010000040.1, forward strand.
CACGCGGGCGGCGTCACGGGGGCGCTGCTGCGCCTGCGTGAAACACCAGCGTAACCAACTGAACGGCAAAGGCGTCCATCCAGCGGGCGCCCGCTCAGCTTGTCGCGTCAGGGCGACAGATCGAATCCGTGTGCGCACGCGCGAATGGTAACCGTCCGGGCTGACTTGCAGTTACCCACAAGTTGATGCTGGCGTGCTTTGCACGATGCTTGCGCCTTCGACGAGATCGGCGAGGCGTGAG
>NZ_JBDHSP010000041.1:0-28401 GCF_039808215.1 Paracoccus sp. (in: a-proteobacteria)
GGCGTGCTGCTGGCGCTGGTCTGGGCGGCGAACAGCCTGCGCGGGCGCATGCGCGGCAACCGTCCGGCCCTGCTGGGGCTGGCGGTGCTGTGCGGTTTCGTGCTGGTGCGCGCGGTGGGGTTTCATCATGTCGACGGTCTGCTTGGCGCGGAATTCGCGAAGATCAGGTATAATTTCTGGTTCGAGAACGCCGGGCTGCTGCTGATTGCCCTGAATGCCCTGTGGCTGCTGCGGCGGGGTCGCTAGGCCACCCCGCCCGCCGACCTCAGGCGGTTTGCGCCAGCATGTCGCGCACATCGGTCAGGTGGCCCTTGATGCCCGCCGCCGCCGCCATGACCGGCGACATCAGATGCGTGCGGCCCCTGTAGCCCATGCGACCCTCGAAATTGCGGTTCGAGGTGGCGGCGCAGCGCTCGCCCGGTGCCAGCTGGTCGGGGTTCATCCCCAGGCACATCGAGCAGCCGGCCATGCGCCATTCAAAGCCCGCATCGGTGAACACCTTGTCCAGCCCCTCCTCCTCGGCCTGCAGCCGCACCAGACCCGAGCCGGGCACCACCAGCCCACGCACGCCCTCGGCCAGATGCCGGCCCCGAAGGATGCCGGCGGCGGCGCGCAGGTCCTCGATGCGGCCATTGGTGCAGGAACCGATGAACACCGCGTCGATGCGGATGTCCGCCAGCGGTGTGCCGGGCTGCAGCCCCATGTAATCCAGCGAGCGGCGCGCGGCCTCGACCTTGCCGCCCTCGAAATCCTCGGGGGCGGGGACGCGGCCGGTGATCGGCAGCACGTCCTCGGGCGAGGTGCCCCAGGTCACCACCGGGGCGATGTCCTCGGCGCGGATGGTCACCACCTTGTCCCAATGCGCGCCCTCGTCGGAAAACAGCGTCTTCCAGTAGCTCAGCGCCGCCTCCCATGCCGCGCCCTTGGGGGCATGCGGGCGGCCCTGGCAATAGGCGAAGGTCTTGTCGTCCGGGGCGATCAGCCCGGCGCGGGCGCCGCCCTCGATCGCCATGTTGCACACGGTCATGCGGCCTTCCATCGAGAGGTCGCGGATCGCCTCGCCGCAATATTCGATGACATGGCCGGTTCCGCCGGCGGTGCCGGTCTTGCCGATCACCGCCAGCGTGATGTCCTTGGCGGTGACGCCGGGACGCAGCCTGCCGGTGATCTCGACCTTCATGTTCTTCGATTTCTTCTGGATCAGCGTCTGCGTGGCCAGGACGTGCTCGACCTCGGAGGTGCCGATGCCATGCGCCAGCGCGCCAAAGGCGCCATGCGTGGCGGTGTGGCTGTCGCCGCAGACCACGGTCATGCCGGGCAGGGTCCAGCCCTGTTCCGGGCCGACGATATGCACGATGCCCTGGCGGATGTCGTTCATCGGGTAATAGTTCACCCCGAATTCGCGGGCGTTCTTGTCCAGTTCCGCGACCTGGATGCGGCCCTCGGGATTCTCGATCCCGTCGACGCGGTCGGGGGTGGTGGGCACGTTGTGGTCGGGCACGGCGATGGTGCGTTCGGGGGCGCGCACCTTGCGCCCGGCCATGCGCAGCCCCTCGAAGGCCTGGGGCGAGGTCACTTCATGGACCAGATGCCGGTCGATATAGAGCACGCAGGTGCCGTCGTCCTGACGGTCCACCACATGCGCGTCGAAGATCTTGTCATAGAGGGTGCGGGGCGTGCCCGCGGGGCTGTTGCCGGTCATGGCTGTCTCACTCTGAAAGACTGGCTCGAAGGGTCGGATGGGGGCCGCCGCCGGCGGAACTGCCGGGCAGGGGCCGGGGCGCAGCACGGCGCCCGCACCGTCAAAGTCGGGCGGTGATGGACAGGCTTTCGCCGTAGAACCGGCCGGGCAGGCGGGCGCGGTCATGAATGTCGAAATAGACGAATCCTCGCATGCTGGCCGTTCTACGCCGGTTTTCCCCGACAGGCAATATCGGCCCATGGCCCCGTCACGGACCGCGACGTGCCGGACGCGCGCGGGCGAAAACCGCTGCATTCGACGCCGAAACCCCGGCAGCGCGCGCAAAAATCCCCGCCCGCGCATTGAGCGGGGCGGATTCCATGCTACATTGGCAATACCCGGCGCCGGGGCAGATCGGCGTGATGACCGGAGGATGAGTCCCTGTCCAATACCGCCTCGCCGGCCGCCGTGCCGGCTGCGACCACCGCGGAAGCCAGACTGACCAGCGATCAGTTGTTGGCCCGCATTCTTGCCTCGCTGGACGATGACAAGGCCGAGGATGTCGTGACCATCGACCTGCGTGGTCGTTCGGCCATGGCCGATCACATGGTGATCGCCTCGGGCCGCAATGCGCGCCAGGTCGCCTCGATCGCGGAAAAGCTGGTCGAGCGCCTGAAGCAGCTGACCGGCCGCTCGGCCCGGGTCGAGGGCAAGGAGACCGGCGACTGGGTGCTGATCGACACCGATGACGTGATCGTGCATGTCTTCCGCCCGGAAGTGCGCGAATTCTATCAGCTGGAAAAGATGTGGATGCCCGCCGACGCGCTGCGCTCGGTCACGCTTGAGCGGCTGCGCGCCGAACATGCGGCGGAACTGGCCCGCAACCCGCAGAACTGAACCATGCGCATGGTCATTGCCGCGGTCGGGCGGCTGCGGCAGGGCCCCGAGGCGGCGCTGATCGCCGATTACCTCGACCGCCATGCCAGGGCCGGGCGCGGGCTTGGCCTGCCGCCGGTCACCATCCATGAGGTCGAGGACCGGCGCGGCGGCGGCATGGACGCCGAGGCTGTGCTGCTGGAACGCGCCATCCCGGCAGGCGCGGCGCTGGTCGTCATGGACGAGCGCGGCCAGATGCTGAGTTCACCCGAATTCGCCGGCAGGATCGCCGGCTTTCGCGACCAGGCCCGCGACATCGCCTTTGTCATCGGCGGCGCCGACGGCATCGAGCCCGCCTTGCGTGCCCGCGCCGATCTGGCGATCAGCCTCGGCCGCATGGTCTGGCCGCACATGCTGGTGCGCGTCATGTTGGCCGAACAGATCTACCGCGCCACCACCATCCTGGCCGGCAGCCCCTATCACCGCGACTAGGCGCAGGGCTCGGGCCAGTTGTCGATGATCTCGACCGCCTCCTCGGCGCGCTCGACAAAGCTGATCAGGTCCAGGTCCTCGGGGCTGATGGTGCCGGAATCGGCCAGCGCCTGCCAGTTGATCACCTCATGCCAGAAATCCGTGCCGAACAGCAGGAAGGGGACGCGCCGCATGCGTCCGGTCTGGATCAGCGTCAGCGCCTCGAACATCTCATCGAGCGTGCCGAAACCGCCGGGGAAGATGGTCACCGCCTTGGCCCGCATCAGGAAATGCATCTTGCGGATGGCGAAATAGTGGAAGTTGAAGCACAGGTCCGGCGTCACATAGGCGTTCGGCGCCTGTTCATGCGGCAAGACGATCGACAGCCCGATCGAGGTGCCGCCGGCCTCATGCGCGCCGAGGTTGCCAGCCTCCATCACGCCGGGGCCGCCGCCGGTGCAGATGACGTTTTCCGTGCCATAGCTTTCCAGGCTGCGCGCGGTCATCAGGCGGGCGAACTTGCGCGCCTCGTCGTAGAAATGCGACAACGCCGCCAGCGCCGGGATGCGGGCGCCATCCTTCGCCTCGGGCGAGGGGATGCGGGCGCCGCCAAACATCACCACCGTCGAGCGGATGCCGCGCGCATCCATGATCATCTGCGGTTTCAGCAGTTCCAGCTGCAGCCGCACCGGGCGCAATTCCTCGCGCAGCAGGAATTCGCCGTCGGTGAAGGCCAGGCGATAGGCCGGGGCACGCGTCTGCGGCGTGTCGGGCGTGGACCGGGTCGCGGCCACGTCCTGGTGGCTGTCGCGGAAAGGGTGGCGGCGCTCGTCTTCGTCTTTCATCCTGGCCTCTGTCGGGATCGCCGCGCATTGCACGGCCGCACCCCCCGGCTTATAGCCCTTGCCGAACAGTTTCCACCCGAGAGAGGCCAGACATGTCGCATGACGCCCTAGAAGCCGCCATCGAATCCGCCTGGGAGATGCGCGAGCAGATCACCCCCGCCAGCCGGGGCGAGGCCCGCGACGCCGTCGAGGCCACGCTCGAGGCGCTGGACAAGGGCGCGCTGCGCGTCGCCGAGAAACGCGGCGCCGACTGGCATGTGAACCAATGGGCGAAAAAGGCCGTGTTGCTGGGCTTTCGGCTGAAGGACATGGAGATCCACCGCGGCGGCCCGCAGCAGGGCGGCTGGTGGGACAAGGTGGACAGCAAGTTCGCCGGCTGGGACGAGGGCGACTGGCGCGCCGCCGGCTTCCGCGCCGTGCCGAATTGCGTCGTGCGCCGCTCGGCCTATATCGGCAAGGGCGTGGTCCTGATGCCCAGTTTCGTCAACCTTGGCGCCTATGTCGACGAGGGCACGATGGTCGACACCTGGGCCACGGTCGGCTCCTGCGCGCAGATCGGCAAGAACGTCCACCTCTCGGGCGGCGTCGGCATCGGCGGCGTGCTGGAGCCGATGCAGGCCGGCCCGACGATCATCGAGGACAATTGCTTCATCGGTGCCCGCTCCGAGGTGGTCGAGGGCTGCATCGTGCGCGAGGGCTCGGTCCTCGGCATGGGCGTGTTCATCGGCAAATCCACCAGGATCGTCGACCGCGAGACCGGCGAGATCATGTATGGCGAGGTTCCCGCCGGCTCGGTGGTGGTCGCGGGCTCGCTGCCCTCGAAGAATGGCGTGAACCTTTACTGCGCGGTGATCGTCAAGCGCGTGGACGCGCAGACCCGCTCCAAGACCTCGATCAACGAGCTCTTGCGCGACTGAGCCTTCGCGGCGCGGTTTTCCTTCATCCGGCCGGTGAACCTGCCGGCGGGTTGCGGCGTTCATCCCGCATCGGGTTCCTGACAGCAGAGGTTCACATGCAGGGTATGGGTTGGCTGGCCGCGATCATCGTCGGCGGCCTGGCGGGGTGGATCGCCAGCAGCATCATGAAGGCCGACACGGGGATGATCCTCAATGTCGTGCTGGGCGTCGTGGGTGCGGTGGTCGGCAATGCGCTTCTGGGCCTGTTCGACCTCAGCGCCGAGGCGGGCAGCTGGACGGCGCAGGGCGTGGCCGGGCTGATCGGCGCCATGGTGCTGATCTGGCTCTATCGGGCGGTGGCGCGCTAGGCGCGCCGGCTCAGGCGGTGAAATCCGCCTGCTGCGCGCCGGTCAGCCGCAACAGGTCCGCCGGCGCGATGGCAAAGACATGGCGCGGCGTGCCGGCTGCCGCCCAGACGGTGCCGAATTCCAGCAGTCGCGGGTCAAGAAACGCCTCCAGCCGCCGCAGGTGCCCGACCGGCGCCACGCCGCCGATGGCGAATCCGGTCTCGGCACGGACCAGATCGGCATCGGCCTTGCCCAGTTCCTGCCCCGCCACCGCCGCCGCCTTGCCGGGATCGACGCGATTGCCGCCGGCGGTCAGGAACAGCACGACATGGCCGGTGGCCGCGCCGCGAAAGATGATCGACTTGGCGATCTGGTCGACCGCGCAGCCGACCGCCGCCGCCGCGCCCTCGGCGGTGCGGGCGCTGTCGTCGGTCTCGCGGATCTCGATTCCCAGCCCGGCGGCCTCGAGGGCGGATTGCACCCGCCGCAAACTCTTGCTCATTGTCACGACTCCCCGTTTCGGGCGATATGACGCGAAAACGCTGCAAAGGGAAAGCCATGGCGCAAGAGGTCTACACGCTGCTGGTCGAGGTCGGCCGCGCCGAGGGCGACGGCCTGCCGCAGGGCGCCACGGGCGCGGCGCTGGTCTGCTATGCCTCGGGCCGCGACGAGGCCGAGGCGGTGCGTGAAACCGTCGCCATCCTGAAACAGGCCGGGCTGGCGCCGCTTGAGGTCACCGGCCATGGCACGGTTGCCGAACGCCTTGACGACGGGCACGAGATCCCCGCCGAGGAACGCGCGCTGATGGACCGCGCCCTGGCCGAGAATGCGGTGATCGTGGCGCAGATGGAACCGCTTTTCGACGAGGGCGCGGACTGAACGCCCCGCGTCGGCAATCGCCGTTTCCCATCAACCGCAATCCGCTCTAGACTGGCTGCAACCAGAAGAAGCAGCGAGGCGCAGGGACATGAGCAGAACCATCGGCCGCGTGGCGATCGCCGCGGCCCTGACACTGGCACTGGCGGGATGCGGCGTCGGGTCCGGCCGCGGCCCCTCGGCGGCGCGCGGCGATTTCGCCGGCCTGCCCACGGCGGGCGGCCAGGGCAGCGAGGCCGGCTTCCAGGCCTGGGTGATCAGCTTCCGCCCGCGGGCGCTGGCCTCGGGCGTCGCGCCCGCGACCTTCGACAATGCCATGGCGCAGGCGCATTTCATGCCCAGTCTGATCGCGCTGGACCGGCAGCAAAGCGAGTTCAGCAAGCCGGTCTGGGACTATCTCGACGGTGCCATCGGCACGCGCGGCGCGACCGGGCGGGCCAGGGCCGGACAGCACGGCGCCACACTTGCCGCCATCGAATCGCGCTACGGCGTCCCGCGCGAGGTGGTGCTGGCGGTCTGGGGGATGGAATCGAATTTCGGCGGCAACCGCGGCAGCACCGCCATCGTGCCGGCGCTGGCGACGCTCGCCTATGACGGCCGGCGCGGCGAGTTCTTTGCCGGCGAACTGGCCGCGGCGCTGCGCATCCTGCAGGCGGGCGACGTGGACAACCGCCGCATGGTCGGAAGCTGGGCCGGGGCGATGGGGCACACGCAATTCATGCCCTCCTCGTTTCTCGCCCATGCCGTGGATTTCAACGGCGACGGCCGGCGCGACATCTGGTCGGATGATCCGTCGGACGCGCTGGCCTCGACTGCGGCCTATCTGCGCCGCAACGGCTGGCAACCCGGCCAGGTCTGGGGCGCCGAGGTCATCCTGCCGCCCGGCTTCGACTTCAACCGCGTCGGCAAGTCGGTGCGGCAATCGGGCAGCCAATGGGCGGCGCTGGGGGTGCGCACGGTCAACGGCGCGCCGGTGCCCTCGGGATCGATCCTCGCGCCGGCGGGGGCGCGCGGCCCGGCCTTCCTGATCACCGAGAATTTCCGCGCCATCCTGAAATACAATGCCTCGGACAGCTATGCGCTGGCGGTGGCCTGGCTGGGCGAGGCCATCGCCGGCCGCCCCGGCATCCAGGGCGACTGGCCGCGCGGCGACCGCGTGCTGTCGAATGCCGAAAAAGCCGAGATCCAGCGCCTGCTGATGGCGCGCGGCCATGACACCGGCGGCGTGGACGGCAAGCTGGGCAGTCAGTCGTCCGAGGCGATCAGGGACTTCCAGCGCGCGCGCGGCCTGACGCCCGACGGCTATGCCGACGCCCGCCTTCTGGCCATGCTGCGCGGCTAGGACCGGCGGCGGCGTCCTTGACGTTTGACAGATACCCCCTGCTGCCCGCGCTGACGGGCGCAGGCGTCGCCCCGGTTCGTGCCTATTCCCCGCTCTTCCTGTCCCGGGCTGGCGTCCTGTCACGAGCTTTCCGACGGTGTCGCATGTGGCAGCGGTTGGGCACCGCTGCCCCGCAGGTTCAGCAAATGCCTGAACGATGAAGCGAATCCGTCTTGCCGACCCACGAGGCTCCATCCAGCGCGAAGATCATGGTTCTGCACGATGACGATCGGCCATCGACATCGGCGAGGTTTCCCATGTGCAAGGCCCGTCCCCGGACCTGATCGGGCCAATGGGGCAGCCTGCTGCGGCGGTGGGCCGGATGGATCGGCTGCCCATGGCGGCTGCCCGGCGGGCGCAGGGCGCGGCTTCGCGACGTGACCCCAGCGCATCCGCCCGCCCGGCCTTCTCATCGGTCAGTTCGCCGCGATCATGCCGCGCGCCATCCACTGGGGATGACGGCAGACTTCGGCTGTATGTGCCGCGCACTGCGCCCGCCGGTCGCCCCGGGGCTCATGTCCTGACGGGGTTGCAGCCTGAAGGGCGTCCAGCAGCGGCGGCAGGGACCACATGATGACAGGTGCCCCCTCCGGCCGGGGACCATTCCGGAGGGTTGGACCTTCAGGCCCTCGGCCCATCTGGAAAATTGCACCGGACTGAGGGGTGTGACCGTCACCCCCGATGCAGCTGCTTGACCGGCAGTTCCACGAGACGGCTTCCGCGCTGTCCGGCGGATGGCCTGGCATTTGCGGAACGAGGGTCAAGGCGTGAGCCAGGATACCCTCGATTTCGCCCTGACCGCCTGGACGCCGAACTTGCGGAAAACTCTGGCCTTTCGATCGGGCGAGGACAGGCGCGGCGATCTTCATGCCCGGCTTTCGCGATGAATGTCGCCGTCGCGCAACCCCCTGACAAGGCATGCGGCGGCGCCGGTTCCGTGCCCCGCCGTTCAGGGATAGATGAAGACCGGCACCCCGGGTTTCAGCAGCGCGAAGATCTCCTCGATCTCGCGGTCGTTCACCGCGATGCAGCCGGCCGTCCAGTCAGGGCGGTTCAGCGCCCGCCCCTCGGGGCCGAGGCCGTGGATCATGATGTCGCCGCCCGGCCGCAGCCCCCTGGACGCCGCCCGCGCCACATCCTGCGCCGAAGGGTAAGAGATGCCGACCGAAAGGTGATAGCGGCTGTTGGGGTTGAAGCGGTCGATGAAATAGGCGCCCTCGGGCGTCCTGCCGTCGCCCTCGAACTGCTTGGCGCCGACCGGCTGGTTGCCCAGGTTGATCTTGTAGCTTCTGACCACGGTCTTGCCGCTGACCAGATACAGCTTGCGGTCGCCCTTCTTGACGACGACCTGCGTGACTGGCGGTCCCGTATAGGGTCCGCTGCCGTCGGAAGGCTTGCTGCTGTCCCCGCCGCAGCCAGCCACCAGCGCGACCGCGACGGCCGCGATCAAACCGCGAAATGCCCGTATCATCACTGCCCTCTACGCGCCTGAATGCGCTGATCATTTTCCCAAGATGTAACACAAGGGTTAAGAGTTCGCTAGCTTCGGCGAATTTCCGCCACCGTCTCGACATGCGGCGACCAGCGGAACTGGTCGATCACGAAGATGCGGGTGATCATCAGCCCGCCATCGGCAAGAACCTGCGCATCCCGGGCAAAAGTGACCGGATCGCAGCTGACCCAGGCCAGGGTCCCGACCTTGCCGCGCGCGATTTCCGCGGCCTGGGCCTCGGCTCCGGCGCGCGGCGGGTCGATCACGATCGCGTGAAAGTCCAGTTCGTCGGCCATGAGCGGCCGGCGGGCCAGATCGCGGATCTCGGTGCTGATTCGATGCAGCCCCGGCCTGTGCCTGGCCGCGTCAGACAGGGCCTGCAGAGGTGCTGCCAGCCCCTCGACCGCATGCACCTCGGCCGATTCGGCCAAAGGCAGGGCGAAGGTGCCGCAACCGGCAAAGAGATCGAGGATGCGCCGCGCCCCCCTGGTGATGTCGCGCACCGCGGCCAGCAACGCCGCCTCGCCCTCGGCCGTGGCCTGCAGAAAGCCGCCGGGGGGGGGCGTGACCCGGGCCCGGCCCATGACCAGTTGCGGCTGGCGGCGGGTGATCGCCTGACCGTCCCAGGCCAGCCGTGCCAGATCGCCGGCCTCGGCCAGGCCGGCGAGGGTCTGAAACAGCGCGGGCTCCATCGGCTTGCCGCCGGTGACCGCCACGTCCAGGCCCGCATCGGTCTCGGTCACGGTCAGAGACAGTTCGCCCCCGCGCGAGGCGCCGGCGGCGACGATCCGGCGCAGCACGGGCAGCGCCGCCTGGATCGCCGGCCGCAGCACCCGGCAATCGGCAATGTCCACGACCACGTCCGAGGCCCGGGCGTGGAATCCGACCAGCGCGCCCTTTTTCGTGCGCCGCCCCGACAGTACCGCCCGCCGGCGCGAGCGCGGCGGCGAGACATGCACCCCCGCGACCGGCGCCGCCAGCCCCTGCGCGCGCAGCGCCTCGCGCACCACGCCGATCTTCCAGTCACGCACGAAGGCGTCCGCAGCGTGCATCAGCGAACAGCCGCCGCAGGCGCGGTAATGCAGGCAGGCGGGTGTCACGCGCTGCTTCGATGGCGTGACGATGCGCGGGCTGGCGATGCGGCCGGCCTCGGCCTCGCCCTCGATCACCTCGCCGGGCAGAACCAATGCGGCCAGCGCCGTCGCCTGACCCGAGACCGCGACGCCGTCGCCCTTGCGGCCCAGCCGCCGGACGGTCCAGAGGCTCATTCCGCGGCCTCGCGGCCGGCATCCTCGTCGGTGCCCAGAAAGCCCCCGGACTGGCGGTTCCAGTAGCGGGCATAGGTGCCGCCCAGGGCCAGCAAGTCATCATGCCGGCCCTGTTCGACGACATGGCCGGCCTCGAGCACCACGATGCGGTCCAGTTCCGAAATGGTCGAAAGCCGGTGCGCGATGGCCAGCACGGTCTTGCCCTGCATGGCGCGGTGCAGCGCCCGCTGCACCTGGGCCTCGACCTCGCTGTCCAGCGCCGATGTGGCCTCGTCCAGAACCAGGATCGGCGCATCCTTGAGCAGCGCGCGTGCCAGGGCGATACGCTGGCGCTGTCCGCCCGAAAGCTTGACCCCGCGTTCGCCCAGATGCGCCTCATAGCCCTTGCGGCCCATGTGGTCCTGAAGCCCGAGAATGAAGTCATGCGCCTCGGCGGCGCGGGCGGCGGCGATGATCTCGTCCTCGGAGGCGTCTGGGCGGCCGTAAAGGATGTTGTCACGCGCCGAGCGGTTGAACATCGCGGTTTCCTGGGTGACCATGGCGATGTTGCGGCGCAGGCTTTCCTGGCTGACCGCACGCACGTCATGGCCGTCGACGCGCACCGCCCCGGCCTCGACATCGTAAAGGCGCAAGAGCAGCGACACCATGGTGGACTTGCCCGCGCCCGAGGCCCCGACCACCCCCAGCTTTTCCCCGGCGGCGATGTGCAGGTCAAGGCCGCGGATGCCGCCCGCGGCGCGGCCATAGGCGAAGTCCACCCGCTGAAAGTCGATGCGGCCGGCGACACGGTCCAGCACCAGCGCATCCGGGGCATCGGTCAGGGCATGGGCGGGCGAGAGCGTCTTCATCCCGTCCTCGACCTCGCCCACGGACCCCCAGACCCCCATCAGCGCCATGCTGACCCAGCCGGTCATCTGCGACAGGCGCATGGCGATGGCGCCGGCGGCGGCGATGTCGCCGGCGGTGGCCTGGCCCTCGCGCCACAGCAGCAGCGTGCCGCCGATCAGCACCACCGGCAGCGCGCCGGCGACCAGCATCAGCGAAAACCGGAACCAGGTGCTGACGCGGCCGAAATCCAGCGCCCGCTCGCGGTAGCCGGCCATGGCGCCCAGCGCGGCCCGGTCTTCGTGGCGGTCATGGGCGAACAGCTTCACGGTCTTGATATTGGTGATCGTGTCCACGACCTGCCCGGTCACCATCGCCCGCGCCGAGGCGCGGCTGGCCGAGCGGCGGCGGATGCGCGGCAGAAAGAACCGGATCAGCACGGCATAGGCCAGAAGCCAGGCCAGCATCGCCACCGCCCCCCAGCCGTCCACCGTGACCAGAAACGCCGCCGAGCCGACGATCGAGGCCAGGGCAAAGGCCACGACGTTGACGAATTCGCTGGCGACATCGGTGACGGCGCGCGCGGTCTGCGTCTGTTTCTGGGCGATGCGGCCGGCAAAGTCATTGTCGAAGAATGTCACCGCATGGCCCATGGTCCAGCGGTGCAGCCGCGACAGCACCAGCGGGAACAGGTTCGGCCCGACGATGACCGAGGACGAGGCGGTGGAAAGCCCGAAGACCGCAGGCCGGATCACCAGGAAAAACAGCACGAAACCCGCGATCAGCCCGGATTTTTCCGCCAGCAGCGTCTGGGGCGTCGTCTGCACCACTGCGTCGATCACCCAACCCAGCAGCACCGCCGAGACGATGTCGGCCAGCCCGGCCAGCGACGAGGCCACCGCCGCCACCGCCAGCCCCGGCCAGGCCCCCGACAGGCACCAGCGAAAGAAGGCCAGCAGCGTGCGCGGCGGCGGCCCCTCGGCGGGGCGAAAGGCGTCGATCATGCGGGAAAAGATTTCGTGCATCTCAGCTTCCGGGTTCCTGCAGGGCGATGCGGCGCAGCGCCTCGGGTTCAAGGCGGAAATCGCTGGCGACAAAGGCCGCCTCGGCCCGGCGCAGCCCGTCGCCGATGGCGGCGCCTGCAAGCGCCGGCATCAGGTCGCGGGCGGCCAGCGGAAATTGCGCCGCGGCGCCGCGGGCGATCTCGTGGCACCAGCCGAAGGCCGGGGGCTGGCCGCGGGCGGCGCGGATCAGCACCGCCTGGGCCGCGGCGGAGCGGCCATGGTGATAGGCCGCGACCGGCAGCGCCAGCGCCAGCGCCAGGGCGATCGCCTGCTGCTCGCGGATCTCGGCGCGCGACAGGCGCAGGGCGGTGGCGGCGTCGTCGGCGGCCAGCAGCGCCAGCCGGCGCGGCCAGCGCGGCAGGGCGCCGGTGCCGAAATCATGCTCGGCCTCGATCAGCTCGCGCATGTCGCCCGGGTCGGCGCCGGGCAGGATCAGGCTCAGGATGCCGGCCTCGGCCATCAGCGCCAGTGCCTGAGTGGGGTCCGGCGCCGCCAGCAGCCGGCGCATCTCATGGCCGATGCGCTCCTTCGAGATGCCGGCAAGGCCGGCGCGCAATTCGCGGCAGGCGGCCAGGGCATGCAGGTCGGCCTCGCGCCCATACCAGGCGAGGAAGCGGAAAAAGCGCAGGATGCGCAGGTAATCCTCGGTGATGCGCGCGCGCGGATCGCCGACAAAGCGCAGCCGGCGCGCGGCCAGGTCGGCCAGCCCGCCGACCGGGTCCAGCACCTGCCCCGAGGCATCGGCATAAAGCGCGTTCATGGTGAAGTCGCGCCGCTCGGCATCCTCGTGCAGGCTGTCGGAAAAGGCGATCACCGCGCGGCGGCCAAAGGTCTCCACGTCGCGGCGAAAGCTGGTGACCTCATAGCCGTGGCCGCCGGCGATCAGCGTCACCGTGCCATGCTCGATGCCGGTCGGCACCGTGCGCAGCCCGGCGGCGGCAGCCAGGCGCATGACCTCGGCCGGCGGGGCCGAGGTGGCGATGTCGACATCCGCGACCGGCTCGCCCAGCAGCGCGTTCCGGACCGCGCCGCCGACGATCAGCGCCTGCGCACCGCCGGCGGTCAGCGCGGCCAGCACCCGCGCCAGCACCGGATCGGCCATCAGCGTCGCGGGCAGGCGCGTCATGCCGAGATCCTCAGAGCCAGGGAATGCAGCACGCGCGCCGTGGCGCCCCAGATGTAATAGGGGCCATAGGGCGCCACATAATAGTCGCGGCGCATGCCGCGCCAGCTGCGGCCCTCGACATGGTAATTCGCCGGATCGGTGACATGGGCGAAGGGCACGCTGAACACCTCCTCGACCTCGCCGGCCTCGGGGACGGGGGCGAAGGCGCCATGCACCAGCGCCAGCACCGGGATCATGGCGAAACCGGTGATGGTGCGATGCGCCGGCATGGTGCCGATGACCTCGACCTGGGCCGGGTCCAGACCGACCTCCTCCTGCGCCTCGCGCAGGGCGGCGGCGACCTCGTCGCGGTCGCCGGCATCGACCTTGCCGCCGGGCAGCGCGATCTGGCCGGGATGGTGGCGCAGGCTCGAGGCGCGCTTGGTCAGGATCAGCCGCCCGTCCAGGGCGTCGAAGGCTGCCAGCACCCCGGCCGGGCGCAGCGCCAGTGCCGGCGCGCCGCCGCCGAAATCGAAATCCGAAGAGGGCCCGGTCCTGCCCGCAAGCGCCCGCACAAGCTGTTCCCGGACCCCCTCCATCAGTGCGCCGCCCGGCTTTTCCCGGCGTCGCCGGATTTTTCGGGCAGCGGCCGGCCCTCGGCGTCGATTGTGGCCTCGAACCCCAGGCTTCTGGGGTCGAATTCGTAATGCGCGCCGCAGAACTGGCAATCGGCGGTGACGATGCCGGCCTCGTTGGTCATGTGCCGGATGTCCTTGGCGGAATAGATCGACAGCGTGCCGCGCACGCGCTCGGCGCTGCACGAGCAGCCGAAGACCAGCTGCTGCGGACCGAAGGCGGCGGGCGCTTCCTCATGGAACAGCCGAAACACAAGATCGGGCAGCGGCAGGCCGGCATCGACCAGCTCCATGTCCTCGACCGTGGCCATCAGCATGGTGGCGCGGTTCCAGTCCTCGGATTGCGCGCCCTGCAGGATGTCGGCGCTTTCCAGCATCTGCCCGCCCCCGGCCGCCGGATGGCGCGTGGCGGGCAGGGTCTGCAGCATGATGCCGCCGGCGCGCCAGTGTTCCTCGTGCCGGCCGGGCAGGCGCATGCGCCCCACCGCCAGTTCGAACTGCGTCGGCAGCTGCTCGGACTGTTCGAAATAGGTCTGCGCGCAGACCGAGAGCGCGCCGCCGGCCAGCGGCGTCATGCCCTGATAGGGGGTGGTGCCCTCGCCCTGGTCGATCAGCACGGCGAAATAGCCCTCGCCGATCTGGTCGAAGGCGGGCTGATCGCCCTGCAGCCGCGCGGCGTCGAAACTGGCCCAGGCGCGCATGCGGGCCGGGCCGCCCTCGGTCTCGGGGGCATAATAGTCGGTGGCGATGGTGCGGATGGCGCCATTGCCGCGCACCTGCAGCGACAGTTTCCAGCGCAGCTTGACGGTCTGGCCGATCAGCGCCGTCAGCACCGCCAGTTCCGCCAGCATGGCGCTGACCGCCAGCGGATAGTCGTGGCGCGACAGGATGTGTTCCAGCACCGGTCCCAGCCGCGCGACGCGCCCGCGCATGCCCGAGCGTTCCAGCTGAAAGGGCAACACGCTGTCATCCCAGGAAATGTCCCTTGTCTCGGTCATCCTATGTCCTTCGGAATATGGCCGCGCGGGGAACGGCCGCCGCCCGCGCCTTGCGCCCAATATAAGGCCTGCGCGGCAAAGCCCAAGGGGGCTTGCGCCGGAGGGGCGGGCCCGCGGATGTTGACCTGTCCCGGCGCTTGGCGCTATCGCTGCCGCCACAACGCAGGAGCCGCACCATGAGCCTTGACCGCCGCATCAGGATCGCCCCCTCGATCCTTTCTGCCGATTTCGCCGATTTCGGCCGCGAGATCCGCGCCATCGAGGATCAGGGCGCCGACTGGGTCCATGTCGATGTCATGGACGGGCATTTCGTGCCGAACCTGACCTTCGGTCCGCCAGCAGTCAGGGCCTTTCGCCCGCATGTCAAGGGCTTCATGGACGTGCATCTGATGATCGCGCCGGTCGATGCCTATATCGAGGCCTATGCCGAGGCCGGGGCCGACATGATCACCGCCCATCTCGAGGCCGGCCCGCATCCGCACCGCACGCTGCAGGCGATCCGCGCCACCGGCAAGAAGGCCGGCATCGCGCTGAACCCCGGCACCCCGGCCGAGGCGGTCGAATACCTGCTGGACCTGTGCGACATGGTGCTGGTGATGACGGTGAACCCCGGATTCGGCGGACAGAAGTTCATTCATTCCCAGATCGGCAAGATCGCCCGGCTGCGCGCCATGATCGGCGCGCGCGACATCCATATCCAGGTCGACGGCGGCGTCGATCCGCTGACCGCGCCCCTGGTCGCCGCGGCGGGGGCGGATGTGCTGGTCGCGGGCTCGGCAGTGTTCAAGAGCGGCTCGGTTGCCGATCCCGCGCCTTACGGCAGGAACATCCGCGCCATCCGCGATGCCGCCGAGGCCGCGCGGCGGTGATCTGGCGCGGCGCCACGGCGCTGGCCGGCGGGGCGCTGCGGCTGGCCGCGCCCCTGGCCGGGCCCGACTGGCGCGAGCGTCTGGCGCTGTCCGGGCCGCAGGTGGCGGCTGGCGGCATCTGGCTGCACGCGGCCAGCGTCGGAGAGCTGAATTCCGTCCTGCCGCTGGCCCGGGCGTTGGCGCGCGACTTTCCCCTGACCGTCACCACCAACAGCCTGACCGGGCGGGCGCGTGCCCGGGCGCTGGGCTTTGCCTGCGCGCTGGCGCCCCTGGACGTGCCGCAGGCGGTGGCGCGGTTTCTGGACCGTCTGCGCCCGGCCCTGCTGCTGACGGTCGAGAACGAGCTCTGGCCGAACCGGCTGGCGCTGGCGCAGGCGCAAGGCGTCGGGCTGGCGGTGGTGGGGGCGCGGCTGTCGGCGCGCTCGGCCTTGCGCTGGGGCCGGCTGCCGCGCCTGATCGGGCCGATGCTGGGGCGGATCGACCTGCTCTCGGCCCAGGACGCGGGCAGCGAGGCGCGGCTGCTGGCGCTGGGCCTGCGGCAAGATGCGCTGGCCGGGCGGCTGAACCTCAAGCTGCTGGCGCCGGCCGCGACCGATCCGGGCGCGGATGCGCCGGGGCGCGAGCTGGCCGTGCTGGCCGCCTCGACGCATGAGGGCGAGGAGGCGGCGGTGCTGGCCGCCTATGTCGCGGCGCGGCGCGCGCGGCCCGGCTTGCGGCTGATCCTGGCGCCGCGCCACCCCGAACGCGGCGAGGCCGTGGCGGCGCTGATCGCCGCCGAGGGGCTGGATTTCGTCCGCCGCAGCCAGGGCGGCGGGCCCGGGGCGGCGCTGCTGCTTGCCGACACGCTGGGCGAGATGGACAGCTGGTATCGCGCCGCCGGCATCTGCATCACCGGCGGCTCATTCGCCGATCACGGCGGCCATACCCCCTGGGAGCCGGCGGCCTGGCGCTGCGCCATCCTGCACGGGCCGCATGTCGCCAATCACGCCGGCGATTACGCGGCGCTGGACGGGGCCGGCGCGGCGCAGGGCTGCGACGGCGCCGGGTTGGCACCGGCGCTGGCGGCGCTGGTCGCGGACGGCCCGCGCCAGCGCGCCATGGGCCGGGCGGCGCGCGATCTGCTGCGGACGCAGGCGGGCGACCCGGCGCCGCTGCTGGCGCGGCTGGCGGCGCTGGCGCGCGGCACCCTTGTATAAGCCCCGGCGAGAGCAGATATTTGCAGCAGGAAAGGAGCCGAAATGATCCGCTATGCCCTGCGCTGCGACCAAGGCCATGAATTCGATGGCTGGTTCCGGTCCTCGGACGGGTTCGAGGCCCTGCGCGCTGCTGGTCAGGTGGCCTGCACGCATTGCGGGTCCACGGCGGTGGACAAGGCGCTGATGGCGCCGCGCCTCGCCCATGCCGCCGAAGATACCCCCGACCTGCACAGCCCCCGCGATCCGCGCGAGGCGGCGCTGGAGAAGTTGCGCCGCCATGTCGAGGAAAATTCCGATTACGTCGGCCTGTCCTTTGCCGCCCAGGCCCGCGCCATGCATGAGGGCGAGATGCCCGAGCGCGCCATCCATGGCGAGGCGCGGCTGGATGAGGCGCGCCAGCTGCTGGAGGAGGGCGTGCCGGTCGCGCCCTTGCCCTTCCGCCCGCGCCAGCGGGTGAACTAGGCGTCAGCCCGGCGCATGTTCGCCGTCGATCAGCACCATGATGCGGCCACGCGAACAGCGCTCGACGCGGGCCTCGACGCCGTAAACCTCGGCCAGCAGCGCCGGGGTCAGCACCTGATCGGGGCGGCCCTCGGCATGGGTCCGGCCGGCGTGCATCAGCACGATGCGGTCGGCCCATTGCGCCGCCAGTGCCAGATCGTGCAGCACCGCGACGACGATGCGCCCCTCGCCGGCCAGCCGGCGCAGTTCCGACAAAAGCCGCACTTGCCGGGCCAGGTCCAGCGCGCTGGTCGGCTCGTCAAGCAGCAGCAGCCGCGGGTCGCGCACGATGGCCTGCGCGAGGCTCACCATCTGCCGCTGCCCGCCCGACAGCGCCGAGAGCGGCTCCAGCGCCAGGGTGGCGATGCCCAGGCTGTCGAGCGTCGCCATGGCCTTGCGGTCGGCCTGCGCCGCCCCCGCGCCGCCGGCGCGCAGCGCGGCGATGACGCTTTCCAGCACCACCAGCGATGATCCCGCGGGCAGGGTCTGCGGCATGAAGCCAATGAGACGCGCGCGCGCCTGCGCGGGCATGCGCGCCAGGTCCTGACCGTCCAGAAGCACCTGGCCGCGATGGCCCTGCAATTGCGCGATGGCGCGCAAGAGCGTCGATTTTCCGGCGGCGTTCGGACCGGCCAGCACCGTGACCTCGCCCGGGCGCATGAGCGGCAGGTCCAGACCCGCCAGCACCCGGCGCGACCCGTAATGCACCGCGACGCCCCTTGCCCGCAGCCCCTGCATCAGCGCCGCCTGCCGCGCAGGATCAGCGCGAAAAAGATTGGCAACCCGATCAGCGAGGTGACCAGCCCCACCGGCAAGAGCACCCCCGGCACCAGCGTCTTGGACAGGGTCGAGGCCAGCGACATGAGCAGCGCCCCGGTCAGGATGCTGGCGGGCAGGAAGACGCGGTGGTTTTCCCCGACCAGCATGCGCGCGATATGCGGCCCGGCCAGCCCGACAAAGCCGATGACCCCGACCATGGACACGGCGGCCGCCGCCAGCAGGCTGACGCGCAGCAACGTCCAGCGCCTGAGCGCGGTCACATCGACGCCGAAGCTGCGCGCCTGATCCTCGCCCAGGCGCAGCGCGGTCAGCTTCCAGGCGGCGCGAAAGGAAAACGGCACCGCCAGCGCCAGCACCAGCGCCAGCATCACCACGCCCGGCCAGCGCGCTGCCGCAAGGCTGCCCATGGTCCAGAACACCAGCTGCTGCAGCGCATCGGCCGAGGCGATGAACTGCACCAGCGACAAAAGCGCCGCGGCGGTAAAGTTCAGCGCCACGCCGAAGAGGATCAGCACCTCGGGTCCGCCGCCGCGGATGCGGCCCAGAAGCTGCAACAGCCCCAGCGCCCCCAGCGCAAAGATGAAGGCGTTGCCCGACACGCTCCAGACCACGGGCAGGCCGGGGATGGTCAGGCCAAGCACGATGGCGACCGCCGCCCCCAGCGCCGCCGCGGGCGAGACGCCCAGGGTGAACGGCTCGGCCAGCGGGTTTTCCAGCACCGTCTGCATCTCGGCCCCGGCCAGGGCCAGCGCCGCCCCGACCATCAGCGCCATGGCGGCGACCGGCAGGCGCACGTCCCAGACGATGACCCGGGTGGCGCGCGACACCTCGGCGCCCGTCAGCGCGCGCAGGGTCTCGGCCAGCGGCAGGCCGGCCGGGCCGGTGATCAGGTCCAGAAGCAGCGCCGCCAGCGCCGCCACCGCCAGCCAGCCCAGCATCAGCAGGTGGCGCCGGCCCTGGCGGTGATAGCTGGCAAGCGTCGCCTCGGTCATTGCGGCGCCGTCACCCACCAGGTCCCCGGCACGGTGACCGGCGAGAAGCGGGCGTTGATCTCGGCCAGCGTCGCGGCGGGGTCGATGTCGGCGAAAAGCCCGGGGTGAAAGGTCCTGGCGAGGAATTCGATCAGCGCGATATGGGCGGGGCTGTCGTTGAACATGTGCCAGACGCCGGCGGCGCGGCCCTGTTCCACCGCGCGCAGGGCGGAAAAGCCGGGCGCCGCGAGCAGCTGGGCAAAGCTTTCCTGCGCCGCCCCGGGCCCGACGGCCGAGCCCAGCACCAGCCCGCCGCGTGCCGCCATATGCGTGCCGCCGGTGGCGACATAGACATCGGGATCGGCGGCGATCAGCCCTTCCAGACTGACATTGCCCTGCACGGTGCCGATCGTCTCATGGCCGATGTTCAGGCCGCCGGCGGTGGTGATGAAGTCGTGAAACACCCCGGTGCCGACGGTGGCGCAGCAGCCGGCCGGCGCGGCATGGACGTGAAAGAACACCCGCGGGCGCGGCGTCGCCGCGGTCAGCCGGTCGCGGATGCGGTTCAGGCGGAATTCGTAGAATTCGGCGAACTCCTCGGCGCGTTCCTCGGCGCCGGTCAGCGTGCCGAGGATGCGCAGGCTGGGGATGGAGTTTTCCTGCGGATGCGAGAAGAAATCGACAAAGACGACCGGGATGCCCGCCGCCTCGAGCTGCTGGCGCAGCAGTTCCGTGCCGGGATCGCCCTGGTCCATCAGCGTCAGCACCACCAGATCGGGGTGGATGGCGATGATCGCCTCGGCCGAGAGGCCGCGCGCGCCGGCGCCCACGGAACGGATGTGGTCCAGATCGGGGAACTTCCGGCGATAGGCGGCCAGCGTCGGCTCGTCCAGCGCCCGCGCCGTGCGCCAGCCCGCGACCAGCGCCACCGGATCGTCATGGATCAGCCCCAGCACGGCCAGATGCCGCGCCTCGCCCAGCACGATGTGGCGGGCCGGTTTCGGCAGGCTGACCTCGCGGCCAAGGATGTCGGTGACCGCGACATCGGCGCGCGCCAGGCCAAGCGTGGCGATCAGCATCAGGGCGGCGGCGGCAAGGCGGGCAAGGATCATGGCGTTTCCGGTCGGTTGGGCCGGGGCAGGGCCTGCCCCGGCCGGTCCCTCTTACTGCGCGTCGGGCGTGATGCGCCAGATGCGGTCGCCGGCCTCGTCGCCCTCGCCGCGCGACTTGTTCACCGCCCAGACATTGCCCTTGCCGTCGGCGCGCAGCTGGTTGGGCAGGCTGCCGGCCTCGAGATTGGCGACGATCCGGCCCTGGGTGTCGACCACGGTGATGGTGCCCGCGCCGCGGTTGGCGACATAGGCCAGGCGGCTTGCGGGTTCAAAGGCCACGTTCAGCGGCCCGGCGCCCACTTTCACGTCATGCAGGAGCTCGCCGGTTTCCGCCTTGACGATCAGCAGGTTGTCGGTGGCCTGCGCGGCGACGAAGATCAGCCCCTCTTGCGGGTCATAGGCCACGCCCGAGGCGGCCTTGGCGCCCGGCAACGCGATCACCTCGACCTTGCCCGAGGCCAGATCGACCACTGCCGCCTCGGGCGTGTCGAGGCTGACGGTGACCAGCTTGCCGGCCTTTTCGTCCAGATCGAGGCTCATGGCGGAAAAGCTCTGGCCGCGCAGCTTCGACCTGATGGTGATCGGTTCCAGCGGCTCTAGCGTCTTGAGGTCAAAGACCTTGATCTCGGGCGTGCCGGTGGCGCTGGCATAGGCGCGGCCATTGGTCTCGTCCACCATGATGTCGCGGGCATGCGGCACGGTGCCGGGCGGGAACTGCTTGACCAGCGACAGGTCGGACTGGCGATAGACCGCCACCGTGTCCTGGCGGGTATTGCCGGCCCAGACATGGCCGTTGGCCTCGTCGACCTCAAGCCCGTAGACCGCGAGCAGCCCGGCCTCCTTGCCATCGGGCCGCGCGGGGGCGGCGGCGGGGACGATCTCGGCGCTGACCTTCAGCGTCTCGGGGTCCAGCTTCAGCAGTTTCGATTCCTTGACCGGGGGGCGGCCGACGGCGCTGGTGACAAAGACCGCATCCGCGCCCTGGCTGAACTTCACCTGATAAAGGCCCGGTGCCACCGGCGCGCTGGCGACGGTGAACTTTTCGGCCCCCGAGACCGGCACCTCGGGCGAGATCTTCATCTCGACCACCGTGGCGGCGGCGGGGTTCTCGGCCATGACCACCACCGGCTGCAACCCGATCGCGGCGTCCTGGTCGATCTGCAACTCGAAGCTGAAGCCGCCCTCGGCATCGACGGTGATCGGCTGGTCGTTCAGCACCCGCGCGCCGCGCATCAGCGTCACGCTCTGGCCGGGGATCATGTCCTCGCCGGCGATCACCGCCTTGCCACCCTGGTGGATCGGCGTGCGCCCGGGACCCTGGGCGCGGACATCGCCGACGAAATCGACCAGCGGCGCGGTGAAGGCGGTCTGGGCCAGCGCCGGGGCGGCAATGACGCACAGCGCCAGCGCCGAGGCGCCCAGAAGCGTGCGAAGGGGGCGGCGGTAAAGCGGGGCCATGGGATCTCCTTGAAAACGGCTCGGGTCTGCGGCTGACCCCCTTGGGGCTGGCTGGGTCGGGCGCAACCTATATTCCCGACTGTCCTTGTCAACCATCGCCGGACAGGGCAAGAGGATGCAAGCATCACGAAGGTGGGACGCGATGACGCAGACAGGCCGGGTCGGACCCGATCACGCGCGGCAGGGTGCCGAGTTGCGCATCCTGCAGAGCGGGGCGCCGACGCATGAGCTGTCGCAGAAGGTGGTGGCGGTCGGGCCGGGATACCGGCTGTTCGTCGCCGCGCCCAGGGCGCCGGCGCCGGCGCGCGGCTGGCCGGTGCTTTACATGCTGGACGGCAATGCCGCCTTCGATTTCCTGACCCCCGAACATCTGGCGCTGGCGCCGGGGCTGATGCTGGTGGGCGTGGGCTATGACACCGACCGGCAATTCGCCCGCGAGCTGCGCACGCTGGACTTCACCGCGCCGGACGGGCCGGGCGAGGGCCTGCGGCCCGACCATGTGCATGAAGGGCGCATGGCCGGAGGGGCCGCGATCTTTCACCGGCGCCTGACCGGGCCGCTGCGTGCCGCTGCCGAGGCCGGCCTTGCGGTCGATGCCGGGCGCCGCACGCTGTGGGGGCACAGTTTCGGCGGGTTGTTCACGCTTTATGCGCTGCTGGCGCAACCGCAGGGCTTTGCCCGCCACGCCGCGATCAGCCCCTCGATCTGGTGGGACGAGGCGCTGATCCGCCGCATCGCCGCCGATGCCGCGCCTGCCTCGCGCCCGCTCCTGGTGGCGCTGGGCGACCGGGAAAAGCGCTCGGGTCTGGACGGTCCGCCGCCGGACGGGCCGGCACCCGCGACCATGGAATTCGCCGCGGCCCTCGCCCGACATCCGGGTCACCGCGCCGAACTGCATGTGCTGCCGGGCCTTGCGCATATCCAGACGCTGGCCGGGTCATTCCCGCTGGTGCTGCCCTTTGCCGCGGCCTAGGGGCCGGGGGTGGGCGCCAGCCGCCGCAGCAGTTCCGGGGCGATCAGCGCCACCGCCTCGGGCGAGGTCATCTCGCCATGCAGGAAGGGCAGGTCGATCACCTCGACCTCGCGCGCGTGGGGCAGCCACATGGCCGGGGTCAGGGCGCTGCCCGCATGGTCCCTGGCGGCGCGGAAATGCAGGATCGTGCCGTCGTAGCGCCGGTGGTGATGGCCGCGGATCAGCCGGTTCGTGCCGGTCACCGTGCGCACCACCCCATCGAGCACCCGCGCCGGCAGGCTACCCAGCGCGCTGTCGCCCTGGCGCAGGAAGGCCACAACCGCGGCGCGGGTGTCCAGATCGCGATGCGCCTCGGGGTCATGGCCGGCGATGGCCAGAAGCGCGCGCAGCGCCATGACCGGATCGGGCTCGGGCTCGTCGCGCCAGGCGTCGGCGGGATAGCTGTCAAGCATGGCGACCAGCCCGGGGCTGCGGCCCATGCCGGCCAGCACCACGGCCATTTCCTGCGCCAGGATGCCGCCGACCGACCAGCCGGCCAGATGCAGCGGCCCCTGCGGCACCAGATCGATCACGCGCCGGGCATAGTCCCGGGCCAGGTCCGACAGGCTTTCCGGCATCAGCGCTTCCGAGACCAGCCCGGGATGCTGCAACCCGTAGACGCGCCGCGCCGGCGCGATGCGCCGCGCCAGCATGCGATAGCCCCAGGCCAGCCCGCCGGCCGGGTGGATCAGGAACAGCGGCGGCGCCCCCGCGTCACCATCCGCCAGCAGGATCAGCGGCCCCAGCCCGTCGTCCTGCGGCGCCCGTGCCGCCAGCGCCGCCGCCAGCGCCGCCAGCACCGGCTGTTCAAAGATCGTGCCGAGGCCGGGATCGCGGCCGGTCTCGGCCTCGATCGCCTGCGCCAGCCGCACGGCGGAAAGCGAATCGCCCCCGAGGGCAAAGAAATCCGCCTCGGCGCTGACCGGGGCGTCCAGATGCAGGATCTCGGCGAAAAGCCGGGCCAGCAGGCACTCGGTGGGGGTCTCGGCCTCGCGGCCGCCGGCGGAGAATTCGGGCGCGGGCAGGGCCTTGCGGTCCAGCTTGCCGTTCGCGGTCACCGGCAGCGCCGGCAGCGCCACCTCGGCCGCGGGGACCATGTAGCCGGGCAGGCTGGTGGCCAGACGCTCGGCCAGCAGCCCCGGCCGCCAGCCCGCGTCCGGCACCAGATAGGCGACGAGGCGCCTGTCGCCCGCGTGATCCTCGCGTGCAAGGACCGCGCATTCGCGCGCCAGACCCGAGGCCATGATCGCCGCCTCGATCTCGCCCAGTTCGATGCGCAACCCGCGGATCTTGACCTGATGATCCGAGCGGCCGAGATAGGTCACCGCCCCGTCCGGGCGCAGCCGCGCCAGATCGCCGGTGGCGTAAAGGCGGCCCTGCGGGCTGTCGATGAAACGCTCGGCGGTCAGGTCGGGGCGGCCCAGATAGCCGCGCGCCAGCTGCACGCCGCCCAGGTAGAGATGCCCCGCCAGACCGGGCGGCACGGGGCGCATGCGCTCGTCCAGCACGGCCAGCGTGGTGTTCCACACCGGGAATCCGATGGGGATCGGGTTCTCGCGGTCCTCGGGCGTGGCTGGCCAGTAGCTGACATCGACGGCGGCCTCGGTCGGGCCATAAAGATTGTGCAACTCGGCCCGGATGCGGGCGTGGAAACGGTCGCGCTGGTCCGCGGTCAGTTCCTCGCCCGAGCAGAAGATCCGGCGCAGTTCAAGCCCCTTCGAGGCCGGCGAGGCCAGAAAGGCCGACAGCATCGAGGGCACGAAATGGCAGGTGGTGATGGCGCGCTCGCGCAGCAGCCGCGCCAGCGCCGCCGGATCGCGATGCGCTCCGGGCGGCGCCATGACCAGTTCCGCTCCGGCGAGCATCGGCAGGAAGAATTCCCAGACCGAGACATCGAAGGTCGCCGGGGTCTTTTGCAGGATGCGGTCGCAGGCCGCGATGCCGTAATGCGCCTGCATCCACAGCAGCCGGTTGACGATGGCACGATGTTCGATGGCGACGCCCTTGGGCTCTCCGGTCGAGCCCGAGGTGAAGATGACATAGGCCAGATCGCGCGGCTGCGGCAGGGCAGGGGCGGTCCCCTCCCCGGGCCAATCGCTGGGCCAATCCTCGGGGGCCAGCAGTTCCGTGCCCGCCGGAAACAGCCCGGCCTGGTCCGGGGTGGCCAGCACCGCCACCGGCTGCGCCTGCGCCAGGATGCGGGCGATGCGCTCGGGCGGGTGGTCGGGATCGAGCGGCAGATAGGCCGCGCCGGCGCGCAGCACCGCCAGCAGCGCCACCGGCAGGTCCAGCGAACGCTGCAGCGCCACCGCCACGATGCGGTCGCGGCCGGCGCCCATCCGGACCAGCCTTGCCGCCAGCGCGGCGCTGCGGCGGTCAAGCTCGGCAAAGCTCAGCCGGGTGTCGTCGAAACTGACCGCGGTGGCCTCGGGCGTGGCGGCCAGCTGCGCCGCGATCAGCGCGGTCAGGCTGGTGTCGGGCAGCGCATGGTCGGCGGCGCGGGCGCGGGCCTCGGCCGCGGCGATCTCGTCGGGGCTGGCGGTGGGGACCGCGGCCAGGGTCTCGGCACCCAGGGCGGCGCGCAGGAAGGCCAGGATGCGCTCGGCATGGGCGCTGACCTCTTCGGCGGTGTAAAGCGCCGGGTTCGCGTCCAGCTCGAAGATCATGCCCTCGGCGGGATCGCCGCGAAAGGTCAGCGTCAGGTCATCGACCGCGCCCGCGCCCAGGATATGCAGATGCGCGGTCAGGCCGGGAAACTCCGGCGCCCTGTCAAAGGGCTGCACATTGACCAGCGGGCCGTGCAGCCGGCGCGTGCCGCCGACGAGGCCCAGTTCCCGGCGCAGAAGCTCGCTGCGGTAAAGCCCGTGGCGGCGGCAGGCGGCCATGCGTTTCGATTGCGCCGCCAGCCAGCCGGGCAGCGGCGCGTCCTCGTCCAGCCGCAGGCGGAAGGGCAGCACGTTCATCGCCATGCAGGGCAGGTCGGCAATCCTGCGGCCCATGCGCGCCATGAAAGGCAAGCCGATCACCGCATCGCCGCCGGTCCAGCGCGCCAGGTAGGCGCCGCACAGCGCCGCCAGCACATCGGGCCAGCCCAGACGGTGACGCCCGGCGCAGGCAGCAAGCGCCGCCAGCAGCTCTGCCGGCAGCCAGCGGCTGTCGCGCAGAAAGCCGTGGCCGCTGACCGCGCGGCCCGGGGCCGGGCCGGCCACCTCGGGCAGGTTCGCCAGTTCGCCATGCCACCAGTCGCGGGCGGCGGCGCGGCGGGGCGAGGCGCGCCAGGCGGCGTCCTCCTCCTCGGCCAGCGCCAGCGGCGGGAAGGGCTCGGGCGCTGGCGCCCCCGCGGTCAGGGCGGCATAATGCGCGGCGATGCGGTTCGTGACCAGCACCATGCCATAGCCGTCGATGGCCAGATGGTGGATGCGCTGGTAAAGAAAATGCCGCTCGGGCCCCAGCCGGAACAGGGTCAGCGTCGCCGCCGGCTCGCCGGCCAGGTCGAGCGGGCGGGTGCTGTCGGCCTGCATATGGGCCAGCGCCTGCGCCTCGGCCTCGGGCTGTACCGACAGGTCGACAAAGCCGAGAATCGGCGGCAGGCCGGCAAACTGGCGCGGCCCCTCGGGCGTGGCGCGAAAGCGCAGCGCCAGTGCCGGGGTCTCGGCGATGGTGCGGGTGACGGCGGCGGCCAGCGCGTCGGCGTCCAGCGGGCCCAGCAGTTCCAGATACTGCCCGGTGTTCAGGATCGGATTTTTCGGGTCCAGCGCCTGCACATACCAAAGCCCCTCCTGCGCCTCGGTCAGCGGCGCGCCGGTCATGTCGCCTGGCTCGGCCATCATGTCGGGCGGACCTTGCAGGACGGCGGCGGGGCCGGGAAAGTGCTGACGGTCATGGTCTCCGAACCTGTGCAGAAGCGGGGCCGGCGGGGCTTGCCGATGTCGGGCCAAGGCCATAATGACCCTGTGGAATTTAGTCAACTTTGCGGCCCCGGCCGTGCAGAGGCCAGGCATGGACGATGGCGCCCGCAAAACCGCAGCGCGCCGCGACGCGATCCTGACTGGGCGATTGCCTGCTGGCTGGCCGGGCCGGTCGCGCCGAGCGCCTGACCGAGCAGCTCGGGCTGCTCGGCATGGCCCTGAACGCGATTGCGGCGTCGGGAAGCGGCCATGAAGGAGAGGCGGGCAAGGACATTGCCCGTCTCCACCGCGGGGTCGCCAGGTTGCAGCGGCGCATCATCCGCAACCTCAGGACCGGGGGTGAAGGATGAGGCCGTTCCTGACCTTCCACGATTCGGCGCACAAGAGCTTGGGCTATCTGACCTTCGCGGAATGTTGAACGGCGGGCGCCCTATCTCGACGCGCGGGATTGCGAAGCTGCTTAAACCCTACGGCATCGGCCCGGCACAGGATCGGTTCGGCAGTTTCTACCGCCCCGCCGACTTCGCGGATGCTTTCGATAGATACCTCTCCAAGGGGGGTGAAAAAACTGCCACAAGCGCCACGCTCACCACAAGCGCCACTGAAAAACATAATAAAATCAATTGAAATGGCAGTTGTGGCGCTTGTGGCACTTTTTCCGAGGGTGGCAGAAGCAATGGCCATTGTGGCATATGGGAGGGGGAGATTTGATGCCGGTTCCCGATGTCCTTCGCGACCTGATCCGGGCCGGGGTCATCTTCGAGACAGACGGCGAGCGCATCCGCTGGCGCAACTCTGGCGGGCACGTGACGCCAGATGTTATTGACCAACTACGAGCCTGCAAGGCCGGGGTCGTCGCGTTTCTGAACGGCGAAAACGCCGCGCCTGCCGATGCCCCGCCCAGCGCCCCGCCCGCCCCTTCGCCTTCACGGCATGGGGCAAGCTTGCGCGGCCTGGACCCCGAGGGCGTCACGGCCCGAAAGGTCGCGCGCTTGCCGACGCATCCGCCGACCTGCGCCGCCTGCGGGCTGGCCGATTGTCTGGTTGCCGTGACTGACCGGCAGGGCCGCAAGCTGCATGTCCCGTGCTGGCAAGCGGAAGGCGCGGGCGGGTAAGTGCCCGCCAAACACAGAACGCCCGTAGAGGCTACAGGGAGCGTCCTAGAGGCGCGACTTGCTTTCCGGCTAAGGGGCATTATCGGGGAACCTCGACTTGCCCGCCACGGCACGACGGCGCGGCCTCTGCGGCGATACCTATCTTCACGGCGAGGATGGCGCGGGTTAATCAGAGCGAAATCAGAATGCGAGGTGCGAGCATGGCTAAAGGTGGCCGTAGAGAGGGCGCGGGACGCCCGGCGGGAAGCAAGAGCCGGGCGACACTGGCCGCGAAGGCAACATTGTCGGAATTGGCGCAGGGGCACACCGAAAGCGCCCTGGCGACGTTGGCCGAGATCATGGCCGATGCGACGCAAACCGGAAGCGCCCGCATCGCAGCTGCAACGGCTCTGTTAGATCGAGGCTACGGGCGCCCGCGCCAGACAACCGAACTGACCGGACCTGACGGCGGGCCGCTGACCGAAGCCCCGACGCTTGATGCTTCACGGCTGTCTGATGCCGCGCTGGCCGAAATCATGGCCGCGATGGATGAACGGGCGCAGGGCGAAAACTGACCTTTCCGAAAGCCCGAGAGGCGAGGCGATGCCCGCGAACCGTCCGGTTGATCCGGGGGCTTCCAAGTTTCGCAGGGGGGACAATTGGGGGGACGATTTGCAGCGCCCAAGAAAAGCCAAGTCAAATCATCGCATTAGCCGCAAGGTATGGCGGAGACGAAGGGA
>NZ_JBDHSP010000042.1:0-27186 GCF_039808215.1 Paracoccus sp. (in: a-proteobacteria)
ATCGCCACGCGCTACGAAAAGACCGCATGCAGTTACGCCGCCAACTGGCACCTCGTGGCGACCATCCTCGCCGCGAAATGAATGTCCACAGGCCCTAATAGCGCGGGAAGAAGGCTAGTGGACGGTTGCCCCTTCAGAGGGCAGGGATATGCAACGGCGCCCACCTTGCCTGCAGGCGGTCAATGCGCCTCGGCCCAGTTGGCGCCCTGGCCGGCATCGACGATCAGGGGCACGTCCAGCCTGACCGCCGGCTCGGCCGCGCCCTGCATGACGGCGCGCGCGGCGGCGATCAGCTCGGGCACGGCGCTCTCCTCGACCTCGAACACCAGCTCGTCATGGACCTGCAGCAGCATGTTGGCCGGCAGATGCGCGATGGCCTCGGGCATGCGGATCATCGCGCGGCGGATGATGTCGGCGGCCGCGCCCTGGATCGGGGCGTTGATCGCCGCGCGCCTTGCCCCGCCCGCCGCCGGGCCGGACTGGTTGATGCCCGGGGTCATGATGCGCCGGCCAAACAGCGTGCGCACATATCCGTCGCGTTTCGCTGTCGCCACAGTGTCGTCCATATAGGCGCGGATCTCCGGGAAGCGCTGGAAATAGGTGTCGATAAAGGCCTGGGCCTCGGCGCGCGGGATGCGCAGGTTGCGCGCCAGGCCAAAGCCCGAGATGCCGTAGATCACCCCGAAATTGATCGCCTTGGCGCGGCGGCGGATCATCGGATCCATGCCCTCGACCGGGACGCCGAACATCTGGCTGGCGGTCATGGCGTGAATGTCGATACCTTGGTGAAAGGCCTGTTTCAGCGCCGGGATCGCCGCGACATGGGCCAGGATGCGCAGCTCGATCTGGCTGTAGTCGAGGCTGACCAGGCGCATCCCCGGCCCGGCGACAAAGGCTTCGCGGATGCGCCGCCCCTCATCGGTCCGCACCGGAATATTCTGCAGGTTCGGATCGGTCGAGGCCAGTCGCCCGGTCTGCGCCCCGGCGATGGAATAGGAGGTATGCACCCGCCCGGTTTCGGGGTTCACATGCTGGGGCAGCGCGTCGGTATAGGTCGATTTCAGCTTTGACAGCGCGCGCCAATCCAGCACCCGCGCCGGCAGCTCGTGCCCCTCAGCGGCCAGATCCTCAAGCACCTCGGCGCTGGTGGAATAGGCGCCGGTCTTGCCCTGCTTGCCGCCCTCAAGTCCCATGCGCTGGAACAGGATCTCGCCCAGTTGCTTGGGGCTGGCAATGTTGAAGGCGCCGCCGGCCAGCGCGTGGATCTCGTCCTCGAGGCCGGCCATCTTCTGGGCAAAGGCATTGGACATGCGTTTCAGGTGGTCGGCATCGATGCGGATGCCGGTCATCTCCATCGCGGCCAGCACCGGCACCATCGGCCGCTCCAGCCGCTCATAGGCGGTGGTGACACGGTTTTGCGCTAGCTTGGGGCGGAAGTGGTGCCAAAGCCGCCAGGTCACCTCGGCATCCTCGGCGGCATATTCGCCGGCCTTGTCGATCGCAACCTCGGCAAAGCCGATCTGCGTCTTGCCCGAGCCGATCAGGTCCTTGATCGGCAGGCATTTGTGGCCCAGATAGGTATCCGCCAGCTCGTCCATGCCGTGATTATGCGCCCCGGCGTTCAGCGCATAGGACAGCAGCATCGTATCCTCGACCGGCGCCATGCGGATGCCGTGGCGGGCCAGGATCTTCCAGTCATACTTGATGTTCTGGCCGATCTTCAGCACCGCCGGGTCCTCAAGCACCGGTTTCAGCATCGCCAGCGCCTGATCAAGATCCATCTGCCCCGCAGCCCGCGCGCCCGAGCCGAAAAGGTCGCCCGCGCCATCGACATGGCCCAGCGGCAGATAGGCCGCGCGCCCCGGGCCGGTCGAAAGCGACACGCCGACCAGCCCGGCCTGCATCTCGTCAAGGCCGGTGGTTTCGGTGTCGATGGCGACCGCGCCCTTCTCGCCGATCTCGGCCAGCCAGCCTGCCAGCGTCCCGGCGTCGCGGATGATGGTGTATAGCCCGCGGTCGATGGGCGGCAGGGCCGTCACCGGGCTGGCCACCGGGACCGGATCGGCGGCGGGTGTTACGGCACCGAAACGCTGCGCCACGCGGGTGGTCAGGGTGCGGAACTCCATCCGGTTCAGGAAATCCAGCAGCGGCGCCTGCTCGGGGTCGCGGATCGCCAGCGTCTCCAGCCCGAAATCCAGCGGTGTGTGGCAGTCCAGCTCGACCAGCCGGCGCGAGATGCGGATCTGCTCGGCGTTCTCGATCAGGGTCTGGCGGCGCTTCGGCTGCCGGATCTCCTCGGCCCGCGCCAGCAGCGTTTCAAGATCTCCGTATTCTTCAATTAATTGCGCGGCGGTCTTGATGCCGATTCCAGGTGCGCCCGGCACATTGTCCACCGAATCCCCGGCCAGGGCCTGCACATCGACCACCCGCTCGGGGCCGACGCCGAATTTCTCGCGCACCTCATCGGGGCCGATGGCCTTGCCCTTGATCGGGTCCAGCATCTCGACGCCTGCGCCCACCAGCTGCATCAGGTCCTTGTCGGAACTGATGATCGACACCCGCCCGCCGGCATCGCGCGCCTGGCACGACAGCGTGGCGATGATGTCGTCGGCCTCGTAGCCCTCGGTCTCGATGCAGGCGATGGCGAAGGCGCGCGTCGCCTCGCGCGTCAGCGGGAATTGCGGGCGCAGGTCCTCGGGCAGTTCCGGGCGGTTGGCCTTGTAAAGCGGATAGATGTCGTTGCGAAACGTGCGCGAACTGTGGTCGAAGATCACCGCCGCATGCGTCGGCGCATCCGCGCCCTTGGTCTCCTGCACGTATTTCCACAGCATGTTGCAGAACCCGGCCACCGCGCCGATCGGCATGCCGTCGGAACGGCGCGTCAGCGGCGGCAGCGCGTGATAGGCGCGAAAGATGAAGGCCGAGCCGTCGATCAGATGAAGGTGATGCCCCTTGCCGAATGCGTCAGCCATCGAAGCTGCCCCCTGTCCTGCGGTCCGAGGCCCCTTCTGCCACGAAGCCACCACCGGGCCAAGGGCGCACGGCTCCGGTCATCTTCCTTGACCAAATATCCCCGCCGGAGGCATCGCGACACCTCCGCCTGCGCAATGCCGGCAAATCAGGATGCGACCGGGCCGCCCGCGCTCAATGCGCGTCGTGGGCGTGTTCGCTGTCGATCTCGAAACGCTTGTCGCAGTAGCCGCATTCGGCCCAGCCGCTGTCCGGCGGAATGGACAGCCAGACGCGCGGATGGCCAAGCCCCCTGGCCTCGTCGCCGTCGCAGGCGACCTTCCAGGTGGTGACGGTCTGGATCTCGGGGGCCGGACGGGTCATGGCGATTCCTTGAGCTTGGGCGACAAACGGGGTTAAACCGCGGGTATTCTAATGATTGGACCGACGCGATGCCAGCCCCCCAGAACCCGAGTGACGGCCGGAATGCAATCGAGATCCGCGGCCTCGCCAAGACCTATGCCGGGGCCGGGGCCAGCCCGCCGAAAGTGGCGCTGAAGGGGCTGGACCTGACGATCCCGGCCGGGGCCATTCTGGGGCTGCTGGGGCCGAACGGGGCGGGGAAATCCACCACGATCAATATCCTGGCCGGGCTGGTGCGCAAATCGGCCGGCCGGGTCACCATCTGGGGCTTTGACCAGGACGTGAACCCGCGCCAGTCCCGCGCCGCCATCGGCGTCATGCCGCAGGAACTGCACATCGACCCCTTCCTGTCGCCGCGCGCCAGCCTAGAGGTGCAGGCCGGGCTCTACGGCGTGCCCCGCGCCGAGCGCTGGACCGACGAACTGCTGGATCTGGTCGGCCTGAGCGAGCAGGCGGAAAGCTATTCGCGTCACCTGTCGGGCGGCATGAAACGGCGGCTGCTGCTGGCCAAGGCGCTGGTGCACCGGCCGCAGATCCTGGTGCTGGACGAACCCACCGCCGGCGTGGACATCCATCTGCGCGACATGCTGTGGCGCAATGTGCGCCGGCTGAACGACCAGGGCATGACCATCATCCTGACCACGCATTACCTCGAGGAGGCCGAGGAGATGTGCGACCGCATCGCCATCATCGACCGGGGCGAGCTGATCCTGTGCGAGGACAAGGCGACGCTGCTGGGCCGCGCCGATGCGCGCACGCTGGTCATCGACACCGGCGAGGCCGCGGCCATGCCCGCCCTGCCCGCCGGCGTGCGCGCCGAGCGGCGCGCCGACGGCCGGCTGGCGCTGTCCTATGCGCCCTCGCATCTGACCGTCGACCGGCTGATCGACGCCCTGCGCGAGGCCCATTTGCCGATCCTCGACATTGCTGTCGAGGCGCCCGACCTCGAGGACGTGTTCCTGCGCCTGACCGCGGGCGCGCCGGCTCAGCCCGGCTGAACCATGCGGCCCATGACGCGGCCGCCCAGGATGTGCAGGTGGAAATGCGGCACTTCCTGCACACCGTCGGGGCCGGCATTGGTGATGGCCCGGAACCCCTGCCCCGCCTCCAGCGCCACGCCCAGATCGCGCGTCACCCGCGCCACCGCCCGGTTGAAATCCACGATCTCGGCATCCGAGGCGCGGTCGGCGAATTCGTCGTAGCTGACATAGGCACCCTTGGGGATGACCAGCACATGCACCGGCGCCTGCGGGCGGATGTCGTGAAAGACCAGCGTATGCTCGGTTTCCAGCACGGTTTCATTCGGAAGCTCGCCGCGCAGGATGCGGGCGAAGATATTGTTCGGATCATAGGCGGGCATAGGCTTCTCTCCTCAGTCGCTGAACAGGTTGCTGGTCCGTGCCAGGTCAAGGGCGGCCTCGGGCGCAATGTCCAGAAAGGCCGCCAATGCGCTGGCATTCTCCTCGGGGCTGCGCCAGGGCGCAATGCTGTGAAAGCTGGCGAAATCCATGTCGCGCAGCCGCTCGGCCTCATGTTCCATGTCTGCGCGCACCGTGGGCAGCAGCCGCTCGATCGCCTCGGGCGCGCTTTGCGCCCCCGCCAGGCCGACCCGGCCGATATGGCCGCGCAGATAGGCGTCGTCAAAGCGCGATTCGATCAGCAGCAGCCGGGTGTCGGCCTTGTCCGCCACCAGGTCCTCGATCAGGAACAGCGCCGAAGGATCCAGGCACAGCACCAGCCGCTGCGCGTCGAAATGCTGAAACAGCAGCCGGATCAGCGCCCGGCGGTGATGTTCGCGCTTGGCGATCGTGGTCTCGACGCCGCCGAGATCGGGCAGATGCGCCTCGATCTCGTTGAACACGTAATCGACCGCCGGGATCCCGCCCTGCGCCCGGATCGCCGCGGTCAGGCGCTTGGCGACATGCCATTTCTTCGCCACCACCAGCAGCAGCGTATTGGCCCGCCCCATGCTGCCCTCGGCCTCCCAGAAGCGCTGGCCAAAACGTCGCCCGACGCGCCCGCGCCCGGTCAGGAAGCGAAACAGCCCGGTCGCCTCGTTCGAGATCGGGAAATCCATGCCCCGGGCGGCCCAGAGCGCGCCAAGCCTGGCGCGCAGGTCAAGCGCCTCGGGGCTGATCTTGCGGGCGAACAGATAGTCCTGGCCCAGCAGCAATTCGTAGTGGTCGTTGTAGAAGGTGACCGGCATGCCGTAATCGGTGAAGATCAGATAGGTCAGCGTGCGCGTGCGGATCTCGTGGCGGGGCACGACATGGCCGACCACGGTCTGGAAGAAGGTCTCGTCCGGGATCCAGGTGGTAGCGAAAAACCGCATCACGTCGCGGCGTTCGGTGCAGAAATCCAGCACCTTCTCGACGGTCTGGCGGCGCAGGCACCACCATTGCGAACCGATCATCACCCGGATGTCGGCGGGCACGCGCCGCTGCAGGCCAAGGCGGCGCTGCAGGTCCTGGCTGGCATAGAACAGCCGCTTGTGCCGGCGCTCGTTGAACCAGTGGCGATAGATCAGCCGTTCCTCGCGAAAACCGGTCTTGATCCAGTCCGACTCGAAGAAGTCGAAACATTCGATATGGTCGCAGTCCTCGCGGTCCAGAAAGCCATGCGCATGTTCGGCCGACTTGATCGGCATGCAGTCGCCCGACAGCATGTAGAAATGCGAGGCCAGCGGAAAGGCCGCGACGGCGGCGCGCAGCGCCTCCAGCGTCGCGGCGACCAGCGACCATTCGCCCCAGCCGCATTTCATCCGCCGCCGGGCAAAGACCACGGCGCCGTTGCCGTCCAGCGCCGCGCGGATGCGGGCAAAGTCGCGAGGCGCGGCGCGCGAATCGAAATGGATCGCGACAAAGTCACCTGCGGCCGTCAGCCGCTCGGCCTGGGCGATGACCCCCTCGGGGTCCTTGTGGCAAAGCAGAATGAAGGCGATGCGCGCCATTTCCCCCCGATCCCCTCCGCTCTGCGTCCGCAGCGCCATGCGGCAGGTTGAATCTCTGCCGCCGATTTGCTTTGTGTCCTTACCGATTTTGTCTGGCCGGGCAAGCCGTGCCGGCCCCCGCCTTGGCCGCGAAGCATTTTTTGAAGGGATGGTCGAACATGGGTTTTCCGGGAACCTGGATGACGGAAAGCGAAAGCATGGTCTATCGCGTGGTTCCGAAATGCGCCTGCTCGTCCATCGGGCAGATCATGTTCTATTCCGACCATGGCCGCTATTTCGACGGCGACATCCACGATGCCACATCCGGGCTGCACAAGTGGAACCAGCCCGAAAGCCAGGGCCCGATCGAGACCAGCGTCAAGGCGCACAGGTCCCTGACCTTCACCTGCGTGCGCAACCCCTATCAGCGCATCCTGTCCTCGTTCTTCGACAAGATCGCCGGCATCCAAAGGAACGGCAAACGCTATCGCGGCAATCTGGTGCCGCAGCTGATGCAGCGCTATGGCGTCGATGTCGGCAGCCCCGAGAACGGCTTTCGCTTCGACCAGATCGCCAGCTTTCGCCGCTTCCTGCTGTTTGCGCGCGACACCATCCGCTGGCGCCGCCCGATGGAGCCGGACATCCACTGGTCGGCCATGTCGGGCCATATCTCGACCTTCATCGTGAACGGCGGCCGCTATGACCAGATCTTCTTCACCGAGAGGTTCAACGAGGGCATGCAGAAGGTGCTGGACGCCGCCCCCACGCCAGTCAAACTCGACGTGAACGACGTGCCCAGATTCAACGAATCCGAAGGCCACGGCCCAAGGCGCGCCCACAGGGTCGGCGAATATTTCGACGACCTGTCGCGCCACCTGGTCTGGGAAATCTACAAGAAGGATTTCCAGCTCTTCAGATACGACTTCGACGATCCGGACAACAAGCTGCCGAAATCCGAGATCGACCTCGACGAGGTCCACGCCAAGCTGGGCCGCTAGGCGCGGGCCGGCACTTCTTTCTTGCAGGAATATCCCCGCCGGAGGCAACGGCGCGCCAGCGCCGCTTTCCTTGCCGCAAGTTTGCCCTTGCGCGAGCCGAATTTCTGGCTATTTTGCGCCGTTCATTCGACCGGCGGGGAACCCCGGACCGCGGCCCCCGCTCAGCGACATCGTTTCGCGACTTGCGGCCAGCGTTCCGGTGGCCTATGCCCGCCCGAGACAGGAACCCCGAATCCGGGGCCGCCCGAGAGGCCGCCCCCCGAACCACTTGAGGTTGAGACATGGCCGTCCCTCAGAACCGAGTTACCCGCTCGCGCCGCAACATGCGCCGTTCGCATGATGCGCTCGTCGCCGGCAACCCGAACGAATGCACCAACTGCGGCGAGCTGAAGCGCCCGCACCACGTCTGCCCCTCCTGCGGCCATTACGCCGAGCGCGAGGTCGTGGCGCAGGCCAATGCAGCCGATCTGGACGACGACGCGGCCTGAGCGGACTGACCGCGGATGGCCTCGGCAGATTCACAGACCCTGCCGCGCCTGCCCCAACCGACGGGCAGCGTGGTGATTTCCATTGACGCGATGGGCGGCGACAGCGGCCCGGCGGCGGTGGTTGCGGGCATGGCAGAAAGCGCCGAGGAAAATCCCGACATCCGTTTCATCGTGCACGGCCCGCGGGCCGAGCTCGAGCCGCTGATCGCACGGCGCGACGGCCTCGCCGGGCGCTGCGACATCCGCGATGCCGGCGGCGTCGTGACCATGGACGACAAGCCCAGCCAGGTGCTGCGCAAGGGCGAGGGCACCTCGATGTGGTCCGCGCTGGAATCCGTGCGCCTGGGCGAGGCCACGGCGGCGGTGTCCTGCGGCAATACCGGCGCGCTGATGGCGCTGTCGATGATGCGCCTGCGCAAGCTGCCGGGCGTGAACCGCCCCGCCATCGCCTGCCTGTGGCCCTCGCGCAATCCGCAGGGCTTCAACGTCATGCTGGACGTGGGCGCCGACATCCGCGCCGATGCGCGCGACCTGCTGACCTATGCGCTGATGGGCGCCTCATATGCGCGCAACGGCTTCGGGCTGGAGCGGCCGCGCGTCGGCCTGCTCAATGTCGGCACCGAGGAACACAAGGGCCGGGCCGAGCTGAAACAGGCGCATGAGCAGATGCCGGCCACGGCGCAGGCGGGCAATTTCGAATATGCCGGCTTCGTCGAGGGGGGCGACCTGCCCTCGGCCCGCGTCGACGTGATCGTGACCGACGGCTTCACCGGCAATATCGCGCTGAAGACCGGCGAGGGCACGGCCAAGCTGGTCGGCGACTTTCTCAAGCAGGCCTTCGCCAATTCCATCCTGTCGAAATTCGCCGCGCTTCTGGCGATGAGTTCGCTCCGGCGGCTGCAGCAGCGCATCGACCCGCGCCGGGTGAACGGCGGCGTGTTCCTGGGCCTCAATGGCACGGTGGTCAAGTCGCATGGCTCGGCCGATGCCACCGGCGTCTCGGCGGCGATCATGCTGGCCTTCCGGCTGGCGCAATCCGGTTTTCAGGAGCGGCTGGCGGCGCGCGTGGCGCAATCCGCCGCCCCCGCGATCAATGGCGGCAAGGCAAGCGAGGGGGCGTCCTGATGCGGCGTGCAATCGTGAGGGGCACCGGGCATTACCTGCCCGAACGCGTGGTCGAGAACAGCTGGTTCGCCGACCGGCTCGAGACCAGCGACGACTGGATCCGCGCCCGCACCGGCATCGAAAGGCGCCATTTCGCCGCCGAGGACCAGCGCACCTCGGATCTCGGCATCGCGGCGGCGCGCGCGGCGCTGGCCAATGCCGGCATGGAGCCGGGGCAGATCGACGCGATCATCGTCGCCACATCGACCCCCGACCTGACCTTTCCCTCGGTCGCGACCATGGTGCAGGCCGGGCTCGGCATGCGGCGCGGCTTTGCCTATGACATCCAGGCGGTCTGCGCCGGCTTCGTCTATGCGCTGGCCAATGCCGATGCGCTGATTCGCGCCGGCCTGGCCGAGCGCGTGCTGGTGATCGGCGCCGAGACCTTCAGCCGCATCATGGACTGGAGCGACCGCGGCACCTGCGTGCTGTTTGGCGACGGCGCCGGCGCGGTGATCCTCGAGGCCGGCGAGGGTGCGGGCACGACTGCCGATCGCGGCATCCTGGCCACCGACCTGAACAGCGACGGCCAGTTCCGCGACATCCTCTATGTCGATGGCGGCGTGGCCTCGACCGGCACTGCCGGCTGCCTGCGCATGCAGGGCAATCTGGTGTTCCGCCACGCGGTCGAGAAACTGGCCGACACCGCGCATCGCGCCATGGACAAGGCCGGGATCGGCGCCGCCGATGTCGACTGGCTGGTGCCGCACCAGGCCAATCTGCGCATCATCGAGGCCACGGCCAAGCGCATGCAGCTGCCGCTGGACAAGGTGGTTCTGACCGTGGCCGAGCATGGCAACACCTCGGCCGCCTCGATCCCGCTGGCCATGTCGGTGGCCAATGCCGCGGGCCGCTTCCGGCCGGGCGACCTGCTGGTGGCCGAGGCGATCGGCGGCGGCCTTGTCTGGGGCGCCGCCGTCCTGCGCTGGTAGGCGCTGCTTCAGCGGCCAATCCCTGGAACCGCGACGGTTGATCCTCGCCGTCGGGCGCCGGGCCCGGTCGCGCTCGCCCAGGCAGGGAATGCACAGCCGCACCCCCGACACCGCACGGCGCCGCGCCTCGGAGATCGGCTCGGCGCATGCATGGCAGACCGCAGCGCCCTCGCCCGCGCCATCCGTCGCACCATCGCGCGCCCATCCGCCGGCCATGGCTTCCCCCGCTTTCGCCGCAGGATGGACACCCGCCGCACCCACAAGGACCCCTCGCCCGGCCTGGGCGGCACAGTCCCGGTAAGATGCGAATAACGCGGAACAAAACTGCGGCTTTGACGGGTCCGAACCCGTCACGCGTGTTGACTTGGCCCGGCAAATTACCCATCCTTCACCACATGCAGGAGGTTCCCCAGATGAGCGACGCCACCCTGACCCGCATGGACCTTGCCGAAGCCGTGTTCCGCGAGGTGGGCCTGTCACGGCACGAATCGGCGCAACTGGTCGAAAGCGTGCTCGGCCATATCTCGGACGCGCTGGTGCGCGGCGAGCAGGTCAAGATCTCGTCCTTCGGCACATTCTCGGTGCGCGACAAGAACGAGCGCATCGGCCGCAACCCCAAGACCGGCGAGGAAGTGCCGATCACCCCCCGCCGCGTGCTGTCCTTCCGGCCCTCGCATCTGATGAAGGACCGCGTCTCTGCCGGGAACAGGCGCAAGGGCTGATGGTCAAATCCCCCGACGCCTTCCGCTCCATCGGCGAGGTTTCGGACCTCATCGGCGTGGCGCCGCATGTGCTGCGCTATTGGGAATCGCAATTCTCGCAACTGGCCCCGGTCAAGCGCGCGGACGGCAGGCGCTATTACCGCCCCGACGACGTGCGGCTGGCCGCCGGCCTGTGCCAGGTCATGCGCGAGGAAGGGCTGAGCATCCGCGGCGCGAAACGCCTGATCGCCGCCGATCGCGGCGCCGGGCTGCGCCGCATCGGCGCCACGCGGCTGGGCGAGGCCCCCGGCGAGAACGGCCATGCCGCGCCCGCCCCGCCCAGGCCGCCCTCCGCGCCACCGGCCAATGCCGGGTCGCATTGGCTGGCCCGGCTTGCCACGGCTGCCGCAGGGCTGCGCCGGCACGAGCTGACCGGCAAGCCCTTGCCCGCGCAGGCGGAAAAGCTGCGCACCGCCCTGCACCGGACCCTTCGCGCGTGAGCGGTGGCGCCCGCGCCGCGGCCGGTGGCCGAGGATCCACCGCAATCGGGTCAATGGCCGATTTTTCCGCCGCTGGCCCCTTGTGCTGGTCGCCCGCTTCGCTCTATATGCCCCTCGTCGGGCCGTGGCGCAGCCTGGTTAGCGCGTCCGTCTGGGGGGCGGAAGGCCGCGAGTTCGAATCTCGCCGGCCCGACCATTGCGAAAACGCCCATCCCCGCGCGGGGGTGGGCGTTTCCTTTTGCTTCAGTCCTTTTGCCCGAGGGGTCTTGCGTGAACGGCGTTCTTCCCGATTCGTCCCTGCGCCGGCTGATCGCCAGCGGCGCCATCGCGGCAGATGCGCCCATCCTGCCCGAACAGGTGCAGCCGGCCAGCCTTGACCTGCGCCTTGGCGCCACCGCCTGGCGGCTGCGCGCCTCGTTCCTCGCAGGGCGCGGACGCAAGGTCAGCGACCGGCTCGCCGATTTCGAGATGCACCGCATGGACCTGAGCGGCGGCGCCGTGCTGGAAAAGGGCTGCGTCTATCTGGTGCCACTGCTCGAACGCCTCGCCCTGCCCAAGGGGCTCGACGCGGTGGCCAATGCCAAAAGCTCGACCGGCCGGCTCGACCTGCTGACGCGGCTGGTCACCGACGAGGGCACGGAATTCGACCGCCTGCCCGAGGGCTATGACGGCCCGATCTATGCCGAGATCTGCCCGCGCAGCTTTTCGGTACTGGTGCGTCCCGGCATGCGGCTGAACCAGTTGCGCCTGCGCCAGGGCCAGGCGGTACTGGACGATGCCGAGCTCGGCGCGCTGCATGCGCAGGAACCGCTGGTGAACGGCCCGGCGCTGATCGACGAGGGCCTGGGCTTTTCCGTCAATCTGCGGCCGGCGGCGGGCGATCTGGTCGGCTATCGCGCGCGCCCGCACAGCGGCGTCATCGACCTCGACCGCATCGGCGCCTATCGCGCCCGCGACTTCTGGGACGAGCTGCGCAGCAGCGAGGGCCAGCTGATCCTCGACCCCGGCGCCTTCTATATCCTTGTCAGCCGCGAGGCGGTGGCGATCCCGCCCGACTATGCCGCCGAGATGGCGCCCTATCTGGCCATGGTGGGCGAGTTTCGCGTGCATTACGCCGGATTCTTCGACCCCGGCTTCGGCCATGGCACCGCCGGGCGCGGCGCGCGCGGTGTGCTTGAGGTGCGCTGCCACGAGGCGCCTTTCGCGCTTGAGCATGGCCAGGTCGTCGGCCGCCTGGTCTATGAACGCATGGCCGCCCGCCCCGAGCGGCTTTACGGCAGCTCCATCGCCTCGAACTATCAGGGCCAGGGCCTGAAGCTGGCCAAGCAATTCGCCTGACGCAGGATCAGTCTTCCTCGAACAGGTCCTCGGCCATGGTGTCGGGGCCGTCGTCGAGGGCGTCCCGGTCTCCGGCCTCCTCCTCGCGAAACAGCGCCGGCGCCATGTCCTCGCCCGAAGGCCGCGACGCCAGCAGGCCCGCGGCGCGCAACTCGGCCAGGCCCGGCAGGTCGCGGGCATTCTCCAGTCCGAAATGATCCAGAAACGTCTCGGTCACCACGAAGGTCGCCGGCCGGCCCGGGGTCTGGCGGCGGCGGCCGATGCGCACCCATTCCATCTCGATCAGCTGGTCCAATGTGCCGCGATTCACCGCAACGCCGCGGATCTCCTCGATCTCGGCGCGGGTGACGGGCTGGTGATAGGCGATGATCGCCAGGGTCTCGGTGGCGGCGCGCGACAGGCGCCGGGTCTCGACCACGCTTTCCTGCATCAGCCAGCCCAGATCGCCCGCGGTGCGAAAGGCCCAGGCGTCGCCAATGCGCAGCAGCTGCACGCCGCGCCCCTCATAGCGGGCGCGCAGCTGGCGCAGCGCCTCGGCGGCGTCGCAGCCCCGGGGCAGGCGGGCGGCGATCTCGCGCAGCCCCATGGGCGCGGCCGAGGCGAAAAGCACCGCCTCGACCATGCGTTCCTGTTCAAACAGCGGCGGCGGCGGAAAGGTCGCGGCCTGCGCCTCGGTCTCACTCATTGCGGTCGCCTGCGGATGGTGATGGGGGCAAAGCTGCCGGACTGGCTGATCTCGACCGCGCCCTGCCGCGCCAGTTCCAGCGTCGCGGCAAACGTGGCGGCGGTGGCCGAGCGGCGCCTGGCCGGATCGTCCGCCCAGCCTTCGGGCAGAAAATCGGCCAGCGCGGTCCAGTCGCCGGCAAAGCCGATCATGCGGCGCAGCCGCTCGAGCGCCTGCTCCATGGTAAGGACATCGCGGCGGTCGAAAGCGAAGGGGCGAAACTCGTCGCGGGTGCGCAGCCTTGCATAGGCGCGCATCAGGTCGATCAGCCCTGCCTGCCAGGCCACCTGCCGGGCGCGGGCGACGGTCTCGGGGGCGCCGCGCGCAAAGCGGTCCTGGCCCAGACGGTCGCGCGCCATCAGCCGGGCCGCGGCCTCGCGCATGGCCTGCAGGCGCTCCAGCTGAAAGGCCAGATGCGCGGCCACCTCCTCGGCGCTGGGGCCCTCGGCTTCGGGGTCGGGCGGCAAGAGCAGACGCGATTTCAGGAAGGCCAGCCAGGCCGCCATGACCAGATAATCGGCCGCCAGTTCGATGCGCAACGCCCGCGCCTTGTCCACGAAGGCCAGATACTGGTCGGCCAGATCCAGCACCGAGATCTGCAGCAGATCGACCTTCTGCGTACGCGACAGCGTCAGCAGCAGGTCAAGCGGCCCCTCAAAGCCCGAGACATCGACGACCAGCACCTCATCGGCGCGGCGCTCGGCCGGGTCGGGCGGCGCAAGTCCGGGCAGATGCGGGGTGCCTTGGTCCGGCACGGGGGTCAGATAGGGCACCTTGGTCATGGCAGGTCCGGGCAGAAGGTCGCGCGCAGAATCCGCCAAGGCCGCGGCGCAGTCAACCGCTCAGGCAGCCAGGCCGCCCAGCGCGACCAGTTCCGCCCGCAGCGCGGCGGTGTCCGCGGTCTGCGGCGCCCGGCGCAGCGCCAGCGCCGCTTCGCCCCGCGCCAGGGCGCGAGGGGTCATGGCGCCCGCGGCGGCGGCGATGCTCTCCATCTGCGCCAGGGTCTCGTTACAGGACAGCACCAGATCGCAGCCGGCGGCGATGCTTTCGGCGGCGCGCTGGGCAAGGGTGCCGCTCAACGCCTGCATGCCGATGTCGTCCGACATCAGCAGCCCGTCAAAGCCGATCGCCTCGCGGATCACCGCGATCACCCGGGCCGAGGCCGTGGCCGGCGCCTGGTCCAGCGCCGAAAAGCGGATATGCGCCGTCATCGCCATCGGCAGGTCCGCAAGGGCGCGAAATGGGGCAAAGTCGCTGGCCATCAGCTGCTCCAGCGGCGCATCGACCACCGGCAGGTCCTTGTGGCTGTCGACGCGGGCGCGGCCATGGCCCGGCATGTGCTTGACGATGGGCAGAACGCCCGCCGAAAGCATCGCCTCGGCGGCGATGCGGCCCAGGCGGGTCACGGTCGCTGCATCGCTGCCCAGGCAGCGGTTGTGCAGGAAAGGGTGGGTGTCGTCGCGGGCGATGTCCAGCACCGGCGCGCAATCGGCGTCGATGCCCATGGCGCGCAACTCCTGCGCCAGCAGGTGGTGATGCAGCCAGACGGCGCGCACGCCGCGCGCGGCCTGCTCCAGCGGCGCCGGCCAGTCGGTCCAGTGCGGCGCGCGCAGGCGCTGCACCCGCCCGCCCTCCTGGTCGATCAGCACCGGGGCGTCGCGGCCCACCGCCTCGCGCAACTCGGCGGTCAGGCGCCGCAGCCGGTCGGGCGTGTCGATATTGCGCCCGAACAGGATAAAGCCCCAAGGGTCGGCGGCGCGCAGGAATGCACGCTCATCCCGGCCAAGGTCGGGGCCGGCGATGCCGCCCAGGATAGTGGCGCCAGTCATTACTTGGCGGTGGCCGGGATGCAGTCGATGCCCTCGGCGATCAGCGCCGCGCAGAACTGCCGCGCCTCGGTCTTGGAGGCAAAGCCGCCGGCGCGCAGGCGCCAGAAGGTGCGGCCGCCGCTTTGTGCCTCTTGCACGATGCGCGACTTGCCCGAGAAGAGCGCGCCGAACTTGCCCGAGACCCGGTCCCATTCGCCCTTGGCCAGCGCGTTGCTGTCGAAGGCGCCGATCTGCACCAGCGACGCGCCCGAGGCGACCGGCGTCGCCGCGGTCTTGGCTTCCGGCTTGGCCTCGGCCTTAGCTTCGGGTTTCGCTTCGGATTTGGCCGCAGGGGCGGCGGCGGGCCGGCTTTCGGCGGCCGGCTGGGCGGCGCGCGCGGATTCGGGCGCCACCGAGGCAGCCGCAACGCGGCGCGGACGCGGCGCGGGACGGGGCGATTGCGCAATGGCACCGGGCGGCGGCGGCACGGTGGCGGCCTCGGCCAGGGCGGTGTTGATCACCGCATCGCGGGCCTCGTTGCCGGCCAGATCGGTCACCATCTCGTTCACCGGCGCCTCGGAGGCCGGCGCGTCCGAGATCGTGGCCG
Source organism: Paracoccus sp. (in: a-proteobacteria) (assembly GCF_039808215.1). Taxonomy (GTDB): domain Bacteria; phylum Pseudomonadota; class Alphaproteobacteria; order Rhodobacterales; family Rhodobacteraceae; genus Paracoccus. The sequence continues at coordinate 15,562 of NZ_JBDHSP010000042.1, forward strand.
CGGCCAGCGCCTCGGCGGCGGCCTCGCCGTCGGGGCGCGCAATCACCCGCGCCTTGTCATCCAGAAGCGGCAGATCCACCGGATGCGAGGGTTCCTGCGCGCTCGCGCCCAGCTTGCCCATGGCCACGTCCTGATCCTGCAGCCGCGCGGCCGGCGGCGCGATGGCCACGCTGTCGACCCGCGCCGGCTCCTTGCCGGCGGCGACCGTATTCACCGCAAGCCCGGTGCGGTTGGTCAGCTCGCCCCCGGGATCGTCCGGCGCGGTGCGGCCTTCGCCCTCAAGCGCGCGGATCACCGGCACGCCCGAGACATCGCGCACCACCAGCTTGTAACCCCAGACCACCAGGATCACGATCAGCCCGACCGAGACCAGCGCGCCCAGGTAATGCGTCAGCCGCGAGATCCGCCCCAGCAGCGAGGGCGGCGCCACCACCGCCTCGGCATGGCCGTGATAGCCGTGCTCGTCCCAGCCCTCATCCTGCCAGCCGTCCTGCGCCTGCTGGCCATGGGGAAAATCCTGCGCCGGCCGCTGCTGCGACCGATCAAACCCGCCCGAGCGGAAATCTACTACCGTCATGCCTGCCTGCCTGCCGGTTGACCCGGTGTTGCTGGTTTTCTCTGCTCGTCCCCGGCAGGGCGCCTTTGGTCAGCGCATTTCCTTGGCCGGAGTCACCCCCAAGATACCAAGGCCGGCCGAAATGACAACGCCGACGGCGCGCACCATGGCAATTTTTGCTGACGTTGCGGCAGGATCGCCATCTTGCAGAAAGCGCAGATGCAGCTCGTCATTGCCGCGGTTCCACAGCGAATGCAGCGCCGAGGCGAGGTCATAGAGGAAAAACGCGATCCGGTGCGGCTCATGCGCGCGGGCGGCGATCTCGACGATGCGTGGCCATTCGGCAACCTTGCGCGCCAGATCCAGTTCCGCCGGGTGATCGAGACGTGCCAGATCGGCCCGCGCCAGTTCCGCATCCGCGGTCGCGACCCCCATGGCGGCGGCCTTGCCCAGCACCGAATTCACCCGCGCGCTGGCATATTGCACATACCAGACCGGATTGTCCTTGGATTGTTCCAGCACACGCGCGAAATCGAAATCCAGCGGCGCGTCGTTCTTGCGCGTCAACATGTGGAAGCGCGTGACATCGGCGCCGGCCTGTTCGACCACATCGCGCAGGGTGACGAAAGTGCCGGCGCGCTTGGACATCTTGAAGGGCTCGCCGTTCTTGAACAGTCTGACCAGCTGGATCAGCTTCACGTCCAAGGGCACCCGCCCGCCCGAAAGCGCCGCAACGGCGGCGGTCATGCGCTTGACATAGCCGCCGTGGTCGGCGCCGAACACGTCGATCAGCTCGTCGAAGCCGCGGTCGATCTTGTCCCAGTGATAGGCGATGTCGGGGGCGAAATAGGTCCAGTTGCCATCCGATTTCTTCACCGGCCGGTCCACGTCATCGCCATGCGCGGTCGAGCGAAACAGCGTCTGCTCGCGCGGCTCCCAGTCGTCGGGGGTCTTGCCCTTGGGCGGCTCCAGCACGCCCTCATAGATCAGCCCGGCCTCGCGCAGGCGGGTGATGGCGGCCTCGATGCGGCCGGTGCCGTAAAGCGCCTTCTCGCTGGCAAAGACATCCATATGCACGTTGAGCAGCGCCAGATCCTCGCGGATCATGTCCATCATCGCCGCGGTGGCGAATTCGCGCAACTCGGCCAGCCAGTCCGCCTCGGGGCGGTCGATCAGGCTGGCGCCGTATTTTGCCTTCAGCGCCTCGCCCACCGCGATCAGATAGTCGCCCGGATAAAGCCCCTCGCGGATCTCGGGCTCCAGCCCGTTGGCCTCGCGATAGCGTTCATAGGCCGAGCGCGCCAGCACATCGACCTGGGCGCCGCCGTCGTTGATATAGTATTCGCGCGTGACCTTGTGGCCCGAGAAATCCAGCAGCGCCGCCAGCGCATCGCCAAAGACCGCGCCGCGGGTATGGCCGACATGCATCGGCCCGGTCGGGTTGGCGGACACGAATTCGACATTGATCCGCCGCCCCTGCCCCATGTCCGAGCGGCCATAGTCGCCGCCCGCGCGCAATGCCGCGCCGATCACGCCTTGCCATTGCGAGGGCGCAAGGCGCAGGTTCAGAAAGCCCGGCCCCGCCACCTCGGCCGAGGCGATGCGCGCGTCCTCGGCCAGTTTCGCCGCCAGGGCCTCGGCGATCTCGCGCGGCTTGCGGCCCGCGGGCTTGGCCAGCACCATGGCCGCATTGGTCGCCATGTCGCCATGCGCCGCATCCCGGGGCGGCTCGACCGCCACATTCGAGGTGTCAAGGCCCGCGGGCAGCTGGCCCGCCTGTTCCAGCTGCGCCAGCGCATCGACGACCAGCGCGCGGATATCAGAAAAGAGGTTCATGGCTTCCATCCGTATGATCGTCCGGGGATAACGCCTGCCCAAGGGCGCCGTCAACCGGGCGCGCGGGGCGCGAAATGCCCGGGCCGTGCGCCACCGCAAGCGCATCAGATTGACGCAGGACGGGATTTCGTCTAAGGCCCGGCCTGTCTGCATCCGGCAGACAAGGCGAGGGGCGTGCGGAAATTGCGTCCCGAACCGCCGCGCCCCCGGTTTGGCACCGGCGCGGCGATCGACGCAAACGCGGTGCGGGACAGACCCGCGCCAGGATACGAAAGCCCCGAATGACCAAATTTTCCGATCTGAAGCTTGACCCCAAGGTTCTCAAGGCCGTCGCCGAGGCGGGTTACGAAACGCCGACGCCGATCCAGGCCGGGGCGATTCCCCCGGCGCTGGAAGGGCGCGACGTGCTGGGCATCGCCCAGACCGGCACCGGCAAGACCGCAAGCTTTACCCTGCCGATGATCACGCTGCTGGGCCGCGGCCGCGCCCGCGCGCGCATGCCGCGTTCGCTGGTCCTGTGCCCGACGCGCGAACTGGCCGCGCAGGTGGCCGAGAACTTTGACACCTATGCCAGCCACACCCGCCTGACCAAGGCGCTGCTGATCGGCGGCGTCAGCTTCAACGAACAGGACAAGCTGATCGACCGCGGCGTTGACGTGCTGATCGCCACCCCGGGCCGGCTGCTTGACCATTTCGAACGCGGCAAGCTGCTGCTGACCGGCGTGCAGATCATGGTGGTCGACGAGGCCGACCGCATGCTGGACATGGGCTTCATCCCCGACATCGAGCGCATCTTCCAGCTGACCCCCTTCACCCGGCAGACGCTGTTCTTCTCGGCCACCATGGCGCCCGAGATCGAGCGCATCACCGACACCTTCCTGCACGCGCCCGAACGCATCGAGGTCGCGCGCCAGGCCACCACCAGCGAGACCATCACCCAGAAGCTGGTCGAGATCACCCCCACCCGCCGCGACCAGTCCGCCAAGCAAAAGCGCGAGCTGCTGCGCGCGCTGATCCGCGCCGAGGGTCCCGAGACCGAGACCGGCGGGCTGAAGAACGCCATCATCTTCTGCAACCGCAAGACCGACGTGGACATCGTCGCCAAGTCGCTCAAGGCGCATGGTTTCGACGCCGCGCCGATCCATGGCGACCTGGACCAGCGCCACCGCATGGCGACGCTCGACGACTTCCGCGAGGGGCGGTTGCAGTTCCTTGTCGCCTCGGACGTGGCGGCGCGCGGGCTGGACATTCCGGCGGTCAGCCATGTGTTCAATTTCGACCTGCCCTCGCATGCCGAGGATTATGTGCACCGCATCGGCCGCACCGGTCGCGCCGGCCGCGAGGGCACGGCGATCTCCATCGCCACGCCCGCGGATGAAAAATACCTGACCGCCATCGAGGCGCTGGTCAAGCAGACCCTGCCCCGCGCCGCCCTGCCCGAGAATTTCAGCCTCTCGGCCGCGGCCCAGGACGCCCCGCGCGCCCCGCGCGATGGCGGCCGGCGCGAACGCGGCCGCGGCCACGACCGGCGCGAGGATCGCCGCGGCCGGCGCGACGACAGCGAACAGCGCAGCCACCGCGACGAGATCCGGAGCGAGGCCAGACCCGAGACCAGGGTCGAACCGAAGCCCGTCGAGGTCCGCGAGCGGCGCGACGAGCGTGGCCCTGACCGTCACGACCGTCACGACCGCCGCGAACGCGGCCACGACCGCCGGGACGATCGCCGGGGCGACCGCCACCCGGTTCTGGGCATGGGCGATCACATGCCAGAGTTCATGACCCGCAGCTTCCGCCCCGGCATCATCGAAGGCGCTGCCTCGGATGCCGATGAGGTCAGTGCCGAAGTCGCGCCGCCAACCGAGGCCAGCGCGGCACCGGCGCCGGCACCCGAGATCCCGGCAGTCGTGACCGCACCCGCCGTGGAAACGCCCGCGCCAGCCCCCATCGAAGCCGCCGCGGCGGCGGCCGAGGCCGCACCCGAATCGGTGGCAGAGGCACCGGCCACGGAAAAGCCGGTGCGCAAGCGCAAGCCGCGCGCGACCAAACCCAAGGCCGAAGCCGCCGCCGAGGCTGATGCGCCCAGGGCTGATCTCGCCGCGACCGATGCGCCCGAGACTGAAACACCCGAGCCCGAGTCCCCCAGGGCCGAAACACCCGGGGCCGAGGCCGCCGAGAAACCCAAGCGCAAGCCGGCGGCAAAGAAACCCGCCAAGCCGCGCGCGCCGCGCAAGGCCAAGGCGACGGCCGAGACTGAGCCGACCCCCGAGGCCGCAGCCGACGCCCCGACCCCCGACACAGGCGACAACCCGGCCGAAGCCTGAGCCGGCATGGCCAGCCCGGTCCCGGCAAGTGACCGCAAGGGCCGGCGCCGCAGGGCGCTGGCCTCGCTGTCCTGCGATCTTGGCCTTGGCCTGCTGGTGGCCTTGGGCCAGGCGCCTTGGGGGCTTTGGCCCGTGGCCGTCGCGGCGCTGGCCCTGATCTGCCGGCGCGTCGCCCGGGCCACCACGCCGCGCCAGGCGGCATGGCACGGCTTCGCCGCTGGCCTGGGCCATTTCGCGCTGGCCTTGTCCTGGATCACCGAGCCCTTCCTGGTCGAGCCGGAGATCCATGGCTGGATGGCGCCCTTTGCGCTGGTCTTCATGGCCGCGGGCGGGGCGCTGTTCTGGACACTGCCGGCATGGCTGGCCGCACGGCTTGCGCCGGGTTTCCCGCGCCAGGGCGTGGCCTTCGCCGCGCTGATGGTGCTGTCTGACTGGCTGCGCGGCTGGATCCTGACCGGCCTGCCCTGGGCGCTGACCGGCCATATCTGGATCGACACGCCGGCGGCGCAGCTGGCCACCACGCTGGGCGCAATCGGGCTGTCGGGCTTGACCATGCTGGCCGCCTGCCTGCCGCTGATGTTTCGCCGCCCCGGCGGCCTGCCCGCCCTGCCCGGAACGTTGCTGGCGCTGCTGCTGATCGCCGCCGCCTGGAGCGCCGGCCTTGCCCGGCTGGCGCAGCCGCTGCCGCCCGATACCGGCATCAACCTGCGCCTCGTCCAGCCCGATGCCACCCAGGCGCTGAAATGGGACCCCTACTGGTCCGAGGTATTCTTTCGGCGCCTGCTGGACCTGTCGGCGGCGCGCGACCCTGACCGACCGCCGCCCGATGCGGTGATCTGGCCCGAGACGGCGGTGAATTTCCTGCTGGACCAGTCCGGCACCGCCCCGCAAGACATCGCCGCTTACGTCGGCGCCCCGGTGATCCTCGGCATCCAGAGGTCCGAGGGCACGCGCTATTACAACAGCCTGACCCGGTTTTCGCTTCTGGGCATTGGCCCGGTCTATGACAAGTTCCATCTGGTGCCCTTTGGCGAATACACGCCCTGGGGCGACCAGTTGGCGCGTTTCGGCATCCGCGCCTTTGCCGCCCAGCATGGCTTCGGCTACAGCGCCGGCCCCGGCCCGCAGGTGCTGCACCTGCCCGACCTGCCGCCGGTGCAGCCGCTGATCTGCTACGAGGCGGTGTTCCCGCGCCACCTGATTGCCGGCGACAACCGCCCGGACTGGCTGCTGCAGGCGACGAACGACGCCTGGTTCGGCCAGGTCTCGGGTCCCTGGCAGCATCTGGCGCAGGCGCGGCTGCGCGCCATCGAATCGGGCCTGCCGCTGATGCGGGCGGCCAATACCGGCATCTCGGCGGTGATCGACGCGCGCGGGCAACTGCGGGCCACGCTGGACCTGAACCAGATCGGACGAATCGACGCAGTCCTGCCCGGCGCCCTGCCTGCCACGCCTTGGGCGCGTTGGGGGGACTGGCCGGTGCTGGCGCTGGCGCTGGCACTGCTGGCCGCGGCCCGGCGCAAGGTTGGCGTTGACCTTGGCGGCATGCTGCACTAACGCTGCTCGCTGACCGCCACAACGGCTTCCTGGCGTGGCGGCGTCATTGTAACGGAGCACCTTCATGGCCAGACAGGACTATGTTTTCACCTCGGAATCGGTTTCCGAGGGACACCCCGACAAACTGTGCGACCAGATTTCCGACGCGATCCTCGATGCGCTTCTGGCCGAGGACCCCGCCGCCCGCGTCGCCTGCGAGGCCTTCGCCACCACCGGCACCGTGGTCATCGGCGGCGAGATCGGCCTGAGCGACCAGCGCAAACTGGGCGAATACATGGGCCGCATCGGCCAGATCGCCCGCGACACCATCCGCGACATCGGCTACGAGCAGGAAAAGTTTCACTGGAACACCTGCCACGTCCACAACTACCTGCACGAGCAATCTGCCCATATCAGCATCGGCGTCGACCGCGACGGCGCGGGCGATCAGGGCATCATGTTCGGCTATGCCGTCGATGAGACCCCGGAGCTGATGCCGGCGCCGATCCAGTATGCCCACGCCATCCTGCGCCGCCTGGCCGAGGCGCGCAAATCCGGCACCGAGCCGATGCTGGGTCCGGACGCGAAGTCGCAGCTCAGCCTGCGCTATGAAAACGGCCGCCCGGTCGAGGTCACCAGCCTGGTCCTGTCGCACCAGCACAAGGACGTGGCCCAGAGTTCGGACGACATCCGCGCCATCGTCGAGCCCTATATCCGCGAGGTCCTGCCCGCGGAATGGCTGACCGAAAGGACCGAATGGTGGGTCAACCCGACCGGCACCTTCGTCATCGGCGGCCCGGACGGCGACGCAGGTCTGACGGGCCGCAAGATCATCGTCGACACCTATGGCGGTGCGGCCCCGCATGGCGGCGGCGCCTTTTCCGGCAAGGACCCGACCAAGGTCGACCGCTCGGCCGCCTATGCCGCGCGCTATCTGGCCAAGAACGTGGTCGCGGCGGGCCTGGCGAAACGCTGCGTGATCCAGCTCAGCTATGCCATCGGCGTGGCCAAGCCGCTGTCGATCTATGCCGACACCTTCGGTACCGGCGCCGCCCCCGAGACCGCGATCGAGCGCGCCATCGCCCGCGCCATGGACCTGACCCCGCGCGGCATCCGCGAACATCTGGACCTGTGCCGGCCGATCTATCGCCGCACCGCGGCCTATGGCCATTTCGGTCGCGCCCCCGAGGCTGATGGTGGCTTTTCATGGGAACGCACCAATCTGGCAGAGGCAATCAAGCGCGAACTGTAAAGTCGCAGCCGGGGGTTTCACACCCCCGGACCCCCGCGGAGTATTTTGAGAACAGAGAAAAGCCAGCATACTGCACTGGTCATTCTCTGTTCTCAAAATACTCTGGGGGAGCGCGGAACGCGCGGGGGCAAAGCCCCCCCCTTCAATCCTTGAAGCTGCGGCTGTCCTTGACCTGATCCCAGGCCCAGACCACCTCTTGCAGGCGGTCCTCGTCCGAGCGGTCGCCGCCGTTCATGTCCGGGTGCAGGTCCTTGACCAGGGACTTGTATTGCTTGCGGATCTCAGCCCGGGTCCAGGTGTCCTTGGCCTCGAGGATCTCGAGCGCGCGGCGTTCGGTCGGCGGCAGCTTGCGGGCAGACCGGGCGCGGACCTCCGGATTGGTGCCATTGGCGCCCAGGATCTCAAGCGGGTCGTCGATGCCGTGGCGGGCCCATTTCTGGTCCTGCGCCGCACGGCCGAAAGGCTTGGTCGGGCGTTCCCAGACGGTGGCATTGTCGAGGAATTCCTGGAACTCGGCCTCGGACTGGCCTTGGAAATAGTTCCAGTTCAGGTTGTATTCGCGCACATGGTCCTTGCAGAACCAATAGTATTCGTCCAGCGCGCGCGGAGATTTCGGCGCTCGATACTGCCCGGGCTCCTTGCAGCCCTCCTTGTCGCAGCGCCGCGTCGACGTCTCGAAGGCGCCGGACATGCCGCGCCGACCCTTGGCACGGCGCTTCTTGTCCGATGCCGCCGACATGTCGAATCCGAATGGGTCGCTGTTGCTCATCTGCCTGCCTTGTCCTCAACGGGACAGGCAGTTTAGGCTATTTCGCAGGAACTGAAAGGGGGCAAGCGCATGATTGCTGACGAGATGCGTGACCGGCTGGCCGCGCTTCAGCCGCAAGAGCTGGAAATCACTGACGAAAGCGAAAACCATCGCGGCCATGCCGGCTGGCGCGAGGGCGGGCAGACGCATTTTCGCATCCGCATGCGCAGCGCGGAATTCGCCGGACTGAGCCATGTCGCCCGCCATCGGCTGGTGCATCGCACCCTGGGCGACATCGTGCCGCGAATCCATGCGCTGGTGCTGGACCTGTCGGAAAACTGAACCGTTAGCGCGCCCAGTCTTGCCCGGCACGGGCCGGGCGCGTAGAAGCCCGCAACGGCAGAAAGCACAAGGATTTTCCGCATGACCTCGCCAAAGGATTTCAACGACCGCATGCTGTCTCTGGGGCTGGCGCGCGTCAGCGAGGCGGCGGCCCATGCCTCGGCCCAGCTCATCGGCCGCGGCGACGAGAAGGCCGCCGACCAGGCCGCGGTGAACGCCATGCGCGAGCAGCTGAACAAGCTCGACATCCGCGGCGTCGTCGTCATCGGCGAGGGCGAGCGTGACGAGGCGCCGATGCTCTATATCGGCGAGGAGGTCGGCACCGGCAGCGGCCCCGAGGTGGACATCGCCCTCGATCCGCTGGAAGGCACCACGCTGACCGCCAAGGACATGCCGAACGCGCTGACCGTGATCGCCATGGCGCCGCGCGGCACGCTGCTGCACGCGCCCGATGTCTACATGGAAAAGCTGGCGATCGGCCCGGGCTATGCCAGGGACGTGGTCAGCCTCGACATGGCGCCCGCCGAACGCGTCCGCGCGCTTGCCAGGGCCCGCGGCTGCAAGGACAGCGACATCACTGTCTGCATCCTGGAACGTCCCCGCCACGAGGATCTGGTGGCCGAGGTGCGCTCGACCGGCGCGGCGATCCGGCTGATCACCGACGGCGACGTGGCCGGCGTCATCCATTGCGCCGAGGCCGAGCTGACCGGCATCGACATGTACATGGGCTCGGGCGGGGCGCCCGAGGGGGTGCTGGCGGCCTCGGCTTTGAAATGCATGGGCGGGCAGATGTGGGGCAAGCTGCTGTTTCGCAACGAGGATGAGAAGTCCCGCGCCCACAAGGCCGGCATCACCGACCTGAATCGCATCTATTCGCGCGACGAGCTGGTGACCGCGGATGTGATCTTTGCCGCCACCGGCGTCACCAACGGCTCGATCGTGGCCGGCGTCAAGCGCGAGCCGGGTTTCCTGCAGACCGAAACCATCCTGATGCGCTCGAAGACGGGCTCGGTGCGGCGGATGATCTATCGCAACCCGATCCGGTAAGCCCCGCACGGCAGGCTTGATCCGCGGGCGGTCATGGGGGAATAAGCCCCATGACCGCCTTTCTTTCCGTCGAATCCTCGCTGACCGGCCGTTTCTGGCGCGGTCCCGACCCCGCCCTTGAACGCGCCGCCGAGGCGCTGGTGCAGGACAGCCGCCTGCCCCTGCCGGTCAGCCGCGTGCTGGCCGCGCGCGGCGTCACCGCGCCCGAGGCCACCGGCTTTCTGGACCCCCGGCTGCGCGACCTGTTGCCCGATCCGCTGCACCTGCGCGACATGGAACCCGCCGCCAGCCGTATCGTGTCAGCGGTGCTTGCCGGCCAGCGCATTGCAATATTTGCCGATTACGACGTGGACGGCGGCGCCTCGGCGGCGCTGCTCATCGACTGGCTGCGCCAGCAGGGCCGGAGTGCGACGCTTTACATCCCCGACCGCATCGACGAGGGCTATGGCCCCAACGCCCCGGCCATGGCGGCGCTGGCGGCGCACCACGATCTGATCATCTGCGTCGACTGCGGCACGCTGAGCCACGAGGCCCTGGCCGCCGCCGCCTGCGACGTGATCGTGCTGGATCACCACCAGGGGGCCGAGACCCTGCCGCCGGCGCTGGCGGTGGTGAACCCCAACCGCGCCGACGAGAACGGCAGCCTTGGCCATCTTTGCGCCGCGGGCGTGGTTTTCCTGACGCTGGTGCGCTGCAACGCGCTGTTGCGGGCCGGCGGCCAGGCGCAGCCCGACCTGATCGGGCTGCTTGATCTGGTGGCGCTGGCGACGGTGGCCGATGTCGCGCCGCTGGTCGGCGTGAACCGCGCCTTCGTCCGCCAGGGCCTGGCGATCATGGCGCGTCGCCAGCGGCCGGGGCTGGTAGCGCTTTCCGATGTGGCGCGGCTTGATTCCGCGCCGAGCGCCTTTCATCTGGGTTTTCTGCTGGGGCCACGCATCAATGCGGGCGGGCGGGTCGGGCGCTCGGATCTGGGGGCGCAGTGCCTGTCCTGCACCGACCCGGCCGAGGCGACGCGTCTGGCTGGCGAGTTGGACGCGCTGAACCGCGACCGCCGCACCATCGAGGCATCGGTGCGCGAATCGGCCCTGGCGCAGGTTCAGGCCCGGGCCGATTCGCTGCTGTCCTGGGCCGCGGGCGAGGGCTGGCATCCGGGCGTCGTCGGCATCGTTGCCGCACGGGTGAAAGAGGCCAGCGACCTGCCCGCCGTGGTGATCGGCATCGAGTGCGGCATCGGCAAGGGCTCGGCCCGCTCGGTGCCGGGCGTCGACCTGGGCCGCGCCATCCAGCGCCTGGCCGCCGAGGGCTGGCTGCTGAAGGGCGGCGGCCACGCCATGGCCGCCGGCCTGACCGTCGAGGAGGCAAAGATCCCCGGCGCCATGGCACGCCTGTCGGACCTGCTGTCGCGCGAGATGGCGCAGCGCCCCGGCGCGGGCGAGCTGCGCATCTCGGGGTTGATGGATCCGGCCGGGGCCACGGTCGAGCTGATGCAGATGCTGGAGCGCGCCGGCCCCTATGGCCAGGCAGCCCCCGCGCCGCGCTTCGCCTTTGCCGGACAGCTGATCGACAGCGCCGGCACCATGGGCGACAGCCACCTGCGCCTGCGCTTTCGCAGCCCCGGCAGCCCGGTGCTCGAGGCCGTGGCCTGGGGCGCGATGACCGGCCCGCTGGGCCCGGCGCTGCTGGGCGCGCGCGGGCGTTGCCTTCACCTCGCCGGCAAGCTGGAACTGTCGCAATGGGGCGGGCGTGAACGCGTGCGCCTGCGCCTGGACGACGCCGCGCCGGCCGGCTGACGCGCGCCGGACCGGGCGGAAAAAACTTGGCCCGCGGGCGTCTTTTCCGCTTGCGCCCCCAGTTCGGCTCGCCTAAACACCGCCCTACGCTGCGGCGCCCTAGGCCCCGCGATGCAGCCAGTGGCCCGTTCGTCTATCGGTTAGGACGTCAGGTTTTCAACCTGAAAAGAGGGGTTCGACTCCCCTACGGGCTGCCA
>NZ_JBDHSP010000043.1:0-26968 GCF_039808215.1 Paracoccus sp. (in: a-proteobacteria)
GGTGCGGCGGCGAAAGCGCGGAAGGCGGTGACGGGATCGGCCACCTCGTCGGCAAGACCGGCGAAGACGGCCGCCTCGCCGCGGAAGACGGCCGCCTCGGTGGCGAGCGCCTGCAGCGTGTCGAGGCGGCGACCACGACCTTCGGCGACAGTTTCGGCGAAGAGTTGGCGTAGGTCCTCCAACTCGCCCGCGATTCTGGCGCGGACGGCCTCGGGCAGCGGCTTATACGGGTTCGCATCGACCTTGCGGGCGCCCGCGTGGATCAGGGTCACGGCGATGCCCTTCTGGTCGAGCGCCCCGCTCATGTCGCTGTGCATGGCGACGACGCCGATGCTGCCGACACCGCCGGTGCGGGGCAGGATGATCCGGTCGGCCTGGGAGGCCAGCGCATAACCGGCCGAGAGGGCGTGATCGGCGACGAAGGCCTGCACGGGTTTGACCTGCCGCGCTGCACGGATGCGATCCGCCAGATCGAAAGCCCCCGCGACCTCGCCGCCGAAGCTGTCGATATCGAGGGCGATGCCGCGGATGGCAGGGTCGGACAGCGCAGCCTGCAGCTGGGCGGCGATGCCTTCGTAAGACGTGAGGCCGGAGGACTGCCCGATCCAGGCACCGCGATGCACCAGCGTTCCGGCGATTTCGATGACGGCGATGCCATCGACCACCGAGAAAGGCTGGGTGCCGTTCCTCTGGTGGCGCTGGGCGAGATCGTTCCCGAACAGCGATGCCCGGGCAGGCAAGCCGGCGGCAGTCTGGTCAGCGGCTTCCACCTCCAGCCCCTGGAAGGTGATTTCCTGCCCGGTGATGCGGGGTCCAAGCCCCGAGAGGAAGGCCAGCGCCTTGGCAGGATCGACCATCAGGGGCGTGTTGAAGGCGCGTTGGGCGATCTGGGCGTGATGCATCATGCGCCTTCCTTGGGTTCGGGTTTTTCATCGCCGGTGTCGTCGGCTTCGTTGTCCTTGTTGCTCTCCTGATCCGCGTCTTTCGCCCCACCTTCGCCCGGCCCCTGCGCGGGCGACCCCGGGCGGCGGAAGTCGAGGCCCAGCGCCAATTCGCGTTTGCGTTCGGCGGCGATTTCCCGGTCGACCTGTTCAGCGTCGTATCCCCGCTCAGCCAAGGCTTGCGTGCGCGATTTCAACCCCGCTTCGATCTGCAGGATCTCGGCCGAGGCGTCTTTCATCGGGTCGATCCAGTCCCATTTGGTCGGAAGCCAAGCGCAGGCCTGATAGTGCCGCCGCTGGCCGTCATAACCGGGCAGGTCCAACGCGCCCGACAGCATGGCGGTGTCCATCCAGCGCACCCAGACTGCGCGGCAAAGCTGATAGACCAGCACGCCGTGCTGCCAGGCCGAGATGCGACGGCGGAACTCGATCAAAGAAATCCGGGTGTTGGAGAAGTTCCCCTTCGCCGTGTCACCGGTCAGATAGCCATAGGGCACGCCCAGCGCCGCCGCGATCTGCAGCAGGGTGCGGTACTGGAAGGGCTCATAGGTGCCGCCCGAGTCTGGCGTAGCGGGCGTCGAGACATCCTCGCCGGGGTCCAGCCGTACGACCTGTCCGGGTTCGACCTCCAGATCCTCCTCGGCCGGTTCCAGCGGGGTTTCCGGGGCGGGCGAGGTGATGAACATCGCGAACATCGCCGCAATTTTCTTCCGCTCCAGTTCCGCATCGTCATAGAGGTCGAGGGTGAACAGCTTGACGATGGCAGCCGCGAAGCGCGACACGCCGCGCAGCTGGCCCGCCTCGACCGGATCCAGCACATGGATCACGTCGGCTGCGGCGACACGGACGGTTTCGCCCGTGAGTCCCGGATCGGTCAGGTCGCCCGGATGGCGGCGCAGGAAGTGATAGGCCACGCGGCGACCGATGCCATCGAACTCGATGCCCTGACGGATCAGGCCCGCGCCGGGAAGCACCCGGTTCAAATCGAGGGGCAACATCTCGGCAGGCAGCATCTGCAGCTGGAGCGGCACGGTCAGACCGTCTTCGGCCCGGCGCGGACGAATGCGGATGAAGACCTCGCCCGCCAGAAACACCTCGCGCGCCGCCCGGCGCTGCAACCCATAGAAATCCGTCAACCCTTCGGCATCAGCATCGTCGGTCCAGGCCAGCCACAGCGCCTGCAGCTCTTCCTTCGTGGCGGCATCGGCGATGGTGGACGAGGGTTTGATGCCATCGCCAACGACATTGCTGGCGAAGCTTTCCACGGCATTCGCCGCATAGCCGTTGTTGCGGACCAGCCAGCGGGCGCGGGCGGTGATCGTGTCGCCCGAGGCGGCGATCAACGTGTTCACATGCGCGCGGCTGGCCCGGAAGCCGCGCAGACGGCGATGGGACTGCGCGGCGTCAAACCCGCCGATGATGCTGCCAAGCCTCTGGCGGAAGGCGTCGAACCCCATCGGTCACAGACCTTTTGACGCGACAGTGCCCCAGCGGCGACGACGCGGGGTGCCGGTCGTGGTGGCGGCGATCCGGGTTTCCAGATCGCTGATCGCGTTCGCCAGTTCCGCGTCCGACCCATAGGTGATGGTCTTGCCGTCATAGCTGACCGAGCGGACGCCCGCGTAGCGCGCCTCCTGCAGCGCGGCCAGAAGCGCGCGCATCAGTTCCAGATCCATATCAGTCCCTCATGAAGTTCGGGGTGTAAGCCCGGCGCTTGCGCCGCGGCGTTGTTGGTGTCCCGGCCTTGGGTGGTGCAGGGATGGCCGGTTCTGAGGCCACACTTTCGACCGCAGCCGGGGCAACGGACGGTCGGGTTTCCACCCCGGCCTGTGCCTCAAGCCGCCGCCAGGTTGCCTCGTCCCAGCGATCCGCGCCCATGATCCAGGCCGCCGCCCGGGCATAGACGCGGGCGTCCAGCGCCTCGTTGCGTTCGCGCATCTTCTGCCATTCGGGGTGGGCATAGCCGCGCTTGTTGCGCACCGTGACCAGCTGTTCGGCCACCAGCTGCTTCAGCCATTCGGTGTCGATCCAGTCGGGCAGATGCACGGTGCCGGGGGCGTCGAGCACGCCCAAGCTCCGGTCTTCGTCGCTGGGCCGCTCCAGCCGCAGGAAGCGGTAGGTTTCGGTCTTGAAGGTCGCCGTGGCCACCGACCAGAGCCGCGCGCCGCGCCGCAGACGCTTGCCGCCGATGGTGGCGTCGACAAAGGTCGGGCCCGACACCGGCGTCGCGCGGTTGAAGCCTTCAAGACCCTTGATCGGCGCAACCTGGTCGAAGCCCTGCTTGCGCGCCCACGCGTAAACCGCCGGGGCCTCATAGCCGGTGTCGATGGCCAGCTTGCCGATCACCATCACTGCGCCATTGGCGCAGGCCCAGGTGCGGCCAAGCAGGGCGGTCAGCCTGTCCCAGCAATCCGGATCGTCCGGGCCGCCAGCAATCACGATGTGATCGACCAGCCAGGACTCCAAGCCTCGGCCCCAGGCCCAGACATCGACCTCGATACGGTCCTTCTGCACATCGACGCCAGCAGTCAGGAACAACCCGCCGACGGGGATTTGCACGCCCGCGTAGCTTTCGCGGCGTTCGGCCAGCCGCTGCCATTCCGGCGCATCGCCGCTCTCCACCCAAGTTTCGCCCAACAGTGTGTTGCGCGCGGCGCGCAGCATTTCCTCCGATCCCTGCGCCGCCAGCCATTCCCGCGCGACATCGGACCAGCTTTTCCACCCGAGCGGCGAATAGAGCGCCGAGAGGTGGAAGCCGATGGCCTTCGGATCCTTGGACACGGATGTCGCCCGCCATTCCCCGCGGGCAAGCATCTCGGTCTTGTGGTGCTCGGCGATGGCGCGTTCGCAGCCCTCGCAGTGATAGGCGGCTGTTTCCGGCTTCCCCTTCGCCCAGCGCAGCCGGTCGAACTGCAGCCACTGCATCGCCCCGCAATGCGGGCAGGGCACATAGTAGCGCCGCTGGTCCGATGCCTCGAACTCGCGCTCGATCCGGGACAGCCCCCGGATCGTCGGGGTCGAGACCATGAACACCTTGCGCCGGTGCGAGAAGGTCGTGGTCCGCGCCTCGGCCAGCGTGACCGGATCGCCTTCCTCGTCGGCCGAGGCCGGATAGGCGTCGACCTCGTCGAGGAAGACATAGCGCGCAGGCATCGACCGCAGGCCAGTGGCGCTGTTGGCGCCGGTCAGCACGAGGATGCCGCCGGGAAACTCCTTCGACAGCATCGAATTGCCCGCATCGCGGGATCGGGCCGGGTTGACCCGTTCGCGCAGCGCCGGGCTGTCTGCGATCAGCGGGTCCAATCGGCCCCTTGAGGTGCGCTTGGCCAGTTCCAGGCTTGGCAGCACCGCCAGCATCGGCCCTGGCGCGTGATGGATGACGAAACCGATCCAGTTGTTGCCCGCTTCGGTGGCCCCCACCTGCGCGGCCTTCATGAAGGTGATGCGCTGCGCCGGGTGGCGGGGCGACAGTGCATCCATGATCTCGCGCAGATAGGGTGCGCGGGCTGTGCGATAGCGCCCCGGCTCCGCCGCGCCCCGCGAGGACAGCCAGCGATGCTGATCCGCCCATTCCGACACCGTCAGGTTCGGGTCGGGCCGCATCCCCTTGCGCCAGCTGCGCAGGATGTCCTCGGCCCCGTCAAATTCGAGGTCGAGGTCCGCTGTCAGGTCATCGCTATCCGAGGGAAACTCGGAGATCGGCGAGGTCGTCGAGGTGCTGTCTGACATGGGCTTCCAACACCCTCTGCAGGATCGCGGCCTCGATGATCACCGGTGTGCCGGTCTGTTTTTCCACCCCCAGGGCCACTTCGGCCGCCATCAGCGCCGCCACTCTGTTGGGCCAGGTGACCCAAGTATCGCGTTCCTGCCGGGCCAACCGGAAGACCAGCGCTTCGGCGCGGGCGCGATCAACCAGCGTGCCCTTCTTCTTCTGGATGCCCAGCTGCTTGTCCTGCGCCTGGTAGACGGTCAGCGCGGTACGGGCCTTGAGGTAGGACGAGCTGTCCGCTGGCCCGGAAAACGCAGGCTCGCCGCCGGTGCTGCGCCGCTGCTGGTCCGGGTCGGTCATCTCGCCACGCCGCACATCGGATGCGGCGGCGTTGATCGACCCGTCGCTGTAAACCACCAGCCGACTGGCGCGGCGGGCCTTCTGGATCGCCCCGCGCGAGAGGCCGGAATGGGCGGAATACTCCCGCTCTGACATGCCTTCCATGCTGCCGTCGCTCGCTCTTAAAGAAATGAAATTGCTTGATATTCAGTTGATTACACTCCGGGATGGAGCGACTCTGATTGCACCAGAGCGATGCAACTCAGCGAAGGACGACCGCGCCATGGCCACCCGCCGCGCCACTGACAACACCAATGCCCTCGACGCCTTCATCGCAGCCAAGGCCGAGATCGACGCCATGCT
The DNA here is from genome assembly GCF_039808215.1 of Paracoccus sp. (in: a-proteobacteria). GTDB lineage: Bacteria > Pseudomonadota > Alphaproteobacteria > Rhodobacterales > Rhodobacteraceae > Paracoccus. Next base: position 5,353 of record NZ_JBDHSP010000043.1, read on the forward strand.
GGAGCGTCTGAAGGCCCTGAGCGACGACCATTTCGAGACCCACCCTGATGAGATCAACTGGGGCGATGTCGGCACCCTGAACCATTACGCGAGCCTGCTGCGCCAGATCACCGACAGCGCCTTCAAGGAGGGCGAACATGCCGCTTGATCCTGCCCAGTGCCACCAGATCGAACAGGACGCCCTCACCGCCGCATGGGAGGCCGAACGCCTCGCCGCCTGCGATGACGCCATCGCCCTCTTGCGCGAGATCGCCGATCTGGAGCGCGACGACGATGGCGACGTGATCATCGGCACGGATGCCGACGGCCACAACGATCTGATGTCGCGCATCGCCGCCTTCCTTGCCACGCACGACGAATAGGGGAACCCGCCATGCCAAGGCTGACCGATACCCAGACCATCATCCTCAGCGCCGGGGCCCAGCGCCCCGACAACATCGCCCTGCCGCTGCCCAAGGGGCTGGCGGGGGCGGCGGCGAAGATGGCCGTCACCAAGATGATCGAACACGGCTGGCTCGAGGAGCTCGATGCCAACCTGCGGCGCGGCGAGCCGCTCTGGCGTGAAACCGGTGACGGCCACGGCACCACGCTGATGGTCACCGACGCCGGGCTTGAGGCTATCGGGATCGAGCCGGTGGTGGTCAAGGCGGTGGCAGCCATCCGCGAACACGCCGCCAAGGCTCGCTCTCCCAAACCGACTACCCAGCGTGCCGGGACAAAGCAGGCCATGCTGACTGCGATGCTGCAGCGCCCCGAAGGCGCGTCCATCGCAGAGATTGTCGAGGCTACTGGCTGGATGGGTCACAGCGCGCGCGGTGCAATCTCGGGCGTCCTGAAAAAGAAGCTCGCACTCCCCGTCACGGCAGAAAAGGTCGATGGTAGGGGGACCGTCTACCGGATCAGGTGACGTCGGAGCGGGAAAGGTGGGGCAAAGCCGAACGTGGCGTTACTGCATCCAGCCTGTGCAGCTTACCTCGCTCGGCTCTTGTAGCGTCGTGTCGACGCCTTCGGAGATAGCCGAACTGACCTTCGACGGGCCGAAGACCTTTATGTACCAGTCAGAAAGCTCGTCGCCGCTGACGGACGCCCCGAATGAAATCCTCTGGCCCGGTGAGGTTCCGGGGCCCCTGTAATAGAGGTCCTTGTTGAAGGAGCGGATTGCGTCATCTTCCTCGAAAGCACAAACCGACTGGAAGGTCATTCCCGCTACCGAGATACCTCCGTCAATCTTCCAGCAACTCATGCTGTCGTAGCCGACGTTGTCTGCCGGGTCGATTTTCTTGGCCTCGACCAGCGCCCGAAGAATGCCTGTCGGCTTGGGTGCGCGGGCGCAACTCAATTCCTCAAGGACCATTCGATCGAATGCGGAAAGCGCGGAAGCAGGCAATGGCACTGCCAGCGTCATGGCAACAAGAATAGAGCGTGTGAACATGACGGTCCCTCGATGCATCTCGCCGCAGGTGATGACGACACGCCCATCTGCGCAATTGCATCACGCATAGTCGAGATTGACGGTCTGGGCAAACCTGTCGAGCGTTCAAAGTTTGCCACAGTTATGCATGCGCATTACCGACCCGGCAGTTGGCGGTTTCGGCTTGCTTCATCTCGTAAGTTCCGCCTTTTTCCCCGTCGCCATCTCCCACCGCCGCACAGCCACGTCGCAATAGGCCGGGTCCAGTTCCATCGCGAAGCACCGTCGTCCGGCGCGTTCCGCGGCGACAATCTGGGTGCCAGAGCCGCAGAACGGCTCGTAGATCAGGTCGCCCGGATCGCTGAACGCCGTCAGCACGGCCTCGACCAGTGCGACGGGGAACACGGCCGGGTGTGACCCGGCAGCACCCAGCCCACCCTTGTGGCGCATGATCCTGAAGACTGAATCCGGGATGCGATGGCTCTGGATCGCGTTGCCGGTGCCGGTCTTGGCGTGAACGGTGCCGTCGGCCCCGCGCAGCCCACCGCCGCCCAAAGTTTCGCCTGCGTGCTTGGACGGGACGGTCTTGTGCGGTTTGCGGGGTGCGCGGTTGAAGTGGAAGATGAACTCGTGCGACGGAGCCAGGCGGCCGTTCCAGTCGCCCGGCAATCCCGGGCCCTGATCCCACACATACCAGCCAAACCGCCGCCAGCCAGAGGCGCGCATCCATTCCACCCATCCATCCCAATAGGGCTGCCATTCGCTGTCGCGATGAACGAGACCGAGGTTGACCAGCAGTTGCGCATCGGCGGTGACCGGCGCCGTGGCGAACACGCCCTGCATCAGCGCATCCCAATCGCCGAGTTTTTCTTTGGCCGCGCCATAGTCGCGCTGCTGTGCGTAGGGCGGTGAGGTGAACATCAGCGTGGCCGCCTCATTCTGCATCAGCCTGGCGACGGCGGCCGGATCGGTGGCATCGCCACAGCAGAGCCGGTGCTGCCCGAGCAGCCAGACGTCGCCAGGCTTGGTGATCGGGTCGGCGGGCGGTGCCGGGATGGCATCTGCCGCATCATCAGAAATCGCAGGCCGGTCGTCGGCATCTGCCAGCAGGACATCCAACTCGTCCTCGGGGATCCCGATCAGCCCGAGGTCGAAATCCTCGGCCAGCAGCGCCTGCAATTCCTGTAGCAGCAGTGCCTCGTCCCACCCGCCCAGCTCGGTCAGCTTGTTGTCGGCGATGCGATAGGCCCGGCGCTGCGCCTCGGTCAGATGGCCCAGCACGATGACCGGGGCCTCGGACAGGCCGAGGTGGGCGGCGGCCAGGATGCGACCGTGGCCCGCGATCAGCTCGCCGTCGGCGGCGACCAGCACCGGCACCGTCCAGCCGAACTCGGCCATGCTGGCGGCGATCTTCGCCACCTGGTCGGCATCGTGGGTCTTGGCGTTCCGGGCATAGGGCTTCAGCCGGGCAAGGGGCCAATGCTCGATCCGGCCCGGCAGCAAGGGCGCATTCATGCTGTCAGCCTTTTGGCCTTCAGGTCGGCAAAGGTTTCGCCCGTTTCCGCCAATGTGGCCGCCGCGCCGGTGAAGTCCTGCCAGCGCTCGATGGCAACATCGACGTAAGCCGGGTTCAACTCGATCCCGAAGCAGACCCGGCCGGTCGTTTCAGCCGCGATCAGCGTGGTACCCGATCCCATGAAGGGTTCAAAAACCGCCTGGCCGGGGCTCGAGTTGTTCAGGATCGGCCGCCGCATGCATTCGACCGGCTTCTGGGTGCCATGGACGGTGGCGGCATCCTGGTCCTTGTTGGCGATCTGCCACAGCGTGGTCTGCTTCCTGTCGCCCGCCCAGTGACCCTTGCCTGTCTTGCGCACGGCATACCAGCAAGGCTCGTGCTGCCAGTGGTAATCGCCACGGCTGAGAACCAGACGGTCCTTGGCCCAGATGATCTGCGACCGCACAGTGAAGCCTGCCGTCGCCAGGCTCTCGGCCACGGTCGCAGCGTGCAGCGCGCCATGCCAGACATAGGCCACGTCGCCGGGGAACAGCGCCCACGCTTCGCGCCAGTCGGCCCGGTCATCGTTCAGCACCTTGCCGGTGCGCTTGGTCTTGGCCGCGCCCGCCTGGTTGCGCCAGGACGGATCGTATTCAACCCCATAGGGCGGGTCCGTCACCATCAGCAGCGGGCGAACATCACCCAGCAGCCGCCCGACCACATCGGCCGCGGTGCTGTCGCCGCAGATCAGCCGGTGCGATCCGAGTTGCCAGAGATCTCCAGAAACGGATACCGGGGTGACTGGCGGCTCGGGTATTTCATCCTCACCCTCGACCGTACCCTCGCCGCCCAGCGCCTCCGGATCGCGCAGCAGGGCGTCCAGATCCTCGTCGGTGATGCCCAAGAGCGTCAGGTCGAAATCCTCGGCCAACAGCCCCGCGATCTCGTCGCGCAGCATGGCCTCGTCCCATTCGCCCAACTCGGTCAGCTTGTTGTCGGCGATGCGGTAGGCCCGGCGTTCGGCCTCGTCGAGATGGCCCAGCCGGATCACCGGCACGTCCTTCAGCCCCAGCATGGTGGCGGCCAGCACCCTACCATGCCCGGCAATCAACTCGCCATCGTCGGCCACCATGCAAGGAACGGTCCAGCCGAACTTCGCCATGCTGGCGGCGATCTTCGCCACCTGGTCGGTGCCGTGGATCTTGGCATTGCGGGCGTAGGGTCGCAGCCGCTCGATCGGCCAGGTCTCGATCTGGCTCGGGGTGAACACCAGGTCCATGGGGGGGTCTCGTCTGGGGCAGGGCGGACAGGACGATACGCGCCACCGGGGAGGGTAGCGTCAGGATCGGTTCCGCGATGGGGGAAATGAGAAACGCCCGCGAGGGGGTTCCTCCGGGCGCAATTCTTCGATGGTCAAGGGGTAGGTCAAGAGGGGCAGCTTTGTCAAACGTAAAATTCACGCGGATTCAATGGCTTCCGCTGGCTGGATTCCGGCCAAGGTGGCTTCCGCAAAGTGGATTCCCTGGATTCCGCAAAAGAATCCAGCACGCCAAGATCGTGATTTCGTAAGTCTTTGATCCTGAGTCAAATTTTCCAAGATCACCCGGCAGGTGGATTCCGCCTGGATTCCCCGGTGAAACTGCCTGTCGCTAGCGAAACGCCGCGCTGCGCCCCCCCGCATACGTTCAGGGCCAGGGAGGAACCATTGGGAGGGGGGTGTTCCATATCCTACGCACCCCTTCGATGATTTCATCCTCATCAGGGATGCCTGTCATAGCGCAAACCTGCAGCGGTGATGAATGCGTGGTTCCTGAGCCGCGCGTCTCCCAGCAGATCGGCCCACTCGATGATCTCGATCACGCCCCTGAACTTCCCACTAAGCTCTTGGATCCGTCCGCGCCCGTTCGCGGTCGTCCGCCAGCCGTTCGTATGCGTCTCGAGCTTTCCGACGATGTCGGCGACGACGTAACAATAGAATATGCAATCATCGGCCACGCGAACCCGGCCACGACGATAGTCCTCGATTTCGCCGTTCTTGAGACGAGTGATGTACTCACTGATCTGGTTCATCGGTGAATAGCGTTCGTCGTAGTCGCGTCGCCCGGGGTGCTTGAACTCCACAAGCATGATGCGTTTGAGCGGGTCTTCACCTTCCGCACCGAGGCCGTGCAAGCGGTCATAGATCAGCAGGTCCGGGCGACGCGTGCTGTGTTCGCCTTCTACCAGTTGGCTGAAGGGGACGTCGGATGCGAAGTATTTCGTGAAAGTCAGACGCTCGTCTATGATCCAGAGATCGTGATCCGACTGCTCGACGCGCGTGGGATCATCGCCACGAACTTTCATCGGGCAAATAAACTGGTGGAGGGTGCTCTCGAGATGGAAGTCGTGGGTGCCATCAGCGCGTTCCCGGATACGCCTGATCAGGACTTCCATCACGTCCAAGACCGTCTTACGACGTAGAACATACTCGGTCAGCTGACGTTGTTCTTCCGCCCGAATTTCGTCTGCCGCCTTGCGCACGGTTTCCGCGAACCCAAGCGGAATCTCACCTTGCCCCTGAAGCTGCGTCACAATGCTCTGGATCGTCTCGTTCCGCTCCTTGTCCCGCCGTATCCGAATCGGGATGAGGGCCTGCGCGAACTGTTCAGGTTTCACAGCGTTCTTCGGAGTGCGCTCCAGCAGGTGCCGAGCTTCCTCGAAAGCGAAAGATGGGTATTCCTGAACAAAGGCCTGCATAGTCCCCAGGCGCCCAGCGTCGAACTCCTCGATCTCGCTATGGATGGCATTCGTGCGGACATGATCGGCGCATTCCCGGACGATGTTTTCCACTATCTTCTCGTCGAAATTGAACTGTGTCCGCTCTTGATTGACACGTTCGTCGAGGAACTCGCCAGTGATGCAGCCGTGATAGACGCAGTCATCATTCGGACCGAAGCGCCCAATACCGATCAAGCCGTCGATCTTGCGGGTGGTGACTGTCCTGCCATTGGCAACTAGGTGCATTTGGTGAAGGCCATCGAAATTGGCGCTCGCCGACTTGTGGCAGATAAAGCTCGCAAGCTGGAGCTCGCCGAATTCCTTGGTCTCAATCGAGGTGACGCCGCGATCTTCGACCCGCAGGCTCCGTATCTCTTCGGGGAAATGCGTCGAAGTCCCCTCAATATCGACGATGACTTTAGGCGAGCGCCCGAGAATGAAATCGGCGAAGAAATGCGAGCCGAAATGCTTGACGATGGTGGCGGGTTGGCTCGGAAATCGCGTCTGATAGGCGCTGCCCCGCAGCCCCCGGAACGTGATCGAGGTTCCGGTCTGGATGCCTTCGGGGGAGATTTCTTCGATCTGTTCCTCGGTGATCTGCTCGTCCGGCTGCAGGCGAAAAGCGAACGAGCGGCGAAACGCGCGATCTCCGTCGCGAAATATGCTGGCAAGCCTGATCTGCTCGAAGGCGTCGAGCCACAGGAGCCGACCGACCCCCTTTCCGCCACGGGTTATCTTATAATCGGTATCAGTCGTGCTGAAAGCCTCGAAGCGTTCCGGTTCCAATCCGACACCATTGTCGGAGACTACAATCTCGATCTCGGACGGCGTCTTCACGCTTGAGAACGTGATCGAAACCTCTCCTAGTTCTTGATATCGCTCGCTGAACGCATCCTCGATCGCATGCAGCGAGTTGCTCACAGCTTCGAAAACGGGCTGGAGCGCCTCTGCTGCCTGCGTCGGCTTAGGAAGGCGCTTGACTCGATTGACGATGTCTCCCCGCATCGATGTCATTTGTGCACTCCCCAAGCCAGTTGATCGGTAGGCTGAAAAATCAATACTTGGTGTGTCCTGCCCTTTACAACGTCGCAGGGCACGGATTGGTGTCGAAAGAAGCTCATGGTGCCAGGACGGCGTTCAGCATCTGACCCTGCGGATCGACACCATGCTGCATCCGGCGCACGGTCAGGAACAGGTTGCCGGTGCGCTCTGCCCAGAGCCGACCCAGCAGATCTTTCTCGCGCGCATCCTGCGCGGTGGCAAGGTGTTCGCCCTTGTACTCGACGACGAACAGCCGGCCATCGGTCAGGCGGGCGACGAAGTCGGGAAAGAAGCGGCCCTGCACGCGAGGCAGCCAGAAGCTGGCGGGGTGTTTAGGCAGGTTCCGCACCCACAGATCCACCTGTTCCAGACTGTCGAGCGCCCAGGCGCACTGGAATTCTTCACCGCCCAGATCGCCATCCAGCAGCGGCACCCGGTCGGGGCCGAGCAGATGGCGGCGCAACCGGAAAGCGCCGGTCGGGGTCGTCGGCACATTGGCATAGCTTTCGGCATCGAACCTTGCCACGCAGCTTGGGTCGGTGCCCAGCGCCGCCTTGTCGTCGAAGAGCGCGATCTGATGGGCCTGCTGGCGCACCTCGGTGCGGATTTCAGCGATCTTGGCGCGGATGCGGGTGGCCAGCGGATATTGCCAGTCGATCAGCGTGCGCGCCGCAATACCCCGATCAGACACCAGCGAGGCAACGATGCGCGACAGCCAGGCCGACAGATCGGTCGGCGGGATGTCCTCGGCCCGGCATTGGCGATCCAGCCATTGCACCAGGCTTGCCTCCAGCGTCGCGTCATCGGGATCGGCCAGCCCGGCAAGCGGCAATTGTGTGGTCTGGGTCTGGGAATAGACCAGCTTCTCGCCCTCGATGTCGATCTCGATCACGTTCTCGGCCCGCCGGAAGCTCATCTCGGCCTCGGTGATCTGCGCGGGATGGTTCAGGATCGACCACTCGACCCGCTCCATGATCAGGTCAGTATCGGCCTGAAGCAGATCGCCGTCCATTTCGACCATCAGGAACGGAACCTCGATCACGGCGCCCTTTTCGGCGGGCGACAGTGCGGCCTGAACCTTTGCCTCATGCCGGCCGATTTCGGCGCGCAGGGCGGGGCGCTCGGCCTCGGGCGTATGACGTTCGATGGTGCTGGCGACGGCATCCGTCACGGCACCCTTCACCCCGACCTTCAGCGTGCCGGCATCGGTGCGGATGAACTCAGCCCCGGCTTCGGCCAGCCCTGCCAGTTCAATGCGGGCTTCCTCGCTGTCGGGGATCTCGAAGGTCAGCACCGGCTTCGGCGCCACCGGATCGGGGTCGAACAACTGCCCCTGCGCGTCCAGTTCGACGGCGGCGGGGCGCAGCGACTGGCGCACCTCCTCGTCAGTGAAGCCCATGTCGATCAGCTTGTCGCGCAGGCTGGCGGCCACCTCGGCAAAGGACGGCTCGGCCACATGTGCATAGGCCATGTTCAGCGCCGCGTCCCGGCGCCGCTTGGCATAGGGCATCCGCAGCACCCGGCCCAGCAACTGCTCGACCGAGGTTGCCGAGGCCACCTTCTGCGTCGCGCACAGCACATAGGCCGAGGGGCAGTCCCAGCCCTCGCGCAGCGCCTGCACGGTGATGACATGGCGCGTCGGCTCATTCGGATCGCGCAGGTTCACGCCGTCCAGCTCGCGGTTCTCGCCTGTCGCCACCTTGATCCAGGCGGGCGGGATCGCCTTTTCCTCGATCAGATAGCCGCGCAATTCCTCGGCCGTCGGATGCCCGTTCTTCGCCTGCGCCTGATACAGCGCGATGGGGCGCAGGAACTCGACATCGCGTTTCGCCTTTTCTTCCAGCGTGTTGCGGGTGGCGACGGTGCCGGTCACGGCTTCCTCCCAGCCGTCATGCGGGCGCACGCGGATGGGCAGCTTGATCATCTCCTCATCCTTCAGCGCCCCGGCGGTAACGGAAAACAGCACGTTCGACACGCCGCGCGGCGTCGCCGTGAACTCGATGATCGCCGAGGGGCGCAGCCGCGCCTGGATCTGGCGCGTCAGCCCGGTGACCGCGTTATGCGCCTCGTCCACGATCATCAGCGGGCGGTGATGATACATCAGGTTGGCAAAGCTGAACTTCACCGTTCCCTCGCGCCCGGCCAGCAGCGGCTCGCGCGCGGCATCCGCCGCCGCAACCACTTCCATCCCTTCGGCAGGCAGGCCCGAGAAATGCGGCTCGAACTCCTCCTGATAGGCATAGACCTTGCGCTGGGTGGTATCTGTCACCCGGAACGACTGGATCGTGGCCACGATCACGCAGGTAAAGCGCCCGATCTCGGACGGCCGCAGGGTCTCGAACTCCTCGATATCGAACACCCGCGTGCGGTCGCCGGTCACGGCATCCAGCCGCGCGCGATAGGGGTGGGCGCGATCCTTCAGCGCATCAACCGTCTGGCGCTTGATCGCGTCCGAGGTCACCATCCACAACACCACCGGATGCGGCTTGCGCAGATACTCCGCGCCCAGCCGGATTGCCTCGGCCGCCAGCAGCGTCTTGCCGCCGCCGGTGGGCAGGCGCAGGCAGACATATGGCATCTCGGCCATCTCGGCCATCTCGGCATGAGGCGCGTCATAGCGGCGCGGCTCCAGCCTGCGGCCCTCGATGCGCGCCTCCTCCTCCTGCCTGGCGATTTCCTCGGCGAATGCGACAGCAGGCCCTTTCGCGCCCGAGACGGTCAGGAAACGCGACAGCGCGTCAAGGGCGGCCTGCTGGTAACGCTTCAATTCCATGGTCATGCCCTCGCCTTGATGTCCCACGGCGTCTGTCGAAAGCGCACTCCGGCATCATTCAACGTCTGTTCCGACAGCCGGTTGGCGGCGCCATAGACGGTGATCGGCCCGTCATGACCCGCCGCCCGCGCCGCGTCCCGGATCAGGCGCATGACTGCATGGGTCAGCACATTGCCGCCCCCCGCCGCGCGGTCCTTGAGGATGCCATTGTAAAGCAGCGCCAGCCCGTGCCCGTCTTGCACGCCAAGGAAGGGGTCATTTGGCACTTCCGCCAGCGGCACCCGGAATTCCGAAAACCACAGATGCCGGGCCAGATCGGCAAAACGGATTGCGGGGTTGATCTGGCCCGCCCCGTCAAAGACCGCAGCGCCCAACGTGCAGAACCGAAAACCGCCGCCACCCTGCCAGCCGACATCGGCCGAGATGCCGCCCTGTTCGCCTTCGATCACCTTTTTCAGCCGCAGGGCGCAATGGGTGCGGGCGTGATCGCCCATTTCGACGCCAATCCAGGCCCGCCCCATCTTCTGCGCCACCGCCGCCGTGGTCCCCGAGCCGAGGAAACTGTCCAGCACCAGATCGCCGGGATTGGTGGCGATGGTGATTATCTTGCCAATGAGTTCCTCAGGTTTCGGGGTGTCGAACTGGCCAATGTTCGGAAGCAGCTTGCTCAAATGGTCGCGCTTTGCGCTCTGGTTCGTCCCCGCATCGCTGGCGGGCCACCAAGTGCGGGGTGCCACGCCATCGCGTGCAACATCGAGATAGCGTTTGATAATAGGAAGCCTGTCCCCGTTCTTCCCAAAATATACGCGCCCTTCGGCCCTCGCACGCTCAAATGTTGCCTGCGAAAAGGCCCAATAACGCCCGGGTTTGGGTGTGACCGCACGCCCAGAGGGCAACTCGATAGGAAAACGCTGTTTTTCAGAGCCGCTCTTTGCGGTCCCGTCATCGCCCTGCCTCCATGGCCCGCGAGGATCGTTGTCAGGATTGCGGAACCGACCTGACTGAACATCGGTTCGCGGAAGCAGGTTTCGAGTTTTCTTCCAAACGTCGCTTTGCTTCGCGTAAGCTAAGATGAAGTCGTGAGAAACCGAAACTGCTGCATCACCGCGGCCTCCGGCGTCACGCTCCCATACGAATGTCGCAACGAAATTCCCCCGCCCGAACACCTCATCCATCACCACCTTGAGGTAATGGCCTTCGCGGTCGTCGATGCTGACCCAGATCGAACCATCCTCGCGCAGGAACTCGCGCAGCAATTGCAGCCGCGGCACCATCATCGCCAGCCATTTCGCGTGTTCCAGGCTGTCGTCGTAATGCTCGAACGCCGAGCCGGTGTTATAGGGCGGGTCGATGTAGATGCATTTCACCCGGCCAGCATAGAATGGCAACAGCGCCCGGAGCGCCTCCAGATTGTCGCCCTGCACCAGCAAATTGCCATCCGCGCCCGCAGCCGGCACCGACAGCTCGGCCACCTCATCCAGCAGCCGATAGGGCACGCGATCGGCGGCGGTCAGATCCTGATCGCGGGTCAGCCAGTGAAGAAGGGGCATGAGGGAAAAGTCCTGCCATTTGTTTTTCCGCCAATCTGCCCGCGATCGCCGCGGCCTGCAAGGCGACCCGGTCGCTCACCTTGCCGCTGAACGGGTTAGCCACGGCCTGTTCGATCCCGACCGCATTCACTGGTCGTTCCAGGGGTTGATCAGACGAATGCCGCAGCCATCGAAATCCTTGACGTTGCGGGTGGCGACAGGGGCGCCGTTGGCGCGGGCAATGGCGGCGATCTGGCAGTCCGCCTCGGCGATGGGGCGGCCCGCAGCCCGGCGCTGGGCGGCAATGTCGGCGTAGGCCTTGGCGGCGGCGCTGTCGAAGGGCAGGACGCGGGTCTGGAAATCCTGGTCGATCATGGCATCGAGGGCCAGTTGCAACCGGTCTCGGCGCTGGCCTTCGGGCAGGATCGCGACGCCGGTGCGCAGTTCCGCTTCGGTGATGGCCGAGATGAACAGGTCAGCCGCGTCATGCTGGCCGAACCAGTCCAGGACGATCCGGGCCGGTTCCGCGCGCATCAGTTCCGAGATCACGTTGGTATCGAGGAGGATCATCGATCACTCGAACCCGGGTGTCGGGCGCATCGGTCCGCGCTGCACCGGGGCCAGATCGATGCCGCCCAGCGCCGCGAACCGCGCGTGAATGGCCTCGCCGAGGTTGCGCGGCGCGCTGGGCTGACCGACAACTTGCCGCAGGATGTCGCGGGCCTCTTCCTCCATCGAGCGGCCGTGCTCAGCCGCGCGCACCCGCAGGCGGCGCTTTACATCGTCGTCGAGATTGCGAATCGTGATGCTGGCCATGATGCCCTCCGGTTGCTGATCAAAGATAGGCAATGATAGCATTGCAATCAAGATGAAGCTGTTACGCTGACTGGGCTAGGCGTGGCCAATCTGCGGGATTATCGCGCTGGCAATGCATCTATTTACGCGGTGAGGACAGCCAAGGCCGCGCCTTTGGCATTGCCACCGTCACCTCGACATCCCGCAGCATCCCGCCGGCGATCAGCCCGTCGCGGATCCAGCCCAGCGCCTGCCACCAGTCGTCATAGGCGCGGCGGGCGGCCGCGATCTGCTGCGGGTGTGGGCGGAAGGTGACCGGGCAGGCCAGCACCTCGATCGTGCGCCATTTTCCGCGAGTGAGCACGCGGGCGGTGCCGACGACGATGGTGGTAGCCCGCTCGCCATGCTGGTTGCGTTTGACTTCGGCTGGCACGCAGCGCGGAACTGCGCCGGGCATCCAGTCAGGGGTCAGCCCGGCCCGGGCCAGTTCGGCCACCCGGATCGCCATGCGCTTGCCGCCCAGCGCGTCGGGGATCCCGGCGACGGTGGCGGCGATCACCTCGGCATCCTCGTGAGTGTAGGCGCCGATCTTGTGCTGGCCACCGTCGATCTTGCAGCCCAGCGCGGCGCGTTGGATCAGCACGTATTCCAGGCCAAAGCCGAAGCCCTCCTCGGTGACATCCGCGGGCAGCGGCAGTTCCAGCTGCGCCTGCTCGATCCGGAACGCCCATTCCAGCGCGGCCTGCACGCCCAGCGCGCGTTTGACTCTCGTGCCGTCAGTGCGGCTGATCCTGCCTTGGAAACTCATGGCTGCAATCCTTCAAGGAAATCCATCTGTGCCGGGCGCTGGGCCTGGTCTGTCGGCCGCCAGATCCACGGGCCCGAGACCATGGGCAGCTGCGAGAGAGCGCCACGCATGTGCTGCCGCCAGAGGGTGAACTCCGTTGCCGAGCAGGCGCAGAGCGCGTGCCCGATGGGCCAGCCCATCAGCCATCCGACGAAGAGCGGGTTCAGCCGCCGCCGCGACCGGCCCTTCAGGATCCGCCGCGAGACGACGCGCCCATGCGAGGCAATCATCGAAGCCCAGAGCGGGCGCGAGATCGGGGCGTGCGGAAAGGACCGCAGCCCATCCAGCCAGATCTCCGGGGCCGGGCGGGTGAAGCCCTGTTCCGCCCGGTAATGCAGGATATCCATCCGGCTTTTGCCGTCCGTCCGGGTGATGCTGGCTTCCGAACTGCCCTTCCAGTTCTGTGCCGCCGGTGTTGGCCACTGGTTCGGCAGGGCCTTCGCGATGCCCATCGCCAGCGCCTCGGCCTTGCGGGTGAAGTCGCTGTTCCCGGCGGGGTTGTAGCTGCCGGTGCCGGGATGCAGGCTCATCGGTGTGGGCCAGGACGAAGACGCGCAGCCGCTCATGCGGCGCGCCGACCTCTGCCGCCGAGAACAGGCCCGCCGCAGGCGTGTAGCCCAGTCCCCAAAGCTCTCGCAGGACGGTCTCGAGCCCGAGGGTGACGTGCCCGGCGACGTTTTCGAGAAAGACCCATTCCGGACGGCATTCGCCGATGACGCGGGCGACGTCGGGCCAGAGGTGGCGGGGATCGTCGGCGCCGCCACGTTTTCCGGCCGCGCTGAAGGGCTGGCAAGGGTATCCGGCCAGGATTGCATCGAAGGCGCCGCGGAAGGGCCGGGCGTCGAAGCTGCGCAGGTCTGTCCAGATCGGGGCCGGGGCGAAGTATCCCGCGCGCTGGGCTGCGATGAGAACGGCGCGCGGCCATTCCTCCCATTCGACAAAGGCGCGGGTATGATAGCCGGGCTCGGCGAGCATGAGGCCCAGATCAAGGCCTCCGCCGCCTGCGCAGAGGGACAGTCCGTGCTGGGGACGTGACACCATGCCATTCACCGCACCCCGCGCTCGCGCAGGCGTTCGGCCGTGACCAGCCCCCGAGCCAGCATCGCCTCGCGCGTCGTGTTGCTGATCGCGCTGACTGGCAGGAAGCGGTCGGAGTTGACGAGGTCGGCGTAGAAGGCGGGCAGGTCGGTGATCGGCGGCGCGGCCGGGGCAGGGGCGGCCTTGGGCTTGCGCCGCTTGCGACCGACATCCTCTGCCTTGCGCTGGGCGGCGCGCTGCATGGCGCGGTCGAGCGCCTTCGGCCCATCGGGCGGTACGGGGTGATCCTGGCGGGAGGCCTCGGCCGCGGCGAGGATCTCGGCCTCGGTCAGCCCGAGCTCGTCGCGCCAGCGTTGGACGTGCAGCCGGGGCGGCCAGCCTTGCCACCAGCCAGGCAGGGTGGCGGGGTCGAGGCCCAGCGCTGCCAGCAGATCCCCGAAAACCTGTTCAGAGATCGCCGCGCAGGCTTGCGCGCCCTCCTCCTCCTTTACTGGTTTACTTAGGGGTTCTCTTACAAGGTTAGTCTCCGGATTCCGGAGATGGTTTTCGGCAAAATCCGGAGATGGCTCTACTGAGAATCCGGAGATGGATCGGGGGTCATTTCCGTGTCCAGATTCCGGAGTTGGGTCGTCAACCTGTTCTTCCTCCGTTCCAGCGAACCCGTCTCCGCTTTCCGGAGGTGGTTCTTGGGGGAAGCCGTCCTCGAACCCCAGGATATAGCGTGTGGCCTGACGGCGATGGGTGCGGGGATCATGACTGCGCAGGCGGCGGATGAGGCCCGCCCTTTCAAGCAGGGCGAGGTGTTCGTTCAGCGCCGAGATCGACATCTCGGCGTCCTCGGCGAGGCGCGCCTGTGTCGGGAAGCAGCCGAAATCGGGGTTGTGCCGGTCGCAGAGGAACCAGAGCACGATCTTGGTCGCGGGCTTCAGCCCACGCTGCTGGATGGCCCAGACAGTTGCCTTGTGGCTCATGGTGCCACCCTCCGCGCCGGGCGGACACGGCTGGTGAAACCATGATCGGCCAAAGCGCCCAGCGCATCGTCGAGACTGCGCACGAGCGCCCAGCCGAAACCTTGTGCCAGCACGCCATCCCGGAACGCCTCCTGGTCGGGGCGCAACCGCCCCTTCGGTGCCTTCAATTCTAGGAACAGGACGCGGCCGTCGCAGAGGACCATCAGGTCGGCGAAGCCCGCATGGACACCCATGCCGACAAGGATCGCCTGGCGCTTAGCCCCGCGGGGCCCGGCCTCCGTCACCTCGTTGGCGCAGTGGTGGATGATTGCCGAGCGGGGCACGGCGAAGCGCAAGGCTTGCACGACGGCGCGCTGCAGATCGGCCTCGGGGGTGCCGCGGCGCTTCATCGCGGCGCCTCCCCGTTGTCATTGCGCCGGGACCGCGGTGCGCGGCGTGCATCGACGATCAGCAGGAGCAGCCTGGCATCCGAACGCTCCTCCTCGGTCGCACCATGCTGGGCGAGCACCTGGCAGGAGAGCCGGATCAGATGGTCGGAGTGATGCGCGACATCGGCGAGGACGGCGCGGGCCTCCGCCACGCGGTCGGCAGGCCAGTCGGACGCAGGGGGGAGGATGCTCATCACCGGCGCCCTCCGGCACGACGGCGGCGCGGGGCGGCCTGTTCCTGCTCCTCCAGCCATTCCTCGACAGCGGCGCGACGGTAATAGACCTTGCGCCCAGCCCGCACGCAGGGCGGACCCGTGCGCATCGCCTCCCAGCGGCGCAGGGTGTCGACCGAGAGGCCGAGTTCCAGCGCGAGGTCGAGGCGGCTGATCCAGCCGACCATCACTGTGCGGGGTTTTTCCTTTGGGTCTGGCATCGATCCGAGATGCGGCATCGGGGTCTCCTGGTCCTGGCCCCGAAGATCGGGGACGTCTTGCAGGGACCAGTGAGCGCAGAGCCCGAGGGGTGGCGGCGAGGCGGAGGGTGGCGGAAAGGAACGCACCCTTGCGCCACCCCTTGTTTTGTTGGGTTTTGTGGGGCTGACCGGGTTGTGCGGGGTGATGAGGGCGGGGCACGCCAGCGGGGCGAAATGTAAGCCGAGGTTGCAAACACCTGCGAACAGCCAGATTGATCGGGTTTCACTGGCATTGACGGGCAAAGAGGGGGTGGCACCCGGCGCGGCGCCCCTGCCACCCATTGATTTGCTTGGGAATTTACAAACGCGGCAAGCCTTGCAACGGCGATTCCAGCCTGGTGGACACCAAGCAGGGCACGGGAGAGGCTGAAAGGCAGGATCAGGCGCGCCGATGATCCGCCCGGCCAGCGCTGAACGCCCAGTAAAACAAGGGGTGGCGCGAGGGTGCGTTCCTTTCCGCCACCCTCCGCCTCCCCGCCACCCGAGGCGACATGCTTGCCTTGATACTGCGGCGAATCCACGCCTCATGTCGGATGCAACAAGGACCGAAGCCATGCCCGAACGCATCAAGCTGACCGAAAAAGTGCTGCGCGAGGCCGAGCCCGTTTCGGGGCGTGACTACCAGATCTTCGACACCGACGTCCGGGGCTTCGCCGCCTGCATCTACCGCGGTGGCGGACGGGCCTTCACGCTGGACTATCGCCATGCCGGGCGCCAGCGCCGGATGACCTTCGGGCGCTGGCCGGAATGGTCGGTGGCAGCGGCACGGGAGCGGGCGAAGGAACTGCGGCGCGAGATCGACGCCGGGGCCGACCCCTTGGGCCAGCGCGATGCGAAGCGCGAGGCCCCGCGCGTGACCGACCTGATCGAACGCTACTCGGCCGAGCATCTACCGAAACTTGCCGAACTCAGCCGGGCCGACCAGAAGTCGGTGATGGCGAAGATGGTCGCGCCGGTCTGGGGCAACAAGCTGGTGACGGAAATAACCTCGACCGACGTCGACAAGCTGCTGACCAAGGTGGCCGAGGGCCGGGCGCGGCCGCACAAGGAAAAGCCCAACAACCGGGCGCGCAAGCTGCAGGGCACCAAACCCACCCCGGTGCGCGCCAACCGGGTCGGGGAAATTCTGCGCAAGATGTTCGCGCTGGCGGTCCACTGGGGCTGGCGCGAGGACAATCCCGCCCAGCGCTTCCACCGCCGCACCGAGACCCCGCGCGAACGCTTCCTCTCCAAGGAGGAAATCGCCAGCCTCGGCGCGGCGCTGGATGCCGCCGAGGACCGCCGCGCGGCCGATATCATCCGCATGTGCATGCTGACCGGCGCCCGGCTGGGCGAGGTGCGGCAGTCCCGGTTCGAGCAGTTCAACCTCGAGCACATGAGTTGGTCGAAACCGCCCACCATGACGAAACAGCGCCGCGCCCACCGCGTGCCGATCTCGGACGAGACCGCCGCCATCGTGCGCCAGCGGCAGCTGCTGGTGCCGAAGGGCTCGCCGTGGCTCTTTCCCGGCGACACGCCCGGCCAGCCAGTGCAGGAGGTGCGCCGGTTCTGGGCGCAGGTCCAGAAGCAATGCGGCATTCAGGATGTCAGGATCCATGACCTGCGCCATACGTTCGCGTCCCTTCTGGTCAGCGGTGGCGCCTCGCTGGAAATGATCGGCAAGCTTCTGGGCCACAGCCAGATGCAGACCACGCTGCGCTACGCCCACCTGATGGACTCTCCCTTGCGCGCCGGGGTGGATGCGGTGGCCAGTGCCTTCCGGCCGAAGCCCCGGCTGGTCCATGACGCCGACGATCAAGGCGGCCGCAAGTCGGCCTGATGCAGCAAGGCGCGCCGCCGCATCGTCACGACTCCTCTCCCCGCAGCTTCTTCCAGACCGGCGTGACTCTGCGCCGGATGCTGCGGCTGTCGGGGATCTTCCGGCCGTCGGACTGATCCGCGAACCAATCCTGCATCTCGGCGATCAGTTCCGCCTGCGTGGCGGGGAGGCCGCGTTCGTGGATGCGATGGATCAGGGCGACCATCATCCCGTCCCAATCATAGGGCGTGGTTGCACCCGGTCCGCTTGTCACCCGGCGGACCATGTCATTTTCCTCCTCGAAGGCGTGCACCTCGTCCGCCAGGATCATCATGTCCGCGACGGTGACCGGGACCCCACCCTGCGGATCGGTGATCAAAAGCCAGCTCTGCCGGTCCAGCGGCTGAACGCGGCGCATGACCCCTTCCGTTGGTCCGGTGCCACAGCGACGAAACAGGGGCAGCAATTCCATCGAGGAAAGGACCACCTTGCCAGCCAGAACCTCGTCACCGCAGCGGACGGCAGGAATGCCGGTCAGGATGCGGAATCGCCCCGCATCGGCCCAGCCTGCGACATCGGCGATGTTGCAGCCCCATCGGGCTGTGACTTCGTGAAGCGTGAAATAAACGCGGGGCGGCAAAGCCATGAATCCATCCTTTCTTAGACCAAGGATGGCTTTGGCTCAAACCCTGCGCGGCCCGCGCAGAAGCTGGCGGGGGAAGTGCAACCGGTGACGGTGCGATTCGCCGCAAGATCGCGGCAAACCATTGCAAGTGAACGTCATTCCGATCAATTCGCTATGCTTTTGGTTGAGGTCTGCTCTCCTCATGCACGCTATCTGCACCTTCCATTTGAGCAGAACAAGATGGGAACATGCGCTGCGCTGTGGGTAACTGGGGCCCGTGACGGTATGCCTCAGCGGTGGCGTCCGGCGCCGTACCAAGGGTAGAAGTGCCGGGGCGCCTTCGGTCAGTGCAACTGGTGTTCCGATAGACCTTTCATGCTTTTGGCTGAGTGCTGGTCGCCTTACGGATGGGCTGTGTCGCAGGCTTCGATTCGGAGCAAGGGGGCAGCCGAATGAAGCTGTGGGCAAGCTCACGGTCTTGGCGGCGGCCTTCACGATGCTCCGCTCTCAGCGTGCTCGGCGGGGAGCAACGGCAGAAGAAGTTCACTTAGGATGACCGGTTTTCGCTGCGGTCACGACTTGCAGAGCTGGATCGTTCGCGCGATGGTTGCCGGAAGATCAAGGAACTGTTGGGGAAAGCATGAATACTGCCGAGGCCAAATTTGCAGTCGACACGATCACTCCTGCAGTAGAGAGGATCGCCGAAGAGTGTCTTTCGGCCATGGACACCATTGCTCGGGCCGCAGCGGCGAAAGCGTCCAGCCGATTTGTCGACGCTGGGACTGTGATGAGCAGCTTTAACTCACTTAACGGCGTCGATGCAGCTCGCAACCTCAGCCAAGTGCAAGAGCTGGAACGCAAAGCAGGGCACGAACTGGCTCGTGAGCCATTGATCGCGCGCGTGAAGGTTCGCTCTGAGACGGGAGTTGAAAGAACCTACTATTTTGCCCGCAACTTTACGGTATCCGCGCCAGGAATATCTCTAACGAGCTACAACTCGGGCGCGCCCGTTGGAAGATTGGCTGCACTTGATGTTGGAGATGGCTTCCAGCTGCCAGATGGCAATTGGGTCGAGGTGGTTGAGAAGGGCACCTATAACCCGACCAGTCGAGGCGGTGATTGGGACGGCATTGACAATAGAATCACCCACGAAGACTTCGAAATGGTCGCGGTTCCCTCTTTGCGTGCTGCTGGTCGCGCTGACTTTCTCGGTGCGACCGCGACAGATGACCCATTCGCAGATCTAGATGAGCCTCTGCCTTGGTCGGCGCCTCAGCGCATGGCACTGACTGGTGTGGGTCTGCGCGATCAGAGCGTTATGAACAAGGTGCAGGACGAGATTTTCCGACTGCCTATCGATAGGCAGGTAATGCTTGAGGGCCCACCCGGCACCGGAAAAACTACGACCTTGATCAAGCGGCTCAGCCAGAAGCTCACGCTCACGCAAGAGCGCGAGGACGATTTCCGCGCTGTCACGGAACATCAGCTGGCTGACGACCACCACAAGAGCTGGATAATGTTCTCACCGACGGCCTTGCTTGAGCACTACCTCCGTGAAGCGTTCGCGCGTGACAACGTTCCCGCAAGCCAAGATCGTATTCAGACATGGACGAACTTCCGAAATGGATTGGCCACGAGAGTTCTAGGTATTCTGCGTTCGGGGAAGCGCACATCAGGCTTTCTTCGGGAGGATTCCGTTCAGTATCTTTCGGAATTCGCACTGGAGAACCAACCCGAGTTTTACGCAGATTTTGATGCATTCCAGAGAGGTATCTATACCCAGGAAATTGAGGTCGCTATCAACATGCTTCGCGAAAGTGGTGAGGCAGTTCTTGAAAGTATCGCACGACGGCTGAGCGAGCGGGTCCAGAGGACAGCAACAATCCTTTCTATCTATCTTGAAGTGGATTCTGTTTCTCCTGAGTTGCGGGAATGGACATCCAAAGCTCGTGCAGACCTCGTAGATACGGTTGATCGGCGAATTGAAGTTATCGCGAGGCTTCGGGGCAAGGAGAGCATCACAGAGCTATCCCAACTGGTCGCCAAGATCGATGCCGTGACTGGTGAGGAGGACGAGGACGAGGAAGACACCCTTGAGCCAGAAGCCGCTCCCACGTCAACGCGGGAGCGCATGTACAAGGTGCTGCGTGCGTCCATTCGATTGATAGCAATCGCGGCTTGGACAAAGCGCACGGTTTCGCGGTCGTCCAAGTACAAGTCGGTGATCGAATGGCTAGGCCCAGAGTCGGTCGCACAAGTTGAATTGGAACGGTTGGGACGAATCTACACGTTGATCTCGGCAGTCAGCATGGTCTCACTCACTACACGGAACTACTTTTCAAGACTCCCGCAAAGGTATCGGGCTTTCCGCAAGAACGCGGATGCACGCTGGTTCCAGCCAGAGGCTGCGGAAGCGACGAAGGTCACCGGAGACGAACTTGATCTCCTCGTGGCGGTCCACCTCGACGCAGCCAATGAACTCTTGAGCTCATCGAGAGTTCGGGCGAACCTAACGCAGGGGAACCTTCAGGTTCTAGCGCCGCTAGTTAAGGAGTTCCGGAACCAGGTGGTTGTCGACGAGGCCACCGACTTTTCGCCTCTGCAACTGCGCGCGATGGCCTGCCTTGCGACACCGGGCATCAGATCCTTTTTCGCGTGTGGGGACTTCAACCAACGACTTACACGGTACGGGGTTTCAAAACGCGGTGCCTTTGAGTGGGCAATACAGGGGCTCGAATTTCACCGAGTTGAGATTGCCTATCGCCAGTCGAGAGAGCTGCGAAGCTTTGCGAACCGGATTGTCCAGTTGTCCGGAGGCGACCTCTACGAGACGACAATTGAAGGCCCTCGCGCATCTGAAGGCTACGCGCCCGTCGTTCATGTCAGCAAAGCGGGAAGGTCGGGTCAAAGTCTTTGGATCGCGTCGCGGATCGTAGAAATCGACACAATTCACACCGAGTTGCCATCAATTGCCGTTTTTGTTCCAAGGGAGGATTTGGTCGTTTCGGTGGCGGACGAACTACGGCAGGCGCTTCAGGACACAAATATAGAAGTCATGCCCTGCCTTGGTGGGCAGGTCCTTGGACTGGACCGTCATGTGCGCGTGTTTGCTGTTGAACATATCAAGGGTCTCGAGTTCGAAGCGGCGTTTTTTCACTCGTTGAACGACCTGGCGGTCAACGAGCCTGATCTGTTCGATAAGTTTCTCTATGTTGGTGCCACGCGAGCGGCAACGTTCCTCGGACTGTCGTGCGAAGGTCGTTTGCCCAGATTGCTTGAAGAAGCGACGCAGGGGATGGCTGATCGTTGGTCTGTCGCGAACTAGGCGGCGGCGAGTGAACTGGATGATCACCGCGAGGCAGCTGATTGCATGACCGAACGCAACGACATATCCGACCTTCTGGCTTTCATCGGCCGGGAAGGCGACTGGCGGGACCGGCTGCAGGATGTGGTGGCCGAACACCTGATGCCTGCGCTCGAGGAGTTCGAGATTGACCAGGACGATCTGGCCGACCTGCTGGGCGAGCAGTGGTCGGGCGTGCTCTGGGGCTGCGGGTTCGAGGATTTCCTTGGCCAGCACTATGAGGACGGCAACATCGTCGATCTCTACCTGAAGCGGCGCGGCTGGAAAGAATC
>NZ_JBDHSP010000044.1:0-26758 GCF_039808215.1 Paracoccus sp. (in: a-proteobacteria)
GCACCTCCCACTCCTGCTGTGGGTTGCGCGTGACCCCGCGCCAAGGTGCTATCAGCTCGTGCGAAAAGCGCTGGAGCCAAGCGTGTGCGCTCTCCCCGGCGCCGACACTTCTGTGCAGGAAGGCGATGAGCTGACTGGAGACGGCCTGCTCTTCGACGTCGCTCGTGCGGCCACCGAACACTAGAGCGAGTGCTTGGCCGAGCAGCCGCGCATAGGGTGGGTCTGCCTCGCGCCAGCCGCCGGCTACCCAGGCAGCGCAGTTCTCGACGAAGCGCGCGAGGCGCGAGCTGCGTTTGATGAGCGCGTTCCCGTCGGTCCGAACATAGGGGATGGCTTTCTCGTCTAGCGCAGTGGCGATCTTGTCGCCGAGCCAAGCGGCGCGATAGAGGATCCCGACTTCTTCATGAGGGTGGCGCTCAAGTAATTTTGGGAGGATGCTGGCCGCGATCGCGCCTGCTTGGGTGTCATGCCCGCCTTTGACCGTCCAGAAGGCGAGATCGCCCTCGGGCGTATCATCGAGTCCGCGATAGTCGCGCTCCTCGCCCAAGGCTCCAAGCGAGGCGCGAATAATTTTTGCCCCCGAGCGATAGTTGAAGCGGAGTCGCACCTCGCGAACACCCGGTCGCACGAGCAGGCTCTGCAGCAGTTCGGGGTTGGCGCCGGTGAAGCCATAGATCGACTGGTCGGCGTCGCCCACTGCGAACAGCCGCATGCCGCCCTCGAAGCAGAGCAGCAGGACCAGCTCATGGAGCGCGTGACCGAGATCCTGATACTCGTCAACGAAGAGGATCGGGAAGCGCGCGCGCAGCGCTTCGCGAATCCAACGATGTGATTGGATCATGCGAAAGGCAATGAGCGGCATGTCGTCGAAGTCAATGAGGCCACGGCGGCGCAGGTCGACCTCGTAGGCTTCGATGAAGGATGCGAGCTCGGGGTTGTTGGCGCGCCAGGCCGGGAGCGTCCGATCGATATCGCGCCGCCGCTTCTCCTCGGCGAAACCCCAGCGCTCGTGTGGATTGAACTGATCGTCGCCGAACACTGCACGATAGGCCGTCTCGACCGCTGTGCGCCGCTCGGTCGTGTTAGCCAAGCGAAACTCGGCCGGGAGCAGCCCCGGAATGCAGCGCGCATAGGGCATGATCACCTGGGTGAGCGTGAAGCTGTGGACGGTGCCGATGAAGCTGCGCTCGCTCGTTTGGATGCCGAAGCGAGCGAGCCGGGTCTCAAGCTCAATCGCGCACTCATTGTTATAGGTAATACAGGCGACC
This sequence comes from Paracoccus sp. (in: a-proteobacteria), assembly GCF_039808215.1. Lineage (GTDB taxonomy): Bacteria > Pseudomonadota > Alphaproteobacteria > Rhodobacterales > Rhodobacteraceae > Paracoccus. The sequence continues at coordinate 1,269 of NZ_JBDHSP010000044.1, forward strand.
CCGCGCGGATCGACCACGTCTTCGACGAGTGCTCGCGCCATCGCGGTGGTGAGCGTTTTGGTCTTGCCGCTTCCTGGGCCTGCCAGCACAACGCAGTGCCCACGCTCGCGAACCGCGATGCTTTGTTCGGGATTACGGTCGAGCTCGGCCAGAGCCTCGGCTAGTGCTCGTTGATTAGACACGGTCGGCGACGAAGGCGATGGCGGCGGCAATATAGGGCGGCGGGGCAAGCCCGAGCGGTGTTTTCTTCGCGAGTTTGGCGCCGAGGCGCCCTTTGCCGATATCGGCGACCATGGCAAGCAGATGGGTGGGGTCGACCGGAGTTCCCGCCCGCCACGCGGCTATCCGATTTGTACGAGTCCTCCCGAACCCCTGCTCATCGAGGATCTCGAGCAAAGTGGTCTGCAGGTCGGGCGTTGCAGCCACCGCGACCTCGAAGGTCTGGTCGTTGAGAAAATAGCCGGCCTTTGCCCAAGCCGCGCTGAAAGCTACGAAATCAGACTTTTCCCAATGGCCCCGGTCGCCCGAGGTCATCTTTGGCTGACCAGCAATGGAACAGACGTCGTCGTGGATGTCGAGCACGCGGCTGAGGCCAAGTGGCAACTTGGTTCCCTCGAGCGGATCCCAGTCAGTGATGACGGCGAATGGGAGCCCAAGGCTGGCTGCGAGCTTAACATAGGGACTGAAATTGACGCCGGCGACATTGCAAACGGTGATGCCAAGCCGGTCAAGATTTTGGCCGAGCGCATCTGCGAAGACCGGGACCAAGGCCTCTTCAGCGTCACCCTCGACGAAGAGCACACCGCGCGCAAACAGGAGCTCCGAGCGAGTCGCAGTCAGATAGCGCTCGATATCGTCGAGCTCGTCAGATGTGACCGGCAGCTCAGCAAGCGAATAGGCTAGGGTGGCGCCAGCCTGCCCGCGCAGTTGAACGATAGAGCGAAGCGGCGCGACGGCTGCTAGAGTCGGCGAATGGCTGGTGACGATCAGCGCCTGGGTCGGATCGCCCGCGTTGAAGAGCTTGTCGAACACGGCCCGCTGCAACTGTGGATGGAGGTGCGCTTCCGGTTCCTCAATGCTCAGCAGTGAATAGTTGCGCTCGTTCTTTGCACGGCGCCACGCGAACTCGGCAAGCTTCATAGCAATAAGTGCGACATTGGCCGAACCGAGGCTGGCCTCGGACAATGTCCGCTTGCCACCATCGATATACATCGCGATCGCGCGAAACAGACGTAGCGGATCTGCGGGTGCGAAGCGGAGCCGTGCGTCGATGTCATGCGCGGTACCGGCGAGATCGAGAATGCCTGAGCGCAGTGATGCCTCAAGTGCCTGAAGCGATGGGAAGGCCTCTAGTTTCCGGGTCGCGGTTTCAAGATCGCTCGCGACGGCGTCGAGATCCGCGCGGTTGACGGCGGCGACTGCATCCTCGAGCAACGGCCTGAGCGGCGACGCACGCCACGATCCCAGCTGACCCTCGGCGTCGCGCAAGGCGTCGAGCAGATCGATCGCGATCCGACGGCGCACGCGCGGTTGTACGGCGCGGGCTTCGTCTCCGCCGCCATAGACGAGAAACTCGCAGTCCTCGCTCGATTGTGGTATGCCCGCGACATCCGCCTTCTTCCGATAGACATAGCTCAAGCGGGCGACGGTCGGGTCGGCTGCGGTGCGAAAGTCAGTCAGCAACGCAACCAGCGCGTCGTCATCGTCGAAAGCGGCGAAGTCGAGATGCACTTCTATCGCCGGATTGGTGGTGAGATCGCAGCCATCCCAGAAGTCGGTGAGCTTGAGCTGGCGTGCGGCGTCTGGAAGCGTCGCATCGAGGACAAGACGGACGGCAAACAAAAGATTGCTCTTTCCGACGCGATTCTCGCCTAGGAGGACAACGTTCCCCGCCAGCGGGATATCGACCGCCTTAAAATTACGGAAATTACGAATACTCAACTTAGTCAGACGCACAAGTTTCCTTTCTGCAGCCTGTCATGGATAGCCCGTTGACACTAATTTCGTAGAAGCAGCGGCTAAGTCAACGGTGCATGCGTTCGCCGCGAGTGTAGAGTCGCCCGTCGCATGAGGCTCGGGGCTTTACTGGCTGCGGTGCGCATAAATGATCGCATTTCGAGTCATGCTGCGGGCGTTGTGCCGCACTGCAGACCGCTCGCCGCCCTTTATGACACTCAACACCAGAAGACATGCAGTTGCTGATGCGCTGCGTAATGTGAACAGTTGTGTCAATTTCCTTGCGGGACAGGCCGGGGCTTCCCGTACGAAAATCCTCGCGCAGCGAATCCCTTCCGCCTTTTGAAGCCGCGAATCTGTGAACCGGGCTGGGTATGGCGCTATGGTCGAGGCGTTGCGTGCTTCCCGCAAGGCTTTTGCCCGGTCCGGATTTCACCGGCAGGCGCGCGCCTGATCGCGCAGGACGGCATAGTCGCTCATCATCCGCACCACCACCGTCCCTTCTGGCATTGCCTCGACCTCAGTCGCCGCACGGGCCCGGTCGGCGGGGCTGTATACCACCACGGGCGGGCATGTCGCGTGGTCAGAACCGATCCTGGCGCAGCCGCTGAGCCAGAGCGTTACGATCATGAGGGCGGCGACTGGCGGCATCGAGCATCTGGCGGTGGATGGCATCGTTTCTTTCCCTTGCATGGAAACGTTCGGCTGCGCGTCCGGCCTTCTCGCCGCTGCGGCGCGCGCCGAGGATGAACAGGAGGATGGCGGCGGCGAGAACCAGCCAAGGCAGTGCCCGCCGCCTCAGTGCGGCAAGGGCGCGGATCATCGCTGCCCCCGTTGCCAGTCATCGATCCGGGCGTAGACGGTCACGGCGATGCCGGCCAGCGCCAGGGCGATGAACAGCCAGCGGAGTGCGTCGAGATACGGCAGCAGCGGCTGCACCACGTCCTGCGCCTCGGCCAGTGCCTGCTGCGCGACCTCGACGCCGGCCGCACCGATGGTGCCGACACCGGCCGCGCCGCTGCCCTTGAGGCTGCGGCTGTCGGCCAGATGCTCGCGGGCTGGCGCGGTGTCGGGGGCAAAGCGCGAAGCGCGGGCCGGGAAGGGCTCGCCCCAGCTGCGGACCGGGCCGGTGTCGATATGGACAAAGCCCGAGCGCGGATAGGTGCCAAAGCCGGTGAAACCCGCGGCCTTGGCCGCCTTGATGAACTCGGCCGGGTCGTGATTGGCCATGGAGATGTCGAAAGCCCGGCCTTCGAGATGCATCGATTTCGGGGCACCGCCGACGCGCTTGTTGTGTTCGGGGCTGCGATAGCCGGAGTTGACGATCATCGGCCGCCCCAGCGCGCGGCGCAGCGCTTGCAGCAGATCGAGTGCGTCCTCGTTGACGAGCAGCTTGCCGGTGCCGCGGCAGGCAATCTCGGCCGGCGAGAAGTCGGGCCAGCGCCACAGGCGGTCCGGCAGGTTCTTCCAGCTCTGATAATAGGTCATGGCCTTCTCCAAATGAAAAACCCCGCGCAATGGCGGGGCGGGTGGGTGGTCTGGTCGGGGGCGGTCAGTCGTGGGTGCTGCTGCGCTCGAGCAGGCGTTTGATGTCGGCGCGCATCTCGCGCAGCATCTCGTTCTGTTCCTTGCGGGTCTCGGAGATCGCCTGGCGGTCGGCCTCGAGCTGCTTTTCCAGGCGCTCGACTTCGCGCAGGGCGGTCTTGGTCGCGCCTTCGAGTCGGATGAGCCAGATGCCGAGCCCGGTTGCGGCCATGATCGCGCCCCACCATTCGCGGATGGTGTCCATGTCAGCCCGGTGCCCCGCAGGTCAGGTAATGGATCGCGATGCGCACTGCGCCGCCGGTGAAGCTGCCGCCATTGGCGGTCAGCCGCACCGGCGTGTCGGCATAGAAGGCGGTAGGGCCGATGACGCCGATATTGCTGCTGCCCGCGGCCACACCCAGTGCGCCGCCGAACTTCGAGGGCTCGCCGGCGATGCCGCAGTTATAGGAGCTGGCGCCCAGCACGGCGGTGGCAGTGCGTGCGGAGACGCCAAGCACGATGGCGCGGTTCGGGATCTTGATGGTGCTGTCGACCGAGGCGCCGGACAGCCCCGCGATGGTTTCCTCGCGCACTGCCATGCCGGTGCTGGCGCCATGCGCCTCGCGCGCCACCGCAACGGCTGCGGCCTGAGCGATGAAGCCCATGGCATCGATCACGGGCAGCCAGCTGCTGCCGGTCCGGACCAGCATCTGCGCCTCGTCCTCGATCCAGGCCATCCAGCCCGGCGCGGGCAGGATGCGCATCCAGGCGCCGTCGATCCAATAGGCGATGCTGCCGGCCCAGCCGGTCCAGGCGCCGGTCGCGCCAGATGCCGGGATGTAGCGATCGCCCTCGGCGGGACTGGTGGGCGGTGTGGTCAGGTTGCGGTCAAGGACGGCCAGTTGGACGATGCCGTCGAGCAGACGCAGGGCCTCGTTCATGGTGACGTGCTTTTGCGCCTGTGCGGCCATGAGGTAGGGCAGCGCCAGATGCGCTGTGGTCTCGGACATGGGTCTCTCCTGATCAGAACCAGAGTGTGGTGGTGGTGGCCGCGCCGGGGCCGAAGGCCTGCCCGATCTGGGCAATGCGGATGCGCAGGCTGTCGCCGGGGCGGAGCGGCGCGCCCCAATCGGCGATCTGCTGCGCGGCGGTGTAGAGGGCTGAGGTACTCGCTGCGGTCAAGACCCGCTTGACAGCTGCGCCGTTGAGGATCTCGACCTGCCAAACCTCGCCGGCCTCGGATATCGGCACTTCGGTCGTATTCCAGCTGTCGGCCGCGATCGCGCGATCGCGCCGTTTCCAGCGAATGGTCAGATCGCCAGGCTCGCGGGCATGTCGCCAGGGCTGTTCGACATGGACGGGCGCGAACGGGCGCAAACCGATGCCGCGCGGGGTGAAGGTCAGGGCGGCGAAGCTCGCGTCGTTGACCGGGCGGCTGGCCGGACCGATGCGCCAATTCCATGGCAGGCCAAGCTCTGCCTCCGTGACGGCGAGCGGAGCCAGCATGGCGTCGAGCACCACCACGCGCGCGCCGGCCGGCACCATGGGGGCCATGTCGCCCTCGGTCCCGCGCTGGCCGCGCAGCAGGCGCGAGAGGCGATACTGACCGGGTCCGGTGAGGTCGGCATTGCCAAATTGCAGGATCTCCCAGCCGCCGCCCGGCTGCGCGATGGCAATGCTGTTCGCGCCGCGAAACAGGCGCAGATCGGTGACACTCTCAAGCGTGCCGCTCCTCATATCGACGTAAACCGAGTTGCCATGATCGAAACGCGAGACCGGGCCGGAATAGAGATCGGCCGTCAGCACGCCCATGCGCGCGCGGGTGCTGAAACTGGTCAGCAGCTCAAAGCCCGAGGCCTCTGGGCTGCGATAGACCGCCATCGTACCGGGCCAAGGGGTTGCCTGCGCCGCTACCAGCGGATGGTGCGCGACCTGCGTCTCGCTCAGCTGCGGCAGGTCGAGGAAAGCCACATCGGGGGCGCCGAATACAACCGGCTGCGTCAGCGATGCGGGTCGGGGCGTGCCGGGCGGCAGGTCATAGGCGCCCCGGTCCTGGCGGATGGCGGTGAGGCTGCGCGCTTCCGCGTCCGCGGTGGTGAGGATGCGATAATCGACCAGGCGACCGTCATGGTTGAGCGCGATGACATCGCCCGGATCCAGCGCCAGTTGCGAAGGCGGCAGGCGGAAGCTGGCACTCTCGCGCCCGATCCAGGCTTCCATCAGCGCACGCCGGCAGCGGCGGTCGGCCTCCTCGGGCGGGACCGCCACCGCAAAACTATCCGAGCTGACGCGGGTCGCGTCGACGGTGATCCGACGGGCTTCGACGGTGATCGCGTCATAATCCTCATCGGCGCGCGCCACCTGCCATTTCAGGGATTGCGGCAGTTCGGTCTCTTGCCCGCGGGTCAGCTCCATCACCTCGCCGGATCCGGCGCTTATCATGTTGTCCGGGGCAATGGTCGCGACCGGAGCGCGGCCGCGCATGAGGAAACGGATCATGCCTTCGCTCTCGACCGCGTCAAAGCCGAAATGCCGCGCCAGCATGGTGATCGAAGTGCGTGGGCTCTCCAGTGCCGAGATGACATAGCCATCAGCGGCGCCGGTCAGGCCGGAGCTGTCGATCCAATCCGGGCGCATCCCGGCGCGCAGGCAGAGGTGGCGCACCAGAGCGGCGAGTGACACCGCGCCCAGCCGTCCGGTCAGCCAGTGACCCAGCCGCCAATTGCCGCCATCCGACCAGAGATCAGAAAGTTCGGGGAAGAATGGATAGGGGCGCGCGTCCCAGGTCCAGGCGGCGCTGTTGCCGATATCGACCATCGCCGCGCCGTAGCGGCTTGAGACCGGGTTGTTGGCCGGCGCGTGCCAGTAGAGCCAGGTCGCCTCGAGATAGGCGCGCTGGATGGCATCGTCGCGCCAGCCGCGCGAGAAATAGGGAAAGAAGCTCTCCGAGGATTTCGGGTCGTGAAACACATTGGGCTGGTTGGTGCCGCGATCCACGGCCGGGCAGCCAAGCTCGGTGAAGCGGATCGGCTTCGATTGCGGCTGCCACGGTGTCGGCGTCGTGCTCTCAACCCCACCCGGCCGGTCGAAATGCGGGTTCGACCACCAGCCATGCAGATCCTTATAGCGAAACACCCAAGGCTTGCCGGCGCCGTCACTGATCGGCGTGCGGGTCTGGTGCGCACGATCGACGTCGCTGGCGTAGAACCAGTCAAATCCCTCGCCGCCGGCGATATTGCTTTGCAGGTAGGCGCGGTCATGGACCCCGGGCCAGGCCAGCGCGTCGAGATGATCCCAGCCGTCGCGCCAGTCGGAAAGCGGCATGTAATTGTCGATGCCGACGCAATCGACATTCGCGTCCGCCCAGAGCGGGTCGAGATGGAAGAACACGTCGCCCGAGCCGTCCGCAGGATGGTGGCCAAAATACTCTGACCAATCGGCGGCATAGCTGATCTTCGTGCCCGGCCCGAGGATGGCGCGCACGGCGGCGGCCAGCGACTGCAACTGCTGCACCGCCGGATAGGTCGCGGCCCCGGACCTGACCTGCGTCAGCCCGCGCATCTCCGAGCCGATCAGAAAGGCGTCCACCCCGCCCGCCGCTGCGCAGAGATGGGCATAATGCAGGATCATGCGGCGGAAGCCCCAATCGGCACCGCCCGTCCAGGTGACGGTCTCGCCGCTGACCGCAAAATCCGAGGGCTGGGCGTTGCCGAAGAAGGCGGCGACCTGTGCGGCGGCGCTCGCGGTCTTGTCCACGCTGCCGGCAAATCCGGCCGCAGGAGCGCAGGTGATCCTTCCGCGCCATGGCAGCACCGGCTGGCCGATGCCCGCGGCATTGTCACTATAGGGATCGGGCAGGGCGTTGCCTTTGGGGATGTCCATCATCAGGAAGGGATAGAAGGTGACCTTCAGCCCGCGCGCCTTCATTTCACGGATTGCCTGCACGACCGAGAGATCCGCCGGCGTGCCGCCATAGACCGGGCGGCCCTGATCGTCCTGGCTGACCACCAGCGCTTGCGCACGGGTCACGCCGTTCACCTCCCATGCCGGGCTGGTGTTCTTCTGGGCCATCTCGACCTTGGGCCGAATCGTGCATTGGCCCGCGCGCAGATCGTCGCCGAACCACGAGACCACCAACGAGGCGCTTTTGACCGAGGGCACCATCGCCTCAAGCCGGTCGAGCGAGACCAGCATGTCGGGGGTCTCGGCCATGGCGTTCATATTCTCGGCCGCGCTGGCGCCACCCTCGGGTTTGCGTACGATCTCGGTGTCATAGGCGAATTCGCCCGAGGCCGGGATGATGGTGACCGCCTCGACCAGACCTTCGGCGGTGTCGGCATCGTCGAGCGGACGGAAGACCTCGAAGGACAGCTGCGGCAGGCGGTTGCCGAAATCGCTGAGCGGCAGTTCCTCGAACATCACGTAAGCCGTGCCGCGATAGGCCGGGGTCCGGGCGCTCCCCATCTTCGCCGCGATGAACGGGTCGGCGGCCTGCGCCTCGTCGCCCGGATACCAGCGCATGGTGATCGCAGAGCTGTCGAGCGGTTTGCCATCCGCCCAGATGCGGCCGATGCCAGTGATCGGGCCTTCGCACAAAGCCACCGCGAAAGAGGCGTAATAAAGATATTCGGTGGTGGTGACCTTTGGCCCGCCACCCTTGCCGCCGCCCTGACGGTGGCTGTTCACCTCCTCGCGGAAATCCGTCGCCCAGATGATATTGCCGCCGATGCGCATGCGTCCGTAAACCCGCGGGATCACCACGCCTTCGGTGGCCGAGGTGACGCGCAAACTGTCCATGCGCGCGCCCTCGATGCGCTGGCCGGGTATCAGCGAGGAGACGATCCAGCTGTCGACCATGGAGCCGATGCCGGAGCCGATCATGCCGCCGATGGCGGCGCCCGATAGCCCGAGGATCGTGCCACCGAAGCCGGCGCCGATGGCGGTGCCGACCGCACCGAGAACGATTGTGGCCATGGATCAGGTCCGTTTCTTGCGCGGGAATAGGAAGGCGAAGGCAATGCGCCGCCGCCAAGCGGTCGTCAGCGGTTCCTCGACCACCCCGAGGCGCTCATAGGAATGGATGAAGCTGCCCTCGCCGGTGAGGATGCCGATATGTTTGACGATGGCCGAAGGGCGCATGCGAAACAGCACCGCCGCCCCGGCGCCGGCCGCTTCGGGGGCAATGCGGATCATTACTGAGGCTGCACTCTCGGCCAGGACCTCGTGCGGTCCGATCTCGCCCCAATCGCGGCTATAGGGCGGCACCGGCAGGGTTTCCGAGCCGACGACCTCGCGCCAAACGCCGCGCGCGAGGCCAAGGCAATCGCAGCCAACGCCCTTCACACTGGTCTGGTCGTGATAGGGCGTGCCGAGCCAGGCGCGCGCCGCCGCCACCACGCGCTGAGGATCGGCCGGGATCACAGCACTGCCCCTTTATGGCCGCCATCCTGGCTCGCATAGCGGATCACCGCGTCCTGGCCGGGGATATGCGGGAAACCGCGAAAATTGGCGATATTGCTGAACCGGGATGCGCAGGTCTCGGCGCGCTTGTCGCAGCCGGCGCGGATGCTGAACCTGTCGCCGGTGCTGATCACCCGCACCGGCGCCTCCAGCAGCGTGATGCTGGCCACGCCGGCGGCAAGTTCATGCAGCATCACCTCGGCTTGCCGGCCTTCGTTCGGACCGGAGCTCCATTGGATCAATCCAAACGAGAACCAGCCGCTGGCGAAGCCACTGAGGCCGGATGCGGTGAACGCGCGATCGCGGCGCCGATCGAGCACGGTGCCGCTGCCCTTGAAGGCGGCGGCGTCCAGATCGACGCGGCAGCGCCCATCACCCAAGGCCGCATCGCAGCTGCCCTGAAACACCCGGCCGACCGTCTGATCGAGGATATGCGCCATGCTGCGCAGCTCGGCCAGGAAGGCGATGCGCCCGCGCCGCATCTCGCCGATAGCGCCGCGCCGGATCAGAACCCGCTGGCCGGGGGCCTGCCAGTTCACCCGCCAGACCTCGACCAGCGCATTGTCCCAGCGTCCATCGAGAATATCGGTCTCGGTGATCCGGTCTGAGGACAGCACGCCCTCGGCATCCTGCGCATCGACCGCGAGGTCGGAACCGCTGCGGATCTCGGAGGCGGTAAAGCCACTTTCCGGCTCAAACTCGATGCCAGCGAAGGCGAGCGCCCGGTCATGGTCAGTGAAGCCGAAGCTCACGCCATCGGCACGGGTGATCTTCCAGCACCAGGCCAGGGTGGTGGTGCCGCTGTCGAGATGGGCTTGCAGGGCAGGGGAGAGGGATTTCATGCTTTGTCTCTGGTCAAAGGTTGAAATGTAAAGCCTATGTCTTTACATTCAGGCTCAGTTCATTGCAGGAGTGCGTGCCATGGTCGCCGTGACATCGAATGAGGGCCCCCAGCGTCGTTCGCTGATCAATCTTCGCGTCACCCCGCGTGACCGCGATCTGATTGACCGTGCCGCGGCCGTGCTCGGAAAGAACCGCTCGGAATTCATGACTGAGGCCAGCCGGCAGGCGGCCGAGGATGCGCTGCTGGATCGCACCGCATTCCGGCTGGATGCCGCGCAGTTCGGCGCCTTCATAGCGCAGCTCGACGCGCCGCCTGCGCCGAACGAGCGCTTGCGCAAGCTGCTGGCCAAGCCCGCGCCATGGGAAAAATGACGCCGGGCGAGGCGCCCTTGCGCGCACCGGAGCCGCTGCATGATGATCATCTGATCGATACCTTCTCGTCAGGGGCGCCTACGCTCGATGGCTGGCTGAAGCGCAAGGCGCGCACCAATCAGGCATCGGGTGCATCGCGCAGCTATGTGCTGTGCCGGGGCCAGAAGGTCGTCGGCTTCTATGCGCTGGCGGCCGGATCGGTCAGCCACGATCTGGCACCACGCAAGCTCAGGCAGAACATGCCCGATCCGATCCCGGTCATCGTGCTGGGCCGGCTGGCGGTGGATGCGTCCGAACAAGGCAATGGTCTCGGCCGCGCCCTTTTACGCGATGCGGTGCTGCGGATTGCGGCGGCGGCGCATGAGGTCGGCATCGCGGCCATTCTGGTCCACGCCCTGAACGATCGTGCGAAGGCTTTCTATGTCGAGGCAGGGTTCGCCGAGGCGGCGGTGGAGCCAATGACGCTGTTCCTGCGGATCAAGGACGTCGGGGCGCTGATCGGCGAGGCTTGAAGTCACCGCCGGATCTCCAGGAGCGGGATGGAGGTGATCGAGCCGAGCCGCTCGATGTCGAGGGTGACGTCCAGCGCATCGGAATCAAACCGCACCGGCACGTCGAACGCGAATCCAGCCCGAATGACCACGCCGGCGATGGGCGCGGCTTCGAAGCTCACGATCCCGGTCGCCGTGTCGACCGACCAGCCGGAAAGCTGCTCGACACCGTTCAGCGCGACCCTGACCGTGCCGGCGACCGGCTTGGTGATCGCGCGCGTCCAGGATTGCGCCCCGGACAGATATCGCTTCACCAGCGGAAAGGCGGTCGCTGTGCCGTCGCCGCTGCCGATCTGCTGATCCACGGGCGCGGGCGTGCCGGAGGGCGCGCAGGATTTGTAATCCGACCAATCCTTGAAGCGGAAACCATGCAGCCGGCCGCCCCGCGCCTCGAAGAAGGCTACGACCGCCGCCAGATCATCGGCGCGACGGACGCCATAGGAGACGTCATAGCGCCGGCGCGAATTGGCCCAGCTGGCGTTCCTTTCCTCCTCGCCGGAGGCCAGTTCGACCACCTGCGTGCGCCGTTCCGGCCCGCCGCGGGCACCGCGGCTGATATCGTCCGGAAACCGGACCTCGTGAAACGCCATCACATGCTCCTGCGGCCGAACGACACCGCGCGGGCGATATCGGCGGCGATCTGGGCGCGTGATTGCCGGAAGCTTTCGGCATCGCGCGTCTGAATATTGATGGTGACGCCGCCGCTGCCTGTTGCGACCTCGCGGCGCGACAGCACCCGCTCGCCCTTTTGCAGGATGGCGGGAACCTCATCCGAGCGCAGACCTGCCCAGCCGCCATTGTGCAGGCGCGCGGCCCCCGCAAATGCGCCGGCAGGAACCATGCGGGCGGGGGCGGCACCGCCGACCATGCCGCCGGAGTGGAGGATATTGGCCATGACCCCGCCGCCGAGATTGCCGAGAGCGCCGGAGAGCACGCCCGCCAGCGGGCCGAGCAGGAAGCGCCGCGCGCCCAGCTTGGCGAAATCGGCGATCAGCGATGTCACCAGATCACGAAACTCCATCTTGCCGGACTTCACGAACTCGCCCACGGCGTTTTCGGCCGACTGAAACGCGTTCACCAGCACGCTGCCCATATCCTGGCCGATGTCCTTGGCCTTGGTGGCGTAATCAGTGAGCGATGAGGCCACCGCGTCCCAACCGGTCTTGGCCTCTTTTGCGCCGTCTTTGGAGTCCTTGCCGGCCTTTTTCCCGGCCGCGCCGGCGCGACCCGCCGCTCCGCCTGCCTTGTCGAGCGCAGCGCCAACCCGGTCCCCGGAGGCGGCGACATCATCAAGGGCATTCGCGCCGTCCTTGCTGCCGGCGGCGACCGCGTCGGTCAGGGCCTGCCAGCTCTCCAGCGGTGCGGCCGCTGCCGTCGCCAGTGCCTGTGCAGTATCGAGATGCGCAGCTGCCGCGCCTGCCGCCTGCTCGGCGAGATCGCCAAACAGATCCGGGGTTTCGATATAGGTCCGCTCCCAAGCCGCGGCGAAGGCTTCGGCGGCTGCGGATCCCGCATCTGACGCTGCCCCGGCGAAGGGGTTGTCGATGCGACCGAGTGAGAGCGGGTCCAGCGTCCCGATCTGCACGCCGCCCGCGCCAACTGCCCATTCCGGCAGCATGGCGAGAGCGGCGTTGATGCCGCGTATGAAGAGGTTGATGCGGGAGACGACGCCGTTCAGCATCGCCTCCACCCCGGCGATCAACCCGTTCGCCGCCTGAAACGCAAAATCGCCGATGGCATCCGGCAGCTTGCCCCAGACCGCTTTGACGGCTTCGAACGCGCCGGCATAGATGGCCACATATCGGTCTGCGGCCTTGGTCGTGCCGGTTACAACCGCGTCGAGGACCGTGAAGACCACGGCCTTGTAGCCTTCCCATCCCGCCGCCATGAGCGAGAACGCCGCCTGAAACGCCATGCCGATGCGCTGGCCGCTTTCCTTGGCCACACCCCAGAGCAGTTTGAAGGCGGTGCCGATGCCGCCGACCGATCCCGCCAGCTTGGAAAACTGATAGATCAGCTCGCCGGCGGCGACGATCAGCGCGCCGACGCCGGTGCGGATCAGGGCGGCGCGCAGCGCGGTGAGAGCGCCGACAAGCGTGAAGGTGGTAATGCGCGCGGCGACGAAGGCGGTGACCCAGCGCCCCGCCATGAAGCCTGCGAAGGCCAGTGTGATCGCGGCGAGGCGTTCGATATTGTCCGCGACCATGATGAGCACCGAGGCCACGCTCGAGGACGCGCCCGTCAGCTGGTCCCAGCTGCCCACGAGTTGCAGCGCGGCATTGCCGATCAACGTGAAGGCATCGGTGATGGTGGCCGGCATCGCGTCGGCTTCATTGCGCAGCAGCTCCAGATTGCCGACCAACGCGCTGCGGACCACCTCGCCGGTGATCGCGCCCTGCGCCCCCATCTGCCGCAGGCCGGAAACGGTGGTGCCAAGTTCCGCCGCCAGCAATTGCGCGACCCGCCCGCCGGTCTCGATCACGGTGTTGAGGTTGTCGCCCGACAGTTTGCCCGTGGCCATGGCCTTGGAAAGCGCGTTCTGAACCGAGGCCGCGCGTTCCGCCTTGGCGCCCGAGACCACCATGGCGTTGTTCAGCGCTTCGGTAAAATCCAGGCTTTCGGCGGTGGAAAGCCCGAGTTCGCGCAGGGCGGTGGCATTGGCGAGCCAGCTTTCCGTCGTCTGCTCGATCCCCGAATAGGTGCGCCGCGCCATGGAGGCGAGACGTTCCATCACCAGCGCGCCCTTCTCCTGGCTGCCGGTGGCGAGATCGACGCGCGAGCGCAGATCCGTCCAGGTATCGGCATATTGCACCAGCTGGCGGATTGAGAGCGCGCCGGCGGCGATACCGGCGAGACGCTTGAGCATGATGCCGGCAGTGTCGACCTCACGCGACATGCGCTTGAAGCTTTCCGCGCCGGCATTGCCGACGCCTTCCAGCTCGGCCCGGACCTGCCGGCCGTTCTCGGCCACCAGACGGACCGCAACCTTCTTAGTCGCCATTCTGCGCGCTCCCCGCGATCTGTTCGTTTGTCTTGCGCACCATCTCGGCCTCGATCACCGGCAGCAGTTCAGCGATGGCCAGAGCCGGGATGCCCAAGGCGCGGCCAAGTGCGAGCGCGGCATTCATGTCCCAGCCGAGAACCGAGCCGGGGATGGCGCGCAGTTGACCGCCGAGCCGCCCAGTCAGATCCCAGACCTGCGCGCCCTCTGCCGAGACCGGCCAGTTCAGGCGGGCCGGGCAGTCCGGGCAGCGCGACGGGCAGGCTTCGCAATATCGCTCGCCCCCGCCGAACTGCCATTCAGCGAGGGCGCGGAGACGTTTTTTTCCGCATCCAGCATCAGATACGGGCCGAGGACGCGTTCCTGGAACGCCTCAAACACCGGCCAGATGTCGAGAAGCGCATCGATGCCCGCGGGCGAGAGAATGAGCGCGTCGCCCGCATCATCGCCGACGCCTTCCCAGGCGATCACGACCCGGCGCGCGACCGCCTTGGCCATGGCCACGGCCAGCACCTCCTTGGGCGCATGCTCGTCCAAGTGATCGAGCGCGGTATCAGCGCGGGCCGAGGCCATGATCGCGGTGGTGACCGGCGTGATCTGCAAGCGCAGCCCCGGCAGCAGATCGACCCAGCGTGGCTCGGTGGAAAGGTTCAGGCGGATCATGGTCAGATGCTCTCAATGTTGTTGATCAGGGTGGCGGTGCACATGCGGGCCAGGCTGCTGGATTTTGCGGCCTGCCAGTCGAAGCTGGCCTGGATGCCCTGTGGGCCGGAGATCTCGATGCGCGGGCGCGGCAGATAGACCGCATGCGCGGTGAAGGTCAGGCTTTCACCGGAGGAGAGGGACCAGGCGAACTCCAACTCGCAGGGCGTGCCGGCCATCGCCTGGTTGACCAGCGTGCTGTCGGCAAAGCGGACCTCGATCGCGCCGGTCAGCGCGGCAAGGCCAGGGTCAGCGCCGTCGATCATGCCATCGGCGCGGATGGTCTCGATGCGGTCGAGGTTGTTGGCATAGGTGACCTGCGCGGAAATCACATGGCCGAGCGCGACGCCGTCGCGCTTGATCGCGCCATTGAAATGGCCAAAGCGGGTGAGCGCGATCTCCGCAGGCGTGCCGGCCTGCGACGTCGCGCTGACGGTTTCGCCTTGGGCGACCAGCTTGGCGCTGGCGCTCAGCAGCCCGGAGCGCTGCATGGTCCAGGACAGTTGATCGACCATGACGCCGCGATACATCGCATAGCGCGGGATCTCGGGCAGCGCGGTTTCGATCGACAGGGAGGGCAGGGTCCAAGCGCCGGATCGGAACTCATGCGTATAGGGACCAGGCCCGGTGCCGGTGGTGATCGGCGCTCCGAAGGCAGCTTTCAGCCAGATGCCGAAGGCCTCGGCGTCGATCGGGATGGTCACCCCACCATCTGCGGTGATCGCGTCCTTGATTGGGGCCAGCGGATCGCGGCCATAGCCGAGCAGTTCAGAGCTGAGCAGCGGCTGCTCGGCGCTCAGCGTCGAGCTGGCATAAGGCATGCGGGTGAAACCCGTGAGCGGGGTGGTGCCGTAGACAGTCTCGAAGGCGACCGCAAGCTGCGACCGCGCGCCTTGTGCGCGTGCCATTCCTTTTTCCTTTCCAATGAACTGTCAGAGTTTCGCGCCTTGCGTCAGGATGCGCTCCTCGGGCATCATCCGCGGATGATGACCCTGCGCCTGTGCCGTATCCTGCCTGTCCTTGCCGTCTTCGTGGCGCTGACTGCCTTGGTGCCCTCGTCTGGTGTCGAAGCGGCTCAACCGGCCGCGCTTGAGGGGAAGGTCAGCAAGGTTCTCGACGGCGATACTTTCACGCTCAGCGGCGAGTCCCGCCGGATCCGGGTCTGGGGCCTCGATGCGCCGGAGAGGAGCGATAGCGGTGGATCGGCTGCCACAGCGGCGATGCGCGGACTCATCACCGGCAAGACCCTGCGCTGCCAGGTGCGTGACCTCGATCGCTACGGTCGCTATGTCGGCCAGTGCTTTTTGCCCGATGGTCGCGATATTGCCGCCGAGATGATCGGCATGGGTGTTGCCACCGAATATTGCCGCTTCTCGCGCAACCATTACGGCACCTGCTGAAGATAAAGCGCGGCCGCATTGCAGCACCGGCTTGATCCGCACCGGATTCGCGCCGGTCGCGGCATGTCGGTGGGTTAGGCGAGCGGGTCGGTGCTCGCGTAATGCAGGGTCAGGGTCAGGACCGCCGCCCGGATTGGGGTGGCGCCATCGACCGCGAGGGCGGCGGGTGCCGGCGCATCGGCCTCGATCCAGTCGCAAAGCCCGCCCAGCGTCGGGTCGGAGGCGAGCGCAAGCCCGATCTGCATCACCAGCCTGTCGAAGGCCAGGTCGAGATCGGATTTGCCGCGGACCAGGATCTCGATCTCGACGCGGTGCTGCCAGTGATAGGTGAGGGGCGAGAGCGTCACCTCCGGCTCGCCGGGCTGACCGTCGCGCAGGATCACGAGGCCATGTTCCGGGATCCGTTCGGGCAAAACCTCGTTGCGCAGCACGCTGGCACCGCCGCCCATTCTTTGCAGGAGCGAGAAGAGGGCAGCCAATACGGTTTCGCGTTTCGTCGTCATGTCATGCGACCCCATGTCGAGGCAATCTTGCCGGGTAGGGCGTTGAGCGTGGATTGCGCTGGCGCGGCGAGATCGAGGCGCTTGCGCAAGCTGACCTGCGGCAGCAGCAGAAAGATCGGCACCGATGCGACCCCGCGCCCGGTTTTGGAGCGCGATACCGCGGCGCGGCCTTGGCTGTTCAGCCGCGCCTCGGCGATCAGCAGGCTGGGGCCAGGGCGGCGATAGATGAACCGAAGCTTCAGGCCGGTGCGGCTCTCCCATTCGCCAGGTGTCGGGCGTTTGCCGCTGCGGGCCTTTCCCGCCGCCTCGGTCGGGATGGCCAGGAAGAACCCGGACTGGCGGCGGATCACGGCGCCATCATCATGCGCGCCGATGATCACCGGGGCGCGGGTCCAGACCATCGAGGCCGCGTTCAGGCTGTCCTTGTGTTTCGGATAGAGTTCCGAGCGGATGGTCTTGGCCAGCCGATCGCCGAGGCCGGCGTTGATGATCTGCGCGCGCCAGGCCGCTTTGAGCTGCAGCCCGGCATCCTTGATCGCGAAGGTGACGGCTTTCTCGCCGGCCTTGACCTCTGCTGCCATCAAGGCCGCGATATCACTGACGCTGGCGCTCAGCTTCATACCGGCACCAGAGCGAGCGTCCAGAGCAGCCGTTCCCGGTCGCGCAGCGGTTCGCCCTGAACCTCGAAGACCTCACCGGCAATGACGATCCGGTCGCCGCTCACCGGCTTCGGCACCGCGGCCACCAAGACGTCGATTTGCAAGGTCTCGGACCAGAGCCGCGCCTCACCGTAGTTGGTGAGCTGATCGGGGGCCTTGCGGACCGCGCGGATCATGGTGCCGGGCGATGCCCCGCCCGGCAACCATTCCGCATCCACGGCCATATGCGGATCGGCGAAAATCATGGCGAGCGCGGTGGCGAAGGCGGTCATCCGAGCGCCGCGCCGTTCAGCCGCACCCGGCCGATGGTTTCGCTGGCGGTGCCGCCGGTCGCCAAGACGGCGATGCCGATCAGCTTGTTGGAGCCGACCGTCGTAGTGCAGGTCTTGGCGGTGTCGTCCCAATAGACCTTTGCGCCGACCGTCCAGGCCTGGCTCGCGGCTTTCGGCAGGTCGTAGACTCCGGTCAGGCTGATCTCGCCCTGCGCGCCATTGGCGATGGCGGTGGTGGCGACACCGAAGATCGCGCCGGCGAGGACACCGGCGCCGGAGGCGATATCCGCGCTGGCGGTGATGGTGAGCATATTGCCCACCGCGACGAAGTTTTTCATGGCTCTCACCTTGCTGTGGAATTGAAGGGGCGGCCGGCCGGGTTGGCGGCCGGTCGCAGGTCGGATCAGACCGGCGCGGCGCCGGCATTCTTGTAGAGCCCGCGCCAGTCGATGGCCTTGGCGGCGAAATCGTGGCGGGCCTTGATCTCCATGCCGTCGACCTCGAAACCCATGCGGGTCTCGGTGAAGACGCCCTCCTGGCCGTCGAGATAGGCATATTCGATCGTGTCGATGCGCGCCGGGCTGGCAGCAAGGAACCATGGATCTTGCCCGGCCTCAGGGATCAGGCGCGGCTCCTCGATCACCTGCAAGCGGCCAGCGAAGGTGTTGACCTCGGCGGTGCTCGCCGGCGTGGTGGCGGTGATCTGCTTTCGCGCCTCAAGCGCGCGGGGCCCGGGCGGCACCAGAATGAAAGAGGGCAGGATCGAGATCTTGCGCCCCTCAAGCCCGGTCTGCTCGGCGAAGGCGCGCCAGGCCGCCGAGAGTGCCCCCTCGTTGATCACGCTCGCGCTGCCGGCAAGATTGCCATGGCCTGCATGAAACAGCGCCGTGCCGTCGCCCATCGCGGGGTTCTGCATCAGGATCGCATAGACGATGTCGGATTCGAGATCGGCGGCGCGGGTGCCAAAGCTCGCCGGGATGCGGGTGAAGGCGTCGAGATCGTCATTGATCAGCGCTTGCCGGGTGATGGAGATCACCCGGCCATAGGTGGCCAGCGCATAGACCTCCTTGGCCTCGCCGATGGTGCCATATTGAAACTCGCCCGATTCCAGCACCTTTTCGAGATCGGGCGCGCCGCCGAGCTGCACCCGGGTCACCGGCCTGAAATCGGTGATGGTGCTGCGCCTTGCCCAGGCCGGGAAACTGCGCGGCGCCGCGTCATAGCCCGCGCGCAGGGTCTTGTTCGCGACATTGGCGAGGATGGCCGGGAAGTCGCTGGTCGAATGATAGCCAGCGCCGGCGCGGCTGGTGAAGGCGCTACCGGCCAGTTCCATCTTCGACATGCCGCGGGTGCTGATGCCGCCCTGCTCAAGCACATGGCGGGCCATTTCCAAAAGCGAGAGCCCGCGGAATTCGCGGGCGTCTGCCGTCATCTGGTGCTGGCCGGGATCGGCGCGGTGCAGGAGCGCGGCGGAGACGGCATCGCGGTATTGCGCCTCGCGCAGCCCGTCACCGCGCGCCTGTGCAGGCGCCGGCTCGGGGGTGCGGCCGGCCGGGTCATTCTCGACCAGACGCTCGAGGATCATGGCGCGCGCCCGGTCGAGCGAGACGCCGTCGCGGATCAGCTGATCGCGGAACGAAGCGTCCAAGCCGTGACGAGCGCAGATGGTGCCGATCTCGGCCGAGCGCGCGCGTTCCTCGGCGCGGATGGCCTCGGCGTCGATCACCGGCGCGGCGGCGGGCGCCGGGGTGGAAGCGGGGGCCGGGGCCGGCGACGCGGCGCGGGCCTCATCGCTGGCCGCCGCAATGGTGCTGTCAGGCATGGTCCTGTCCTTTCCAGAAGCCGCATTGGCGGCAGGGGTGTTGCGCCGCATGAAGACGCAGGGGTGACGATGATCGGGAGCGCCGTATTCGGCGCGGATCCCGGCGCCGGGATCGGCGGGGATCGGCACCGCCGAGATTTCCATCGGTTCCCAATCGACGGCGCGATAGAGGGCGCGGGTGCCGCCATCGGTGCGATCGGCCTTGGCCACGCGTTCCATTTTGTGGACGCGGTAGCCGACTGAGACATTGCGGATGATCCCGGCCTTGATGTCGCGCCAGATGTCCTCGACGCCGTCGCGTTCTGAAAGCCGGATGCGGGCATAGCCATGGCCGTCCTCGATGCGGATCGAGCCTTCCTCGACCACGCCGAGGATGTCGCGCAGATCGCGGGCGGAATGCGCATTCAGGAAGGGGGCGCCGCCGTTCAGCCGCCCGAGCCGCATGGCATGGGGCGAGACCAGCAGCTCCTCATCGAATTCCTCGTCGCGCGCCCAGGAATAGCGGCGCACCTGCGCGCCGGTCGTCCACAGCACCTCGAAGCTGCGCCTGGCCTCATCGACCGCGCATAGCGTCGCCCCCCGCCCGATCAGGGGCAGGTCGATGGTTTCTTCATCCATGATGAACTCCGTCAGTTGTCGTCGTGGCCGGCCGGTGTGCGCGGGTCGCTGCTCTGCACGAGCCCGGCCTTGGTGACCTTGCGCGGGTCGGAATCAAAGACGAGGCCAGCGGCATCGGCCTTCTTGTTGAAACCGGCGGTCTCGGCGATCAGCTCGTCCGGGTCATAGCCGCGCCGGGCGATCTGCTGCTCGACGGTCGAGAAGCCCGCGCGCACCTCGAGCAGATCGGCCTGCGCGTCCTGGAGCGGGTTCACGCTCTCAAAGCGTGGCGTGCCCCATTGGGCGATGATCTCCACCTCGCGCGGCAGCAGGCCCGCGTCCTGGGCATAGGCCACGAACCAGCCCCAGATGCGCTCGCAAAACATTGGGATCACCGTCTGCCACTGGATCTGCTCGACCATACGCCGGAATTCGTTCAACCCGGCGCGGGTCGAGGAGAAATTGGCCTGGCTGAGATCGCCGGTCATCAGCGCATAGGGGATGCGAAAGCCCGAGGCGATCAGATGCTGCTGGCCGCGCAGCCATTCGGAAATCCCGCCGGTGGAGACCGGCTGGTTGAACTTGATATCCTTGCCGTTCCTCGCATAGGCGATCAGCCCCGGCTCGAATTGCTCGACGCGCTGGCCATCGGCATCGAGGACCGAGGGCGCGATGCCCTGATCGCCTTCCTCGGCGCCGAAGACGATGCCGACCACGCAGGCCTCGAGCTTCTTGCGTTCCAGTTCCGCCCGCTGCCAGTCGTCGAGATCGCGGATATGACGCATCGCCGGTGCGCCCCAGGGCACGCCGCGCGACTGCAGGCGCTGACGCTCATAGAGATGCGCGACCCGGGCGGCCGGGATGCGCTCCGACTCAAGCCGGCGCGCGAAGACGTGGCTGGTGCCGCCGGGATGGTCGGGGAACATCCAATAGGCCGCGCGCCGCCCGTGGCGGTCATATTCGATGCCCTGATCGATGCGCATGCCATCGGCGCGACTGTCGAGCTTGGCCGCGTCGAGGTGATCGGCCTCGCGCAATTCGATCTGCAGCGGCACCAGATCGCCGCTGCGCATCGGGGTCGGCCGGGCGATGGCGAAAACCTCGCCGCCCTCGATCATCTCGCGCACAGCGAGCCCGAGAAGCCCGTCGAAATTGGTATGGCCGTGGCGGTCGCAGACCCGCGACCAGCGCATCCAGAGCGCGTCGACGCGGGCATCGAGCGCCTCATCGCCGGTGAATGCGCGCGGGCGGATGCCGTAGCCGACGATATTGTTGACCAGCACCTGCACGGCTTGTGCGGCCATCGGGTTGTTGCGCACCAGATCGCGCATGCGGTGGCGCAAGAGCGGCCCGGCCAGCGCGATCTCGCTATCCGCAGAGGAGCCGCCGGCGCGCCAGCCGGCAGTGCCGCGGCCTTTCTCTGCGGCGTCATAGCCACGTTTGCGGGCGATGGCCTCGCGGGCTGAGAGCCGGCGCAGCGCCGTCTCGGGCGAGAATGCCGCGACGGCCCGGTCGATGAGGCCGAACCGGACCGGGGCAGGGGGCGGTTTCGCCATCACGACCTCCGGAAGGTTGCCAGCCCGGCAACGGGCGGCCGGCGCCCGGCCCCTGCGGCCAGATCGGCCTCGATGGTGGCGATGATCTGGCGCATCTCGGCGAGCGAGCGGTATTCGGTCACCTTGCCGTCATAGCTGACGCGGGTGACGCCAGAAGCATAGGCCAGCCGGATCGCCTCCAGCTGCGCTTGCGAAAATCCTGCCATGTCAGCGCCAGTTCCTGTTGCGAGGCCCGAGCCAGCTGTTCTGGCGCTTGGGCGGTTGGGTGGATGGTGGCCGGTTCGGCAGACCCGCTGGTTCTGCGCTGTCCTTGCGGCCCATGTTGATCTGTTCCTCCAAGCCCTCCCAGCGGGTCTCGTCCCAGCGGTCGATGCCCATCAGTCAGGCGGCGGCGCGGGCATAGACCCGGCAGTCCAGGGCTTCATTGCGCTCGCGCGTCTGCTGCCATTCCAGCTTCTGAAACCCCTGCCGGGTCTTGATGGTCATCAGCTGCTCGGCGGTCAGCTGCTTGAGCCATTCGGCGGTGGTGCCGCGCGGGATATGGACGAAGCCTGCCGGCCAGGCGCCGCCTTGCGCCAGATCCTCCTCGGTCGGTGCATTGAGGCGCAGGAAGCGGTAGGTCTCGGATTTGAAGACCGCGCCTGCGACTTTCCAGAGCTGCACCCCGCGCCGCAGCCGGCGCCCGGCCTCGGTGGTCTCGACATAGGTCGGGCCATCGACCGGGCTGGCGCGATCAAAGCCGCCGACGCCCTTGATCGCAATGACCTGACCGCGCCCGGTCGAGCGCACCCAGGAATAGACCGCATCCGTGGTCATGCCGTCGCCGGTGTCGATCGCCAGCCGCGCCAGCGCCATCCGCGCGCCGCCCTCATGCGGCCAGGTGGTGCCGAGAAACGCGGTCAGCTCGGCCCAGACCTCGGGCCGCGCCACATCGCCCTCAAGAACGACATGGTCGATGAGCCATGAGCGCAGCCCGCGGCCCCAGCCCCAGACGTCGATCTCGATGCGGCCGGCGCGCTGGACGTCGACACCGGCGGTCAGCACCAGTGCACCATCGGGCACGCGGCCGAGCGGCCGGTCCTCGCGCCGCTCATAGAGGCGCTGCCAGTCGGGCGCTTCGCCCTTCTCCTGCCAGGTCTCGCCGAGCACGGTGTTCTTCAGCGTCTTCAGCGTGGCGTCATTGCCCTGTGCGGCCTCCCAATCCCGCGCGATGGTCTCCCAGCTGAGCCAGCCCAGCGGCGAATAAAGCCCCGAGATGTGAAACCCGACCACGCCTGCCGCCTCGGCCCGCGCGCGGGTCTCGTCATCGGCGGTGGCCCTCCAGCAGGCGCCATTTGCCTCATCCATCATCCAGGTCTTGTGACGCTCGGCGATCGGGGCATCGCAATGCGCGCAAAGATAGGCCACGGTCTCGGGCCGGCCTTTCTGCCAGCGCAGCCGTTCGAACTCGAGCCATTGCAAGGCGCCGCAATGCGGGCAGGGCAGGTGATAGCGGCGCTGGTCGCTCAACTCATATTCCCGTTCGATCCGCGACAGCCCCTTGATGGTTGGCGTCGAGGCCAGAAACACCTTGGCGCGATGCCCGAAGCTGATGGTGCGCGCTTCCGCCAGCGCGATGGGGTCGCCCTCGCCGTCGAGATCGCCCGGATAGGCATCGACCTCATCAAGAAACACCCAGCGCGCCGGCATCGAGCGCAGGCCCACGGCGCTGTTGGCGCCGGTCAGGATCAGCTGCCCGCCCGGAAAGCGCTTGCCGAGGATGGTGTTGCCGCTGTCGCGCGAGCGCGAGGGCATGACCAGCTCGCGCAGCTCCGGGCTTTCCTCGATCAGCGGGTCGATGCGCTGCTGCGACAGGCGTTTGGCCAGATCGACCGTGGGCTGCACGGCGAGGAACGGCCCCGGCGCCTGATGCATGCAAAAGCCGATCCAGTTATTGCCGCCTTCGGTCGCGCCGACCTGTGCGGCCTTCATGAACACAACGCGCCGCGCTGGATCGCCGGGCGAAAGCGCATCCATGATCCCGCGCATGAAGGGCGTGCGCGCGGTGCGGTAGGGCCCGGCCTCGGAGGCGGCGCGCGAGGACAGGATGCGGTGGCGATCCGACCATTGCGACACCGTCAGCGCCGGGTCAGGGGCGAGCCCGGACAGCCAAGCGTTGCGGATATCCTCGGCGCCGTCGAAATCAGCGAAGCTCAATCTTGACCTCCGCCAGTTCGGCCAGGTGCTTGCGCAGGTATTTGTCCAGGACCTGCTCCATCTGATGGGCATCGATGCCGAGATCGGCGGCCATGTTCGCCGCCACTCGCGCCGGCCAGCCCTGCCAGGCATCGCGTTCGCGCCGGGCCAGGTCGAAGACCAGCGTCGTTGTGCGCGCGCGGTCCACCAGCTCGCCCTTCATCTTGGCGAGCTTGACCTTGGCGGTCTGGGCCTTCAGCACCTCATTGGCCATGCGCGCACGCAGAAATGAGATCTCGCCACCGGCGCCGGGATCGGGATCGGCGCCGGCCTCGCGCAGGGTCTCGCCCACCGATTCGATGGCCGCCCGCGGCACCGGCCGGGTCGCGGCCGTGGCCCGTGCGGTGCCGGCGGCGGTCGCGGCCCCTTGCGCGCGCGCCTGCATGCCGCGCTGTCTGGCGGGATCGGTCTGCGCGTCCCATTGCCGGTCGGCTTTTACCGGGTCGATGCTGCCATCGGGCTCAGGGATGATGCGCCCCGACGCGATGGCCTTGCCCACCGCCGTGTGGCTGACGCCGCGATAGGCCGCATATTGCCGACGCGACATTCCCATGCGGCCCAGTCCTTTCCATTCTCGCCCGAGTGCCCGGGCTGATTACATAAAGCAATGATATTGCTGCGATTACACTACGATATCCGTCCCGATTGAGCGATTCTGATGGCACCAAAACGATGCAATTCAGACCCCGGAGCCCACGCCATGACCGCCATCACCCGCGCCGAAAAAGCCCGCCGCAACCATGAGGCCGCATTGGCAGCCTTCATCGACAAGAAGGCCGAGATCGACGCCATGCTCGCCCGCCTCGCCGCGCTGAGCGCTGACCATTTCAACGCCAGCCCCGATGAGGTGACCTGGGGCCATGTCGGCACGCTTGCGCATTACGCGAGCCTCTTGCGCCAGATCACCGATAGCGCCTTCCGCGAAGGGGAGCATGCAGAGTGACCCGGCCGAGCCCCACCCAGACCTTCCTGCTGCGGCGTGCGGTGACGCGGCCGGGCAAGCTTATCCTGCCGCTGCCCGACAATTTGCGCGGCAACATTGCCGATCGCGTGCTGCAGACGCTGCTGGCCAAAGGCTTCATCGAAGAGGTCGATGCCGATCTCGGCAGCGGCGAACCGCTCTGGCGCCGAGTTGACGATGGTTCTGAAACCACGCTGATCGCCACCGCGGAAGGCCTTGCCGCCATCGGCATCAGGCTCTCGGAGGCAGAGGCAAACGCGCTCGCAAGCCGCCGTCACATGACGCGGGAGGCGGCCAAGGCGAGGGCCACTGCCGCAAAGATCTGCCTGCCTGCGATGCGCAGCGGCACCAAGCAGGCGGCGCTGATCGCGCTGTTGCAGCGGCCCGAGGGCGCCAGTACCGCCGAAATTTCCGCTGCGACCAGCTGGCTGGATCACACCATTCGGGGCGCTATCTCGGGCGTGCTGAAGAGGCGGTTGGGGCTCACCGTTGCCGCCGAGAAGGTTGACGGGCGCGGGATGGTCTATCGCATCACTGCGGAGGGGTGAGCGATGATAGCCTTCATCCGCCTGCCGGGCGCCGAATTTGCCGCCATCCCCGGCATCGGTCCACACGGGCATCTCGACGCACATCGAAAGAAACACTATATTCGCACTGATTTCGATGCGTGATGCGAGGCCGGCCATGGATATCACCCGAGACATCAGCCCACTGACCGAGTTCAAGCGCGACTCGGCGCGTATGATTGCGCGCATGAAAGAGACCGGGCAGCCGCAGATCCTAACCGTCAATGGCAAGCCATCGGTGGTGGTGATGGACGCCGCTGTCTGGCAGGAAATGCAGGACCAGCTCGACCATGCCGAGGCGGTGGCCGGGATCCGCAAGGGGTTGGCACAGGCCAAGGCCGGCGAGGGCGTCGAGGCCGGGCATTTCTTTGACCAGCTTGCCGAGAGGAAATGAAGCCCTCGCTTCCTGTGATCGTCACGCCGCAAGCGGGTTACCCAAGTTCGACAGCAAAACTGATAAGCGATTGATATTGCTGTCACGAAATTGCGGATTTGCCACAACGTGAGGGT
>NZ_JBDHSP010000045.1:0-24500 GCF_039808215.1 Paracoccus sp. (in: a-proteobacteria)
CATGCGCCCGCAAAAAGGCGCCCTCTGACCAGCCCCCGGCCCGAAAGGGCCGGGGACGGCAGACAATACCGGTGCGGCGGGTCCCCGGGCCCGCCGCAGGCATGCGACCGGAACGCCTCTTGACGCGGGCGCGGCATCTGCAAACAGTCGGGGCACGGCGGCGCTGTCATCGTCGCCGCCCAGTTCCCTGTTGCCCTGAAAGGTCCCAGATGCGTCTTCTTTCCGTCCTTGCCGTTCCCGCGGCCTTGCTGCTTGCCGCCTGTACCGTCGACAGCACGCCGCCGACCGTGGCACCCCCGCGTCCGCCGGCCGATGTGCCGCTGTTCGGAGGCGGCTTCCGCAGCGAGGGCGACCAGTGCCGCCGCGCCGGCGAAAGCGCCTTCACCAACCAGTTCCTGGGCGACGCTGCCGATCTGGTCGCCTGCCCGCCCGGCACCGACCCGCGGCTTTTCGCCTTCGAAACCGGCGGCAAGGAGGTCGCGCGCCGCGAGGGCTGGATCCTGTTCACCGTGCCGCGCCGCTGATCCCGGCCGGCCGACATGCCTGCTCAGGGCCCGCCCCCGGGGGCGGGCCCTTCTTCATGCCACTCGCGGGGGGCAAGTCACGCGAAACCTCTGGATTCTCACGATGTCGGGAATGCGGAATGGCACACGCATCGGCGCTTGATCGCGGCGGATTTCGCCTCCAACCTGCATCGGAATACGCCCCGGCCGCAGCCGGTCCCCATGCACAAAGGAGTCAGACATGAGCAATGCCAGCCGCCACCTCGATGTTGCCGCAGCCGAAGCCTATCTGCTGCGCTACCTGGCGATCGAGGGTGTGACCGGTCAGGAAGAGGCCATCGCCCATGCCATCCGCGACGACCTGATCGCGCTTGGCGTTCCGGCCAGCGCCATCCGCTTTGACGATGTCGCCAGCCGCATCCCCCTGCCCACGCAGACCGGGAACCTGATCGTCGATCTTCCCGGCACCCGGCCGGGGCCGCGGCTGCTGTTCTCGACCCATCTCGACACCGTGCCGCTATGTGCCGGCGCCAAGCCCCGGCGCGAGGGTGATCGCATCGTCGGCGACGGCACCACGGCGCTGGGGGGCGACAACCGCACCGGCTGCGCGCTGCTGGTGACGCTGGTGGCGACGCTGCTCAAGCATGACCTGCCGCATCCGCCGATGACGCTGCTGTTCACCGTGCGCGAGGAAAGCGGCTTGCACGGCGCGCGCGAACTGGACCCCAAGGACCTGTCGGGCGCGGTGATGTGTTTCAATGTCGATGGCCGGCTGGCCTCGGAACTGATCGTCGGCGCCGTCGGGCAGACGAACTGGGAAGTGGAGATCACCGGCAAGGCCTCGCATGCCGGGGTGGCACCCGAGAGGGGCATCTCGGCCACGCTGGTCGGCGCCATCGGCCTGGCCGAGACCAGGGCCGCGGGCTGGTTTGGCAAGATCGTCAAGCCCGAAGGCCATGGCACCAGCAATATCGGCATCTTCGGCGGCCGCGACGGCACGCCGGCGGGCGACGCCACCAATGTCGTCACCGATTACGCCCGACTTGTTGGCGAGGCGCGCAGCCCGGATGAGGCGTTCAACACCCGGATCATCGCCGGCATCGAGGCGGCTTTCGAATCGGCGCGCGGCCAGGTCGCCGACAGCGACGGCGAGACCGCGAAAGTCGCCTTCAGCAGCACGAAATCCTATCCGCCCTTCAATCTGGACCAGAATTCGGACGCCGTGCGCCATGCCGCCAGGGCGGTGGCGGCGATCGGGCTTGAGCCCAGCTTCGTGTTCTCGAACGGCGGGCTGGATGCGAACTGGCTGGACCGGCACGGCGTCCCCACTGTCACCATCGGCGCCGGCCAGTATGAGATCCACACGATCAAGGAATATGTGCACCTGCCGGAATATGCCCAGGGCTGCCGGCTGGCCATCGAACTGGCGGCGCTCTAGACGCGTGGCCGCGGCACGCCGTTAAAGATAGGCGTGCCGCGCCAGGCTGAAGCGGCGCAGCCCTTCCCGGTGCGCCGGGTCGAGGAAATCCTCGATCAGCCGGTCCCATTTCAACGGGCACAGGTAGTCCGTCACCGATTCCGCGGCGCGGCGGGAAAACGCCTCATAGCTGGCCGGATCCGAGGCCAGCCGCAGGATCCGCTCGGCCATGGCCCCGGGGTCGCGTTCGGGGTGAACAAGCGCCTGCACGCCGTCATGGATGCGCAGCCGGAACATCGGGTGGTCCGAGACCACCAGCGGACTGCGCACGCACAGCGCCTCGTAAAGCGTCATCGGCAGGCCTTCGGGATAGGCGTGATGGCTCGGCACCAGCACGATGTCATGGCCGCGCATCTCGGCCAGCACCTGCCGGTGCGGCAAAAGCCCGGTCAGGGTGACCTGCGCCTCGACCCCCTCGGCCCGGGCCAGCGCGCGAAAAGCCTCGGCATCGCCGGCGCCGACCAGGGTCAGCCGCGCGTCGCATCCCTGCCGGCGCAGGATCGCCAGCGCCCGCACCGCATCGCCGACGCCCTTGGCCTCGTTCAGCTGGCCGACATAGATCAGGCGCAGCGGCCGGTCCGGTGCCGGCGCCGGCTTGGGCGGATAGTCCTCGGGCAGGACCATCTCGGGCCAGTCGAAGGGCAGGATCTTGTCGCGCGACACGCCGATGCGCGCCAGATCCAGCGCGGCCGCAAGATTG
This sequence comes from Paracoccus sp. (in: a-proteobacteria), assembly GCF_039808215.1. GTDB lineage: Bacteria > Pseudomonadota > Alphaproteobacteria > Rhodobacterales > Rhodobacteraceae > Paracoccus. The sequence continues at coordinate 2,681 of NZ_JBDHSP010000045.1, forward strand.
TGGTTCGCCACCAGGTCGACCCCCGGGCGGTTCAGCAGCCGCGCCAGCAGCAGGTTGCGCAGGCGCTGGCGCAGCCCCCGGCCGTGAAAGCTGTCGGCAAACAGCGGCAGCACCGGCAGACGCTGGCGCAGCGCCCAGCGGATCGCCGGCCGGATCGGCGCCGCGACCACCAGATGCGTCGGGCGCGAGGCGGCGATCATCGCGACCAGTTCCTGAAACCGCGCCTTGCCGGCCGGCGGGTAAAGCGCGATCCCGACGCAATGCACGCCGGCGGGGGTGACGCTGGCGGGCAGGTCGGCGGCAAAGCAGATCTCGGTGATGCGCTCGACGCCGGGGCGCCGGGCAAGCGCGGCGACGAAATCGACGGTATAGCGCTGCGCATAGTAATTCGCCTCGCCCCCGGCGGCGAAGCGCGCCACGGCCTCGGCATAGTCACCATATTGCACGACGGTCAGGCGGATCGGGTCTGCGGCCGGCGCTGGACCGGGGGTGTCTTGCGGGCCTGCCTGCAGGTTGCCGACCGCGCCCATGCGCTGCTCCCCCTGATCCTGTCAGGGAAAAAATATGAGCGTCTGCCCGGGTCCGGTCAATCACTTTCACCCGGCCCCTGCGCCGCAACCGCCCGCCGCCATGCCGCGGCGTAGCCGGCCAGCGCCGCGGCATCGGCGGGTGCCGCGACCGCGCGCGTGGCGGGCGCCTGCGCCTGTGGCAGACACAAGAGCGCTGTCCCGGCCGAGGTGCCGGTGGCCGAGGCGGCGATCTCGACCCCTTCGGGACGCAGGGCCGACAGCATCCGCAAATAATCTTCATTGCGCGCAAAGGGCCCCTCGACGATCACCGGACCGCGCGCGCCGACCAGCGCCAGCGCGGTGTCCGTCATCAGCGCCAGATACCAGGCCAACGCCGCCAGCCGCTGCCCCTCGGTCCCGGGTTCGCCCTGCCAGCGCATGCGGTGGCCGGGGAAGGGGCCCGAGCCGGGCGCCACCGCCGGCAGCAGCATCAGCCCGGCGGCCAGCACCGCGGCGCGGTCCTGCGCCCCGGGGCGGGCGCCGGAGCCGGCACGGATGATCTCATGCTCGCGCCCGCCCATGAAGCGGGCCGAGGGCACGGGATCGCCAAGCGCGTTCACGTTCACCAGCGTGTCGCGCGCCGCATCCAGCGCCGGCCGCGCGCCGCCCATGGCCATGGCCACCACCCATGTCCCTGTCGAGACCACGGCGAATGCCCCGCGCCGCGCAAGATGCGGATAAAGCGAGGCGTTGCTGTCATGGATCCCGGTGCTGACCGGCGTCTGCGGCGAAAGCCCGATCGCCGCGGCGATCTGCGGCATGAGCCGCCCCAGGGCTTGCGCCGGACGGCGCGGGGTGGCCATGCGTCCCTGCAGCCCCAGCCGCCCGACCAGAGCGGAAAATTGCCCCCGCCAAGGGTCCCACAGGTCGCTGTGGCAGCCGAGCGAAGTGACATCGCAGGCCATTTCTCCGGTCAGGCGCCAGCCCCAATATTGCGGATAGGTCAGGACATGCGCGACGCGGGCGGCCAGATCGGGCATGATGCGGAACTGCCAGAAGATCTGCGCGCCAAGGTTCAGCCCCTTGGGCAGGCGCGGCGCGCCGGTCTGGGCGAAATCCGGGCGGATGGCGTCATATTCCGCCGCCAGCGCGTCGGGGCCGTCGTGTTCATAATCCAGCATCGGCGCCGCCAGATCGCCCCGCGCGTCCAGCAGCACCGCCGCCGCGCCATGCGTGGTGACCGAGATCGCGTCGACGCCGTGGCTGGCCTGGAACGCGGCGAGATGGTGCAGAAAGAACCGCCAATGCCCGTCAAGGTCGAAATGCGGCCAGGGCGGGCCGGGCAGCACAAGGTTCGGGCGGGTGACGACGGCCAGTTCGCCCAAGGTCGCAGCCTCGACCAGCGCCAGTTTCGCGTTGGTCTTGCCGATGTCGATGACGGCGATGTGGCGCGGCGTCATGGCAGGTGAAACATCGGCAGCAGCGGCACGACGACGGGTTCGTTGCCGGGATGCGTGGCCATCAGATCGGCCATATGCGCCCACCAGCGCTGCATCACCGGATGGGCGGGCAGGTCGTCCATGGCGTGGTCGTCAGGCCGCCACAGCACCCCGAACAGGGCGTTCGTCTCGGGGTCGAGATGGATCGAATAATCCCGCACCCCGGCCGCCTGCAGCAGCTCGACCAGTTCCGGCCAGATGGCGTCATGCCGGCGGCGGTATTCCTCGGCACAGCCGGGGTTCAGCATCATGCGAAAGGCGTATTTCTGCATCATCTCCGGACCATCCTCCACAGCCGCGGCAGGGCGATCACCCCGATCAAGAGCGCGCCGATGATGATGGACATGACGATGCCCGGCACGTTCAAAAGCCCAAGGCCAAAGGTCACCAGCCCCATGACCAGCGCCGCGATCACCACGCCGGCGATGGTCCCAGACCCGCCGAGGATCGAGACCCCGCCGAGGACCACCATGGTCACCACCTCGAGCTCGAACCCGGTGGCGATCGAGGGCCGGGTCGAGCCAAGGCGCGAGGTCAGGCAGACGGCGGCGATGCCGCTCATCAGCCCGGTCAGCAGGAACAGGACAAAGCGGATGCGGTCCACGCGGATGCCGGAAAAGCGCGCGGCGGTGGCATTGTTGCCGATGGCATAGACCGCGCGGCCAAAGCTGGTCGCGTGCAGCAGGACGGCGAAGATCACCGCCATGACCGCAAACAGCGCCAGTTCGAAGGTGATTACCCAAAGGACATAGCCCTGCCCGAAATAGGCGAAGCTCTCCGGGTAGCCGGTGAAGGCGCCGTCGCCCAGCACGATGTAGCTGATGCCGCGAAACAGGCTCATGCTGCCGATGGTGACCACGATCGAGGGCAGGCCCAGCCCGGCGACCAGCAGCCCGTTGAAAGCCCCGCAGATGAGGCCGGTGCCAAGACCAAGCGCCACCAGAACCGGCGTGCCCGCCCCGGCCGCCATCGCCAGCCCCATCACCGTTGAGGCCAGCGCGATGATCGCGGCCACCGACAGGTCGATGTCTCCGGCAATGATCACCAGCACCATGGCGCAGGCGATCAGCGCCTTTTCGGTGAAGTTGTAGCTGGCATCCGACAGGTTCCAGGGGTCCAGAAACCAGGGCGAGGCCAGCGAGTTGGCAAGAAAGATCGCGGCGGCCACGACCAGCAGCAGCGCCTCCCAGCTTTTCAGCGCACGTTTCCAGCGCGGGGACAGCCGGTCGGGGATCTGCCGCGCCGGGGGGACGGGGATGTCGGTTACGATGCTCATGCCCGGTGCTCCGCTTGTCTGAGGATGATGCGGCCCTTGGCGCCGCTCCGGCTGGCGTTGAAGGCAATGGCGATCAGGATGGCGCTGCCCGAGATCGCCATTTGCCAGAAGGGCGAGATGCCGATGACCGGCAGGGCGTTCTTGACGATGCCCAGAAACAGCGCCCCCATGACCGCGCCCGCGACCGAACCCGCGCCACCCGCGATGGCCACGCCGCCGATGACACATGCCGCCACCACGTCGAGTTCGAACCCGGCGGCGATGTCGACATAGGCGACCGCATAGCGCGCCACCCACAGATAGCCGGTCAGCCCGGCCAGCGCGCCTGACAGCAGAAATGCCCAGAACTGCGTGCGCCCGACCGAAATGCCGGTATAGACCGCCGCATGGGGATTGCCGCCCACCGCGTAAAAGGCCCGCCCCAGCGCCGTGCGCGTCAGCAGCACCGCCGCGCCCAGAACGATGGCCAACATGATCCAGGTCATCATCGGCAGGCCCAGAAACACCATGCGCGGAAAGGCCTTGAAGCCCGCGCTCATCTGATGGGCGTTGATCCATTTGCCGTCGGTCAGCAGAAAGATCGCGCCGCGATAGATGGTCATCGTCCCGAGCGTCACCACGATCGAGGGAATGTCGAGCTTCCAGACCAGCAGCCCGTTCAGCGCTCCAAGCGCGGCCCCAAGCCCGGTCACCGCCAGCAGGATCAGCGGCAAGGGCACCCCGGCCATGTTCAAAAGCCCCGCCACCATGCCGCACAGTGCCAGCGTCGCGGCAATGGACAGGTCGATGCATTTTGTCAGGATCACCGCCATCTGACCCAGCGCCAGGATGATCAGCGGCGCGGTGTCGGTCAGCACCTTGGCCAGGTTTCCAGGCCGCACGAAACCCGGAAAGCGGCTGGCGACCGCGGCCAGCAGGACCAGGATGACCAGCGCGAGGATGGCCTCGCGGGATTTCAGCGGGTTCATGCGGCCTCTCCTTCGATGCCGGCGGCGGCGCGGACAAGGTTCTCGGGCGTCATCTCCGCGCCGGTGAATTCGGCGGCGATGCGGCCCTCGCGCATGACGATCACGCGGTCGGACATGCCCAGCACCTCGGGGATCTCAGAGCTGACCATGATCACCGACAGGCCCTGCGCCGCCAGTTCCGACATGAAGTCATGCACGGCGGCCTTGGAGCCGATGTCGATGCCCTTGGTCGGCTCGTCCAAAATGATGACGCGCGGCCGGGTGGCCAGCCATTTCGCGATCACCACCTTCTGCTGGTTGCCGCCCGACAAAAGCCCCACGTCCTGATCGAGGCTGGCGGCGCGCAGATCGAGCCGCTGCGTATATTCCCGCGCCAGCGCGAATTCCTCGGCCAGACGCAGGAACCCGTGGCGGCTGGTGCGCGCCAGCGACGGCAGGGTGACGTTCTGGAATATCGGCAGGCCCTTGACCGCGCCCTGCCGGCCGCGATCCTCGGGGACATAGACGATGCCCGCGCTGATCGCCTGCGCAGTCGAGCGGATCACCCGCACCTGTCCGTCAATGCGGCAGGCCCCGCGCGAGGGGCGGGTGACGCCGCAAAGCGCCTGCATCACCTCGGACCGGCCGGCACCGACAAGGCCGTAAAAGCCCAGAATCTCGCCCCGGTGCAGGGTGAAATCAATGCTGTCGAATTCGGTCGGGTGGCTGTAGCCGGCGACGGTCAGCACCGGCGCACCGATCTTGGCCGGGCGCTTGGGATAGATCTGCTCGACCTCGCGCCCGACCATCAGCTGCACCAGACGGGCCTCGGTCACCTCGGACATCTCCCCCTCGCCGACGAATTGCCCGTCGCGGAATACCGTCCAGCGGCCGGCGATGCGGAATATCTCGTCGAACTTGTGGCTGATGAACAGGATCGCCTTGCCCTGCGCCTTGAGCTTGTCGACCAGTTCGTAAAGCTCGTGGATTTCCTTGTGCGACAGCGCGGCGGTGGGCTCGTCCATGATCACCACCTGCGCGTCAATGGACAGCGCCCGCGCGATCGCCACCAGATGTTTCGAGGCGATGCCCAGATCGCGCAGCCGCACCCGCGGCTCCAGATCGGCGCCGATAGATGCCAGCAGTCGCCGCGCCTCGCGCTCCATGGCAGCGGTGTCGATCAGGCCAAGGCGCGTGCGCGGGGCATGGCCGATAAAGATGTTCTCGGCCACGGTCAGTTCGTCGAAGAGCACGGTTTCCTGATGGATGGCGGTGACGCCGGCCGCGCCCGCCGCCTGCGCGGTCGGGAAATGCACCTGTTGGCCGCGGATCAGGATCTCGCCCGCGTCGGGCTGATAGATGCCGGTCAGGATCTTGACGATGGTGGATTTTCCGGCGCCATTCTCGCCGATCAGGGCGGTGACCTGACCGGGGAAAAGATCCAGCTTCACCCCGTTCAGGGCGCGTACGCCGGGAAAGCTTTTGGAGATGCCGCGCAAGGACAGCACGGGGCCGCCCGCAGCAGTCGGGGGTTCAACCTGCATGGGTCTTCATCGCACCTGAAGGGAAAGGGGGCGGGCCCGGACGCGCCGGGCCCGGCGGGCATCAGAACACCGCGGCGAATTGGTCGATGTTCGAGGCGTCATAGGTGAAGGGTTCGGCCATGGCGCCCTCGTTCTTGTCGTCCAGCTTGACCTTGCCCATGCGGCCCATGGGGATTTCGGCGCCCGGCTCGGCCTTGGCGTCGCCATTCGCCAGATGATAGGCGATCATCGTCGCGGAATAGCCCAGATCGATCGGGTTCCAGATCGCGAAGCTTTTCGAGGCGCCGGATTTCACATGCCCGGCCATTTCCGAGGGCAGGCCAAGGCCGGTCACGTTCACCTGGCCGATCTTGCCGGCGTCGGTCACCGCCTGCGCCGCGGCGACGATGCCGACGCTGGTCGGCGCGATGATCGCCTTGAGGTCCGGGTGGCTTTGCAACAGGCCCTGCGTCTCGCGATAGGACTTGTCGGCCAGGTCGTCGCCATAGACCGTGGCCACGACATTGATGCCGGGATAGTTGGGCAGGACCTTCTTCATCTCCTCGATCCAGATGTTCTGGTTGGTCGAGGTGGTGGTGGCCGAGAGCACCGCGACATCGCCCCCCTCGGGCAGGTGGTCGGCGGCGAGCTTGATGATCGTATTGCCGATCAGCGCGTTCGAGGACGGGTTCAGGTGCATCTGCCGCCCTTCGGGGGCGACGCCGGAATCCCAGCTGACGACGGTGATGCCGCGCTGCATGGCCTTTTTCAGCGCCGGGACCAGCGCATCGGTGTCATTGGCGGAGACCGCGATGGCATCGACCTTTTGCGCGATCAGGGCGTTGATGACCTCGATCTGGGCTTCGGCGGTGGTGTCGGTCGGGCCGGTATAGATGACCTCGACATCGCCCAACTCCTTGGCGGCCTCCTGTGCGCCCTTGTTGGCGGCCTCGAAGAAACCGATGCCAAGGGCCTTGACCACCAGCGCGATGCGCTTGGGCTCGGCATGGGCGGCGCCGGCCATCAGAACGGTGGCCAGCGCGGCGGTGGTCAGGGCCTTCTTCAGAATGCTCATGTTTTCCTCCCAGAGCAGTTATTCCTTGCGCCCCCTATTCCTCCCGGGCGCCTGGCTTTCTTTCGGGTGCCGCGAGTTCGGCCACGACCAGCCGCACCTCGGCGGCCTCCAGCATGGCGGCGGCGCGGTCGTCGATGCCCTCGTCGGTGACGACGGTGTGGATGCGCGCGAGCGGGCAGAGCAGCAGGCTCGAGCGGTTGGCGAATTTCGAACTGTCGGCCAGCACGATCAGCTCATCGGCCTGCCCGATCAGCTTCTGTTCGGCCTGCACCAGCAGCGGGTCGCCCTCCATCAGCCCGAGCGGGCCGATGCCACGGCAGCCCATGAACATGCGCCGGGCATAGAAATGCCGGCTGCCGTCCTCGTCAAAGGGCGACAGGATGATGTTTTGTTCGCGATAGATTGCGCCTGCCGGCAGCAGCACGGTGTTCCTGGAGTGCTTCAGCAGGTGTTCGGCGATCGGGAAGCTGTTTGTAAATACCTGCAGCCGCTTGGCGGTCAGCGGATGCACCATCTGGAAGGTGGTGGTGCCGCCATTGATGATGATCGCATCGCCATCCTCGCACAGCGCCACGGCGGCCTTGGCGATGGCGCGCTTTTCTGCGGCGTGGATGGTTTCCTGCACGGCAAAGGGCCGGGCGTTGATGCCGACAAAGCTGGGGGGCGCGATGGCCTCGGCGCCGCCGCGCACCCGGCGCAGTTTCTTCTGCAGATGCAGGGTGGCGATGTCGCGCCGTACCGTCGCCTCGGAAACGCCGGTCAGGGCGCAAAGGTCGGGCACGGTCACCACCGGGCGCTCCTGCACGGCGGACAGAATGATCCTGTGGCGTTCAGATTCGTGCATCCCGTCCTCCTATTCAGCAAAAATTCCATCGGTTTCGATCATTGTCAATCAAAATCAATCGCTGCGCTTGCATAACGCCGGTAGTAATGATCGACAGTGACAGAAAATGATTGACAATGAGCGGTGCCTTGCCCTTTCCTGACCGCCAGAGGCGCAGCACCCGGCTGCCGCCAGGGAGGGCAAGATGGACAAGATCGCCAGCAATCGGCTTGAAAACCTGTGGGACGACGCCAAAGCCGCCGCGATGAACGAGTCGGAAAAGCTGCTTTACCGCTCGAATCTGCTGGGCTCGGACAAGCGGGTGACCAATTACGGCGGCGGCAATACCTCGGCCAAGGTCATGGAAACCGACCCGCTGACCGGTGAGGCGGTCGAGGTCCTCTGGGTCAAGGGCTCGGGCGGCGATATCGGCTCGATGGGGCTGGACGGGTTCTCGACGCTTTACATGGACCGGCTCAGGGCGCTGAAGGGCAAGTATCGCGGCGTCGCGCATGAAGACGAGATGGTCGGCTACCTGCCGCATTGCACCTTTGCGCTGAACCCGCGCGCCGCCAGCATCGACACGCCGCTGCACGCCTATGTGCCAAGGAAACACGTCGATCACGTCCATTCCGACGCAATCATCGCCATCGCGGCTTCGGTCAATTCGCGCGAGCTGACGGCGCAGGTCTTTGGCGACCAGATCGGCTGGCTGCCCTGGAAAAAGCCCGGCTATGAACTGGGTCTGTGGCTGGAGAAACTGGCACTCGACAACCCGCAGATGCGCGGCGCGGTGCTGGAAAGCCACGGGCTGTTCACCTGGGCGGATGATGCCAAGGACTGCTACCTGACCACGCTGGAAATCATCAACAAGGCCTCCGGCTGGCTGGCCGCACGGGGCGCGGGCAAGCCGACCTTTGGCGGGCCGGCACGCCCCACCCTGCCCGAGGCCGAGCGCCGGTCGCTGGCGGCGCGGCTGATGCCGGTGATCCGCGGACTGGTGTCCCAGGATCGCCACAAGGTCGGGCATTTCGACGACCAGCCGGCAGTGCTCGAGTTTTTGGGATCACAGATGCTGGAGGATCTGGCGCCCTTGGGCACCTCCTGCCCGGACCATTTCCTGCGCACCAAGATCCGGCCGCTGCTGGTCGATTTCGACCCTGCCAACCCCGATCTGGACAAGACCCTCGCCAGCCTGCCGGCAGCAGCCGAGGCTTACCGTCAGGATTACGCCGCCTATTACGACCGCTGCAAGCGCCCCGACAGCCCGGCACTGCGCGATCCGAATGCGGTGGTCTGGCTGGTGCCCGGCGTCGGCATGATCACCTTTGCGCTGGACAAGGCGACGGCGCGGATCTCGGGCGAGTTCTATGTCAATGCCATCAACGTGATGCGCGGGGCATCCTCGGTCTCGACCTATCAGGGCCTGCCCGAGCAGGAGGCGTTCGATATCGAATACTGGCTGCTTGAGGAGGCGAAGCTGCAGCGCATGCCGCGGCCCAAGGCGCTGGCCGGGCGGGTGGCGCTGGTCACCGGCGGCGCCGGCGGCATCGGCGCGGCCACGGCCGAACGCCTGTTGCGCGAGGGCGCCTGCGTGGTTCTGGCCGATATCGACGGCGCGGCGGCAGATGCGGTCGCGGCGGGCATGGCGAAAACCTTTGGCCACGACGCTGTGCGCGCGGTCCGGATGAACGTGACCGAGGAATCGCAGGTGGCGGCTGCCTATGCCGCCGCGGCGCTGGCATTCGGCGGCATCGACATTCTGGTGTCGAACGCGGGCATTGCCTCCTCGGCCCCGGTCGAGGACACCACGCTGGAGCTGTGGAACCGCAATATGGACATTCTGTCCACCGGCTATTTCCTCGTCTCGCGCGAGGCGTTTCGCATGCTGCGCCAGCAGGGCACCGGCGGTTCGGTGATCTTTGTCGCTTCCAAGAACGGGCTGGCCGCCAGCCCCAATGCCAGCGCCTATTGCACCGCCAAGGCCGCCGAGATCCATCTGGCACGCTGTCTGGCGCTGGAAGGGGCCGAGGCCGGGATCCGGGTCAATGTGGTCAATCCCGACGCGGTGCTGCGCGGCTCGCGCATCTGGTCGGGGGAATGGCTGGACCAGCGCGCCTCGACCTACAGGACCGACAAGGAGGGGCTTGAGGAGATGTATCGCCAGCGCTCGATGCTGAAGCGCCCGGTCCTGCCCGAGGACATTGCCGAGGGCGTCTATTTCTTTGCCGCCGACCTGTCGGCGAAATCGACCGGCAATATCCTGAATGTCGATGCGGGCAATGTGCAGGCGTTCACGCGCTAAGGGGGCGGCCATGACAGGATCCTATGACCTCGCGCGCGAGGCTTTCGCCGAATGGGGCGTCGATGTCGAAGCCGCGCTGGAAGCGCTGACGCAGATCGCGATCTCGGTGCATTGCTGGCAGGGAGACGATGTGCGCGGCTTTGAGCGCGCGTCCGGCACCTCGGGCGGCGGCATCCAGGCCACCGGCAACCATCCCGGCCGCGCCCGCACGCCCGATGAGCTGCGCGCCGACCTCGATTTCGCCTTTTCGCTGATCCCCGGCAAGCACCGGCTGAACCTGCATGCCTGCTATCTGGACAGCGCCGAAAGCCCTGATCGCGACGCCATCGAATACCGCCACTTTGCCCCCTGGGTGGACTGGGCGCGGGATCGCGGGCTGGGGCTGGACTTCAACCCGACCTTCTTTGCCCATGCGAAGGCCGACGACAATCTGACGCTGTCGCATCCCGACCGCGGCATCCGCGATTTCTGGATCGAGCACGGGCGCCGCTCGCGTGAGATCGCGGCGCAGATCGGGGCGGAACTGGGCAGCGCGGCGGTGAACAATATCTGGGTGCCCGACGGCTACAAGGACGTGCCGGTGGACCGCATGTCGGCGCGCCAGCGCCTGCGGCAGTCGCTGGACGCCATGCTGGCGCCCGAGCATCCGCGCGAACATCTGCTGGACGCGGTGGAATCCAAGCTCTTCGGTATCGGCGTCGAGGCCTGCACCGTCGGCAGCCATGAATTCTACCTCGGCTATGCCGTGCAAAGGCAGATCGCGCTATGTCTGGACATGGGGCATTTCCACCCGACGGAAAGCGTCGCCGACAAGCTTTCGGCGGTGGCGCTTGCCGTGCCGGACATGCTGCTGCATGTCTCGCGGCCGATGCGCTGGGACAGCGACCATGTCATCTTGCTGAACGACGACATTCTGGCCGTGGCGCAGGAACTGGTCTTTGCCGGGCTTTTGCCGCGCAGCCGCATCGGACTGGATTTCTTCGATGCCACCATCAGCCGCACCACCGCCTGGGTGATCGGGGTCCGAAACATGCAAAAGGCGCTCTTGCATGCGCTGCTTCTGCCCGCCGAACGGCTGAAGCGTATGGAGGACGGGCTTGATTTCACCCAGCGGTTCGTCTGCACCGAGGAACTGAAGGACCTGCCCTTTGCTGCCGTCTGGGCCGAGTTCTGCGCCCGACAGGACGTGCCCCACGGTCTGAGGCTGATCGCCGATCTGGGCACCTATCAGGCCCGGGTCGCCGGTCGCGGTTAGCGGGCCGGCCGGGCAGGGCGCGCGCCGTCCTGCCCGATGCGCCGGCTTGTCGGCATATTTCAGCGGTTTGGCACGGGCCTGCCGATTTCGGCAGCTTGACGGATCACGGACGACTCACGCAGGCTTGATCGCAGCCCAGCCACGGGGTTTCGTCATGCGCACTGGTTTCGGCCGCCTGCTGGCGGCGCAGATCTGTCTGGCGCTGTCCGTTCCGGCAAGTGCCCATGCCGACGATGCCGCCCGCATCTTCGGCGGCATTTTTGGTGCCATTGTCGGCGAACAGGCGCGCCAGCAGCAACAGCAACAGATGCAGCAGCAGCAGTATCAGCAACAGCAGCAGTATCAGCGGCAATTGCGACGACAGCAGCAGCGACAGCAGGCCCGGCCCGCAGCACCGCAGCCCAGCCAGCCCCGCATGTCCCTGGCCGAACGCAAGGCGGTGCAGCGCGCCCTGGCCGAGGCCGGGTATTACAGCGGCAGCATCGACGGCATCCTCGGCGGCGGCAGCCGGCAGGCGATCGCCGGCTGGCAGGCGGCGCTGGGGGCGCCGGCAACCGGCTATCTGCAACCGGGCCAGGCGCGCAACCTGATCGAGGCCGCCCCGCCACCACCACCCGAGGCGCCGGTCGCCGGCTGGAACAGTGCCCCGGCCGCGGGTGAGGCTGTGGCCGGCGCGGCGGGCAATGCCGCGGTCGAGCTTTTCCCCGAATCCGGCGCGGATGCCTGGCCCGCGGGCACGGATCCGGCCACCGCCCCGGCCGCCGAGGCGATCGAGGGCAACGACCGGCTTTACACCGCCTTCCTGTTCTGGGCGCTGGCCCAGCATCCGGACCAGGTCTGGGCGCCCCACCTGGCCAACAGCTATCGCCAGATGCCGATCATGCCCGATGGCGGCTACCCGCCTCCCGAAACCACGCCCGAGCAATTGAAATCGTTGGTCGAGGCCGCGCTCCTGCGCCATGGCGGGCAGCCGCCGGGCCGGGCGATCATCGAACTGCCGGTCGGCAGCGAGCCGCTGAAGCCGCTTGAGCCCGGGCCGGCGCAAAGGCTGACGCATTCGATCCCCGCATTCGATTCGGGCAGTTTCCGCCAGGCCGACGGCATCCCGATTCTGTCCGAAATCAAGCTGCGCGGCGCCGATGAAAAGCGGCATCTGGCGCTGCGCAGCGTCCCGCCCTTTCTTCTGTCGCCGCCGGCCGATTCCCGCGCCGCCTGGGCCTATCCGGCGGATAACAGCATCAGCCCGCTGCTGCGCGTCGAGATCGAGCTTTCCAACCAGACCGCATCCCCCGATTTCAATGACAGCACCATCGGCGCGGCGCAGGTGACGATCCGCCGCGCCACGCTGCTTTTGCGCGACCGTCCCGTCGGCCTGCGGGCCGACCCTCCCGTTCCCGATCGCGTGCTGCATGTCTGGGAAGGCGGCACACTGGCGCCGGCGCCCCAGGTCGACCGCCCGAAGACCGCCGAACAGGTCGCGGCGATTTACGGTGTCGCCATTCAGGACGGGCGGATCCTCAGCCCTGACGACCGGGCGCGCGGCCGCCCCGCGGATGATGACCGGGGGCCAAGGGCGCTGCTGGCCGGCGCCAAGGGCGATTTCAACTATTCCTCGCCGCTGCAGAAGCTCGCCCTGGCGCTGCAACTGGCCGCTGCGATCGACAAAGGACCCGAACGCCAGCTGGATCTGGAACTGGCGCAATCGGTCGCCGTCACGCTGCTGAGCGAGCGCGAGCGGCTGGAACTGTTTCCGACCAGCGTGGACGATTACGGCGCGGGTGATCGGAGCATCCAGACGCTGGCCTTCCGCAGCGCCCTGAAACAACATGAGGCCGAGCTTCGCCGGCGGGTCGCCAGCCGCAGCCCGCAGCTGCCGCTGGCCCTGCGCGCCGTCGTTCCGACCCAGTTGAGGGAGTATGACTTCGACGCCGGAGGCTTTCCGCTGCACTTTTCCGGACCTGGATCGGGCCCGCTGTCGGACGGGCTGCAAGAGATGCTGCAGCTTGGCAAGGACATTTCTTCTGTGCCCGCCTTTCTGGCCATCGATGAGGGGGATGCGCAAAAGCTGCTGACCTATCTGGCGGGGCTTGGCGGTCCGGGCAACCAGCAGATCTATCTGATCGTGGATTATTCCCTGCTGCGCATGAAGGCGCGGCCGGGGATGCCGGGTCCGATCAGGGGTGTGGAGGTGGATCCGCACACCTTCGCTTCCGCCGCGGTCCTCGATGTCGAAAGCATCGCGCTTTTTGCCGATCCGACGGCGAAAAGCCGTATCCGCGACCTGCCGGTGGCGCCCGGGCTGCGGGCCGGGGCGGAGCCGGCTAAGGACGAACTGCCCGATGAGGTCTATCAGACCAGCGCCATGTCGCTGCTGGCCGCCGTGGCCCTGCGCCAACCCGAGGCCCTGGCACAGGGGCTTCTGGACAGCGAGGAGCTGAAGCGGACCCCGGTCGCGCGCCGCGAAGCCGCCGCAGCCGAGTTTCGCCGCAAGCTGCCGGAACTGGCGCGGGACAGCTACTGGCTTGCCGTGCGGATCAGCACCGAATCCTATGACCCGGCGCTGAACGGCTTTCCGATCAGGGACATGACCTTCATGCCGGTGCCCTATGTCGATGATCAAAGCGTGGTCCAGCCGCCCAATGTCCAGCCACAACGACGCGAGGATTATGCCGTGCTGACCGTGCCGGACAATCAGGCGGTGGACATCTCGGCCCAGCGTGACAGCAACGGCGACCTGCTGGCCGTCGTCAAGGTCGCGGTCAGGGGCGCCGATACCGCAGACGGCTTTGCAAAACTGCTGGTCGGCCCGCCCGAGGAGGCGATCTTTGTCACCGAGGATGACAGGCGCAGGCTTGTCCCCACCGGGCTGCGGGTGACACTGCCGCCGCCCCAGCCCGCCGCCCCGCCGGCCGCCAAGACGCCGCCCGTCGAACCCGCCGCGCCGGTGCAGGCCGCCGCGCCGGTGCAGCCCGCCCCCGCGCCGCCGGCCGAAGAAAAACCTGCGCCGCCCCCGCTGCTGGCGGCCGATCCGGCGCGCCCGACCGGCGCCCCCTCGGCCCTGCTTCTGGACGATGAAGGCATCGATCTGCTGGCGCTGGCGCTGCAGCCCGGGCTTTACGACGAGGGCGGCTATCGGCGCATGCTGGTGGCGCGGCTGCTGAAGGAACGCGCCCAGGCCGGGGATGCGGCGATGCGGCTGGACTGGGGCCGGTTCCTGGCCGACCCCGAGCGCCCGCTGGATGCCGCGGCGCTTGAGGAATTGCTGCCGCCCTTCCGGCAATGGACCAAGGCGCGTCTCGCCATGCTGCCCGAACGCGTGCTGCTGCCGCTGGGTGCGCTGCATCCGCTGACCGGCTGCCCGGGCCTGGTGGCCGCCGCGGGGCCTGACAGCCCGGAGCTCATCCGCGACAATGCGCCGGCGCTGCTGGGTGCGGCCGCCGATGCGCCGCCGCCCGAACTGCAGCTGGCGGCCGAGCGCCCGATCACGGCGCGGGACCGCGACTGGACCCGCGCCGAGCACACGGACCTGCCGGCGCATTGCCAGTTCCCGTCGTCCGGGGCCGAGGCGGCGCTGCTGCCGGCGGATGCGGCGCGCGTCGGCCTTGTCCTGCATGTGCCGGCGCAGCCCGACCTGCCGCGCGGCGACGGCCAGATCGCCAGCGCCGCCAGCTATGAACTGCGGCTGACCGAGCGGCGCCTTGCCGCGGCCGCGGATCTGGCCGGGGCTCTCGCCGGGCTGCGCGCTGTCCTGCTGCTGGGTGCCGAGGTCGAGGCGGCGCAGGGCTTTGCCGATGCCAGTGCCGGCGGCGCGCGCCTTGCCCTGCCGCGGATGACGGCGCAGGACCTGGCCGAGGCGGCCATGGTGCGGGCGCGCGACGTGCTGGGCATGGCGCCGGGCATGACGCTGGACGCCTTTGAACAGGCGGCGCGCGCGCATCTGCCGCAGGCGGTCGCCTATCGCACCACCACCCCGGGCCGTGGCCTCTTCGGCCATGCCACCGGCTTTCAGGACCCCGCGACGCAAGAGGCCCTGCTGGCCGTCCACGACCCCGAGGGCAAGACCGTTCTGGCGATCATGCGCTGGCTGGAATTCGACCCGCTGCAGGTCTCGATCGAGGGCATCCACGCCAGCCTGCTCGAGAAATACGGCCCGAAACCGGTGGAATACGGCGCCAACATGTGGTCCTGGAGCGACATGGCGCCGGGCCGGGACCCGGCCGGGGTCTGCGGCGGCGGCGCGATCTTTGCCAATGCCGATGGCGCACAGCGGCCGCAGATGGCGCCCGAGACGCCGCAGGCCAGGACCGGGATCGCCGCCATGGCCGGGCCGTTCTTCCTGCGCGACCTCAGCTGGCCGGTCACGGTCAATGCCGGCCAGGGTCCCGATCCGGCGGATTGCCGCCCGGTGGTCGCGGCTGTCGCCATGCAGCTGGGCGAGCGCCTCGCGCTGAAGCTGTGGCTGGTGGACCGCAGCCTTGCCGGCGCCGCCCCCCTGCCCGAGGCGGCGCGACCGAAGGTCGATTTCTGACCCGGGCTAGGGGGCAAGCGCGGCGAGAACCTCCTGCAGGGTCTTGCGGTTGCCGATCCGCGCCCGGGCAATTGCGGCAATGCGGTCCCGGTCTGCCGCCGCCAGGTCGCGGCGGGCAAGCCGCATCAGCACCGCGGCCAGCGGCGCCGGGCGCTCGATACCCTCGGTGGCGCGCAGCAGGGCGTCCAGCCCGCCCCCGGCCAGCGGCGCGCTGCCGGCGGCAGACAGCAGCAGCTGCGCCAGCTCGCCGCTTTCGCCCACCGCGGCCACGGCCGGCAGCAGCAGCAGATAGGCCGAAAGCACCAGGTCGTCGTGATCGAGCAGCGCCTTCAGCACCCCCGCGCGATGCGCCGGCGTCCTGAGCGTGGTGCAGGCCGCGATCAGCGCCGCCAGGACGCGCGCCTCGATCGGCCCGCGCGGCGCGATCTGGCGCAGCGCCTCGGCCCGCAGCGCCGAGGTCGCGGCCGAGGCGCTGGCCTCGATCTGCGCGATCACCGCCTCGATGTCGATGCCGATGGCGGGGGCAGGGCGCGGCCCGTCGGGGTCGATGGCGTCGTTCGCCTCGAAATAGGTCAGCATCAATGGCAGCAGCCCGGCGCTGTCGCGCAGCCGCCGCGCCGCCAGATTGTCCACGCCCTCGCTGGCGCGGGTGAAATATTCGCGCACCAGGTCGGGCAGCGACAGCACCGGCAGGCCCGAGACATGCGACAAAAGCGGCCAGCCCTGGGTCACCACCGAGATCCGCGCCACCAGCGGCGCATAGCTGAACTCGCCCATGGTCACCGGCTGGTTCCACAGCACGTCCACCTGCCCGGGATGGTGGACAAAGCTGAAGGGCAGGCGCCTTTTCGCCGCATATTCGTCCGGCAGCAGCCGGATCAGCGCCGCCATCACCTCGGCGGGCAGGATGCGGCGGTCGCGCCAGGGAAAGCAGAAGACCTTGATCTCGACCGTGCCGACCGGGTCCATCTCGGCGACGATGCGCCGGACCAGGCTGGCGGGCAGGCGGCCGCGGGCGTGATCGGCATGCAGCGCCGCCGCAAGGCCGCCGGTGATTGCCAGCATCACCTCCAGCCGGTCCTCGGCGCGAAAGGCCGATTCGGCCTGCAGCCAGCGCAGCAGCGCCATGATCGCGTCCCGCCGCGTGGCGCAGTCGCGCGCCACCGGCTGGTCCGCCATCGCCGAGCGAAAGCCGAAATGCACCGCCCGGTCCTGCAGATGCCGTTCCAGCCGGCGCGCGGTCTCGTGCATCAGGGCCACCCAGTCCAGCACTTCGGTCTGGGCCGGGTCCAGCGCGCCCGCGCCGTGGCGATCTGCGACGGCAGCTGCGCGGCAAGGGCGGCGCGGATCGCCGGGTCGCCGATCTGCGCCGCGATGAAGGCATCAAGGCTGTCGCGCATGTTGCGGTGGCTCGCAAGGTCATGGGCCGCCACGATCTCGACCAGCAAGACATGCAGCAGGCGCCGTATCGGCAGCGGCTGGCGCGCCACCACCGCCATGGTCCGGATCAGCCCCGCCGCCGTAACTTGGCGTGCCAGCGTGTCCGACATGCTGTCGATGCTATCCTGCCCCGGGTCGCGCCGGACATCCATGGCGAGGAAATTGGCCAGCCGGATGATGCGCTTTTCGACCTTGACGGCGGGGGCGTCGAAGGCGTCGCGGATCATCAGCAGGTATTCGTCGATGTAATAGCGATGGCCGGGGGTCAGGGGAATCGCATTTGGCTTTGAGGGCCTGAGCAGGGCGTCTTGCGCCGGAGGGCAGGATGGATTCTTGACGGCTGACTCAGTCCCTGAATCCCGGCCGCCATGCAGATCTTCCTCTCCGCCTTCGATGACATCCCCGACCCGCGAGCGGACAACGCGCGCCATGACCTCGGCGAGTTGCTCGTCATCGCCTTCGTCGCGGTACTGTGCGGAGCGACAACCTGCGCCGGAATGGCCACGTTCGGTCGAGCAAAGGAAAGTCTTTTCAGGGGTTTCCTTAACCTGAAGCATGCGATCCCGTCGCACGACACCTTCTCCACGGTGTTTCGCATGCTCGACCCCAAGGCGCTCGACGCGGCCTTCGGCAAGGTGCTGGCCGAGGTGGCGGCGTTGCTGCGCGAGGGGGACGTGATTGCCATCGACGGCAAGGCCTTGCGGGGTGCGCGGGGCAGGTCCGAAAGCGCACGGACACGGATGATGGTGTCGGCCTATGCCGCGCGCCTGCGCCTGACGCTGGCCAACTGTGCGGCCGACAACGGCACGGAACTGGACGCCGCGCTCGAGGCCCTCGGGCTGATCGCGCTGAAGGGCAAGGTGGTCACCGGCGATGCGCTGCATTGCAACCGGCGCACGGTCGCGGCGATCAACGCGGGCGGCGGCGACTCGTGCCTGGCGCTGAAGGCGCACCAGGACGCGCTCCTGTCGGATGCCAGGGCGTGTCTCGGCAAGGTCAGGCAGGGCCACCCCGTCGCGGTCACCGAAGACAGCGGTCATGGCCGCAAGGAGATCCGCAGGGCCCTGGTCGTTCCCGCCAGGGGTCTGGCGGCGCATCATGAATTTCCCGGGCTCAAGGCATTCGGCAGATAGTGCCCCGCGGCGTGGTGTAGGATCGCCGACCCTTGGAGAGGTCAGGGCTTGCTCAGGTCGCCACGGCGGGCAACCTGACGTTTGGATTGTCGGTGACGCGGGCGAGAGTTTCAAGGCTCATTTAGCGCCGCGCCAGCGCCCATTCGTCATTGGTCTCCAGCATCAGCGCCCCGACCAGTCGGATGATGGCCGCGTCATTGGGGCTCGAGGGCGCGAACGCCATCGGTCCGAGAGAGCGCCCGAGGGCCGATGACATCGGCGCGGCGCTTGATCTCGCGGCTCACGCGCTCCAGCGGATTCGTGGAGGCGATCTGGGCCCAGTGCTCGCGGGGCAAGCTGAACAGCCCGGCCACCGCGACCGACTCGGCGCCCTTGTCCCTGAGCGCGAGCACGGCGCGGCGCACCGCTTCCTCGTCCAGGGGAGGGATCTCCTCGCCCATGGCCGAGAGCCGGCCCGGCACCTCGATGCGCAGGTCGCGCGGGATCGGCGGCCGCTTGGGTTCGGTGCGCAGATTGTAGGGTGCGGTGCGGATCTGGGTGCCGATCTCGAGCGTGTCGCGGCAGCCCTGGGTGGTGATCATGCCGTCGCGGGCAAAGCGGCCCTGGATGACGGCATTGGTGGCGATGGTAGTGCCGTGGGCGACCTGGTCGATGTCGGCCGGCCCGAGGCCGGTCATCTTCAGCAGCCGGCTGATGCCGTCGGCGATCGCGCGGTCGGGCGATTTCGGCTGCGAGGGAACCTTGGCGACGGCCAACACCGTGTCGTGCCCGTCATAAAGGACACAGTCAGTGAATGTGCCGCCGGTATCGATGGCAATGCGACGCATGCGTCAACTCCTGTAATGATCGGGGGGTTCGTGCTAGCGCACGGCCAGTTCGCGCCGGTGCCCCGGCCCGAGGATCTCGCAGCCGGTTTCGGTCACGAGGATGCTTTCGGAAAAGCCCACGCCGTATTTCTCCGCCGGGACCCAGGTGCAGATCGGCAGGTGGAAGGTCATGCCCGGCTGCAGCAGCGTCTGCGAGCCGAGGGCGATGTAATGCGCCGCCTCGGTCCAGGTCGGCTGGTGGCCCATGCCGATGGAATAGCCGAAGCCGCCGTGAAAGAAGGTGCCCTTGGGGCCTTGTCCAGCGCCTTGCGGGCGGCGCGGGCCACGTCGTCGCCGGTGCGCCCGGCCCGGATGTTGGCAAAGAGCAGATCCAGCGTCTCGAGTGCGGCATCCGACAGCCGGCGCACCCCGTCCGAGGGCGTGCCGATCACCGCGCTGCGCATGGCCGGCGCGTTGTAGCGCTCGAATGTGCCGGTATATTCCAGATAGACGGTGTCGCCGCGGTTCAGCTTGTGGCGGCGATAGGTGATATGCGGCATGTAGGCGGTGCGCGGCCCGACCACGCACATCGGATCGATCGACATCAGTTCCGACCCGGCCTAGACCATGGAGTAATAGCCCTCGGCCACCACCTCGTTGTCGGTGCGGCCCTTGGCGCAGGCGTCGATCGAGGCCAGAAGCTCCTGCAGCGTCCATTCCGCGGCCTGCCGCATCTTGTCGAACTCGGCCGGCGACTTCACCGTGCGCACGTCGAGGACCAGATGCGTGGCGTCGACGAATTCGGCCCTGGGCAGCAGTTCCTGCAACCGGCGATAGCTGCGGGTGTCCAGTGCGCCACTGGCGAAGGTCTCGGGGTTGTCCATCTCGATGCCGATGCGCTTGCCGTCCGCGCCGAGGTCGCGCAGGATGCCCGCCATCTGCGTCGAGGTGTCGTCGGCATCGTACCAGTGGAACACCTCGATGTCCTCGATGGTCGAGAACAGCAGCGCGCAAGGCGCCTCGAGTTCGGATGCGTGCAGCCGCACATTGCCGCTCTGGACCAGGATGCCGATCGTGTAGCCACTGGGCATGGTGGTGTCATAGCCGGTCAGATAGCCCAGGTTCGGCGTCATGCTGATGATCAGGTGATCGATGACGCGCGCCCGCATCTGCTCCCGTGTCGCCCGAAGCCGCCGCTGGTATTCGGCCGGCGGAAAGGCCAGTTCCTTGGGTAGCGGATCCCGCTTGAGGATGCCGACCAGGTCCATCGGCTTTTGCGTCATCATGTCCAATTTCTTCTCCTCCTCCTGGTGCGCCTCTCGCGCGCCATGTCATGGGTCGTCGGTATTCGTCCCCGCCCGTCTGCCCGCGGGCGAATGGCCGTTCATGTCGATGGGCAGCATCGAGTAGCGCAGTTTGCGCACGTCCCAGATCACGCTGACCTCGGCGCTGATGAAGCCCGGCAGTTCGGCGAACAGCGCGTCCTTGTGCTCGCCGAAGGTCCTGGCGTTGCGGGCGACGATCTCGAACAGGATGGCGTGGTCGGTCAGGGTCAGGCCGATCCAGGTCACCTCGGGCCGCGCCTCGAGCAGCGCCACCGCGGCATCGAGGTTGCCGGGGCTGAGCCGCGCCGAGACCAGGGCGTGAAAGTCGAGGCCCAGCTTGCGCGGGTCGGGCGCCGCCACCACCTGCACCACGCCGTCTTCCAGTAGCTGGTTGTAGCGCGCGCCCACCGTGGTCGGTGACACGCCCAGCCGCTTGCTCATCTCGCGGATCGAGATGCGTCCGTCCGCCTGGAGCAGCGCCAGCACCTGCAGGCTGAGTTCGTCAAGGTTTGCGGAGGTGTTCATGGATTTCGATTCCCGTACAGGCGTTCCGTTTCCCGGGGTAACCCCCCTCCCTCACAAAGCTTGCATCCGCCCCAAGGGCAACAACCGCCTCCTTCCTCAGCCTTCGCACCGGGGCGGCCCCGGACGGCCGGGCATTGCGTCCGCCTTTCCTCCCAAGACTGATCGTACGTCCATCTGATCGTGCGCCGACATGATCAATTGCTTGTAGAAATGGAATGTCGCCGAACACACGATCAGCCAATAGTTTTCATTCTAGTCGTTTGTCTGCCCTGTGGGCAGCGGCTGGTCGTCTGTCCATGTTGACCCCGGACTGTGTTTCCCGACCCGCGCAAACCGGCTCCGATCGCAGGGGAACCCCCGGCAAATTCATGCGCTTGCGGCCAAAGCCCGCAGCGGGCAGGGCGGCCCTATGGGCAATGACGGCTCTGCGCGTGCGGCACCCTTCATGCCCTGCCGACCGAACGCCCAGTACGCGCTCGACAGGGCCGGCAGATCGGCCAGCGAATCGCCTGCCTGACGGAACCCGCCCGCAAGACCGCATGCCCGGCGGGCGTCATTCCACCCGCCAGACGCCGCGGCCATGAGGCGCATCACGACGTCTCGCTCGGGCCGGCCCCGACACGCCGTTTCCGGAGGGGCCATGCACGACGGCAAGGCCAGCGCAGGCAGGTTTGCACACATAATCCAGATTATTCGAACAGTGACCTCCCAGTGCTTGCGAAGGCGGCTGGCCGGGTGGCGTCCACGGGCGTGGTGTAATTTCACCGGCGCTGCCGGTGTGATCCCTGTTGGCCATCGAGGTGTATGGTCGAGGCGGAGTTTCGACGCTTCAACCACGGACCCTACGGAGA
>NZ_JBDHSP010000046.1:0-24167 GCF_039808215.1 Paracoccus sp. (in: a-proteobacteria)
ACCATACACCTCGATGGCCACCTCGGATTACACCGGCAGTGCCGGTGAAATTACACCACGACCTCGGACGCTACCTCGTCATCGTCCTTGCTCCTCTCAGGAAGCATGGACCGGATCAGCGATACACAGAAGACCTGACACTCTCCGGGAATGGCCTGCGCGAGATGTTCATCGCGCCGCGCGGCTCCTCGAAATCCACCCATCTCTCGCTTGGCCTGGCGCTCTACCGCATCATCCTGCGCAAGACGCGCTACACGATCGAGGTCTGTGACGTTTACGCCCAGGCGGCGCTGCTGATCGAGGCGATCAAGGCCGAACTGACCACCAATCCGCGCCTGCAATCCGACTTTCCCGAAGCCTGCGGCCAGGGCCGGGTCTGGCGCGAGGCCGAGATCGTCACCCGCCAGAACATCCGTGTCGAAGGCGTCGGCGCCGGCCAGAAGCTGCGCGGCCGCCGCCACGGCCCCTACCGCCCCGACACCATGTTCTTCGACGACATCGAAAACGACGAGGCGGTGCGCTCGCCCGAGCAGCGCGACAAGCTGGAGAGCTGGGTCAACAAGGCGGCGCTGAAGGTTGGCCCGCCCGACGGCTCGATGCATGTGATCTGGGTCGGCACGGTGCTGCATTGGGATGCGGTGCTGGTGCGCGCCGCAAAACAGCCTGCGTGGCGGGTTACCAGGTTTCAGGCGATCATGAGCTGGCCCGACCGCATGGACCTTTGGGACCAGTTCGAGGAAATCTACCAGAACGCCGAAATCGACCAGGACGGGAACGAGACCGGCGGCAAGACCGGCGCGCTCGCGTTCTACGCGCTGCACAAACCCGAGATGGACGCTGGCGCGGTGGTGAACTGGCCTTCGGTGCAGCCGCTGGTCTGGCTGATGCTGGAACGCGCCGGCTCGCACGACGCCTTCGCTACCGAATACCAGAACCAGCCGATGAGCGAGGGCAACCCCTTCGCCAGGCTCAGCTACTGGACGGCGCGGGTGCGGGAATGGGTGTTCTTCGGCGCCATCGACCCGTCGCTCGGCAGGAAGGCCAAGGGTCGTGACCCCTCTGCGATCCTGATCGGCGGCTATGACCGGCTGTCAGGAAAGATGGACGTGGTCGAGGCCTCGATCCGGCGCCGGCTGCCCGACATCATCATCTCCGACACGATCGAGATGCAGCGCGAATACCGCGCGCTGCTGTGGTTCGTGGAGGCGGTGCAGTTCCAGGAGTTCCTGCGCACCACGCTGATGCTGGAGGCGGCAAAGCAGGGCGTCGGCATCTCGGCCGTGCCGGTCATCCCCAATGCGGACAAAAACCTGCGCATCGAGCGGTTGCAACCGCCGGTCAAGGCCGGGCTGATCCGTTTCAGCCCCGACCACACCACCCTGATCGAGCAGCTGCAGCAATGGCCGAATGCCGCCCATGACGACGGCCCGGACTGCCTCGATATGCTTTACCAGAACACCCTGATCTATGCCGGTGGCGGCGGTGGGTCGCACGGCCAGATCCAGACCGCCTCGGCCGGTGCCGGCGGCGACCTGTTTGGCGGGTTCCGGATGGGGCGCGGGCGATGACCGAAGCCAGAGCCGCACGATATTCGGACCCATCCGGCAGAGCAGGCGGCCGGTTCGACGCGGCAGCCGCCGTCGCGTTGTCGCCGGGCCTGAAGGACGAAGGCCTGACCCTCGAAAAGGAAAGCAGACAGAAGCGATGAGCCGCCGAAAACCCAGACGCGCCGCCCGCGCAGAAACCGCCTTCGCCGAGGATGGCCGCAAGAACCTGCCGGCCGAGGCCCGCGCCATGATCGCGAATGCCCGCAACGACATCACCATCCCGTTCTTCTCGGGGGTGCTGCAGCACACCGACGACACCCTGATCCAGCAGGGCGGCGGCAAGGGGCTGGCGATCTATGACGAGATCGAGCGCGACACCCATGCCTTCGCCATGCTGCAAAAGCGCAAGAAGGGCCTGACCGCGCGTGCCTGGGAGATCGAGCCGGGCGGCGACCGCCCCATCGACAAGGACGCCGCCGATCTCGTGCGCGAGATCCTGACAGGCCTGCCCTTCGACCGGATCTGCGAGGATCTGCTCGACGCCACGCTGAAGGGCTTTGCCATCAGCGAGATCGCCTGGGCGCGCGACGGCGCCCGCATCGTCCCGGCACTGATCAAGGGCCATGACCAGCGCCGCTTCGTCTTCGGCGAGGACTGGCAGCCGCGGCTGCTGACCTGGGCAGCGATCACCGAAGGCACCGAACTGCCCAATCGCAAGTTCATCAGCCATCGCTTCGGCGTGAAGGGCAACAACCCCTACGGCCTCGGGCTCGGCTCGCGGCTGTTCTGGGCGGTGCTGTTCAAGCGCGAGGGCGTCACCTTCTGGCTGCATTTCCTCGAGAAATTCGCCGGTCCGACCATCGTCGGCAAGACCCCCTATGGCATGCTGACCGATGAGCAGGCCCGGATATTGCAGACGCTGACCCAGGCCAGGACCGCCTCGGCCATCACCGTGCCGATCGGCACCGATATCGGCTTTCTGGAGGCCTCGCGCTCTGGCAGCGTCACCTATGAGCAATGGCTGGCCTATTGGGACCGGCAGATCTCGATCTGCGTCACCGGCGAGACCCTGACCACGCAGGTCGGCGAGTCGGGCGGCAGCCGCGCCCTGGGCGAGGTGCATCAGGAAATGCTCGATCTGCTGGTCGACAGCGATGCCGACATGCTGTCGGGGACGCTGCGCGACACGCTTCTGCGCTGGATCATTGATTACAACCTTCCCGGCGCGGCGGTGCCATGGGTCTGGCGTGTCCGGCCGAAAAACGAGAAGGCCGAGGCCGAGGCCCGGCAGATCAAGGCCGGCGCAGCCGAGGCCATGGACAAGGCGATCCGGGCCATCGTCAAGGCGGCGGCTGCGTTCGCCGAGGACGAGATCGCCCGCGAATATGTCGTCAGCTTCGAGATCACCGACCAGCTGTCCGACAAGACCATCGACGCACTGGTCGCCGCCCGCCACAGCTTTGCCGGCGCCGCCGAAGAACCCGAACCCTTTGCCCTGGCAGATGAGCCTGCTGCCTTCGCGGCCGCCAGGCTCAAAAAAAAAGCCTGACGCCCGGGCCATCTCACCGCCACGTCTGCTTTGCTGAACCAGGCGGGCCGGTCGAGCGCATCACCGATCAGGCGGTCGCCGCGGCCGGGCGGCATTTCGCCCGCCGGCTGGATGCCATCCGCAAGGCGATCACCTCGGCCGAGGATTTCGAGGCTGCAGCCCGGGCGCTGCTGGAACTCGGCGCACGCTGGACCCCGGATGCGCTGGGGTCGCTGATCGCGCAGGCGCTGGAACTGGCCGGGCTCGAGGGGCGCGAGGCCGCTTTCGCCGATGGCGATGCCGGGCCGGGTTTTGCCGAGCCGGATTTCACCCGCCAGGAGTTTCGCGAGCAGATCGATTTCCTGCGTCAGAAGCGCCTGAAGCCCACCCGCGCCTGGACAGACGCCATGCAGGGCGATCACGACCGCGCCTTCGTCGTGGCCGGGGCCACCGACATGGCCATGCTCGAGGAGTTCCACGCCGCCGTCGTCGAAGGTGCGCGGACCCATGACATCAAGACCTTTGCGGGTGAATTCGACCGCCTGGTCGAGAAATACGGCTGGGACCACAAGGGCGGCCGCGACTGGCGCATCCGCACCATTTTCGAGACCAATATCCGCACGAGCCACATGGCCGGCAGGCTGAAGCAGATGCGCGATCCCGACATGGTGAAGGCGCGTCCCTACTGGATGTATGTCCATGCCGATACCCGCATCCCGCTCAACCCGCGCGAGCTGCATCTCGCCTGGGACGGCATGGTGCTGATGTGGGACGACCCCTGGTGGGACATCTATTTCCCGCCGAATGACTGGAAATGCTCCTGCGGGGTCAGGACGCTGAGCGAGGGCCAGCTCAGGCGGCTGGGCAAACCCGGCCCGGACCCGGCGCCGGAGATCATCCGCAAGCCCTATACCCATGAGGCCAGCGGCGTGACCGTCGATCAGCCCGAGGGCACCGGCTATGGCTGGGATTACATGCCGGGCGATCTGTGGGAGCGCGGGCTGGTTCCCTCGGCCCTGATCGAGGATGGCGGCGGCCTGATCCATGAGGGCCGCCATGCGGTGATCATCGACGAGCCCTCACCGCTGGCGGAGCTGGTGGCTTCGTCGCGCCCCTTCACCGCCCAGCCGCTGGCCGAGGGGCTGGCGCCCGAGGATTACGTCCGCGCCTTCCTCGAGCCGTTCGGGGCCGATATCGGACGGGCGGTGCTGTGGCAGGATGCAAGCGGGGCCTATGTGCCGGTCTCGGACGGGTTCTTCCGCGACCGCTCGGGGATGTGGAAGATCGGCAAGCGCGGCCGGGACACCTTCACGCCGCTGATGGCCGAGACGCTGATGGACCCCGATGAAATCTGGCTGGGGGTGGCGGCAAAACAGGACCCGGTGCGTGAGGACTTGCAGGAACTGCTGCTGGACCGAAGATATGTGCGCGTCGATCCTGACAAGGGGGTTCTTGTGGTCATGCAGATAGGGCGCCGGTGGTGGGAGCCGATCACGATCTATCTTCCCCAAGACCGCAAGGGAATTCCAGAGGCGGCGGGCATCCAGAGCCGTCGGGGCGGTAAGCTGCTGTGGAAAAGAAAATGACGGCCGGGGTGATCCGACCGTCGCGCGGAGAGCTACCTGGACACATCACCTGTCTGGCTCGCCCGCATCACAGACATAACGCCGTTGCGGGGGCTTTTCAATGAGCGGGATCAGCTTCAGGGTCGAGCTCGACGCAACCGAGGCGCAGGAGCGCCTGCACCGGCTGGTCAGGCTCATGGACCAGCGCCGGCCGTTCTTCGCCGAGGTGGGCGAGCAGCTGATCCTGTCGGCCGGGCGCAACTTCAAGGCCGAGGCGGCGCCGGACGGCACGCCCTGGACGCCCCTTGCGCCCGCGACGATCAAGGCCCGGGCGCGCCGCAGCCGCTCGCAGCTGGCCATCCTGCGTGACCGCGGCCTGCTGGCCGGCTCGATCAATTACCAAGCCACCGACGACGAGGTCAGGGTTGGCTCGCCCGTCGAATATGCGGCGATCCACCAGTTGGGCGGCGCCATCGAAAAACCGGCGCGAGCGGCGAAGGTCTATCGCAGGAAGGGCAAGGACGGCTCCATCGGCCGGCGTTTCGTCAGGAAGAAGCAGGCCGATGTCGTCAGCGATGTCAGCATCGGCGCGCATCGCGTCAATATCCCGGCGCGGCCATTCCTCGGCATCTCGGCCGCGGACCAGGCAGAGATCTTCGCGGCGGCGGAACGCTGGTTGACCCGCTAAATCGCGACACCCCTCAAAACGGCCCGTAGAGCGGCATCCTGCGCCCTGGGCCACATCGCCCCATGCGCGGGCGAGGTGCCCTGTTAACCCCCTGTTAGAATCGCTCTGCGACCCCATTGCGCCGCCCGTGATCGCCAGCAGGCGGGAAGGGCGTTGATCGGGGGCCGGTTTCGCCCCATGATGGGTCCGGGATGCCCTTGCGCCCGGCCTGAACTGGCTTCCGGTCTTTTTGCATCCTGACGGCGAGTAGACCCATCCGGGAAGATCAAGCCCCGGATGCAACATGACCGCCACCCCCGCAAGACCGCTGACCGCCCGGATCGAGGTTTTCCGCCCCGGCACCTTCCGGCCGATGGCGGGCGAGCCGATCACCTATTCGGCCGCCGACCTCAAGGCTGTCGCCGATGCCTATGATCCCGGCATCGCCCCGGCGCCAGTCGTCGTCGGGCATCCCGAGATCGACGCCCCCGCCTATGGCTGGGTCGAGAGCTTCGATTACGACGCCGGCCAGGAGCGGCTCTTTGCCAACCTGCATCAGATCGAGCCGGCATTTGCCGAACTGGTGCAGGCCGGGCGCTTCCGGAAGGTCTCCATGGCCTATTTCGCGCCCGGCCAGGGCCATAACCCGGTGCCCGGCACCTGGTATCCCAAGCACATCGGCTTTCTGGGCGCCGCCGCGCCGGGCGTGCCGGGGCTGAAGAACGCGGCCTTCGCCGGTGACGAGGGCGCGGCCTTCGAAGTGGCCTTTGGCGATGCCGCCGAAACCGCCTCGCTGTTTCGCAAGCTGCGCGACCTGCTGATCGAGAAGTTCGGCCGCGAGGACGCCGATCAGGCGTTGCCCTCCTGGCAGATCGAATGGCTCGACCAGACCCCGAACGACGACACCGCGACGGCAGGCTTTGCCGCGCCGCAACCCACCCCCATCCCCCCTGGAAAGGAGCCCGCTGTGACCCAGCAGCCCGACCCGGCCTTCGCCGCGCGCGAAGCCGATATTGCCAATCGCGAGGCGGAACTCGCCCGGCGCGAGGCCGCCCAGGCCCATGCCGACAACGCCGCCTTCGCCGAAAGCCTCGTGCGGGACGGAAAGCTCCTGCCGGCCTCGCAGGACAAGGTGGTGGCGATCCTCGACGCGCTGCCCGGCCACGCCGCTGTCAGCTTTGCCGCAGGCGCAGAACAGCTGTCGCCCGCCGCCGCACTGAAACAGGTGCTGGAGGCGCAGCCGCAGATCGTCAGCTTCGGCGCGGCCGACCTGCCCGAAGGCCCCGGCCAGACCAGGTCCGCGGCCTTTGCCGCCGATGGCGGTGAGGTCGATCCCGAAGGTCTCACCCTTCATAACAAGGCGCTCGATTACCAGCGCCGCCACCCCGGCACGGCCTATATGGACGCCGTGCGCGCCGTATCCTGAAGGAGAGGGCCATGCAGTTTGTCCAGGACGTGCTGAACGTCACCACCCCGACCACCGGGACCTTCGATGCCTTCGACCTGATCGGCTTCACCGGCGCCAAGGTCGTCGCTGACGACGCGCCGGTGCTCGGCGTGGCGAAGTCGCCCAACACCCAGATCGGCGATTTCGCCGCCGTCATGACCATCGGCGTGGCCCGGGTCCGCGCCGGCGGCGTGATCACCGCCGGCGCGAAACTGGTCTCGGCCGCGGCCGGCGGCGTCCAGGTCGCCGGCGCCACCCCCGCCAATGCCTTCGCCACCGCCCTGACGGATGCCGCCGCCGGCGAGTTCGTCGACATCCTCATCCGCTAAGGAGGCCCAGAATGGCTCCGCTCAATACCCGCACTGCCGCGGTCATCGATCCGATCCTGTCGACCCATGCCCGCGGCTATCGCAACGGCGAGTTCATCTCGCACCTGCTGTTCCCGCGCGTGACCATCCCCAACCGCTCGATGCGCGTCATCAAGTTCGGCAAGGAATCCTTCCGGCTGATGAACACCCGCCGGGCTCCGGGCGCCGAGAAGAAGCGCGTGCAGTATGGCTATGCCTCGGATCCTGTCTCGCTCATCCAGGACGCGCTGGAAGGCATCGTGCCGATCGAGCACCAGGAAGAGGCGCAGGCCATCCCGGGCATCGATCTTGGCCAGGGCGCGGTCAATATGGTGCTCGACATCATCGACCTCGGCCATGAACTCGAGGCGGCGCAGATCGCCCGCAACAACGCGAACTATGCCACCACCAACCGCGTCGCCCTGACCGGCGGGGACCGCTGGTCGAACGAGGCCAGCGATCCCCATGCCGATGTCAGCGAGGCCAAGGAGGCCATCCGCCGGCGGATCGGGCGCTATCCGAACACCCTGACGCTGGGTCCCTCGGCCTTCAACGGGCTGGTTCGTCACCAGAAGGTCAAGGAGCAGTTCAAATACACCGGGCGCGACTCGATCACGGCCGAGATGCTGGCGGCCTATTTCAATCTCAAAAGGGTGATCGTCGGCACGGCGGTCTATCTGCCCGAGACCGCGACCGATGCCGATCCCGCCCTCGATGTCTGGGGCGACGACGCCGTCCTCGCCTTCGTCCCCGAGACCGGCG
Source organism: Paracoccus sp. (in: a-proteobacteria) (assembly GCF_039808215.1). GTDB lineage: Bacteria > Pseudomonadota > Alphaproteobacteria > Rhodobacterales > Rhodobacteraceae > Paracoccus. The sequence goes on from NZ_JBDHSP010000046.1 coordinate 7,864, forward strand.
ACAATTTCCAGGTGCCCTCCTATGGATACACCTATGAGCTGCGCGGCTATCCGCAGGTCCGCAAGCCCTATCTCGAAGAGCGCAACGACAGCTGGATCTATCCGACCACGACCGAGCGGCGCGTCATCCTGACCGGCGCCGAGGGCGGCTTCCTGTTCCAGAACGCCGGCGCGGCATAGGCGGGCGATGATGGGCAACCGCATTTCCGTCCAGCTGACCGGACCGGCCAAGATCGGCGGCAAATGGTGCAAGCCCGGTGATCATGTCGAGGTCGCGCCGGAAATCGCCCGCGAGCTGGCAACGGCCGGCGCGGTCGCGAAAGGTGTCGAGAACGTTTTTGCCGAAGTGGCTCCGGGCGATCTCGCCTCCGGCATGCCGGGCTTCGACGAGGCGGTCGCCGAGCAGGCGAAGCTTCTGGCCGATGCCGCCGTCGCGGCTGCGGTGGAAAACGCCATGACCGAGTTGACCGCCGACCGCGACGCCGCGCGCACCCGTGCCGCGGATGCCGAGGCCGAGGTCAGCCGCCAATACAGCCAGATCATGGCCCTTGAGGCCGAGATCGCCGAGCTGAAAACCGCCCTGGCCGAGCTCGCGCCCGCCACCACCCAGGACGGGGCTGGCGAAGGCAGTGCCGCCGCCAGCGCCCCGAAAAGCGCCCGCAAGAGGGCCTCCGAGGCAAAGGGCTGATCCTCCTCTCAGCCCCTCGGCCGGGGCGTCCCCGCTCCGCTTCGCCCCCGCCACCCTTCACCCTGTCAGGATGCCAGATGAAAAATGCCGTCACCGCCCCCGCCATCGAGGCGAAGATCGCCGGCGAAGAGTTCCTCAATCCGGCGCTGAGCCCGCATCTGACGCTTTGTGCGCTGAAGCTGCAAAACGGCTTTGTCGTCATCGGCCAGAGCGCCCCGGCCGATCCGGCGAATTTCGACGCCGGTCTCGGCCGCCAGCTGGCCAGGGCCGATGCCATCCGCCAGATCTGGCCGCTGGAAGGCTATCTGCTGCGCGAGCAGCTGTTCTGGGGTTGACGCCGTGGCCTATGCCGCCCTTGCCGATCTGATCGAACGCGCCGGCGAGGTGGAATTGCGCCAGATCGCCGATCGCGACCGCGACGGCACCCCGGATCCGGAGGTGATCGCGGCAGCGCTTGCGGATGCCGACAACCTGATCAACGGCTATGTCGCCACCAGATACGCGCTGCCCTTGCCGGCAGTGCCCGACCTGGTGCGCACCTGGGCGGTGTCGATCGCGCGCCATGTGCTGCACCGCAACGGCGCCCCCGAGCATGTGAGCGCCGATTACAAGGAAGCCATCGCGGCGCTGAAGGACCTGGCGCGTGGCCAGATCGCCCTGCCGGTCGATCCCGGCGCGGCTGCGCCCGACGGCATTTCCGGCCGGGTCATGGCCGTGCATCCGGCGCAGGTCTTCACCCCCGGCAAGCTGCGGGGCTGGTCCTGATGCTGGCGGAGATCCATGACCATCTGCGCACAGCGCTCGCCGGCCCGATCTGGGGCCGGATCGAGGTGGCCGAGGATATTGATGCCGTGGCCGATCTGGCCGGGCAACTCGACAGCGGCTCGCTGATCGTTGCCCCCTGGCGTGAGCAGGCGGGCAATCAGATCCTTGCCAGCGGCGGATTTCGCCAGCGCGTCGCCATGCAGTTCCTCGCCGGGGTGGTGCTGCGCCATTACGACGATTTCCTCGGGCAGGCGCGGGCGCTGCAGTTCGACACCTATCTGCGCGGCCTCGAGGCGGCGCTGGCGGGATGGGAGCCGCCGGGCGGGATTTCCCCGTGCCAGCTGGTCGGGGGCGAAAGCAGCCCGGTCAGCAAGGGTGTCAGCATTTACGTCCAGACCTGGGAGACCGCGCGTTTCCTGACAGGAGCATGATCATGACCGAATTCCCGACCGAAGGCGGCAGCTACATCCGCGACCCCGAGACCGGGGCGCTGATCCGCCAGCCCGAGGGCACCCCGCCCGAGCCCGCGCCGGCGCCGGCGCCCGAGGCGACCCCCACTGAACCCAAGCGCAAAGGAGGCAAGTGATGCCGCGCATTCTTCGCAAGCTGGCCATCCTGCACAAGATCGAGACCGCCTATGGCCAGGCGCCGACGCCGGCGCCGGCAGCGGCCGACGCAATCATCGGCAAGAACGTCAGCTTTACCCCGATCGAGGCCGAGGAGGTCCCCCGCGAGCTGCTTCTGCCCTATATGGGCAACCAGGGCGTGATCCTGACCGGCAAGCACGCGAAGCTCGAATTCGATGTCGAACTCGCGGGCGCGGGTGCCGCCGGCACCGCCCCGAAATGGGCCTCGCTCATGCGCGCCTGCGGCTTTGCCGAGACGCTGCAGGCATCGACCTCCGCCACCTATTCCATCGTCGAGAGCAATGTCAGCTCCTCGACCATCTATTTCGAGGTGGACGGGGTGCGCCATGTGCTGCTCGGCTGCCGCGGCACGCTGTCGATCAGCATCGCGCCGAAATCGATCCCCAGCCTGCGCTTTGCGATGACCGGGCTTCTGGGCACGATCACCGACCAGGTGGCGACCCCGGTGACCATGACCGGCTGGCAGACGCCGGTTGACGCGAGTTCGGCCAATACCACGATGAGCCTGCACGGCTGGGCCTCGGTCGCCGAAAGCCTCACGATCGATCTGGGCAATACCGTCACCCCGCGCTTCCTGATCGGCTCGGAATCGGTGATCATCCCGGACCGCAAGGTGACCGGCCAGGCGGTGGTCGAGGCCACGTCGCTTGCCACGATCAACTGGTTCCAGCGGGCGCTCGACCGCACCCGCGGCGTGCTCAGCCTGGTCCATGGCACGGTGGCGGGCAATATCGTCGAGATCAACGCCCCCTCGGTCGAGATCGGCAAGGTCACCCAGGGGCAGACCGACGGCATCCTGAACTATTCGCTGCCGCTGAGCTTCGTGCCGGTCTCGGGCCGCGACGAACTTTCCATCGTGGTGAAGTGATGGCCAATGTCATCCGCACCAAGTTCCGGGTGCTCGAGCGCCAGCACGAGGGCGGGACGGTGTTCATCAGCCTGGTCGCCGCGGTGAACGGCAAGCTTGCCGATGCCGAGAGCGGCACCAGCGGCGGCGGCTCGATCGGGCTTGCCACCGCCGACCCCCGGATGGCCGCGCATTTCCTGCCCGGCACCACCTTTTACGTCGATTTCTCCGAGGTCTGAAAATGCAGTTCAAGCTGGCTGAAACCTATCGTTACTGGTGGCCCGTGACCGTGCGCGTCCCCGACCCCGAAACCCCCGGCCGCTTTGTCAAGCAGGGCTTCCGGGTGCTGTTCGAGCCCCTGGACCGCGAGGCGCAGCTGGCCGAGGCCGAGAAATCCGCTGCGCTCAAGACCATGCGCGAGCTGGTCGATCACGAAATCGAGAATGCCCTGCGCGTGGTCCGGAACTGGGAGGGCGTGGTCGGCGACGACGGCATCCTGCCCTTTTCCGAGGAGATGCTGAAGCGCGCCCTGCGTCACAGCTGGTTTCGCGACGGGCTGCAGCAGGCGCTGAAGGAAAGCCTCGCCGGCGAGGAAGCCCGCCTGGGAAACTGAAGGCGGCCGCGCGGGCCTGGGCGCTTGCGTGGCAGGGCCGCAGCGACGATCGCCAGCCGGCGACCCTCGACGACGATCTCGCCGCGCAGTTCGCCCGCATGGGGGTCGTGCTCGAGGTCGCGGCTGCACCGGCACCGGAAAGCTTCGAGGTGCTGCCGCAGAACGCAGACGCGCTGGACGCCTGGCTTTCCTGCCAGACGCAATGGCGGGTCGCGGCGGGCATGGGCGGCATGGTCTGGCTCGGCCTCGATTACGGCGCGGTGGACGTGGTGCTGAAGCGCGCGCGGTATGCCGACCCGGATGCGGTGTTTCGGGATCTGCAGGTGATGGAGGGCGCGGCCCTTCGGGTGCTCGGGGAGAGTGACGGATGACGGCGCAGCAGTTCAACTTTGCCATTGTCCTGAAGGCCGATGCCTCGCAGGGCAAGGCGGGCCTGGCCGATTTCGAGGCCTCGCTGCGGGCGACGGCTGCCGAGGCGGGCAAGACCGGGGCGGCCGCATCCTCGACCGCCGGCTACATGAAGCTGCTGGCGGCGGAAACGTCGAAGGCGGCGCTGACCCAGAAGGAACTGGCGGCGGCGCAGCAGCTGGCCCAGGCGAAGGTCGCGCCCGCGTTGATCGCGCCGCTGGCCAGTCCGCAGGCCTCGGCCGCGCCGGTAGTGGCCTTCTGGAAAGCCTCGGAGACCGCAGCCGCATCGCTGCAGAACGCGGTTTCCGGCCTGAACGTCAGCATCGGCCAGCAGGCCGGAGATTTCCTGAAGGCCTCGCAGGCCGGTGCCGCCTGGCAGCGCTCGCTTGACGACATCCGCGCCAGCTTCAACCCGCTCTATGCGGCCTCGCGCCAGTATGAGGCGCAGGTCGAGCGCATCGCCGAGGCCGAACGGCTGGGGGCGATCTCCGCCGCCGAGGCGGCTGCGGCGCGGGCGAAGGCGGCTTCGATCATCGCCCCGGCCGCAGGGACCGGCGGCGGCGGCGGCGCGATCAGCGGCATGAACACCGCCAACGTCGCGGCGCAGGGGTTCGATATCGGCGTGACCGCGGCCATGGGCATGAACCCGATGATGATCGGCCTGCAGCAGGGCACACAGCTGGTGCAGGTGATGCAGCAGATGGGCGGCGGCAAGACCGCCCTGCAGGGCATCGCCCAGGGTTTCCTGTCGATCCTGAACCCGATGAGTTTGGCCACCATCGGCATCGTGGCCTTCGGCGCGCTCGGCATCCAGGCACTGATGAAGCTGATGCCCGAGACCAGGACGGTCGAGGATGCCCTGGCCGATCTTGCCGACAGCGTCAGCCGTGTCGGCGACGCGACGGCACGGGCGCGCCGGTCCATGGTCGATCTCGGCAAGGAATTCGGCAGCACTGCCGGCGACGCGAAGGATCTGCTGCGGGTCATGGCCGAGATCGAGCGGCGCTCGGCCGGGCGCGACGCCAGATCCGTGCTGTCGGGCATTTCCAGCGAGATGCAGGGCGGCTCGATGTTGGGGCTGCGCAGCGCATCCGACCAGTTCGGTTCGCTGCAGCGGCTCTTCGGCGAGGCCGGCTGGTGGAATTCCGGGCGGGTCAGCGAGGGCGCCAGCCCGCAAAGCTTCAGGGTCAGCGCGGCTCTGGACGCGGTCGGGGCCGCCAGTCTTGCCGACGACATCGACAAGCAGATTGCGGCCGTGGATGCGCTGTTCGCGGCCGTGCAGTCGGCAGCTGCCGCTTACGGCGGGTTGAGCAAGGAAGAGGATGCCTGGCTGCAGAAGATCGGCGAAGCACAGCGCGATCTGCAGAAGCTCAAGGCGCTTGACGAGAACTCCGCCGGGGTCGAGGCCGCGAAATCCATCACCCGGGATCTGACGCAGCAGGTCGGGCTGGAACGGGAGCGGCTGCAATATGGCGCGGAGAGCGTCGAGGCGCGGGCGGTGGCGAACCGCCAAGAGCGCGAGGCGCTGGAGCTGAAGCTGGCCGGGATGGGCATCGACCGCCAGAGCCTTGAGGGGCGCCGGGCGCTGAACGCGCTGACCGAACTGCAATATCGGCGCGAACAGGCGGTCGCGGCCGAACAGGCCGAGCGGCAGCTGGCCCGGCAGGACGGCATCGACGCGCTGCGGCGGGAACTGGCACTGCTGGCGGCAAGCACGGCCGAGCAGACCCGCGCCAAGGCCGTGGCCGAGGCCGAGATCGAGATCCGCAAGGAAAAGCTCGGCCTCATCGACGCTGAACAGCGCCGTGTCGATGCCATTGCCAGGGCCGAGGCCGAGATCGCGCTGCAGCGCGCCCGCGCCGCGCGGGATCTGCAGACCGGCCGGATCATGGACGGTTATGAGCTGCGCAAGGGGATGGCGCGCGACCCCCGCATCCAGGCCGATGTCGAGGCCGAGCAGGAATATGTCCGCCAGATCCGCGACGGCGCCGATCCCGCCCTGGCGCGCGCCGAGGCCGACCGGGTCCGCAGCCGGGCGCTCGATCAGCTGACGCTGGCGCAGGACCGCTTTCTGAGGTCCCAGGCCGAGGGGCTGCAACGCCAGCAGCTGGAACTGGCGCTGCTGGGCCAGAGCGCCGCGGTCCGCGCCCGGGTGCTGGCGCTGCGCGAGGCCGAACAGCAGATCTTTGATACCGGCGCCTCGGGCGAGATGGCCGAGACCATGCGCCGCAACGCGCTGGCCCAGGCCGATCTTGCCCAGGTGATCGAGGCGCAGGCCGATGCCTGGCAGCGGGTGCAATCGGCCGGCGAGGCGGCGATCGACGGCGTGCTCGACAAGCTGCGCGGCGGCGATGTGAAGGGCGCATTCGCCGAACTGCTGGGCGAGATCGAGAAGGGTTTCTTCGATCTGGCGATCCGCAATCCGCTGAAGAACGCGATCCTCGGCACCAATCTCGGCACCTGGGAGGATGTGGGCGGCTGGGGCGGCATCATCGGCCGCTTTTCCGGCAAGGCCCCCGCCGATGAGGGCGCGCTGGCCCGGCAGGCGGTGCAGCCGCTGCAGTCGATGACCGTCACCGCCGCCAATGTCATCCTGCAGGGCAACCTGTCAGGAATTGGCGGCGTGGCCAACCTGAACGCCGCCCCGATGGGCCTGGGCGGCAGCCTGCCGGGCTCGGGCGACGTGCAGGCGCAGATCTGGCAGTTCTTCGCGGCCAAGGGGCTGGCGGCACATCAGATCGCCGGCATCATGGGCAATATCTCTGGCGAAAGCGGCTTCAACCCGCTGGCGGTGGGCGACAACGGCACCAGCTTCGGCCTGTTCCAGCACCATGCCGGGCGCGGCCAGGGCCTGCTGGGCGCCGTGGGCGGCATGGGCGGGCTGCAGAACGTCCAGGCGCAGCTGGAATTCGTCTGGAACGAGCTTTTGACCACGGAACGCGCGGCGCTCGAGCGGCTTCAGGCCGCCCCCACCGTCAGCGCCTCGGCCGATGCCTGGATGCGCGGCTTCGAACGCCCTTCGGATGAGGCCATGGCGAAAAGCTGGGGCAAGCGGCTGGCCGCGGCGGAACAGGCGGCGGCGCAATTCGGCACTACCGTGCAGGCGGCCGGCGCGCAGGTCGGCCAGGGCGGCAGCCAGGCCGCGGCGGGGCTGGCGCAGGCCGGACAGGGCGCGATGGTGGCCAGCCAGGGCATGGGCGCCTTCGGCCAGGTGCTTTCCGGGATCGGCGGCATGGTCGGCGGCAAGACCGGGTCGATCCTGCAGACCGTGGTCGGCATCGGCGGCGCGCTGCTTTCCGGCACGCCGCTTTTCAAGCAGGGCGGTTTCACCGGCGGCTCGGACCCGGACCGCGCCGCCGGCATCGTGCATGAGGGCGAATTCGTCTTTGACGCCGCCGCCACCCGCCGCATCGGCGTCAGAAACCTCGAAGGCATCCGCAAGGGCGCCGCGCGCGGCTTTCGGTCGGGCGGCTATGTCGGGCCGGGTCCGGGCGCACGGGCGGCGAATGCGCCGGCCGCGCCGATGGCCGCGCCGGGCATGCTCAATGTCAGCGTCGATGTCTCGGGCGCCCGCGGCGACCGCGAGATCGAGGCCATGGTGCAGCAGGCGGTCAGCCAGGGCGTGGCGCAGGGCTTCGACCTTTACGACCGTGACGTGCTGCCCGCCCGCGTCCGCCAGATCAGCCATGACCGCTGGAGTTCCTGATGGCCTATTCCTTTCCCCTGAGCATCGCGCAGTTCATGGACAAGCTGCCGATCCACGCGATCAGCCTCGATCTGACCGAGGCGGTCGAGATGTCCGAGACCGGCGGCGGTGAAATCCTGACAGCCGAGCTGGGTGCGCGGCTGTGGCGCGGGCGCATCGACCTAGCCGACATGACCCCCGACGAGGCGGCGGACGTGCTGCCGCTGATCGACATCCTGCGCCGGCCGGGCGCCAGCTTCATGGTCCATGACGCCTCGCGCCCCGGGCCGCGGCTCGATGCCGACGGCGCGACGCTGGGCGCGGCCATTCCGGTGCTGTCGCAGGTGGCGTCGAACAACCGTGACATCCGCCTGACCGGGTTGCCGCCGAATTACCGGCTGCGGCCGCATGACTGGATCGGGTTCAGCTATGGCTCGAACCCGCTGCGCCTGGCGCTGCATCGCGGGGTCACCGCGGTCCAGGCCAGTGCCATCGGCGCCATCGCCGGCTGGTGGGAGATCACGCCGCATATCCGCCCCGGCTTTGCCACCGGCACGGCGGTGACGCTGGTCAAGGCCAGCTGCAAGGCGGTCATCGTCCCGAAAAGCGTCCGCGCCGGACAGCGCCAGGCCACGCTGACCCGCGGCGTCAGCTTCGAATTCATCCAGACCCTGAGGTAACATGCGCAGCTTCAGCCCCGCCACCGCCAGCTATTTCGCCAGCCGCGCCGGTTTCATCGGCCATATCCTCGTCTGGTTCCAGGCCCGCAACCGCACGAGCGGCGCGGTCGAGACCATCGGCTTCTGGACCGGCGCCGATCACGCCGATTTCAGCATCGGTGCCGAGACCCGCACCTATTACGCCGCCGGCGCCATGCTGGGCATGGACCCGATCCAGCGCGAGACCGGGCTGAAGGTGCGCAGCCAGCGCATCAGCTTCAGCCAGGTCTCGGCCGAGGTGATCCAGCTGGTGCGGACCTATGACCCGCGCCACGCCCCGGTCGAGGTGCGCCGGGCGCTTTTCGATCCGGCCAGCGAGGCGCTGGTGGACACGCCGCATGTCATCCTGCGCGGCTATGTGGACAGCCTGAAGCTGCCGACCCCGGCCAAGGGCGAAAGCGCCAACATCACCGTCGAGATCGCCACCGCCGGACGCGCTCTGACCAGACCGCTGGCGCGCTACCGCTCCAAGGCCACGCTGCTGGCCCGTGCACCCGCCGACGGGTTCCGCCGCTATGCCTCGGTCGCCGATGTGGGAGAGGTCAAATGGGGGGATTGACGCGGCTTCCGGACTGGCAGGTCCGGCTGCAGGCCTGGCTGCATGAGATCGACGGCCGGCCGATCGAGCCGGGCCGGCACGATTGCTGCCTGTTCGGCGCCGGGGCGGTCGAGGCCCAGACCGGCATCGACCTTGCCGCGCCCTGGCGCGGGCGCTACACCACCATGGCCGGCGGCCAGCGCCTGCTGCGCCGTGCCGGCCATGAGGATCACGCCGCGCTGATCGCCGCGCATCTGCCCGATGTGCATCCGGCCTTCGCCCGCGAGGGCGATCTGGCGCTGGTCGAGACCCCGCAGGGTCCCGCGGTCGGCGTCCACCAGGGTTCGGCGATCTATGTCTTGACCGAGGCCGGGCGGCTGGGCTTTGCACCGATCACCCCCGGCCTGCAGATGTTCAGGGTGGGCTGACATGGCGGTTGTCGGAGCCTTCATCGGCGGCATGTTCAGCTTTGGCGCCGGCGCGGCCTTCACGGCTGGCGCGGCAACCTTCGGGGCCTGGACGGCGGGCGCGGCCTTTGCTTCGACGGTCATCGGATCGCTGACGGTCAAGCTTCTCTCCACGGTGGCGATCAGTGCGCTGACCTCGGCGCTGACACCCGAGCCGGCGCAGGGCGGCGGCATCACCATCACCGCGACGCTTCGCGGCGAGCAGAACCCCGAGACCATCATCCTCGGCCGCTATGCCACCGCCGGCCAGGCCATTGCCGCGCCCTATGTGCATGGCCGCGGCAATTCCGGGCTGACGCATGTCGTCGAACTGTGCAGCCTGCCGGGCGCCAAGCTGCGGCGGGTGATGATCGGCGATGCCTGGATGCCGCTCGGAGAGACGCCGCATCCGGAATACGGCTATCCGGTGCTGGGCGACAGCGATGTCTCGGGCCGCATCTGGGTCAAGTATCACGACGGCAGCCAGACCGTGGCCGACCCCTATCTGCGGACCCGCTACGGCAGCCACCCCGACCGCCCGTGGAGCGCCGACATGGTCGGCAACGGACTTTGCTATGCGATCCTGACCTTCGCCTTCCACCGCGAGCGCCTGACATCGGTGCCGCGCTACCGCTTCGAGATGGACGGCATTCCGCTTTATGACATCCGCCGCGACAGCACCGCCGGCGGCAGCGGGCCGCAGCGGCTGAACAACCCCGCCACCTGGGAAAGCAGCGACAATCCCGTGGTCATGATCTGGAACATCATGCGCGGCATCCCGCTGCCGGGCGGCGAGGTCTATGGCGGCGGCATTTCCGATCTGTCTGAACTGCCGCAGGCGATGTGGGTCACGGCGATGAACCGCTGCGACGCCCCGATCGCCATCGCCGGCGGCGGCAGCGAGCCGCAATACCGCGCGGGGCTCGAAATAGCCCTGAACCAGCCCCCCGCCGCGGCGCTTGAAGAGCTGCTCAAGGCCTGCTCGGCCACCGTGACCGACCTCGGCCACGGCTGGGGCATCGTGGTGGGCGCGCCGGCACTGCCGGTGATGAGCTTCGACGACGACGACATCATCGTCAGCAAGCCGCAGGACATGGACCCCTTCCCGGGGCTGGAGGCAACCTGGAACGCGGTCTCGGCCCGCTATCCCGATCCGGCCGAGCTTTACGAGACCAAGGAGGCGCCGCAGCGCACCAACGCCACATGGGAGGCCGCCGATGCCTTCGGCCGGCGCATGGCCAACCTGTCCCTGCCGGCGGTGCCCTATGGCCGCCAGGTGCAGCGGCTGATGCGCGCCTGGATCGAGGACGAGCGCCGCTTCCGCCGCCACAACCTGTCGCTGCCGCCCGATGCCGCCCATGTCGAGCCGGGCGACACCGTCAGCTGGACCTCGGCCCGCAACGGCTATGCCGCCAAGACCTTCTCGGTGCACAAGATCGTCGAGGATCCGCGCACCGGCATCCGCGCGCTCTCGCTGCGCGAACGCAATGCCGAGGATTACAGCTGGGACCCGGGCCATGAGCTGCCCTCGACCCCGACCGCGCCCGGCACCACGCCCTCGGCGCCCGAGGCCGTGGCCGGCTTTGCCGTGGCGCCGCTGACGATGACCGATGCCGGCGGCATTCCGCGCCGGGCCGGCATCGGCATGAGCTGGGACAGCGATGTCGTGGGCCGTGGCCTGCAATGGCAGCTGCGCCTTGCCGGGCAGAGCGCGGTCGAGTTGAGCGGCGCCACCGTCGATGTCGAGGCCGGAGGGCTGCGGCTGTTCGACGGTATCCTGCCGGCCACGGATTACCAGGCCCGCGCGCAGCTGATCAGCAGCCGCCGCAACGCCTGGACGCCATGGCTGCCGGTCGCCACGCCGAACGTGCGCCTGACCTCGGAGGATCTGGACAATACGCCGCCGCCGGTGCCGACGGGGCTGGTCATGACCTCGACACCAACCGTGCTCTCGGCCGACTGGGACGCAAGCCCGGCCGCCGATCTGGCCCATTACGACATCGAACTGACCGAGGGCGCCGGCAACCCGATCGCATTCCAGACCCCGCACAATCGCCACCGCTGGCAACTGGCGGTGCCGGGCGGCAGCTTTACCGTCAGGGTCAGGGCCTGCGACCGGCTGGGCAACCGCTCGGCCTGGTCGGCGCCGGTCAGTCATATAGCGGCCGGGGACACGGTGCCGCCCGCCATGCCCGCCGGGCTGACAGTGACCGCGGCATTCAAGGGCTTCTGGCTGGAATGGACCCCGAATGCGGATGCCGACCTCAGCCATTACGAGCTGATCTGGCGCCCGACCTACTGGACCCCGGCGGCGGGTGTCGCGGCTGACCTCTCGACACCCAGTGCCAAGGTCGCGCTGGGAGGGCTTGGCGATGCTGTTACCCGCTGGTTCCGGCTGCGCGCGGTGGACACCTCGGGCAACCGCTCGGCATGGACCGACGCGGTTTCCGCGACCACGCTGGCCGAGATCGACACCACCGTCACCAATGCCGAACTGGCGGGGCTGATCGACGCCACCAGCTTTGCCAGCGGCATCGAGCCGGTATCGGTGATCGCCTCGGGGCCGCTGCCCACGGTCAAGACCACCACGGCCATCGTCTGGGGCGGCAAGCTATACCGCTGGGACGGCAGTGCCTACAGCGCCTCGGCGGCGACCTCGGACCTGACCGGGCAGATCGTCTCGGCCCAGATCGCCACCGGCGCGGTCAAGGCGGAACAGATCGACGCGGGCGCGATCACCGCCTCAAAGCTCGCCATCGGGGATTTCACCAATCTGGTGCCGGACAGCGAAGTGATCGACCCTGCCGCCTGGACCTTGCAGGCAGGCATCACCTTCGACGCGACCTCGAAAAGCATCACCTTTCCGGGTGGCTGGACGGGAGCCCGAAGCGCGAACAGCGCAAGATTTCCGGTCGAGGCCGGGGCGGAATACTTCTTCTCGGCGACGATCTCGACCACGGATGCGGCGGCGGTCGGGAATTTCCGTCTGCAACTGCGCTGGCTCAATGCCGCGGGCGGCTGGATTTCCTGGACGCCGAACGCCGACGAGGCCATTCCCCAGAACGGCGAGAAGCTGATCGAGCGAGCCTATGCCGCCCCGGCAGGCGCCGTCGCCGGAGTGTTTTACGGCCACGCGCTGAACGGCACGTCCGCCGCCGTCACGATGACGAAGCCGGTCGTGCGCCGCAAAGGCGAGGGCAAGCTGCTGGTGGACGGATCGCTGAAAGCGCGGCACATGGCGGCTGAGGAAATCATCAGCCTCTCGGCGCAGATCAAGTCGGCCGTCATCTCTGACGCCCATATCACCGACCTGAGCGCGGCCAAGCTGGCGGCGGGCACGGCGCTGGCGAACTCGATCACCGTGGACGGCACGGCGCTGTCGGCGGTGAGGAACAATGCGGCGACCGGGGCGCAGGACCCCGGCACCCGGATCAACCAGGGCACGACGAAGATCGACCCCGGCAAGATCACCATCTCGGGTCCGACGACGCTGCTCGACTGGCGGGGCATCGCCGACAAGACCACGATCAACGGCGGCGTGATCGAAACCGGCTCGATCACCACAGGGTCGCTGCGCGTGGGCGTCACGCCCAATCTGGTGGTCAATGGCAGCTTTGACGACACCAGCTCGCCCCCGACCCGGTTCTGGACCGGCAACAACTGCGCGCTGTCCTGGTCGGGCACGTTCCGCGGCTCGCCCTGCCTGCATGCGGCGCGATCTGCGGCCGGGCAGTTTTCCTGCCAGTCCCTGCCGGAGCACAGCATCGGCGTGCAGCCGGGCGAGACGCTGTCGGGCGAGGCTTACGCCTATGCCAGCGCCGCCGTGACCGGGGCCTTCTTCTTTCGCGCCGTCTGGCTGAACAGTGCGGGCGCCGAGAGCGGATTCACCGATTTCGTCGCGGGGGCCGAGCTTGTCACCACATGGCGGCGCTTCACCGGCACGGTGCAGGTTCCGATCGGGGCGGACATCGTTGCAGTGCGCATCAGGGTCTATTGCACGCAGGACACGGCGAACTGGATGCGGCTCGGTTCCCTGCGGGTGCAGCGCCAGAGCCTTGGCGTGGACATTGCAGATGGCGAGGTCACGGCGGCGAAAGTCGATGTCACCAGCTTCAATGCCTCGGGCCTGGCGGTGTTCGGGGGCACGCTGCAATCGGACGATTTCAGCCTGGCCAACGGCACCAGCTGGCGCATCCAGAAAGCCGGCACGATGAACATGCCCAATGCCGTGGTCGGCACGCTGGAGCTGGCCGGCAATGCCGTCTCGGTGCCGGCCTCGGCTTCGGCCACAACCGAGATCGTGTTGAACGACGCCACGGAAAAGACCCTGCTTTCCGTCACCATCAACCGCAAAGGGGCGCCGACGCTGGTCTGGGCCTCGGTGCAGATGGGCGCCTACGGCTCTCAGGCCATCGCCTCGTTCAAACTCTATCGTGGCTCGACGCTGCTGGAGACCTTCCCGGCGGTATCGGGATGGAACGGGGTGCAGACCGCGCTGGCCTTCTCCTGGCGCGATACGAACACCGGCACGGGCAGCACGACCTATTACCTGAAGGCTGTGCGCGCCGAGGAAAGCCCCTACGCCGGCAATCCGCAGATCAAGAACCGCACCCTCATGGTGCTGCATGTGATGAGGTAAGTCATGAAATACGCGCTCATTGCCCCGGACGGGCACCGCATCGTGCAGACCGGCGAGGTGCCCGAGGGGATGATCGAGCTGCAGGGCGGCGATCTGCTGGCACTGCCCGCGCCCGAGGAAGTCGGGGACGCCACGCATTACTGGGACGGGGCGGCTCTCCAGCCCTATCCGCCGAAACCTGCGCCCTGGATGCAGTTCGACTTCACCGCACAGGAATGGCAGGACCTGCGCAGCCCGGCCGAGGTGGCCGCGCAGCTCGACACGGCCAGGCTTGCCGCCGTGGCCCGGATCAACGCCCTGACCGGCATGGTGCGGCGCCGCTTCGTCACCGACATCCCCGGCCAGGAGGCGCTTTACCTGATGAAAGAGGCCGAGGCCCGTGCCTGGCTTGCCGCAACTGCGCCCGATCCGGCGCAATTTCCGCTGATCACGGCTGAGGTCGGCATCACCGCACCCGACGCCGATCAGGTGGCGCAGGTCTATGTGAACCTTGCGGCGATCTGGTTGCAGACTGCTGCCAGCCTTGAGACCGCCCGCCTCGGCCATATCCTTGCCGCCGAGACCGCCGCGACTCCGGATGCGGCCGATGCCGCCGCCCAGGCCTTCGCCGCCCTGATCGCCACATTTTCCTGACAGGAAGGACAACGAGAATGCCCCGATACGACCTAACTACCGCCTGGTCCGATCCGATTGCCGTGCAGGCGGGGGATGTTGTCCAGAATGCCGGCGATCAGATGATCCTGATCTGCGCGGCAACCCCTGCGGCTGATACTGATGCGATCGAGGTGCTGCCAAACCGCGCGCTCTCGATCGTTGCCGCAACCGCGATCCGCGCTCGCAGTGCCAACCGCCATGGCGGTGCCTGCAAGGTTGTCAGGGGGCTGTGATGTTCCTGTTCGATGAAGCTTTCATCGACGGATGGCTGGGCCGGCGGCCTGCCTCGATCACCCCTTTGGCCCGCCCGGTATTGCCGGAAACCGCCAGCCTCGGGTTTTCCTGCCACAGCCTGCTTTATCAGGCGGTGGCGCCCGGTGATTGTGGCGATCTCGGCGCCTATTGGACCGGGACGATGGATATTGCCTATGCCGGCTTCTCGTCGCTGAAGCAGCGTTGGGACGCCAATGGTGTGGACCGCACGGGCAGTTACTCCGGCGCGCTGATCGTGACCGAAATCGGCGACCTGCAAACCGGCCTTGCCGACCCCGCCAGCGCCCAGGGCATCGAGACCCTGCAGCACCTCTACTGGTTCGCACTGACGGCGCAGCTGAAAGGCTGCAAGCTGTTCGGGATCTACCCGCCGCATTCGCCCGAGGGTATGAACCTTGACGCAGACGCCATGGCCAAGGCCGTCTATTGGCAGCAATGGCTGAGCGCCTGGCCCGAGATCACCATTCCGGTTCATGTCATCCCGGTGCCCGTCATGGTGCGGGCAATGATTGATCGGTTTGCGCCCGCCTCGGTCTATGCCGACGGGCTGCATCTCAAGACGGATGTTTACGGCGCACCGAACCAGATGAACAACGCACTGGGTCAGATGGTCAGGATGTTCCTGACCGGCCAGAGACCCGCGAACGATCCCGGCTGGAATGCCGAGATGGTCACTCTGGTGGACGATGCCTGGTCGATCCTGCAGGCTCATGCCTGCACCGGCCTGGGTGGTGCGACCGTGATCACGCCGTTCCCTGTCGCGGCCGATCCGCTGCCACAACCCGCAGCGCTCCCCGGTGCGCCGACATGATGGCAGGCCTTCTTGTACCCGAGGCGCAGGCCGACGCCTACACATGGGCGGCGGTTCTGGTGGCCCATGCCGGCATTGGCGCCGCGCTCTGGGTGGTCTTGGCCGGCCTGATCCGCTCGGCCTGGACTGCTGTCGTGCTGGCCCCCGCGACCTATGCCGCGTTCGAGACCGTGCAGGCCGCGGCATCCGGCCGTCCCCTGATCTGGGACAGTCTGCTGGACTGGTCCGCGGTCAGCCTCGGCGCCGCTCTGGCGGCGGGCCTGTATCGCGGCAGCCTGCGCACCGCCCGCGCCGTCGTGCTGGCCGTGGGCATGATCGCAGCGGCCGG
Source organism: Paracoccus sp. (in: a-proteobacteria) (assembly GCF_039808215.1). Taxonomy (GTDB): domain Bacteria; phylum Pseudomonadota; class Alphaproteobacteria; order Rhodobacterales; family Rhodobacteraceae; genus Paracoccus. Next base: position 23,924 of record NZ_JBDHSP010000046.1, read on the forward strand.
GGCGTGGGTGCGCAGGGGGCGGGGGTGATGCGATGCACGGACCGAAAATCCCGGCCTTAAACTCTTGTCAGGATCGGACGGAAAATGAGCCGATCCTGACAGCCCGCGCGAAAAATTTCTCTGCCAAAGCTAATGCACTTCTCTGCCAAAGCTGGTGCGCCGCAACAGAGATATCTCGCGCAGATCGACGGTGACAGCGGGCTGCATGGACTTGGGGAAGCAATTGAGCACATTCGCCATCTTG
>NZ_JBDHSP010000047.1:0-24095 GCF_039808215.1 Paracoccus sp. (in: a-proteobacteria)
AGTGCAGGTGGCACAGCGCTGGATCCTGGCCCGGCTGCGCAATCGGCGGTTCTTCTCACTGGCCGAGCTGAACGCCGCGATCCGGCAATTGCGCGATGAACTGAACATGCGCGTGATGCGCGGCTATGGCGCCAGTCGCGCCGATCTCTGTGCCACGCTGGATCGACCGTATCTTCAACCGTTGCCCGGAACCGCCTATGCCCGACCAAGACAGCGCGCAGTTGTTGCCGGTCCAGAACCGGGTCCGGGGCGAGATGGTATCGTCAAAGCCGCCATTGACCACCAGATTGAGCGTGACGCCCACGCGCAGCGACCCCGTGGTGATCGAGCCGGTCTCGATCACGCCGCCGTTGATCGTGGTCTTGTCGGCGATGCCTGCCAGTCAAGCAGCGTCGTCGGGCCCGAGATGGTGATCTTGCCGGGGTCGATCTTCGTCGAGCCTTGGTTGATCCGGGTGCCGGGGTCCTGCGCACCGGTCGCCGCATTGTCCCTGACCGTGGACAGCGCCGTGCCGGCGCTGATCCTGGCGGCGCTCAGCGTGCCGCTGATATGGCCCACGTTTGCCACCAGCGTGCCGATCAGCGCGGATTGGATGATCAGCACGCCCTCGTCCTTGTTCCAGCAGACATAGGCGGTGCCGCTGGACCAGATGAAGGTTCCCGCGGCGATGTCGGTCGCCTGCGCGCTGCCGCTGTCGTCGGTCCAGTGCAGCTTGCCCGCGGTCCAGGTCGGGACATTGCCGGCCGGATCGGCCTCAAGGCGCGTGCCGCTCAGTGCCAGGTCATGATTGCCGATCTCGATGGCATTGGCCTTGATGGTGTTGGCCGCGATCTTGCCGCCCGCGATCAGCACCCTGACAGGATCGATGCGGGTGGTGCCGGCATTGATTCGCACCGCCGGGTCCTGCGCGCCAAGGGCGGCATTCGTGCCGATCGCGGACAGCGCCGCGCCGACCACGGTCAGCAGCTTGGCCGCCGACAGGGTGGTGACATGGGCGTTGGCGATGATGGTCGACGTGATCTGCGCCGAGAGGCTGATGATCTCCTCGACCGCCATGTGCCGCGCCTTCAACGATCCGTCCACCAACGGCTTGCCCTCGCCTTTGCGGCGCACGACCGACCTTGCCATGGTTACGGCGGTGGACATGCCGCTCAGGGCATGTGCGTAAAACGCCGCCGCGGCGGCGCCGGCAGGGGCGGTATGCCTCAAAATTGATGAAGATGGTGATTGCCCAGTGCAAGCGCGACAAAGGCGACCTTGAAGAGGAAAACGCCATCCTCGATATGCATAAGGCAGCGTTGGGGACGGTGTGAAATGACAGGGCTGGAGCTGCTGCGGTTGCACGATGTCCGGGTTGCCATTCTGCTTGGCAGTCGCCGCAGCACGGTCTGGAACCGGATGCGCGCCGGCAGGTTCCCGACGCCGATCAAATGGGAGGGTCTGACCGTGTGGCGCCGCAAGGACTGCGAGGCATTTGTTGACGGGATGGCGGGCCAAGTGGCGGGCTGTTCAACCGGCTAACCGGCCGCATTCAATAGTAACACGGACTTACATCTTGAAAATGGTGCGGGTGGAGGGACTTGAACCCCCACGCCTTGCGGCGCCAGAACCTAAATCTGGTGCGTCTGCCAATTTCGCCACACCCGCATGCCGATGCGCCGGCCCTGGCGGGCGGCGGATCGGGCCTCTCATAGCAAAGCGCCCTGCGGCTTGCGAGCGGAAACTTCGGCCGAAACTTCAGCCGGCCAGCCCGCGCAGGACGCCCGGAATCGCCTCGGGCAGATCCTCCGAGATCAGGCCGGGGCCAAAGCGGCGCGCCGCCTCGGCGTGCAGCCAGGCGCCGGTAGCCGCCGCATCCAGTGGCGCGAAGCCGCGCGCCAGCAGCCCGGCGATGATGCCGGCCAGCACGTCGCCCGAGCCGGCGGTGGCCAGCCAGGGTGCGGCCATCTCGGCCACCGCGGCGGCGATGCGGGCCGTGCCATCGGGGGCGGCGATGACCGTATCCGGCCCCTTCAGCAGCACGGTGGCTTGCGCGCGCGCTGCCGCCTGGCGCACCGCGTCCAGCCGCGAGAAGGCCGGGCCGCTGTCGGCAGGAGCTGCAAGCCTGGCGGCAAGGTCGGGGAAGAGGCGGGCGAATTCGCCGCCATGCGGGGTCAGGATGACGCCCGGATGCAGGCCCGCCCCGGGCCAGCCGGGGGCCTGCGGCAGGGCGCTGAGCGCATCGGCATCCAGCACCGTCGCCCGGTCGGCTGCCAGCGCCACCGGCAGCAGTTCGTGCGCCCGGTCGACGCCCAGCCCTGGTCCGAGGCAGAGCGCATTCAGCCGGTGATCGGCCAGCAGGCGGTCCAGATCCGCCGCGCGGTCGATCTCGGCCAGCATCACCGCATCCAGCCGGGCGGCGTTCTCGGGCAGGGCGGCGCCGGGCAGCGCCAGCGTCACCAGCCCGGCGCCGACGCGCAGCGCGCCCCGTGCCGCCAGCCGCGCCGCGCCGCCGCGCCCGGGCCCGCCGCCCAGGATCAGCGCGTGGCCGTGATCGTATTTGTGCCCGCCGCACTTGGCCAGGCCATGCCCGGGACCGGCGAGACCGGTGCGCGGTCCCGATCCGGGGCTGCGCTCGGCAAGGCCGATGTCGACGACATGCAGGGCGCCGCTGAGGGTGCCGCCCTCGGCCAGGAAATGTCCGGGCTTGGCGCGGTGAAAGCTGACGCTCAGCGCCGCGGCCGGCAGCGCCAGCCCGCCCAGCACCCGGCCGCTGTCGGCGCAAAGCCCCGAGAGCAGGTCCACCGCCAGGATCGCGCTGCCCTGCGCCGCGGCCAGGCGCAGCGCCGCCAGCGCCGCGGGCGGCAGCGGACGCGCAAGGCCGGTGCCGAAAAGCGCGTCGATGCACAGGCAGTCGCCGTCGAAATCCGCCAACGACAGATCGGCCAGCGTCGCCACCGGCCCGGGCCACAGCCCGGCCGCGCGGCGCGCATCGGCGCTGGCGGGCGGCGCCAGCGCCGCCAGCCGGACCTGCCAGCCGCGCGCCGCCAGCAGCCGCGCCACCACATAGCCGTCGCCGCCATTGTTGCCGGGGCCGCACAGCACCACTGCCCGCCGTGCCGCCGCCGTCTCGGGCCAGCGCGAAAGGATCCGCGCCACCACTCCGCCGGCCGCGCGCTCCATCAGCTGCAGGCCGCTGACCTGGCCGCTGGCGATGGCCGCGGCCTCGGCGGCGCGCATCTGCCGCGTGCTCAGGATCTCGGGCAGGTCGGTCACGGCATTGCACATGTTTTGGGCATCCAGCACATAATCCGGGCAGTTGCGCGGCTTTCCCCGTTTTCCTGTCGCCGCGGGGGGCAGGCCGCATGGACGGGCCCCATCAAAGCCGCCAATCAGGTTCCAGACAAGCCGCGACAGAAGGATCAGCCATGAAGAAGGTCGAAGCCATCATCAAGCCCTTCAAGCTGGACGACGTGAAGGAGGCCCTGCAGGAGGTCGGCATCCAGGGCCTCTCGGTCACCGAGATCAAGGGTTTCGGCCGGCAGAAGGGCCATACGGAACTGTATCGCGGCGCCGAATATGTCGTGGATTTCCTGCCAAAGGTGAAGATCGAGATGGTGCTGCCCGACGATCTGGTCGAGGCGGCGGTCGAGGCCATCATCTCGGCGGCGCGCACCGAAAAGATCGGCGACGGCAAGATCTTTGTGCTGCCGGTCGAGCAGGCCATCCGCATCCGCACCGGCGAGACCGGCGACGACGCCATCTGACACCGCATTTCCCCGCCCGCGCACCGGGTCGCTGAAGGAAGGAATACCCATGAAAGTCAAGGACGTTCTGGATCTGATGAAGAGTGAGGAGATCGAATATGTCGATGTCCGCTTCACCGATCCCAAGGGCAAGCTGCAGCATGTCACGCTGATCGCCGATCTGGTTGACGAGGACTTCTTCGAGGAAGGCTTCATGTTCGACGGCTCGTCGATCGCCGGCTGGAAGTCGATCGACCAGTCCGACATGAAGCTGATGCCCGACCCGTCCTCGGTCTATGTCGATCCGTTTTATGCCGAAAAGACGCTCTGCGTGCATTGCAACGTCGCCGAGCCCGACACCGGCGAGCCCTATTCGCGCGACCCCCGCGGCACCGCCGCCAAGGCCGAGGCCTATCTGAAGGCTTCGGGCATCGGCGACACCGCCTATTTCGGCCCCGAGGCCGAGTTCTTCCTGTTCGACGACGTGCGCTATCAGATCACGCCGCAGAAGGTCGCCTTCGAGATCGATTCGGCCGATGCCGCCTGGAACACCGACACCGCCTATGAGGGCGGCAATCTCGGGCATCGCGCCCCGCACAAGGGCGGCTATTTCCCGGTGAACCCGATCGACGCGGCGCAGGACATCCGCGGCGAGATGCTCTCGACCATGAAGCGCATGGGCATCAAGGTCGACAAGCACCACCACGAGGTCGCCACCGCCCAGCACGAGCTGGGCATGATCTTTGGCGGGCTGGTCGAGCAGGCCGACAATATCCAGAAATACAAATACGTCATCCACAACGTGGCAAACGCCTATGGCAAGTCGGCGACCTTCATGCCCAAGCCGATGAAGGGCGACAACGGATCGGGCATGCATGTCAACATGTCGATCTGGAAGGACGGCAAGCCGCTGTTTTCCGGCGACAAATATGCCGATCTCAGCCAGGAGGCGCTTTATTTCATCGGCGGCATCCTCAAGCATGCCAAGGCGCTGAACGCGCTGACCAACCCCTCGACCAACAGCTACAAGCGCCTGATCCCCGGTTTCGAGGCGCCGGTGCTGCGCGCCTATTCCGCGCGCAACCGCTCGGGCTGTGTGCGCATTCCGTGGACGGAAAGCCCCAAGGCCAAGCGCGTCGAGGCCCGCTTCCCAGATCCGGCCGCCAACCCCTATCTGGCCTTCGCCGCGCTGCTGATGGCCGGCCTTGACGGCATCAAGCACAGGATCGACCCCGGCCCGGCCTCGGACAAGGATCTCTACGACCTGCCGCCCGAAGAACTGGCCGAGATCCCGACCGTCTGCGGGTCCTTGCGCGAGGCGCTGGAAGAGCTTGAAAAGGACATGGATTTCCTGCTGGCGGGCGATGTCTTTACCCGCGACCAGCTGCAGTCCTACATCAAGCTGAAATGGGAGGAGGTCTATGCCTATGAGCATACCCCCCACCCGATCGAATATGCGATGTATTACAGCTGCTGAACGCGGCTGCCGCATCGGGAAGGGGCCGCCTGCCGGGGCGGTCCCTTTGTCGTCCTGCCCGGACCTGCCGCGGGTGGTGCGGGAAACGCTCAGCCGCCGCCTTGCCGCCATCCCGCCCGCGTCCCTGCGCGGTCTGCGGCCGCCCCTCAGTAGATGTAGCGGATCTGCTCTGCCCAGAAACGTTCGACGCGGCGCCATTGCAGGTTCACCGTCTCGATCGAGGGATCGTCCAGCACCCCCGAGACCTCCAGCCCCTCGGCGTGGCGGATGAACAGGTCGGCCACGCAGTCGCGCACCTCCTGGCCGGTTACGGTCAGCCTGACCCGGACCGAGCGGCGGTCCATCTCGCAGCGCTCGTGATGGACATAGCCCAGTTCGACCAGCTTGCGCAGGTTGTAGGACACGTTCGAGCCCTGATACATCCCGCGCGAGCGCAGCTCGCCCGCCGTCACCTCGGCGGTGCCGAGATTGTAGATCAGCAGCGCCTGGATCGGCGTCAGGTCGCTGCGGCCGAGCCGCTCGAACTCGTCCTTGACGAGGTCGTGCAAAAGCCGGTGCAGCCTTTCGAGGATCTGCAGGCTTTCCAGATAGGCGTCGGTGCGGCTGGTCTGCGGCAGGGGCCGCAGCGTGGGAAAGCCTTGGGCGGTGCTGCGCTGTTGCATGGGCATCATCCGTGCTTGGACAGGTTTCAGCCACCATGGCGCAAGATTGCCAAGCTTCGGTTAATCCCGGCGCGATTGTCTAAAATTGCCCCTAGTTTCGCCCGAAACGCGCCAGCGCCGCCAGCGCCACGCGTTCCAGCATGGGCGCGAGCCGCGCCGGGCCGGGGGCGGCGCCGGACATGCGGGCGGTGATCCAGGGGTAGAGGTCCTGGTCGTTCTCATCCAGCACAGCCTCGTAGAGGTCCAGCTCGGCGGGCGAAAGCCCGGCCAGCTCGGCATCCGCGAAGGGGCCCAGGATCAGATCCATCTCTTTCGTGCCCCGCCGCCAGCTGCGCATCCGCAGCCGTTTCAGCCTGGCCTCGTGCTTTTCCATGCCTGTCTCCGGCTTGTCTGCCTGCGACCTGCGGCCTATGACGGGCTGCCCAGATGCAGGATGTCCGATGCGCTTTTTGTCCCAGACGCTCGCCCGCGTCAAACCCTCACCCACCATCGCCATCACCGGCCGCGCCCGCGAACTGGCCGCCGCCGGCCGCGACATCATCAGCCTTTCCGCCGGAGAGCCGGATTTCGACACGCCCGCGCATATCCGCGAGGCGGCCAAGGCGGCAATCGACGCCGGCCATACCCGCTATACTGCGGTGGACGGCATCGCGGAACTGAAACGCGCCGTCTGCGACAAGTTCGCGCGTGAAAACGGCCTGGATTATGCCCCGGCCGAGGTGACGGTGGGCACGGGCGGCAAGCAGGTGCTGTTCAATGCGCTGATGGCAACGCTGAATCCGGGTGACGAGGTGATCATCCCGGCGCCCTACTGGGTCAGCTATCCCGACATGGTGTTGCTGGCCGGTGGCACGCCGGTCGTCATCGAGGGCGCGATGCAGAACGGCTATCGCATCACCCCCGGCCAGCTTGAGGGCGCGATCACCCCGCGCACGAAATGGGTGATCCTGAATTCGCCCTCGAACCCGACCGGGGCGGGCTACGGCGCCGGGCACATGCGCGAACTGACCGAGGTGCTCATGCGCCATCCCCAGGTCTGGGTGCTGGCCGACGACATCTATGAACATCTGGTCTTTGACGATTTCCGCTTCGTCACCCCCGCCCAGGTGCAGCCGGAGCTGAAATCGCGCTGCCTGACGATGAACGGGGTCAGCAAGTCCTATGCCATGACCGGCTGGCGCATCGGCTATGGCGCCGGCCCCGAGGAACTGATCCGCGCCATGGCCAAGCTGCAGTCGCAATCGACCTCGAATCCCTGTTCGATCAGCCAATATGCGGCGCTGGCGGCGCTGCAGGGGCCGCAGGATTACATCGTCGAAAGCCGCGCGGTGTTCCAGCGCCGCCGCGATCTGGTGGTGGCGGGGCTGAACCAGTGCCCGGGGATTTCCTGCCCGGTGCCGCAGGGGGCCTTCTATGTCTACCCTTCGATCGAGGCGCTGATCGGCCGGACCTCGGCCGCGGGCAGCCTGATCGCCGATGACGAGGCATTCGCCACGGCGCTGCTCGATGAGACCGGCGTGGCGGTGGTGTTCGGCGCGGCCTTCGGGCTGTCGCCGCATTTCCGCATTTCCTATGCCACCTCGGATGCGTTGCTGGCCGAGGCCTGCGCCCGCATCCGGGCCTTTTGCGAGGGGCTGCGCTAGGCGCTGTGCCCGCCCGGGGTCCGGGCGGGCCTGCATGGATCAGTCGATGAACAACTGCGGCTTCGTCAGGTTTTCCGGTCGCAGGATCTCGTCGAGCTTCTCCTTGGGCAGCAGACCCTTTTCCAGCACCAGCTCATAGACGCCGCGGCCGGTCAGATGCGCCTCGGTCGCGACCCCGGTGGCGGCGGCATAGCCGATATAGGGGTTCAGCGCCGTGACGATGCCGATCGACTGGCGCACCGTCCTTTCCAGAACGTCGCGGTTGGCGGTGATGCCGCGCACGCAATTCTTTTCCAGCGTGTTGCAGGCCGCGATCAGATGGCTGACCGAGCGGAACATGGAATAGGCGATCACCGGCTCGAAGGCGTTCAGCTGCAGCTGGCCCGCCTCGGCGGCGATGGTGATGGTCACGTCATTGCCGATCACCTCGAAGGCGACCTGGTTCACCACCTCGGGGATCACCGGGTTCACCTTGCCCGGCATGATCGAAGATCCGGCCTGCATGGCGGGCAGGTTGATCTCGTTGAAGCCGGCGCGCGGCCCCGAGGACAAGAGCCGAAGGTCGTTGCAGGTCTTGGAGAGCTTGGTCGAAATGCGCTTGAGCACGCCCGAGACCTGCACGAAGGCGCCGCAATCCTGCGTCGCCTCGACCAGGTCAAAGGCGGTGACCACGGGAATCGTGGTGATCTCGGCCAGATGCGCGCGCACGCGCTCGGCATATTCGGGATGGGCGGTGATGCCGGTGCCGATGGCGGTGGCGCCAAGGTTGATCTCGCAGATCAGGCTGGCGGCCTCGGCCAGCCGCGCCTCGTCCTCGCCGATGGTGATGGCGACGGCGTTGAATTCCTGTCCCAGGGTCATCGGCACCGCTTCCTGCAGCTGCGTGCGGCCCATCTTCAGGATGTCGGCGAATTCCGCGCCTTTTTCGGCAAAGGCGCCGCGCAGCGAGGACAGCGCCTCGATCAGGCTCTGCAGCCCCTTCCACGAGGCCATGCGCAACGCCGTCGGATAGACGTCATTGGTGGACTGGCTCATGTTCACATGTTCGTTCGGGTGCAGGAACTGGTATTCGCCCTTGGCATGACCCATGATCTCCAGCGCGCGGTTGGCGATCACCTCATTGGCGTTCATGTTGGTCGAGGTGCCGGCGCCGCCCTGGATCTGGTCGACGATGAACTGGTCGTGCAGCATACCCGAGCGGATTTCCTCACAGGCGGTCACGATGGCGTCGCGGCGCTCGGGCGACAACAGACCCAGATCGGCATTGGCCAGTGCCGCCGCCTGCTTGATTGCGGCAAGTGCCCGGATCAGTTCGGGAATTTCGCTGATCGGGTGGCGCGAGATCGGAAAGTTCTCGACCGCGCGCAGGGTGTGGACGCCCCAATAGACGTCGGCGGGGACTTCGCGATCGCCAAGCAGATCGTGGTCGATACGGGTCTTGGTCATGTTCACCTCGGATGGATGACGCGCCAGCCGCGGCCGGCGGGCATGGGTCGGCGGTGCGTCATGTCAGGAACCGGCCTCGGCGGGGCGCTGCCCGCGGCCATGCGCCCTTGATTACAGCATGTTCCGCCCGCGGCGCCAATGCCGAGTTGCGCTGGGTTATGCGGAATGGGAATATTCACTACCCAGATGGCCGGCCGCGGTCCAGGCGCGACCGGTGATGCCGCGGCCGCGCGCCGGGTTGCGGTACAGCCGGATCTGCATCGGCAGTTCCGGGGCGACGACCTCCAGCTTGCCGGCCGCGATCTCCTCCTCGACCAGCAGGCGCGGCAGCCAGACCATGCCATGGCCGGCGACCGCCATGCTTTTCAGCGATTCGGCCATCGAGGATTCGTCGGTATGCGCCACATAGACCCTGGGCGCGCCGGGCAGGGTCAGGGCGATGCGCGCCATGGCGTTCAGAAACGAGCCGCGCGAATATTTCAGCATCGGCATGCCGTCGCTCAGCCAGTCCGCCGGCCAGCCCGGCCGTGCCACCGCCACCAGCCGGTCCTGGCCCACCACCAGATGCGGATAGCCGGCCGGGTCCAGCGGGATGTTCACCTGCGGATGGGCATAGGTCAGGAAGAAGTCATAGCCACCCTCGGTCAGCGCCTCGATGCAGCGGTCGAAGTTCTCGGGTTTGACGCGGCTGGTCACCTGCCCAAGCGCCGCCTTCAGCCGCATCAGCCAGCCGGGCAGGAAGGTGACGGTCAGGCTGTGCAGTGACAGGAAGGAAATCTCGCCGCCGCGGGCGCGGGCATGGTCGCGGAACTCGGCGCGTCGCGCGTGGATCATGCGCACGGCCTCTTCGGCGGTCTCGCGAAACAGCACGCCTTCCGGGGTCAGATGCACCGGATAGCTGTCGCGCGACAGAAGGTCGGTCCCGAGCCATTCCTCAAGCGCGCGGATGCGGCGGCTGAAGGCGCCCTGGGTCACGCCGCGCAGTTCGGCCGAGCGCGAGAAGCTGTGCGTCTCGGCCAGCACCAGGAAATCCTCGAGCCATTTCAGGTCCATATCAGGGGGCCATCCAGTTCTGTTCGACCACCGCCTCCATCGAGACATAGCTGGTGGTGGCATGGATATGCGGCAGGGCCGAGATGCGCTCGGCCATGATGCGCCGGTAGTCGGCCATGTCATGGGAACGCACCTTCAGCAGATAATCGAAGCCGCCGGCGATCATGTAGCATTCCTCGATCTCGGGGATGGCGCGCACCGCGGCGTTGAACTGCTCCAGCGCCTTCTGGCGGGTGTCAGACAGCCGCGCCTCGACATAGGTCACATGCGTCAGCCCCAGCTTCAGCGGCGACAGGATGGCGCGATAGCCGGTGATCAGCCCCATCTCCTCCATCTGGCGGATGCGCAGCGCCACCGGGGTCTTGGAAAGCCCGACCTTGCGCGCCAGTTCCGTCACCGGAATGCGGGCATTGGCCACCAGTTCCTGCAGGATCTTGCGGTTGGTGGCGTCCAGCGGCTCATCCATGGTCCAAATCCGGAGCGAAATATGTTACGGGTGACTACAGGCTTGCCACATAATGGCCACATGGTCCAAGCGTTTCCCTGTATCAGGGGCGCATCATCGCAGGAGTATGCCATGCCCCTTTCCGCCCTTGGCCTTTCGTCGAAATTCCAGCCCGAGGCGCCGCTGCTGGACGGCCTTGTCGCGCAGGCGGCGCTGGACGCGCCGCAGCGCCAGGCGATCACCGCCCGCGCCGCCGATCTGGTGCGCCGCATCCGCGCCGAGGCCAAGCCGTCGCTGATGGAGCATTTCCTGTCCGAATACGGCCTGTCCACGCGCGAGGGCGTGGCGCTGATGTGCCTGGCCGAGGCGATGCTGCGCGTCCCCGACCGCGAGACCATCGACGCGCTGATCGAGGACAAGATCGCGCCCTCGGACTGGGGCCGGCATCTGGGCGAGGCGTCGTCCTCGCTGGTCAATGCCTCGACCTGGGCATTGATGCTGACCGGCAAGGTGCTGGACGACGACCAGGGCGGCATCGCGGGCACCCTGCGCGGCGCCATCCGCCGCCTGGGCGAGCCGGTGATCCGCGCCGCCGTCGGCCGCGCCATGAAGGAGATGGGCCGCCAGTTCGTGCTGGGCGAGACCATCCGCAAGGCGCTGGAACGCGCCCGCGTGCGCGAGGCGCAGGGTTTCACCTACAGCTATGACATGCTGGGCGAGGCGGCGATGACCGGCAATGACGCGGCGCGCTATGCCCGCGACTATTCCGACGCCATCGCGGCGATCGCCAAGGCCTGCGACAAGGGCTCGGTGCAGATGAACCCCGGCATCTCGATCAAGCTCTCGGCGCTGCATCCGCGCTATGAGGTGGCGCATGAACGCCGGGTGATGGCGGAACTGGTGCCGGTGGTGCTGTCGCTGGCGCGCCAGGCCAAGGCCGCCGGCATGGGCATGAACATCGACGCCGAGGAACAGGACCGCCTGGTGCTGTCGCTGCGTGTGATCGAGGCGGTGCTGTCGGACCCGTCGCTGGCGGGCTGGGACGGGTTCGGCATCGTGGTGCAGGCCTATGCCAAGCGCGCCGGCCTGGTCATCGACTGGCTTCATGCCCTGGCCACGCGGCTGGACCGCAAGATCATGGTGCGTCTGGTCAAGGGCGCCTATTGGGACAGCGAGATCAAGCGCGCTCAGGTCGAGGGGCTGCCAGGCTTCCCGCTGTTCACCTCGAAAATCGCGACCGATGTCAGCTATATCGCCAATGCGCGCAAGCTGATCGGCTATGCCGACCGCATCTATCCGCAATTTGCCACCCATAACGCCCAGACCGTCGCCGCGATTCTGGAGATGGTCGGCGGCATCGAATTCGAGTTCCAGCGCCTGCATGGCATGGGCGAGCGGCTGCATGACATCGTGCTGAAGGACAGCAATGGCCGCTGCCGCATCTATGCCCCGGTTGGCGCGCATCGCGACCTTCTGGCCTATCTGGTGCGTCGCCTGCTGGAAAACGGCGCGAACAGCAGCTTCGTGCATCAGATCGTGGACGAATCGGTGTCCCCCGAGGAGGTCGCCCGCGACCCGTTCGAGGCGCTGGCCACGGCGCGCGCGCCCGCGGGCCTGGCAGCGCCCGAGGCGATCTTCGGTGCCGGGCGGCGCAATTCGCAGGGCTTCGACCTGAGCGACGCGGCAACCCTTGCCCGCATCGAAAAGGCCCGCGCGGGCGATCTGCCCGATGCCGCGCCGCTGACCCTATCCGAGCCGAGCGGCACGCGCCTGCCGGTGGTGAACCCCGCGACGGGCGAGGTCGTGGCGCATGTGCTCGAGGCGGATGCCGCCACCGCCACCCGCGCCATCGCCGACGCGCGGCCCTGGGACGCCTCCGCGGCCGAGCGTGCCGCAGTGCTGCGCCGCGCCGCCGATCTTTACGAGGCGAATTTCGGCCCGATCTTTGCCGCCCTGGCGCGCGAGGCGGGCAAGACCCTGCCCGATGCGGTGGGCGAGTTGCGCGAGGCCGTGGATTTCCTGCGCTATTACGCCGCCGAGGGCGAAAAGGCCCCGGGCAACCCGCGCGGCGTGATCGTGGCGATCAGCCCGTGGAACTTTCCGCTGGCGATCTTTTCGGGGCAGATCGCGGCGGCGCTGATGGCCGGGAACGCGGTGCTGGCGAAACCGGCCGAGCAGACGCCGCTGATCGCCGCCATCGCCACGCGCCTGCTGCATCAGGCCGGGGTGCCGGTATCGGCGCTGCAGCTGCTGCCGGGGCAGGGGAATACGGTCGGCGCCGCGCTGACCTCGGATGCGCGGGTGAACGGCGTGGTCTTTACCGGCTCGACCGAGACGGCGCAGATCATCGCCCGCGCCATGGCCGCGAGCATGGCCCCCGGCACGCCGCTGATCGCGGAGACCGGCGGGCTGAACGCGATGATCGTCGATTCGACCGCGCTGCCGGAACAGGCGGTGCGCGACATCGTGGCCTCCAGCTTCCGCTCGGCCGGGCAGCGGTGTTCGGCGCTGCGCTGCCTTTATGTGCAGGAGGACATCGCCCCGCATCTGATCGCCATGATCAAGGGCGCCATGGACGAGCTGCGCCTGGGCGATCCGCTGAACCTTGAAACCGATGTCGGCCCGGTGATCGACGCCGAGGCGCTGGCCGGGATCGAGACCTATGTCGAGGCCCATGCCGACCGCATCCTGCACCGCGTCTGGGCGCCGAAACAGGGGCATTTCACCGCCCCCGTGCTGCTGTCGGTGGACAGCATCAACGACCTGCCGCGCGAGATCTTCGGCCCGGTGCTGCATGTCTCGACCTTTCGCGCGGGCGAGCTGGAGCGGGTGACCGCCGAGATCAACGGCCGCGGCTTCGGCCTGACCTTCGGGCTGCACACCCGCATTGACGCGCGTGTGCAGGAGGTCTCGCAGGCGGTGCATGCCGGCAATATCTATGTGAACCGCAACCAGATCGGCGCCGTGGTCGGCAGCCAGCCCTTTGGCGGCGAGGGGCTTTCGGGCACCGGGCCCAAGGCGGGCGGGCCGCTGTATCTGCAGCGTTTCCTGGCGCCGGCACCCAGTGCCGAGACCGGGGAATGGGCGCAGGACGCCGATCCGCGTGCCCTGGCGGCGCGTCTGGGCGAGGCGGCCGAGGCGCGGATCGGCGAGACGCTGATGCCCGGCCCGACGGGGGAGCTGAACCGCCTGACCTGCCTCGCCCGGCCGCCGCTGCTGTGCCTGGGTCCGGGCGCCGCGGCGGCGCGCGCGCAGGCTGGCGCGGTCGAGGCGCTGGGCGGGCGGGCGCTGTTGGTCGACGGCCGGCTTGACCCGCAGGCCCTGACCGGGTTGCAGGGCTTTTCGGGCGCGATCTGGTGGGGCGATCAGGCCCAGGCACGGGCCATTGCGCAGGCACTGGCGGCGCGGCAGGGGCCGATCCTGCCGCTGATCACCGCCATGCCCGACAAGGCCCATGTCGCGCATGAGCGCCATCTTTGCGTGGACACCACCGCCGCCGGCGGCAATGCCGCGCTGCTGGCGGGATAGCGGCCGAGGGCGCCGGGGCAGACCCCCGGCGCCACTATTCCTGCGTCTCGCGGGTGCGCATCTGCGCCAGCCAGGCACTGATCGCCGCCAGCGCCTCGGGCTCGTCCAGGAAGGGGATATGCGCGCGGTCGGGCACCTCGGCCAGGATCATCTCGGGCTGGCGGCGCAGCATGCCGGCCGCGGTCTCGGGTGACAGCAGGTCGGAATTCGCGCCGCGGATCAGCGCCAGAGGCAGGTCCCGCAACTGTTCGAACAGCGGCCAGAGATCGACCTCGGGCCCGTCGAAGGCGGCCAGGAAGGCCTCGCGCAGCGCCGGGTCGTAATTGATCCGCAGCCCTTCGGGCGTCTCGCGGTAATGGCGCTCGGCCTCTTCCAGCCAGCGGCTGGCCGGGACATTGGCAAAGCCGGGCATCATCGCCGGCAGCCGCCCGGCCAGGTCCTGCAGGCTGATGCCCGCCGGGTTGCGCCCGACATAGTCGAAGATCCGCTCAAGCCCGCGGCGTTCCAGCACCGGTCCCACGTCGTTCAGGCACAGGCCCAGCAGCCGGCCCGGCACCGTCGCCGCCAGCCCCATGCCGATGATGCCCCCGCGCGAAGTGCCGAGGATCGCCGCGCGTTCGATGCCCAGATGGTCGAGCAGCGCCAGCGCGTCGCGCGCCTCTTGCGGCACGGCATAGCTTTCGGCGCCGGTCCAGTCCGATGCGCCGCGGCCGCGATAATCGGGCCGGATCAGCCGCACGCCCTGCAGATGCGGCGCCAGATAGTCGAAATCGCGCCCCGTGCGGGTCAGCCCGGCCAGCGCCAGCACCGGCAGGCCCTCGCCCGCGTCGCGAAAGGCCAGGCGGGCGCCGTCCTCGGCGCGGAAATAGCGAAGCGCCATCAGAGGTTGTCCGATTGCGGCATGCCGAGGACGTGATAGCCGCCATCGACCAGCACGATTTCCCCGGTGGTGCAGGCGCCCCAGTCCGAACACAGCCAGGCCGCGGTGCCGCCGATCGCCTCAAGCGTGGCATTGGCGCGCAGGGGCGCATTGGCCTCGGTGTGGCGATAGGTCTTGCGCGCGCCGCCGATGGCCGCGCCGGCCAGGGTCTTCATCGGGCCGGGGCTGATGGCGTTGACGCGGATGCCTTCGGGGCCAAGGTCATTGGCCAGATAGCGCACCGCCGATTCCAGCGCCGCCTTGGCCACACCCATGACATTGTAAAAGGGCGTCACCCGGTTCGAGCCGCCATAGGTCAGGGTGATGATCGAACCGCCTGCCGTCATCAGCCCATGCGCGCGCCTGGCCACGTCGATCAGCGAAAAGCAGGAAATGGTCAGCGAGTTCCTGAAATTCTCGCGGCTGGTGTCGATGAAACGGCCGGTCAGCTCGTTCTTGTCGGAAAAGGCGATGGCATGGATGAGGAAATCCAGCCTGCCCCAGCGGGCGGCGATCCGGCCGAAGGCCGCATCCAGCGAGGCGTCGTCGTTCACGTCGACATCAAGCAGGAAATCCGAACCGACCGAGGCGGCCAGCGGCTCGACCCGCTTGCCGAAAGCCTCGCCCTGATAGGAAAAAGCCAGCTCCGCCCCCTGATCGGCCAGGGCCTTGGCGATGCCCCAGGCGATCGAGCGGTCATTCGCGACCCCCATGACAAGGCCGCGTTTTCCCTTCAGCAATTCGCCCATGGCTTGACCTTTTTCCTGCCCTAATCGCGGTATTTCGACATGACCAGCGTCGCGTTGGTGCCGCCAAAGCCGAAACTGTTGGACAGGATCGTGTCGAAATCGACATTGTCAATGCGCTGCAGGGCGATTTCCTCGGGCCGGATCTCGGGGTCGAGCTGGGTGATATTGGCCGAGGCGGCGATGAAGCCCTGCTGCATCATCAGCAGCGAATAGATCGCCTCATGCACACCCGTCGCACCCAGCGAATGCCCGGTCAGGGATTTGGTCGAGGCGACCTTCGGCACCTGGCCCTCGCCAAAGACCCGGCGCAGGGCCTTGATCTCGCCCACGTCGCCCACCGGGGTCGAGGTGCCATGCGCGTTCACATAGCTGACGCGGCGGCCCTCGGGCAGGGTGGACAGCGCCAGCCGCATCGAGCGCTCGCCGCCCTCGCCCGAGGGCGCCACCATGTCATGGCCATCGCTGGTCGCGCCGTAGCCGGTGACCTCGGCATATATCTTCGCGCCGCGGGCCAGGGCGTGGCCCAGTTCCTCGAGCACCACGACCCCGGCGCCGCCGGCGATGACAAAGCCGTCGCGGGTGGCGTCGAATGGGCGCGAGGCGGTCTCGGGCGTGTCGTTGTATTTCGACGACATCGCGCCCATGGCATCGAACAGGCACGACAGCGTCCAGTCCAGTTCCTCGCCGCCGCCGGCGAAAACGATGTCCTGCTTGCCCATCTGGATCAGTTCCGTGCCGTTGCCCACGCAATGCGCCGAGGTCGAGCAGGCCGAGGTGATGGAATAGTTCACGCCCTTGATCTTGAACGGCGTGGCGAGGCAGGCGGAATTGGTCGAGGACATGCAGCGCGTGACCATGAAGGGACCCATGCGCTTGGGCGCGCCCTTTTCCAGCACGATGCGATGCGCCTCAAAGAGGTTGGCGGTCGAGGGGCCGCCCGAACCCATGACAAGGCCGGTGCGCTCGTTCGAGACATCCCCGGCCGCCAGCCCCGCATCCTTGATCGCCTGTTCCATGGCGAGAAAGTTATAGGCCGCGCCGGCGCCCATGAAGCGCAGGTTGCGCTTGTCGACATGGTCCTCGAGCACGATCTTGGGCGTGCCATGGACCTGGCTGCGAAAGCCGCGCTCGGCATAGTCGGGCGCGAAGACGATGCCCGAGCGGCCGGCGCGCAGGCTGTCGCTGACCTCGGCGGCATTGTTGCCGATGGGAGAGACGATGCCCAGCCCGGTGATGACGACACGGCGCATGGCGTGCTCCTTGTGCATGGGTCAGGCGGCCGACAGGGCCACCTTCATGTCCTTGACTTCGTAGATGGTCTCGCCGTCGGCCTCGACCCGGCCGTCGGCGACGCCCATGGTCAGGCGCCGCGTCTGCAGGGCCTTGGTGAAATCGACGTGATAGCGCAGCAGCTTGCGGTCGGGCCGCACCATGCCGGTCAGCTTGACCTCGCCCACGCCCAGGGCATAGCCGCGCCCCTGCCAGCCGCGCCAGCCCAGGTTGAAGCCGGTCAGCTGCCACAGCCCGTCAAGCCCAAGGCAGCCCGGCATGATCGGGTTGCCGGGGAAATGGCAGGGAAAGAACCACAGATCGGGGTGGATGTCGAATTCCGCCACGACATGGCCCTTGCCGTGCAGCCCGCCATCGCCCGAGATCTCGGTGATGCGGTCCATCATCAGCATCGGCGGTTCGGGCAGTTGGGCATTTCCGGGGCCGAAAAGCTCACCACGGGCGCAGGCCAGCAGGTCTTCCTTGCCGAAGCTGGTCCTTGTCATCGTCATGCGCGTGCTATCCCCTTTGTCCGACCTTGCGTCATGTCATCATCGCGCGGGGGCGATGGCGCCCCGCGAACCTGCACCCGGTTTACCATTCCGGCACGGGACGGCGCAAGGGCGCTGCCTTTGCAGGCAGTTGCCGCGAAAGGGGCGGGCGCCGCCGGGCCGCGGTTCAGGCCGCCGCCGCCTGCGCAAGCCCGGTGGCGCGGCGCGCGATCAACTCGATCCCGGGGCGGATATTGGCCTCGCGGATGGTGGAATAGCCCAGGCGGAAATAGGGGCAGGGCGCGGGCGGGGTCTCGAAGAACACCTCGCCCGGCTCGATCAGCACGCTGTCGTGCTGCAGCGCGCCGGCCAGGGCGGCGCTGTCGATGCCGCCGGGGGCCTCGATCCACAGGCTCGAGCCGCCCGAGGGCGCGGCGCCGGCGATGCGCAGGGGCGTCTGCGCCAGCGCCTCCTCCATCAGTGCCCGGCGACGCTTCAGCGCGCCGCGCAGCCGCACGATATGCGCGTCGTAATGGCCCAGCGCCAGGAAATGCGCGGTGATGCGCTGCAGGTGGTTGGGCGGGTGGCGCAGCATGATGGCGCGCAGCGCCCGGGCCCGCGCGATCAGCGGCGCGGGGGCGACCATGTAGCCGATGCGCAGCCCCGGAAACAGCGACTTGGAAAAGCTGCCGACATAGATGACGCGCCCGCTCTGGTCGAGCGATTTCAGCGCCGGCTCCGGGGGCGCCAGATAGGACATCTCGAAATCATAATCGTCCTCGACGATCAGGAAATCCTGGGCGGCGGCGCGGGCCAGCAATTCGCGCCGGCGCGACAGCGGCATGGTGGCGCCGGTGGGGATGTTGTGGCTGGGGGTGACGATCACCAGCCGCGTCCCGCCGGGCAGCAGCCGCGGGTCGAGGCCGCCCGCATCGACCGGCAGGAAGGCGGTGGGGCTGTTGGCGCGGCGCAGCGTCTCGGCAAAATCGGGATAGCCGGGGTCCTCGGTCACTGCCAGCCGATCGACCCGCGCCAGCAGTTCGACGGCAAGAAACAGCGCGTTCTGCGCCCCCAGCGTCACCAGCACCTCGTCCGGCTCGGCGTGGATGCCGCGCCGCGGCAAGGAATTCGCGCAGATGTAATTGATCAGCATCGGGTCGTCGGCGCCGTAGAAATCCGAGGCCAGTTCCGCGAAATCGCGCGTGCCCCAGGCGCGGCGCGCGCAGTCGCGCCAGGCGTTGTGGTCGAAGATGTCGGGATCGCACTGGCCATAGATGAAAGGATAGCGGTAGTCGCGCCAGTCCGCCGGCTTGCGGATCACCCGCTGCCGCGGCGGCGCCGCCGCCAGCCAGCGGCTCCAGTCCAGCGCGCCCGGCGCCTTCGGATCGCGTTCGACCCGCACGCGCCGGTGCGGCACGGTCTCGGCCACCATGATGCCCGAACGCGCCCGCGTCTCGAGATAGCCCTGGCTGATCAGTTCCTGATAGACCAGCGTCACCGTCATGCGCGAGATGCCGAGCGACCCCGCCAGCCCGCGCGAGGACGGCAGCCGCGTGCCCGGCTGCGCCCGCGTCTCGAGGATGGCGCGCACCACGGCGGCGGCCAGCCGCGCCTGCAGCGTCCCGGCGTCCTTGTCGCGCCGGAAAAACATCTCGATCGGGATCAGATCGCCCATCTGGACCTACAGTTGCCTTTATCTGGTCATATTCTTCCGTCGCGTCATCTGCAACAAATTGTCGCAGATGTGATTGCGAACAAGGCGACACATGCAAAGGGAGGAAGTCAATGTCATTCATGTCCCGCATCCTGACGGGTACGGCCCTGGCGCTGGGTCTGGGCGTTGCCGCGATGTCGGCATCGGCCGTCGAATACCGAATCGCGGTGGGCGACGGCGCCGGCGGCACGCAAGAGGCGCTCGGCAAGGCATTCATCGCCGCACTTGAGGAGAAGTCCGGCGGTGCCATGTCGGGCAAGCTGTTCCTGAACGGCCAGCTTGGCGACGAACAGGATACCGTGGGTGCGGCCGCGATGGGCACGCTGGATTTCTCGATCCTGGCGATCAACAACATCACGCCCTTCTCGCCCACCGTCGGCACGCTGACGCTGCCCTATGTGATTCTCAGCGTCGATGACGCCGAGAAGCTGACCCAGGGCGATGTCGGCAAGAAGATGGTCGAGCAGACCATCGAGGATGCGAATGTGCGCATCATCGGCTGGGCCTATTCGGGCTTTCGCGTGCTGAGCAACTCGAAGCGGCCGGTCTCGACCGTGGCCGACCTGCAGGGCCTGGTCATCCGCGTGCCCAAGAACGAGATCATGATCGCGAATTATCAGGCCTGGGGCATCAACCCCACGCCGATGGCCTGGACCGAGACCTTTGCCGCGCTGCAGCAAAAGGTGCTGGACGGCCAGGACAACCCGTTCATGACCATCTATGCGATGAAGTTCTACGAGGTGCAGAAATATATCACCACCCTGCGCCACATCTTCTCGCTTGAGCCGCTGATCATCTCCGAGGATCTGTTCCAGAGCCTGACCCCCGAGCAGCAGCAGCAGGTGCTGGATGCCGGTGCGGCCGCGACCAAGTTCTCGGGCGAGTTCCTGCGCGCCGAGGAGGACAAGGTCAAGGCCGAGCTGGTCAGCCGCGGCATGGAGATCATCGCCCCCGCCGATGACGAAAAGGAATTCATCGAACTGTCCACCAGCAAGGTCTGGCCCAAGTTCTATGACCAGATCGGTGGCGTCGAAGTGCTGAACGCAGCCCTTGCGGCCGTCGGCCGCGAACCCGTCAAGTAACGAACGCCATCGCGGATGCGCCGGCACCGGCGCATCCGCCCTGTCGTCGAAACGATCTAACTGTCAATTTTCAGCCCCTTAACTGGAGGGCCGTGATGTCCGCTGTCTGGACCCATCTTGACAAGATCGAAAGTTACATCTGCCGCACGCTACTGGCCATCTTCGTGACGCTGCTGTTCGTTCAGATCGTCGCACGCCAGATCTTCGGCTTTTCGATCAGCTGGATCGAGGAACTTTCGGTCGTTCTCTTCGTCTGGTTCGCCTATTTCGGCGCGTCCTATGCGGCGCGCATCTCGGCGCACAACCGGGTATCGTTCCACCTGAACGCCATGCCGCGCCGCGTCGCGCGCGTGATCGAGGCCATTGGCGACCTGTTCTGGGTCGGCTTCAACCTGGTCTTCATCTGGCAATCGACACTGTTCATCAGCAAGCTCAAGCCCTTCGTCAAGCTGCAGACCCTGGGCTGGGAGATGCGCTATGTCTACATGGTGCTGCCGATCGCCTTCACGCTGATGACCATCCGCATCATCCAGGTCAACTATCTCAAGCTCGTCAAGGGCATAGACCCGCGCGATCCCGACAAGGTCGAGGTCGAGGAAATGCTCGACCTCGCCGCCGAGGAGCAGCGCGTCTACGAGGAGACCCACAAGAAATGAACGAATATCTTGTAGAAGTCCTGTTCGGCACCTTCTTCCTGCTGCTGGTGCTGGGTGCGCCGATCACCGTGGGTCTGGGCGTCGCGGCGCTGGCTGCCATGTTCTATCTGGGCGACAACCCGATCAAGATGGTGCAGATGGCCTGGTCCTCGGTCGGGTCCTTCCCGCTGATGGCGCTGCCCTCATTCATCCTGGCGGGGGCGCTGATGGAGGCCGCGGGCCTGTCGCGGCGCCTGATCACCGTGGCCGAAAGCCTGGCGGGCCCCTTTACCGGCGGCCTGTCGACGGCGACCATCGTCGCCTGCCTGTTCTTCGGTGCGATCTCGGGCTCGGGCCCGGCGACCACCGCCGCCGTGGGCATGCTGATGATCCCGGGCATGATGCGCGCCGGCTACGGGCGCGACTATGCCGCCTCGGTCACGGCCGCGTCCGGCGGTCTTGGCATCGTCATCCCGCCCTCGATCCCGATGATCATCTTCGGCATCTCGGCCATGGGCATCGCGCCCGCGCCCGAAGCCATCGAGGCGCATGGCCAGTTCCAGACCGTCTCGATCTCCAAGATGTTCATCGCGGGCTTCCTGCCCGGTGCGGTCATGGCCGGCGGCCTGATGCTGATGAACTATATCCGCTGCAAGCGCCGCGGCTATCACGGCTCGAACGAGCCGATGTCGATTCGCAAGATCATGTGCGCCTGCTATCAGGGCTTCTGGGCGCTGATGGCCCCGATCGTGATCCTGGGCGGCATCTATTCGGGCTTCTTCACGCCCACCGAGGCCGCGATCGTCGCCATCTTCTACACGCTGCTGGTCGGCATCTTCATCTATCGCGAACTGCGCTGGGACGAGATCGTGAAGTCGCTCGAGGCCACCACCTGGCTTTCCGGCCGCGTGCTGCTGGTGCTGTTTTCGGCGATCATCTTCGGCCGCGTCCTGGTCGAGAACAACGTGCCGGGCATCATCGCCGGCGGCATCCTGGACCTGACGACGAACGTCTATGCGATCTGGGCGCTGGTCATCGGCATGCTGCTGATCGTGGGCATGTTCATGGAGACCCTGGCCGCGATCATGATCCTGGTGCCGGTGATGCTGCCGGTGGCCTATATGGTCGGCATCGACCCGATCCACTTTGGCATCGTGATGATCTGCACGCTGTCGGTGGGCTTCCAGACCCCGCCCCTGGGCGAGAATCTGTTCATCGCCTCGGGCATCTCGGGCGAGACGATCGAACGCATCAGCCTGGTCGCGCTGCCCTTCGCAGTCGCCTCGACCGTGGCGATCTTCATCATCGCCATCTTCCCGCAGATCTCTCTGTGGCTGCCCCGCATCATGGGCTATTGATCAAGGAGTGACTTCATGACCCACAAACTGACCGCTGACGATCTCAAGGCCACCTTCGACGCCTTCAACCGCCATGACATCGCCGGGGTGATGACGCATTTCGCCGATGACTGCGTGTTCTATACTGTCGCCGGCGACAACGAATACGGCAACCGCGTCGAGGGCAAAGCCGCGATCGCCAAGGCATTCGAGGGCGTGTGGACGGCGATGCCGGACGTGCAATGGGCCGACCACACGCATTTCCTGTCCGAGGACGGCACCCGCGGCGTCAGCCAGTGGACCTTCCGCGCCACCAATCCCGACGGCACCCGCATCGAGGTCCAGGGTGTCGACCTGTTCCGCATCAAGGACGGCAAGCTGGTCGAGAAACAGGCGATCCGCAAGCAGCGTCCGGCCATCCCGGCAAAGTGAGGCAGCCATGCAAACGATAGAAAGACGCAAGGGCTCGGTTCCCTTCGACCCGTTCTACGATCCGATGACGGATGCGACGCTGGGGCCGAAAAGCGACTATGCGCCCACCTACTGGATCGGCACCGCCGGTCCGCCGCCCCAGGACGACGGTCCGGTGACCGGCGACATGGATGTGGATGCGGTGGTGATCGGCTCGGGCTATACCGGCCTGTCCTGCGCGCTGCATCTGGCCAAGAATCACGGCATCCAGGCGCATATCCTCGAGGCCAATGGCGTGGCCTATGGCTGCTCGACCAGGAACGGCGGCCAGGCTCAGATCAGTTCGGGGCGCCTCAAGCGCAGCGAATGGATCGAGCGCTATGGCCTCGACACCGCCAAGCGCCTGCATGCCGAGATCGTCGAGGCGTTCGAACTGTTCCGGGGCCTGATCAAGGATCACGACCTGAAATGCGATCCGCAGGACGGCGGGCATTACTACATCGCCCACAAGGCGCGGCTGATGCCCAAGCTGACCGCCGAGGCGCAGCTGCTGCGCGACACTTTCGGCTATGACGCCCGTACCATGACGCGCGAGGAACTGCATGCGAATGTGGTGCGCGACATGGAGGCCCAGGGCGCCATGTGGGAGGCCGACGGCGTCGGCGTCCATGCGGCGAAATACGCCTTTGAACTGTGCCGCGTGGCCCGGGAACTGGGCGCCAAGATGCATGTGGACAGTCCGGTGCAGGCTTGGGAATACAAGAACGGCGTGCATCACCTGCGCACGCCGGGCGGCACCGTGCGCGCGAAACGCGTCGCGGTGGCGACGGCGGCCTATGCGCCGCGCGGTCTGCATCCGCGGCTCAAGGACCGGCTGATGCCGATCATGTCGAACAGCATCGTTACCCGCGTGCTGAACGCGGGCGAGCTTGAGGCCATCGGCGCCAAGACCCTGTCGCCGCTGACCGATACCCGCACGCTGCGCCATTACTATCGTCTGCTGCCCGACAACCGGCTGCAGATCGGCTCGCGCGCGGCGATCACCGGCAAGGATGCGGCCAACCCGGCGCATCTGAACGGGCTGAAGGAAGGCATGCACCGCAAGTTCCCCGCCCTGCGGGGGATCGAACTGGACTACAGCTGGTGGGGCTGGGTCGATGTCAGTCATGACATGATGCCGCGCATCACCGGCCTGCCTGACCTGCCGGGGGCCTATTACTCGCTGGGCTACGGTGGCAATGGGGTGATGTATTCGGCCCAGGCCGGGCGGCGCATGGCGCAGCTCGTGGCGGGCGAAGCCATCCCCAGCCTGCCGATCTTCAATGGCGAGTTGCCGCACGAGGGTTGGAAGACCCCCTTCCGGCGCCTGGGCCAATGGGGCCTCTACAAGATCTACCACTACCGCGACGAACGCAATTAGGGAGAAAAGCCGATGAAAATGACGACCGAGGAAGCCTTTGTCAAGGTTCTCCAGATGCACGGGATCGAACATGCTTTCGGGATCATTGG
>NZ_JBDHSP010000048.1:0-23671 GCF_039808215.1 Paracoccus sp. (in: a-proteobacteria)
CTCTTCGACCCAGACGAGTGCTGGAACTATCTCAAGGCCGCAGGATATGTCGCAGGTTAAAACAGAAATGCTTTAGGTCGTCGGCGCGCTGGCGTCCCAGGCCGCGACCATGGCGCGGGCCCGCGCCGCGACCGTGTCGGCACTGTCGCCGGGCCGATACAGTGCCGAGCCGATGCCAAAGCCGGTCGCACCCGCGCGGCGCCAGTCACCCATGTTCTCGGCCGAGACCCCGCCCACCGCCCAGCAGCCGGTGCCCGCGGGCAGCACCGCGCGCATGGCGCGCAGCCCGGCCGGACCGATCAGCTCGCCCGGGAACAGCTTCAGCGCCGTGGCCCCGGCGGCCAGCGCGGCAAAGGCCTCGGTCGGGGTCATCACCCCGGGATAGCTTTCCATGCCAAGGGTCCGCGTCGCCCGGATCACCCCGGGGTCGTAATTGGGCGAGATCACCATGCGCCCGCCGGCGCCGGCGACGGCATGCACCTGCGCCTCGCTCAGCACCGTGCCGGCGCCGATCTGCGCCCGGGCGCCGAAATCGCGGGCCATGATCGCGATGCTGCCCAGTGCCTCGGGCGAGTTCATCGGCACCTCGATGCGCTCGATGCCGGCGGCGATCAGCGCTTGCGCGATGCCGGCGGCCTCGGGCGGGGTCAGACCGCGCAGGATGGCGATCAGCGGGCGGGAAAGGGTCATGCCTGGCGTCCTTGTGTGTTCAGGAACTGTTCATGCGCGCGGGTGAGCCCGGCCAGCGTCGCCGTCTCGACCGGCAGGGTGGCGGGTCCGACGCCCTGGGCGGCAAGCGCGCGCGCATAAAGCGCCGAGAGCGCCGGCGCCCCGATCAGCGTCACGGCAGAGCCCAGCCACCAGGGGCGGGCCGCGGCCAGTTCCCAGCCGATCAGCGTGCCGGACAGCCGCGCCCGCGCCGTGACCGCCGGCAGGCCCTGCAACAGCGATTCGGCGCGCAGCTGGAACAGCGTGCCGAAGGCATGCGCCGGCCGCGTCATCGCCTCGGAAACCGCCTCGAGAAAGGCCGCGTCGTCGCTGTCTTCGCTGTCCACGCTGTGGCGCAGCACGGATTGCCGGCTAAGCAGGCCAAAGATCTCGCCGGTCATCAGGCTCTTGAAGCCGCAGATCTCGCCGGCCGAGATGCGGGCCCATTTCGTATGCGTGCCCGGCAGGCAGGCGATGCCGTCAAAGCCGGGATCAAGCGCCAGCAGGCCGGCAATCTGGGTTTCCTCGCCGCGCATGACATCGGCGGGCCGGTCCTGGCTGACGCCGCAGACCAGCCGCACCGGCCGCCCGCCCGGATCCCCGGGCACAGCGACCAGGCTGGGCGTGGCGGCGCAGGGGGTGGCGACATAGGGCGCTTCGACCCAGCCCTGGCGCGCACCGACCATGCCGCAGGCGATGACCGGAACCGCCGGCCAGCCGGCGCTGGCCTCGGCCAGCACGCGCGGGAAATCGTCGGGGGCAAGCCCGGCCATGCCGCGGTCCAGCGCCCGCCGCGCCAGCACCTGCCGCCCCGACATGGCCCAGAGTCGCAGGTTCGTCGTGCCCCAGTCGGCGGCGATCCAGTCGATGGCTGCGCTCAAGAACCCTCTCCTCTTCCGGCAACGAAGTTTCAAATAATGAAACTATAGATCATTTGTTGAAACAATGTGGCGAATCGCCTAGCCTGTCAACCGGATGGTGCGGGAAGGGGGCGGATTTGGCCGACACGGAACGGGCGGCGGATGGGACGGTCGGGCGGACGCTGGCGGTGCTGGACCTGGTGGCCGGCTTTGGCCGCCCCGTGCGCTTTGCCGAGATCCTGCCGCAGTCCGGCCTGCCCAAGGCGACACTTTATCGTTTCCTGCAGGTGCTGACGCGCCAGGACCTGCTGGCGCATGACCCGGAACGCCAGACCTACGCCCCGGGCATGCGGCTGGTACGGCTGGCCCATGCCGCCTGGGCGCAGTCAAGCCTTGCGCCCCTGGCGCAGGGGGTGCTGGACCGGCTGGCCGATGCGCTGGGGCAGACCGTGCACCTGGCGCAGCTCGACAATGGCGCGGTGCTTTACGTGGACAAGCGCAATGCACGCCAGCCGGTCGAGATGTTCTCGCAATCGGGCAGGGTCGGGCCGGCCTATTGCACCGGCGTCGGCAAGGCGATGCTGGCCTGGCTGCCCGAGAAGCGCCTGGCCGAGGCGCTGGCGCTGCAGTCCTTTCACCGCCATACGCCGCATACGCTGGTCACGGCCGATGCGCTGCGCGCCGATCTGGCGCAGATTCGCGCCCGCGGCTTTGCGCTGGACGACGAGGAGCATGAGCCGGGCATCGCCTGCCTTGCCGCGCCGATCCTGTCGCGCGCGGGGCGGCTGCTGGGGGCGATCTCGGTGACCACGACCACCGCCGCCACCAGCCGCGGGCAGCTGCTGGCGCTGGCCGGCCCGGTCATGGCCGCGGCGGCCGAGATTGCCAGCCTGGCCGAGACCTGGCGCTTTCCCGAGGCCCGGCCGGCCTAAGCCCTTGCCGTCACTGGGGGCATGCACGCCCTGCGCGTGCATCGGAACTGCCGGCGGCATGACGTCACCGCGGGATAATTTTACATACAGCAATAATTCATTAGAATAATGAATTTGCGGAAACAAAGCAGTCCTTCATACCATCGGTGCTACTGGAATGGCCCGGGGATGGATGCGGACGTGGCGGCAGGTGCCGCAGGTCCGGGATGGCGAAAGGGCAGGGACGCCCGGCCATCGCAGACATGCCCGGGACCGTGACGGTATCGTCCCGGTCGCCCGCGCAGCGATTTCATGGACATGCAACTTGCGAATGTGCCCGGCACGCCGGGCGCAGCCGCCGCCTGCCGGCCATGCGCGACCGGGCCAACGACAACAGATCACGGGGAGAATCCACTCAATGAACCTGCCAGTTTTCCGGCGCGCCGCGCTGACCAGCGTCATGGCCCTCGGGCTTTTCGGCATGGGTGCCGCGGGCGCCATGGCCGAGGATTTCAAGATGGGCCTCCTGGTGCCCGGCTCGGTGTCCGAAGAGGGCTGGAACCGCATCGGCTATAACGCGCTGAAGGGCGTCGAGGAGCAGCTGGGCGCCAAGATCAGCTATGTCGAGCTGGCGCAGAACCCGGCCTCGTTCGAGAAAGCCTTCCGCGATTACGCCAGCCAGGGCTATCAGGTCATTCTGGGCCACGGGTTCGAACTGCAGGACGCGGCGCTGGAAGTGGCACCGGATTTTCCCGACACCACCTTCCTGATTTCCTCGAGCGATATCTTTGAGGACAATGTGATCGGGCTGAACACCGACACCAGCCAGCCTTTCTATCTGATGGGCGTGATCGCCGCCAAGATGGGCAAGAAGGCCGGTCTGGTCGGCGGCATGGAGATCCCGCCGATCCAGCAGTCCTTCGCCGGCTTCAAGGCGGGCGCGAAAAGCGTGAACCCGGATTTCCAGGTCAGCGAGGCCTATATCGGTAATTTCACCGATACCGCCGCGGCCAAGGAATCGGCGCTGAGCATGATCGCGCAGGGTGCCGATTTCGTGGTGCCGAACGCCTCGGGCGCGACCGTGGGCGCCTATCAGGGCATCGCGGAATCGGGTGACGGGGTGAAAAGCTTCAGCATCTACACCGACTTCACCGAAGTGGCGCCGAAAAACATCCTGGGCCTCTACGTCGCCGATTACGCGCAGGGCGTGGTCGAGGTGGTGCGCGCGGTCAAGGACGGCAACCCGCCGACCGACAACGTCGCCTTCGGCCTGAAGGATCCCAAGGTGATCAGCTTCCATTTCCGCGACGACAATCCCGCGGTCAGCGTCCCCGAGGACATCCGCAAGGAAATCGCCGCGATCAGCGCCGATATTGCTGCGGGCAAGATCAACACCATGCCGGAATGACGTGGCGGCCGCGGCGCGGGGGGCCGCCGCGGCGAAACATCTTGCAAGGGGTTCCTGACAGATGACGCAGATTGAACATGACGGGCGCGGGCTTTGCGGTCCCGGCCCCCTGCGCCGCATCACGCGCGCCCTGGCCGATGCGGCGCTGGCCGCGCTCATGCCCATTGCCGCCGTGGCCGTTGCCCTGGGCGTGGGCGGGTTGCTGCTGGCGGTCAACGGCTTCAACGGCTGGGACGTGATCAGCGTGATGGTCTTCGGGGTGTTCTCGGACCTGCGCTCGGTGTCCGAGGTGCTGCTGAAGGCGGTGCCGCTGATCCTGATCGGCGCGGGCCTGTGCGTGGCCTTCCGCGCCAATATGTGGAACATCGGCGCCGAGGGCCAGTTCTACGCCGGCGCCGTGCTGGCGACGCTGGTCGGCACCAGTTTCTCCGGTCTGAACGCCTGGGTCTATGTGCCGCTGGTCATGCTGGCCGGCGCGCTTGGCGGCTTCCTGTGGTCGGGGATCGCGGGCTGGCTGAAGGTTCGTTTCGGCGCGAGCGAGATCGTGACCACGATCATGCTGAACTATATCGCGCTCATTGGCACCAGCTGGCTGGTCACCGGGCCGATGAGGGACGCAAAGGCCGCCTATCCGCAATCGGCGCGGCTGTTTCGTGACGCCTATATCCCCGACCTGATCCCCGGCACCCGGCTGCATATCGGTCTGGCGGTGGCCTTGGTGCTGGCGGTGGTGCTCTATGTCTATCTGTACCGCTCGAGCTCGGGCTATGCACTGCGGGTCGTGGGCATCAACCCCCATGCCGCGCGCTATGCGGGCATGAGCGCGGGGCGCAAGATGCTGATCGCCATGTGCATCAGCGGGGCGATGGCGGGTCTGGCCGGGGCATTCGAGATCGCGGGCGTGACGCATCGGCTTTATCAGAACATTTCGCCCGGCTACGGGTTCGAGGCGATCGCGGTGGCGCTCTTGGCGGTCAACAACCCCTTGGGTGCGGTGGCGTCGGGGGTGCTGTTCGCGGTGCTGCGCTCGGGGTCGGAGCTGATGCAGATCACCTCGCAGGTGCCGCAGGTGCTGGTCTCGGTCATCCAGGGCGTGGTCATCCTCTCGGTGGTGTCCTTCGCCGTCCTGAAACTGCGGCGAGGCCGGTAAGGGGGAAGCCATGGAACACGCAATCACGCTGGGCTTTTTCGCCACCCTGATCGGGGCGGCATGGCGGCTGGCGACGCCCTTGATCTTCGCCTCGGTCGGCGAGGTGATCTCGGAGCGCGCAGGCGTCCTGAACATCGGCATCGAGGGCACCATGGCCGCCGGCGCCTTCTGCGGCTTTGCGGCCACCTTTGCCAGTGGCAGCCTGCATCTGGGGCTGGCGGCGGGGATCATGGCGGGCATCGTCTTTGGCCTGATCTTTGGCTTCTTCACCATCACCGTGAAGGCCGATCAGATCGTTGTCGGCGCGGCCATCAACATGCTGGGACTGGGGCTCACGGGCTTTCTGTTCCGCACCTATTACGTCTCGACCGGGAAGGGGGTGGATATTGCCCAGCCGGTGCATATCCCCTTCCTCAGCGACATTCCCTATCTGGGCGAGGCGCTGTTTCGCCAGAACCTGATCGTTTATTCGACCATCCCGGTGGCGGTGCTGGCGGCGGTGCTGCTCTATCGGACCAGTTTCGGCCTGACCCTGCGGGCGGTCGGCGATCACCCGAAGGCGGTCGATGTCGCCGGGCGTTCGGTCGCCGCCTATCGCTATGGCGCGGTGGTGATCGGTTCGGCGCTGGCCGGCCTGGGCGGGGCCTTCCTGACGCTCGGCCATTCCAATCAGTTCGTCGAGGGCATGACCTCGGGGCGGGGCTTCATCGCGCTCGCGGTGGTGGTGTTCGCGCGCTGGTCGCCGCTGGGGGCGTTTTTCGTCTCGCTGCTGTTTGGGGTGTTTTACGCGCTGCAGCTGCA
Organism: Paracoccus sp. (in: a-proteobacteria); assembly: GCF_039808215.1. GTDB lineage: Bacteria > Pseudomonadota > Alphaproteobacteria > Rhodobacterales > Rhodobacteraceae > Paracoccus. Next base: position 5,839 of record NZ_JBDHSP010000048.1, read on the forward strand.
GTTGCAGGCGCAGCCGATGCTGAACATTCCCTATCAGGCGCTGCAGGTGCTGCCCTATGTGATGACGATCCTGGCGCTGGTTCTGGTGCGTGGCAAGAACGTCGCTCCGCGCAAGCTGGGCGTGCCCTATGGCGAGAGGTGAGGCGATGACGCAACCCATCCTGCTGATGAAGGACATCCACAAGTCCTTTGGCGATCTGGTGGTCAGCCGCGGCGTCACCCTGGAGGTCGATGAGGGCGAGATCCATTCGCTGCTGGGCGAGAACGGTGCGGGTAAAAGCGTGCTGATGAGCATGCTCTGCGGCATCCTGCGCCCGAACAGCGGCGAGATCATCTACAAGGGCGCGGCGCTCAATCTGACCTCGCCACGCGAGGCGATCCAGCACCGCATCGGCATGGTGCATCAGCATTTCATGCTGGTGCCGAACCTGACCGTGGCCGAGAATTACATCCTTGGGCAGGGCACGCCCCTGCGGCTGATCCGCGACATGGGCGCGCTAGAGGCGCGCATCTGCGAGCTCAGCGACCGCTACGGCCTGGACGTGCGCCCGGATGCGGTGATCGAGGATCTGTCGGTCGGTGAGCAGCAGCGGGTCGAGATCCTGAAGGTGCTGTTCCACGGCTGCGACCTGCTGGTGCTGGACGAGCCGACCGCGGTGCTGACCCCGCAGGAAACCGACCGGCTGCTGGTCCTGATGCGCGATCTGGTTGCGGACGGCAAGACCATCATCTTCATTTCGCACAAGCTTGACGAGGTGATGCGGGTCTCGGACCGGATCAGCGTCATGCGCGATTGCCATGTCGTGCATACGACGCGGGTGCAGGACACGAACCCGCGCGAACTGGCGCGGCTGATGGTCGGGCGCGACGTGCTGATGGAACTGCCGCGCGCGCCCGCGCAGCCCGGCGAGGCGGTGCTGCGGGTCGAGGGGCTCAATGCCCGCAACGATCTGGGCCTGCCGGCGCTGAAGGACATCGACCTCAGCGTGCACCGGGGCGAGATCGTCGGCATCGCCGGGGTCTCCGGCAATGGCCAGACGGAACTGGCGCTGGCGCTCGCCGGGCTGCTGAGCGCCGACAGCGGGCGCATTTCGCTGAAGGGGCGCGACATCACCGGCCTCAGTCCGGCCGAGGTCAATGCGCTGTCATTCGCCCATGTCCCCGAGGACCGGCACAAGATGGGCATTCTGCTGCCGCTGACTCTGGCGGAAAACGCCATCCTGCATTGCCATGACCGGGCGCCCTTTGCCCGGCGCGGGCTGCTGCAGCGCCGCCAGATCGCCGAATTCACCCGCGAGCTGATCCGCCGCTTTCGGGTCAAGACCCCGGATGAAAACGAAAGAATCGGCAATCTGTCCGGCGGCAACCAGCAAAAGCTGGTGGTGGCGCGCGAACTGGCGCGCGACCCGGATTTCATCCTGGTCAGCCAGCTGACGCGTGGCATCGACATCGGTGCCATCGAATTCATCCTGCAGGAAATGCTGCGCCAGCGCGACGCCGGCCGGGCGATCCTCTTGATCTCGACCGAGCTCGAGGAGCTGTTCGCGGTCTGCGACCGCATCCTTGTCATGTGCCATGGCGAGATCATGGGCGAGGTGCCGCCCGATCGCAGCCGCCTCGAGGAAGTGGGCCTGCTGATGGCCGGCAAGAAACCCGAACCCGACCATGCCGGGACGGTTGCCAGCCATGCCCTGGCCGGGGCATCCTGCTGAACACGGGGGCGGAACGATTGCACGGGGCAGGATTGCCGGGACATGGCAACATGAACATCACCATCCGGCAGCTGCGCGCCTTTCTGGCGGTGGCCGATCTTGGCCGCTTCAATCTGGCGGCCAACAGCCTTGGCCTGACGCAATCGGCGGTCAGCATCCTGATCCGCGAGCTTGAGACCGAGATGGGCGTGCGCCTGTTCGACCGCCACACGCGCATGGTCAGCCTTTCCGGCATCGGGCAAGAGTTCCTGCCGCGCGCCCGCAAGGTGATCGAGGATCTGGACCAGGCCGCGCGCAGCGTGCGCGACAGCGCCACGCTGAAAAGCGGCAAGGTGACCATCGCCGCCGCCATCGTGCTGGCCGCGACCACGGTACCGCCGCTGCTGGCTGAATTCCTGCGCCGCCATCCCGGCGTCACCGTGCAGCTGCGCGACATGCCCGAGGAACGCATCCGCCCGGCGCTGAAGCGCGACGAGGTGGATATCGCCATCGGCACCCAGGTCGATGAGGACCCCGAGATCACCTCGACTCCGGTGGGCCGCGACCGCCTGATGCTGACCTGTCATGCCGACCATCCCCTGGCCCGCAAGCCCCGCGTCCGATGGGCCGACCTCGCCGACGAACGCATGATCGTGCTGGCCCCGGAAAACCCGCTGCGCGAGATCGTCGAGCGCACGATGATCCGCGTCGCGCCGCATTTCCGTCCCAGCTATGAGGTGCGGTTTTCCTCGACCGCGATCAGCATGATCTCGGCCGGGATGGGGGTCTCGGTGTTGCCCGAGAACTCGCGCCTGCTGGCACCCGAGGTGCGGGTGTGCTCGGTCGCGCTGGTCGAGCCCGAGATCACCCGCGAGGTGGCGCTGCTGCAGCACCGCTACCGCTCGCTTTCGCCTGCGGCCGAGCAGCTGCGGGCGATGATCCTGCAGGGCGTGGGCGATCCGCTGTGGCTAGAGCCGGCCTGACGGGGCGGGGGTCGGCTGCGGGCGCAGGCGCCGCAGGATGGTCAGGAAATGCGCCAGCGTCGGCAGGGGGTCGCCCTCGCGGTAGATGGCATAAAGCGGCACCTGTGGCGGCGCGGGCAGGATGCGGCGGAAGGCCACGTTCGGTTGCGCCATGCGCTGCATGCTGGCCGGCAGCAGCGCCACGCCCATATTGGCGCCGACCAGGCTGAGCAGCGACTGCACCTCGACCACCTGCTGGCGGATCTGCGGCGTGAATCCGGCCTGCACGCAGCACTGGTAAAGGAAATCGGCGAATCGCGACTGGTTGAGCCCGAACATGACAAAGGGCTGGTCGTGCAGGTCCGCCAGCCGCAGCGCCGGGCGGCGCGCCAGCGCATGGTCGCTGGGCAGCGCCACCATCAGATCCTCCTGCATGATCACCTCGCGGCACAGGCCCTCGTGTTCCGAGGGCAGGCGGAACAGGCAGATGTCGAGCCGCCGTTCCAGCAGCGCTTCGATCTGGCGCTGCGGCGTCAGCTCGTGCAATTGCCATTCGACATCGGGATGGCGGATGCGGAACGCTTCGAGCGCCGCCGGCACCACGCCCACCAGCGACGAGCTGATCACCCCGATCTCAAGCCGGCCGATCTGGCCGCGCGCCGTCAGCCGCGCGGTGCTGACCGCGCGTTCCAGCTGTTCGAAGACCAGCGGCACCTGTTCGCGAAAGGCCAGGCCCGCCGGGGTCAGGGTCACGCCGTGATGGCTGCGGCGGAACAGATCGGCGCCCAGCTGCTCTTCGAGCTGTCGGATCTGCTGGCTCAGCGGCGGCTGCGACATGTTCAGCCGCGCGGCGGCGCGGCCGAAATGCAGCTCTTCGGCCAGTACGATGAAATAGCGCAGCGTCCGCAGGTTGAACTGCCGCGTTTCGGCATAGTCCATATCGAAAACCTCTCACCACCTCATGAAAGCGATATTATACGTCTTGCCGATCGCGTGCCAATGTCCGTCCGAGGGAAATCGCTGCCGTCGGGAAGGAGCGTCCAGCGGACGTTCGGCGCAGATGCCGCAAGGCGGATGCCACAGGGGGACGCAGGGGTTTTCTCGGCCATCGGCCCGCTCAGGGCCGAGCAGAAGGAGACCAGGATGATCATTGATACCAGCTGCTACCCGACCGATGTGGTCGATCTGGCTTGGCAGCACGACGGCGAGCCGTTCAGCGGCGAGCGCCTGATCCAGATGATGAACGGCCCCTACATGATCAACGGCAAGCCGCGCCGGATCGACAAGGCCTTCATCCAGCCGCCGCAGGGCAACACCATCTACACCTGGACCGACGGCGAGCTTTCGGGCCGCGAGTCGATCGACCAGTACATGGCCTATACTCTGAAGATGGTGCAGAAATACCCTGACCGCTTCATCGGCTGCTTTGTCTACAACCCGCGCTGCGGGGTGCAGAACGGCGTCGAGGCCATCGAGCGCTATGTCAAGGAACATGGCTTCAAGATGGTGCAGTTCCAGGCGAACATGCATGCCTACCGCCCCGACCGCGCCAAGGACTGGCTGCGTCCGGCGCTGGACAAATGCGCGGAACTGGGCGTGCTGGTCAAGGTCCACACCGGCGACGGCCCCTATTCGATCCCGTCGGAATGGATCCCCTTCATCAAGGAATATCCGCAGATCGACTTCATCATGGCGCATTTCGGCGTGCAGACCGGCGGCGTCTATTGCTTCGAGCCCTTCCAGTGGGCGATGGAACTGCCCAACGTCTATTGCGAAAGCGCCTGGTGCCTGCAGTCGCGCATCGTCGAATTCGCCAAGGAACTGCCGACGCACAAGATCCTTTACGGCTCCGACACGCCGCCCAATGAGCCGGGCATGTGGCTGAACCTGCTCGAGGTGCTGTGCCATGAGCCGCCGCAGGGCATGAACCTCAGCGAGGAAGTGCTGGAGGATTACCTCGGCAACAACCTCGCGCGCATGATCGGCCTGAACCCGACCCCGCATCCGGCCACCTACGAGGACGCCGTCGCCGAACTCGACCGCCACGGCATCGAGAACAAGCACTACCTGGCGACCCTCGTCTGAGCCCTCGGAGAACATAGATGATCATCGACACCCACCTGCATCCCACCAACCTGGTGGATGAGGCATGGCGCCACACCGGCGAGCCCTTCACCGGCGAGCGCATGCTGAAGCTGATGGACGGCCCCTACATGATCAACGGCAAGCCGCGCCGGATCGACATGGGCTTCATCCAGCCGCCGCCCGGCAACACCGGCTATCGCGACGGCAACCGCCGCGGCCGCGAGGGCATCCGCGACTACATGGCCTATGTCGCGGGCCTGTGCCAGAAATACCCCGACCGTTTCATCGGCAACTTCAACTTCAACCCGCGCTGGGGCCCGGAAGAAGGCGCGCTGGAGCTGGAATTCCACGTCAAGGAATATGGCTTCAAGATGCTGAAGCTGCATTCCAACATGCACGGCTACCGTCCGGACCGTGCGCTGGAATGGCTGCGCCCGGCGATGCGCATGTGCGCCAAATACAATATCGTCGTGCTGATCCACACCGGCGACGGGCCTTACTCGATCCCGACGCAGTTCTATCCGATCATCCGCGAATTCCCGATGGTCAACTTCATCATCGGCCATTTCGGCATCCAGACCGGCGGGAACTATTCCTTCGAGGCCTTCTGGATGGCGATGGACACGCCCAACGTCTACGTCGAGTCGGGCTGGTGCTTCCAGTCGCGGATCGTCGAATTCGCCAAGCAGCTGCCGCCGCACAAGATCGTCTTCGGCACCGATTCGCCGCCGAACAACCCCGGCATGTGGCTGCGCGAACTGGAAGTGCTGTGCTCGCCCGAGCCGCAGGGGATGAACCTCAGCGAGGACATCCTGGAAGACTATCTCGGCAACAATATTGCCCGTCTGATCGGCATCGAGCCCACCAAGCCTCCCAAGGACGTGGCCGAAGCCGAGAAGCGCCTCAAGGCGACTTACGTCTGAGGTCGGGGGTGCGGGGCCTAGGCGTCCCGCACCCATCCCCCCAAGCCCCTTCGGGAAAGAACATGCGCCAAAACCAGGACTTCCAGAGCTTTGCCCGCGACTATCGCAAACGCCACCCCGAGGACGTGCTGCACGTCCAGAACCCGCTGGGCTGTGGGCAGGATGTGACCGCGCTGGTCGAGGGGCTGGCGGCGAAGAACCGCAGCCCGATGCTGGTCTGCGATCAGGTTCCGGGCAGCAATTATCCGATCTATACCAACGTTTTCGCCTCGCGTGAGCGGATCGCGCGCATCTTCGGCACCGATGTCGCCGGGCTGCATGCCGAATACCAGCGCCGCGCCAATGCGCCCATCGAGCCGATCTATGTGGAAACCGGCCCGGTCTGCGAGGTCCTCACCGAGGGCGCGGCCGTCGATCTGGACGACCTGCCGATGATCCGGCATTTCGACTCCGACCGCGGCCCCTATATCACCAATGCGATCATCGTGGCGCAGGACCCGGTGACCGGGGTGGCGAACCTCAGCTATCACCGCTCGATGCGCCACGCCAAGGACGCCATCGCCACCAGCCTGCATTCGCGCGGCCATCTGTGGCGCATGTATCAGACCGCGCGCGAGGCCGGCCGTCCGCTGCCCGTCGCCATGGTCATCGGCGCGCATCCGCTGTTCATGCTGGCCGGATCGGCCCGCGTCGCCTACGGTGTCGATGAGCGTTCCATTGCCGGCGCGCTGATGCAGGAGCCCTTGCAACTGGTGCGCACGCCGCAGCATGGCATCGGCGTCCCGGCGGCGGCCGAGTTTGTGCTGGAAGGCCATCTCGACCCCGAGGCGCATGTGTCCGAGGGGCCGTTCGGCGAGTTCTCGGGCTACAGTTCCGACCGCTCGACCAACACGCTGTTCCATGTCACCGCGATCATGCGCAAATCCGCGCCGGTCCTGGTCGATGTCGTGGGCGGCGCCACCGCCGAGCATCTGAACCTTGCCCGCCTGCCGCGCGAGGCCGAGATGTATGAAAAGCTGAAAGCGCGCTTTCCGTCTGTCACGCAGCTGCATTACCCGACCTCGGGCACGCATTTCCACGCCTATGTGGCGCTGAAGCAGAACCGCCCGGGCGAGGCGCGTCAGGTCATGCTGGGTCTGCTGGGCTGGGACCCCTATCTGAAGACCGTGATCGCGGTCGATGAGGACATCGACGTGACGCAGGACAGCCAGGTGATGTGGGCGATGGCCACGCATTTCCAGCCGCACCGCGACATGTTCACCATCGACGGTCTGCCCGGAAGCCCGCTGGACCCGTCCTCGAGCGCCGACGGCACCACCTCGCGGCTGGCGCTGGACGCGACGCGGGGCGACAATTTCCACGGGGTCAAGGCGGTGCTGAGTGCCGAGGCCAAGACCCGCGCCCAGGGCATTCTGGCCGGGGCAGGGGCATGAACGCCCCCGCCATCCCGCGTGGCGAGACCCGCCGCCGGATGGCGGTGGGCATCTCGGGGGCCTCGGGCTTTATCTACGGGCTGCGGCTGCTGGAAATCCTGCGCGAGCTGGACATCGAGACCCATGTCATCGTCAGCCGCGCCGGGCTACTGACCATGGCCTATGAAACCGACTACAAGCTCTCGGACATCGAGGCGCGCTCGGACTTTCTTTATCGTTCCGACGATGTGGCGGCCTCGATTTCCAGCGGCTCGTTCAAGACCATGGGCATGATCATCGCGCCCTGTTCGATGAAGACGCTGGCCGAGATCGCCTCGGGCGTGACCTCGGGGCTGATCAGCCGCGCCGCCGAGGTGACGCTGAAGGAACGCCGCCGTCTGGTCTTGCTGGCGCGCGAGGCGCCACTGACGCAGACGCATCTGCAAAACATGCTGACCGTGACCCAGATGGGCGCCATCGTCAGCCCGCCGGTTCCGGCCTTTTACGCCAAGCCCGAAAGTCTTGAGGACATGGTCGATCACACGCTGGGGCGGGTGCTGGACATGTTTGACCTCGATGCGGGCTGCGTCAGGCGCTGGGTCAAGGCGCCATAAGTTACTACTTGGGAGGACTACACCATGCAAAAGACCGTCAAGGACAAGATCCCGGTCACCGTGCTCACGGGCTTTCTCGGCTCGGGCAAGACCACGCTCTTGAACTATATCCTCAAGGAAAACCACGGCATGAAGATCGCCGTGATCGAGAATGAGTTCGGCGAGATCGGCATCGACGGCGATCTGGTGATCGGCAGCACGGAAGAAATCTACGAGATGACCAATGGCTGCGTCTGCTGCGTGGCCGAGGCGCGCGACGACCTTCTGCGCGTGATCCGTCAGCTTCTGGCCCGTCCCGACCGGCTGGACCATATCCTGATCGAAACCAGCGGCCTTGCCGATCCCTATCCGGTGGCGCAGACCTTCTTCCTCGATGATCCGATCCGCGAGGAGACGAACCTCGATGGCGTGATCGCGCTGGTCGACGTCAAGCACATCCTCCAGCATCTCGACGATGCCAAGGTCGATGCGCTGGACAATCAGGCCGTCGATCAGATCGTCTGCGCCGACCGCATCGTGCTGAACAAGGTCGATCTGGCCGATGAGGCGCTGATCGTCGAGGTCGAGAGCCGGGTGAAGAAACTCAACGAGACCGCCGATCTGGTGCGCTCGAGCTATGCCCAGATCGACCTGAAGCGCATCCTTGGCCTCGCGGCCTTTGACCGCAACCGGCTGATGGCCGCGGATATCGTGGATGTGGAGGTTGACCACCACCACCATCACGACGCCTGGTCCAAGGACGGCGCGCATGAGCATGACGCCTCGGTCGGCTCGGTCGGCATCGAGCTGCCCGGCCATATGGACCCCGCCGCCATCGCGGCATGGGTGGCCGAGATGAAGGCGCAGGACATGAGCGACCTGTTCCGGATGAAGGGCATCTTCTCGATCAAGGGGGACGACTATTGCTATGTGCTGCACGGCGTGCATGACCAGATCGAGTTCCGCCCGAACCATCCCTGGGACAGCGAGGAACGCAGCAACAAGATGATCTTCATCGGCCGTCATCTGGACCGGGCTGCGCTGCAGTCGCGGCTGGCCGAATGCCTTGCCGCCTGACCTGATGTCAGGCGCACAGTAGCAGGCGGCACCCCCTTGGGGAGGAAGGGCGCGCCGCCTGGCCGTCCGGCCCTTGGGCCGGACCCCAAAAACCCGAGGGGGGATAATGACGAAGACGGTTCATCCGGTGGATGAGATCCTGCCGGCCCGCAAGATCACGGCGCTTGCGCTGCAGCATCTGGCGGTCTCCTATGTGGGATCGGTGGCGGTGCCGCTGATCATCGCCAATGCGCTGGGTTTTTCCCAACGCGAGACGGTCGTGCTGATCAGCGCGACCTTTTTCTGTTCCGGCATTGCGACGCTTTTGCAGACGGTGGGTTTCTGGCGCTTCGGCGTGCGCCTGCCGATCATGAACGGCGTGGCTTTCAGCAGTGTCTCGGCGATCATCGCCATCGGCACCATGCCGGGCGTCGGCATCGCCGGCATCTGCGGCGCGGTGATCCTTGGCGGGGTGTTCATCATGCTGATCGCGCCTTTGGCCGGCACGCTGCGGCGGTTCTTTCCGCCGGTGGTCACCGGCTGCGTCGTCACCGCGATCGGTCTGCAACTGCTGCCCGAGGCCTATCAATGGGCCGGCGGCGGTCATGGCGCCGACGATTTCGGCAATCCGATGTTCCTGGGCGTGGCGCTCTTGGTGCTGGTCGTCATTCTGGCGATGAACCGCATGGGTTCGCCCCTGGTGCGCAACCTTGCGGTGCTGGGCGGGCTGGCGGTCGGCGGCGTGGTCGCGGCCGCACTTGGCATGGGCAGTCTGGATGCGGTGCGCGCCGCCCCTTGGGTGATCGCGCCAACGCCCTTCCAGTTCGGCCTGCCGACATTCGCGCTCTTGCCCTTCATCACCATCGCCATCGTCATGCTGGTGCAGACAGTCGAGTCGATGGGCCTGTTCATCTCGATCAGCGACATCGTCGAGAAGGAAGCCACCCCCGAGATGGTCGCCGACGGCATCCGCGCCAATGGTCTGGCCAGCATTCTGGCCGGTCCCTTCGCCGGTTTCCCGGTCATCGCCCATATGGAGAACGTGGGTCTGGTGATCCTGTCCGGCGTGCGCAGCCGCTGGGTGGTGGCGCTGTGTGGGGTCATGCTCTGCGTCATGGCCTTTCTGCCCAAGTTCGGTGCGCTTCTGGCGGCAGTGCCGGCGCCAGCCTTGGGGGGTGCGGCCATTGCCATGTTCGGCATCGTGGCGGCGGCCGGCATCCAGGCGCTGTCGAAGGTCGATTACGCCGGCAACCAATACAACATGCTGATCGTGGCGTTGACCCTGGGCATCGCGCTGATCCCGGTCTTGGTGCCGGAACTGTTTGCGCAACTGCCCGCCTGGTCGCAGTCGATCCTGCACAGCAGCGTCGTCGTCGCCTGCGTGGTCTCGGTGCTGCTGAACCTGCTGCTGAACGGCGTCGGCGAGGTTGCGGACCATGACCCGCATCTGCCCGGCGCCGGCAAGCCGGGCATCGTCCCCGCCGAGTGAGCGAACCCGTCCCGGGGCCCCGCGGGTCCCGGGGCCGACCCCAAGCAACCGTCAGAACGAGAGCAGACCATGAACCAGATGCATCGCGCCTCCAGCCCGCGTCCCCGGCTGATCCGGGGCGGCCATGTCGTCAAGGGCGAGCGCAGCGAAGCCGCCGACATCGTGATCGCCGCCGATGGCCGCATCACCGCGATCGGCACGAAACTGACCGCCCCCGAGGGCGCCGAGGTGATCGAGGCCAAGGGATGCCTCGTCTCTGCGGGCTTTGTCGACATGCACCAGCATCTCGACAAGACCGGGGTGCTGCGCTTTACCCCCAATCCCTCGGGCACGCTGCAGGGCGCGCGCGAGGCCTTTGCCCGATACGCCCGCACCGCCCCGCCCGAGGATGTGCTGAACCGCGCCAGCAAGACCCTTGCGCTCTGCCTTGGGCATGGCACCACCGCCATCCGCAGCCATGTAAACGTGGACAAGGACGCCGGCTTCAACGGCATCGAGGCGCTCGCGCAGCTGCGCGCCGACTGGGCCGACCGCGTGCAGTTGCAGCTTGTGGGCTTCATGATCCCGCATCCGGGCCAGGATTACGACTGGCTTGAGGCCAATATCGGGCGCGCGGCCCAGATGGCCGATGTGCTGGGCGGCACCATCGCCGTGGCCGAGGACCCCGAGCGTTACCTCGACATCATCTTTGCCACCGCCGCCGAACGCGGGTTGCCGGTCGACCTGCACATGGACGAGCATCTGGACGCCGGGCGCACGCATTTCTCAAGCGTGTTCAAGCGCGTGCGCCGCTTCGGCATGCAGGGCCGCACGGTGCTGAGCCATGTCTCGGTGCTTAGCGCCATGCACCACCCCAATTTCCAGGAGATCATGGACGAGATCCTGGCGCTCGACATCGGTCTGGTCACGCTGCCGGCGGCGAATCTTTACCTGCAGGGCCGCGACGCCCGGATCCTGCCGCCGCGCGGGCTGACGCGGGTGGCCGAGCTGATCCGCGGCGGCGCGAAACTGGCCACGGCCTCGGACAATATCGAGGACCCCTTCGTGCCCACCGGCTCGGGCGACATGCTGGAGATTGCGCGCTGGACGCTGCTTGCGGGCCATCTGAAGGGCGACGAGCTGCCGCTGGTCTATCGGATGATCACCGAGATCCCGGCCGGGCTGATGGGGCTGCAGGACCACGGTCTTGCCGTTGGCAAGCGCGCCGATCTGGTGATCGCGCGCAGCCATGACGTGGCGACGCTGGTCGCGGGCGGGGCGGCCGACCTGCGCGTGCTGTCGGCGGGGCGGCTGGTCTCGGAGCGCGGGCTGCGCCAGGGCGCCGATCTCTGCCCGGCCTGAAGAGGACCGCAGGACCCCCGGCCGCGAGACCGGCGATCCTGCCCTGGGGATCCCGGCAGATCCGGCGGTCATCAAGGTCCAGAGGCACAAGCTCGTCCGGGCATGCGCAATCTGCTGTGCGCCATCCGGGGCAGATGGCTTTGCGGCGCAAAACGCACCGGCTTGTCCCGCGGCGATCCCCGGAAGGTTTCTTCCGCTGCGCAAGCGGGAGGGCCTTCTTGCCGCTCATTGATGCGTGCCCTGTCGAGAACGCATGCCCGATACCTGACCGGGCATGCCGAAGGGCAGGACAGCGGGACCGGCTGACAGGCGCCGGTGCCCTCATGCGGGGTGCGGCAGCAAAAGAGCCAGCCAGGCGAAAATGGGACCGGGCGGCCGGATCAGCCTGGTCATTCCCCGGACAGCTGGCGCTGCAAGGCGGGCAGGTCGGTCTTGCCCGAGGCCATGACCGGGATCTCGGCCAGCACCCGCAGCTCGGAGGGCAGCTGGATCTCGGCCACGCCCTTGTCGCGGGCGTGCAGGCGCAGCGCCTCCAGCGTCGCCGCCGGGTTGGCGATGGCCAGCACCACCCTTTCGCCCTTGCGCGGATCGGGCAGCGCGACCGCGCCCAAGGTCTCGCCGGGCCAGACCTCGGCCGCCAGCGCCTCGATGGCGGCCAGCGAGACCATCTCGCCGCCGACCTTGGCGAAGCGCTTGGCGCGGCCGACGATGATCATATGGCCGCTTTCGGCAAAGCGCACCACGTCGCCGGTGTCATACCAGCCATCGGGGGGCGGAACCAGCCGGCCCGGCGCCTCGGCCAGCAGATAGCCCGCCATGACATTGCCCCCGCGCACCGACAGCCGGTGCCCCTCGACCCCCGGCACGACCTGCAGCCGGTGCTCGATCCCCGGCAGCAGGCGGCCGACGGTGCCGGGGCGGTGGTCCTCGGGCACGTTCAGCGCCATGACCGGCCCGGTCTCGGTCGCGCCGTAACCCTCATAGATCGTGGCGCCGAAGCCGGCCCAGGTGGCGCGGGTGGCGGGCTTGACCGGCTCGGCCCCGGCGATGACGGCGCGCAGGGTGCCGAAATGCTCGACCCCGGCGCGGCGCGCCCAGGCGGTCAGGAAGGTGTCGGTGCCAAACAGCAGCGTTGCCTGCATGCGGCCGGCCAGTTCGGGAATGATGCGGTAATGCAGCGGCGAGGGATGCAGCCCGGTGCGGATGCCGCATAGCAGCGGAAACACGATCCCCGCCGTCAGCCCGAAGCTGTGAAACAGCGGCAGCGGCGACACCGCGCGGTCATGCGGCCCGACATTGGCCCGCGCCTGCAATTGCGCGACATTGGCCAGCAGATTGCCATGCGTCAGCACCACGCCTTTGGGCGCGCCCTCGGTTCCCGAGGTGAACAGCACCGCCGCCTCGGTGTCCCGCCCGACGCCGCGGGGGGCGAGACGGGACTGCACGAGGGCCAGCGCCTTGTCGATCAGGCCAAAGCCCGCGCGCAGATCCTCGGTCCACAGCATGGTCAGGCCGGCGCCCTCGATGGCCGCGATCACCGGTTCCAGCTTGCCCTTCTCGACAAAGGCGCGGCTGGAGACGACGGTGCGACAGCCGGCGGTGCGCAGCGCCGACAGCATCGGCCCCGCCCCCACCGTGGGGTTGATCAACGCTGGCACCCGCTCCGAGCGCCAGAAGCCCAGCAGCACCGCGATCGAGCCTGGCGCCGAGGGCAGCAGCACCCCCACGCGCTCGCCCTTGTCAAAGCGCCGGCGCAGGGCGCGTTCCAGCAGCGCGCCGGCCAGGGTGAACTGGCCCAGCGTCAGCGTGTTGCCCTCGATATCCTCGAAGGCCACGGTATCGGGGCCAAACTGACTGCGCACGGCCAGCACCGCCGCGGGCAGCGAGGCAAAGCGGTCCAGCGCCGCATAATCCTGTTCCTCCGACATGATCCCCTCCGGTCAGCCTTATTCGTTCAATGTGCGAAAGCCGGCGGTTTGGAAAGGGGGAAGCGCGCAAGGCACGAAATGTTCGGGCCGGCGGCGCCACGCCGTCATGGCCTGCCAGCGCGGCCTTCAGCACGGCGATGCCGGCAAGGATGAGATGGCTGAGGCTTTGGGGGCGCCGGATGCGTCGAGGCTGGCCAGGTCCAAGAAATTCGCTGCGCGGACCTTCGGCTCATGGCAGATCGTCTCGGCGATGGCCGCGGGTTTCGGCTGCTGAACCTTCCGGCTGACCTCAACCGGGAAGGGTTGGATATCGAGATTGATTTTTCCTTGCCGGCGGAACGGGTCATTCGCAGCCCGGACAGGATCATCGAATGACGCGGGCCAAGCCTGGCATCATGAGGGCCGAGAAGAGGAAGATCACCATCCAGCACATCCATCCAGGCCCGGCGCAGCAAGACAGGCCTGCATGCAGCGTTGCAACCGCATGGCCAGGCATGTGTGGCTCGACCGGTATTCCGTCGCAACCATCGAGGATGCCCGGGACCTCGCCTCGCAATGGCTCTGGACTTGCAGCAGCGACCAACCGAACATGGGTATCGGCGCCATCGCATCTGTCTGGAAACCGAGAATGGCCGCGCTTTACGGCATCGACACGCTGCGCGCGGCGGAGAACTTTCCGGTCTCGGGCCTGAGGATCGGGGCGCTGGCGCGGCTGATCCGCGCCATGGCGCTGACCAGGAAGGCGGTGGCGCTGGCCAATCTGCGGCTTGGGCAGCTGCCCGAGGCCTGGGCCCGGGTGAGCGCGGCGGCTTGCGCCGAGATCATCGCGGGCCAGCATGCCGCGCATTTCATCGTCGATGTGTTGCAGGGCGGCGGCATGGCCGGCGGCCCGTGCGGCGGGCGAATTGCAGTGTAACGCCTTCGAACCGCTGATCACCCACGCCCTGCTGAGCAGCCTGGAGCTGGTCGGGAACCCGGCGCGCCTTTTCGCCACGCGCTGCGCCGCGGGCTGTCTTGTCCCATCCGATCCGTCCGCAACCCCGAAAGAACCGACAGATGACCCTTGAGGCCGATGCCCATGCCGTGCTGTTTCCCGCCATCGACGACCTGACGCTCAGCGACAAGCTGGCCCGCTTTCTGGACCGCGGCGGGCGCAGCTTCCTGATCGGCGAGACCCGCGCCGAATATGTCGCGCGCCGCATGTCGGTCGCGCGCTGCAGCAATGAGACCGCCGGCATGATCCGCGATCTGGGCGCCGCGATCACCCGCCGCGCCGGCCCGGCGCTGTTCGCGCTGGACCAGGAGCCCTCGGGCATCCGCCGCCTGCACGGGCTGGTGCCGAAGCTGCCCGACAATCCGCAGCTGCATCGCATGCCCGCCGCCGACATCGAGGCCGCCGCCCGCCGCCCGCCGCAAGGCCGAGGCCGCGCGGGCGATGGGCGTGACCATGTTTCTCGCGCCCGTGCTGGATCTTGTGACCGGGCACAATCCCTGGCTGCAGGGGCGCGGCCTTGGCGCGGACGCGGCCGAGGTGGCGCGCATCGGCGCGGCCTTTGTGCGCGGCGTCGAGGCGGCGGGGGTCGTCGCCACCGCCAAGCATTTCCCCGGCCATCACGACATGGACGGCGATCCGGCGATCTGCGTCGCCACGGTCAGCGGCGGCGCGGTGGAACTGCTGCCGGGCATGATCCCGTTTCGCGCCGCGATCAAGGCCGGCGCGCGCGCGGTGATGACCGGCCCGGCGCTGGTCCCGGGTCTCGATGTCGGGATGCCCTCGTCGCTGTCGGCGCCGACCATCGCCCGGCTGCGCGATGATCTGGGGTTTGCCGGCCTGGTGGTCAGCGACGACCTCGATGCCGCCGGCACGCTGCGTGCGCAGCGCGATGTGCCCGGGGCGGCGGTCGCGGTGCTACGGGCCGGCTCGGACCTGCTGCTTCTGTCGGCGGCCAACGATCTGGCGCAGGTCAGCGCCCGCATCCTGGCCGCTGTGGCCGGTGGCAGCCTGCCCGAGTCGCGCCTTGCCAAAGCCGCCGCCCGCGTCCGCGCCCTGGCCGACAGCACGGGGTGACACAGAACGCCGGCTCAGCCGGCACGCATCATCGCCGACAGCCTTTCGCCGATCATGATGCAGACCGCATTCGGATTGCCGGATACCAGCGTCGGCATGATCGAGGCATCGGCGACGCGCAGCCCCTCGACCCCGTGCACGCGCAGCTGCGGATCGACCACCGCCAGATCGTCCGTGCCGGCGCGGCTGCTGCCCGCCGGATGCAGCGCGGCATGGGCCTCGGCCTGGCGGAAATGCGGCAGCACATCGCCGCAGCCCAGCCGGTGGCGCCCATCCGCTCCCAGGTGGCATAATCGTCGGGGTTGCCGCGGATATAGATCACTGCATTGACCGAGAACCCGCCCCCCAGCACGCTGGCCTGCACCATCAAGGGCGGCTCGGCGCGTATCTGGGCCTCGGTGGGTTCTCAGGGCAGGTGTTTCAGCAGCGGGCCCTGCACGGTCCTGTAACAGGCGCCGGGGATATGGATGCAGGGGCTCAGGTCGCGGCCCCTCCTCGCGCAGGGCTACGGTGCAGGCCGCGTCCTTGGACAGGCGCGCGGCGATGACGCAGCCGGTCGAGCCACCCCCCACGATCACACAATCGGCAATCTCCTTCGCGCCCTCCTGCATCGACGCTGCCCAGTAAACCGCGGGCGGGCGCGGCTGCGCCCGTTCGCCATCCCCGGCATCGGTTTTCTCAGTTAGCGTCCGAGAGTGTGGTGGAATTTCGTGCCGCGTTGGCGGTGTAGACCGGGGGTGGCCATCGAGGGTGACCGATGATCCCGATCGGCCACCTCAGATTCCACACCACCTTGACGGACGTGACCTTTTCTCATGGACATCGAACACCACGGCGCCGATGAGCCCGGTCTGGTGCGCGATGCCGAGGACCTGTGCCGCCTGGCGCGGCTTTCCGACATGGCGGCCGGCGAGGGGCTGCTGCTTTGCCTCGAGGCGCTGACCGGTGCCCGCAGAGCCGCGTCTTTGACCAGCTTGAACTGCTCGACCGGGCGGGGTGGGCCAATCTGCGCATGGTGGAGGATTTCCGGTATTGCCATGTCTCGGGTGACGGGCCGGACCGCATCGACCCGGCGCTGATCCATGGCGTGCATGGCTGCGATTCGCGCCGCCATGCCGGCGGCCACCCGAACGAGCGGCCGCTGCGCGACGTGGCCGCCGGCGCGGGCGTGCTGGACAAGCAGGAATGGGTCGATGCGGTAAAGGCCACGGGCTGCGGCGGCTTGTGGAGCGGCGAGCTTTTCTGCCGGCGCCAGCACCAGGACGACAGCTTTGCCGTGGCCGAGCGGATGAATGCGCGGCTGATGCGCCTGCCGGTGCTGGGCGGCTTGCCGAAACCGCGGCGGGTGATTAGCACTTTTGGGGCCGCGCCGCGGCTTACAGGGGGGAATGACGATGCAAATCCGCTATCTGCACACCATGGTGCGCGTGCTTGACCTTGAGCGCAGCATGAAGTTCTTTCGCCTGCTCGGGCTTGAGGAAATCCGCCGGATCGAGAACGAGAAGGGCCGTTTCACCCTGGTGTTCATGGCCCCGCCCGGCCAGCCCGAGACCCCGGTCGAACTGACCTGGAACTGGGATGGCGATCCGGGCCTGCCGGCGGACAGCCGCCATTTCGGCCATCTCGCCTATCGGGTCGGCAATATCTATGAGCTGTGCCAGAAGCTGGCGGATGCCGGCGTGACCATCAACCGCCCGCCGCGCGACGGGCACATGGCCTTTGTCCGCAGCCCCGACAACATCTCGGTCGAACTGCTGCAGGAGGGCGCGCACCTGCCGGTTCAGGAACCCTGGGCCAGCATGGAAAACACCGGCCACTGGTGACGGCTCAGCCCGGCTGGCCGGGGTGGTCATAGCCCAACACCCGCCCGGCGGCATCGACCCGGCACAGGTGCAGCCGGTCGCCGTCTCGGGTCTCGATCAGTGCGATCCCCGCCGCGTCCGAGATCCGCCGGGCCGAGATCTCGGACGCGGGGCGGCGGACATGGGCGGCGATGGCGGCGATGCAGGCGGCCTCCTGCTGCGCGCCGATGTCAGCGGCGGGGGGCTCGGCGCAGGCGGCCAGCAGGGCCATGGCCAGAAGCGGCGGCGTAATGCGCATGGGGCGATCCTTGTTCGGGGCACCGTGCAAGCATAGCAACGCAGCCGGCCCGGCGACAGCGCCATGCCCGGTCAGGTTCGGTTTTGCAGCCATGTCTTTCGCGTGTATAGAGGTGGCTGCGAAAATCTGAACAGCCGGGATAAGTGGATTTTCCGCGCAATGGCGGCATGATGCTGCGAGCGAGG
>NZ_JBDHSP010000049.1:0-23285 GCF_039808215.1 Paracoccus sp. (in: a-proteobacteria)
GCAGGGCGTTTCGACGCCTGACCGTATCTGAAACCGCATGGGCCCGCTCAGATACACAGAGTTTCAGACACTCCCGTAGGCGCTGCTGGATGGCATCCCGTCGCATTCATCGATGACGATGCCGGAGAGCAAACCCTGTTGCTGGTAGAGCTTCCTCAGAGACTTCAACATCTCCTCGTCGCTCAGGCGGAAGGAGCGCGCACCGATTATGGTCCGGGCCGCCTCGAACAGCTCGCGCTCGACAACGGCCGCGAACGCATCCTGCGCCCTGATCCACATCTCGGGATCGTTCTGGACGCGCTTTTTCTTCAGCTTGAAGGAGCGGCGATTCCATACGTTGTCGCCGACATACTTCTCGTTGATGAGAATCTGGTGGACCGTTCCCCTCGTCCAGGGCCGCCCAAGATCGGTGAAGATACCCCTCTTGTTGAGATCGGCCGCGATCTCGCTCTCGCTGTACCCCTGATGGACGAACGCCCGATAGATTTCGCGAACCAGATCGACCTCTTCGGCAGGGCCGAGTGTCAGGATCACTCGATCAGTCTGGATGCTCTTATGCTCGCCCCGCTCAAGGAACCCCTTGGTGGTTCCATGCTCGTCGATCAGGGTCCGCCGCAGGCCGAACCCTGCTGGCCCACCCTGACGATAGCCCTTCTCGATCAGCCGGCCCTGACCCGCGAACACCTTGGTTGAAAGTTCGCGGCTGTATTCGCCCGCCATCGCGCGCTTGACGCCCTTGACGATGGTGGAGATCGGACTGCCATCGTTGTCGAACTGCTCTGCGCAATACTCCACGGCGATGCCGGCGCGTCGGCAGAGATATTCATAATAGGCGCTCTCGTCGGCATCCTGGAATCGCCCCCAACGGCTGACGTCATAGACGAGCACCAAGGTGAAATCGGCGATCCCGGATTTCACATCCTCGATGAGCTGCTGGAGCGCATCGCGCCCTTCGATCTTGAGTCCGCTCTTCCCGGCATCGGCATAGGTTTTGACGATCTCGATTCCACGAGCTTCCGCATATTGCTTGATCGCGTCGGATTGGTTTTCGGTCGAATACTTTTGATGGTCCGTCGACATGCGGACGTATTCGGCAGCTCGAAGGGGACGCTCCGGCTGCCCTGACCGATCATCATCGTAAAGCCTCCGGTTCATCTCATCGCGCCCTCCTAAACATGACTGCGGCGGTCCAGGCGACCTGCCGCCGCAGCACATGGCGGGCCTCTGCCGCCTCTCCGCTCGAAAGCCAGTTTAACTGCGGAGAAAACGGAAGATGTTGCCGAAAACGGGCAGGAAATTACCCCTATGGAAAGGCGTTCTCGAGGGGCGCGAAATCTACGCGCGGACTATCGCCGAGCTGCTGCGCAAGGAGCTTGGCGACAGCCATCGCGCGATCAAACAGCTCATGCGCCAAACCGACGCGAGCGAAAGGACCGTCAAGCATTGGCTATCGGGACAGCATGGGCCGGACACCGTGTATTTCCTGCGCCTCGTGGTCACGTCGCCGGTTATCAGAGCCTTCTTTCTCGGCCTGATCGAAAGCCCGGCAGCGATACCGCTGACCGAGCCCGTGGATCGCATTTCGCTCGCACGAGCCCGCGAAGCGTATGCGGACGGCGAAGCCGCTGGCGGGAGAGCGGCGGCACACGGGCCGAAAAATGACCCTAATCATGTCCCTGAACGTGACCCTATAAATGTCCCTGATCAGGCCGGGCTCAATGAGCGGCAGCGCTGGTTCCTGGATCGAGTCGCGCAAGGCCAGTGCGACGCCAGGGGGATTGCGGCAGCGTGGACGGTGAGCCTGAAAACCGCACGCCGGGATATCGCCACGCTCAAAGAGGCAGGTCTCATTAGTTACGTTGGATCACGCCGGAAAGGGCGGTATCGCAAGACAGCCGGATAATCAGAACCGGAAGCCAAGGTGACGCAGCGCGGCTTCCACGCCCTGTCCGATATGCACGCCAGAGCGCGACACGCTTCTACGCCCGTCAATTCGAGCTTTCATTTAGCGTCGTCTATCGCCTTCTATCCATCTCGGCAGATGAGTAGAGGGCGTCTTCAGATGAAACCACAAGCACAGCCCGCCATCACGCGGACCATCCGGCGGCAAGAACTTCGGAAAATAGTCCCGCTGGCCGACACCACCATCTACGACATGGAGCAGCGCGGCGAATTTCCGCGGCGCTTCTATCTCACGTCCCGCTGCGTGGTCTGGGATCTTGCCGAAGTCGAGGCTTGGCTAGAGGAACGGCGCCGCGCCTCACGCGCCAAGGCTGTGAAGCGCGCGCCTATTCCCGATGTCCATCTACGCAAGACCCGCCCCATCAAACATTCGGTTCGGGCGTGAGCAGGTCCATCGTCGGCGGATAGAGCGTCGGGGTATATTTCTGACCCGCTACCCAGGCATCCACCAGATTGGACCATTCCTGCATCATGTGCCGACGCTGATGTTCGTACTCGGCCTTGTTGTAGATGCCCCGCGAGGATCGTCCGTCCTCATGCGCCAGGCACTTTTCAATCCAGTCGCTGTTGAAGCCCAGCTCGTTCAGCAGGGTTGAGCCCGTCCGGCGCAGGTCGTGGACTGTGAACGCCCCAAGCGGCAGTCCCTCCTTCTTGGCCCGTGCCACGACCGCCGTCGTAATCCGGTTGAAGGTCGCGCGCGACATCGGGGCGTCGGCGTCGTAGCGCGACGGGAGGACGTATTTCGAATTGCCGGCGCAAGTCTTGAGGGCGACGAAGATGTCCAGCATCTGCTGCGACAGATAGACGTTGTGCGCCTTCGAGCGCTTCATCCGTTCCTTCGGGATCGACCAGACGGCGTTCTCGAAATCGACTTCATCCCAGACCGCATCCTGCAATTCGCTCTTTCGCACCATCGTCAGCAGGAACAACTTCATCCCGAGCCGGATCGTCGGCAGCGTGGGGACATGCTCAAGTTGGCCGAACATGATGCGGATTTCGGCGGGAGACAGCGATCTGTCCTTCGGCACGAAGGTCGCGATCGACGCCGGACCAACCTCATCGGCCGGGTTGGCGACCTTCTCGCCATGCAGGATCGCGAAGGCGAAGACCAGCTTCACGATGTCTCTAACGTGGACCGCCGTTGCTGGCGCTCCGCGCTCCTTCACCTTCGCGCACAGCCCGCGCAAATCCTCCGGTAGAATCTCGGGCAGCAACCGGTTGCGAAACGCCGGAAGAATGTCGCGCTCGAAGATCGATCGGCGCATGGCGCGCGTGCTGTCCGCCATTCGCGCTTCCTGAAGCCAGCGCTCACCAAACTGGCCGAAACTCTTCGCCTCTAGGAGGCGACGCTTCTCGCGCTGCTTCTCCTGCGCAGGCGAGCGACCTTCCGAAATGGCCCGCCGGGCATCGACCACCTTCTCTCTCGCGCGCGCCAGAGACAGACCAGCCGGGCCGTACCGGCCCAATGTCAAAGTCTCCCGGCGGCCGTTCAGCCGGTAGTCCATGCGGAACACGATCGCGCCTGACGGCTGGACCACGACGTACATACCGTCACGGTCCACGACCTTGTATAATTTACTTTGTGGTTTCAGTGCCTTAATGGCTGCGTCGGTCAACATCAGCACCCTCCAGACTGGTCCAAGCATACCGGAGAGCGCCCGATTATACCGTCAGGCCGAAAACGGCCGTTCCGATTGTATACTTTCCCGTATTTTACAGCGTGTTATGGCAAAAAATATACCGTCAGAAGCTCTCTTACCTCTGACGGTATATGTGATTTTGAGCTGAGACAAGATTCGCTATACCGTCAGCCATACCGTCATTTTGGAGGCTAACCCCGCGATAGACCGCGAAACGTATAGATAGCTTTTCTATTTTATTTCAATGCTTTATGTCGCATTGTGGCGTGTTATCGGATACGCCCGGAGGGGCAAAAATCATTCCCACTCGATGGTGCCCGGCGGCTTTGAGGTGATGTCATAGGTGCAGCGGTTGATGCCCTTGACCTCGTTGATGATCCGCGTGGCGGTCTCGCCCAGGAATTCATGGGTAAAGGGGTAGTAATCCGCCGTCATGCCATCGACCGAGGTCACCGCGCGCAGCGCGCAGGCATAGTCATAGGTGCGCCCGTCGCCCATCACGCCGACGGTGCGCACCGGCAGGATGGCGACGAATGCCTGCCAGATCTCGTCGTAAAGCCCGTGCTTGCGGATCTGGTCGATGAAGACCGCATCGGCCTTGCGCAGGATCTCGAGCTTGTCGCGGGTGATCTCGCCGGGGCAGCGGATGGCAAGGCCGGGGCCGGGGAAGGGGTGGCGGCCGATGAATTTTTCGGGCAGGCCAAGCTCGCGGCCCAGGGCGCGGACCTCGTCCTTGAACAGCTCGCGCAGCGGCTCGACCAGCTTCAGACCCATCTTCTCGGGCAGGCCGCCGACATTGTGGTGGCTCTTGATGGTGACCGAGGGGCCGCCGCTGAACGAAACCGATTCGATCACGTCGGGGTAAAGCGTGCCCTGCGCGAGGAATTCCGCGCCGTCGATCTGGTGGGCGTATTTCTGGAACACGTCGATGAACAGCCGGCCGATGGTCTTGCGCTTGACCTCGGGATCGGAAACGCCCTCGAGCTCGCCCAGAAACAGCGCGCTTTCGTCGGCATGGATCAGCGGGATGTTGTAGGTGTCGCGAAACATCCGGACCACCTCGGTGGCCTCGTCCAGCCGCAGCAGCCCGTGATCGACGAAGACGCAGGTCAGCTGGTCGCCGATCGCCTCGTGGATCAGCACCGCAGCCACCGAACTGTCGACCCCGCCCGAAAGCCCGCAGATCACGCGCTTGTCGCCGACCTGCTCGCGGATCTTGCGGATCGCGTCGTGGCGATAGGAGGCCATGGTCCAGTCGCCGGTGAAGCCGGCCATGCGCACGAAATTCTCCAGCATGCGGCGGCCGTGCGGGGTGTGGTGCACCTCGGGGTGGAACTGCACGGCAAAGAACCGGCGCGACGCATCCGCAACCATGGCATAGGGGGCGTTGGCCGAGGTGCCGATGACCTGGAATCCCGGCGCCAGCTGCGTCACGCGGTCGCCATGGCTCATCCAGACTTCCTCGCGGCCCTGGTCGAACAGCCCGGCAAAGATGCCGTCGCCGTCATGGCCCTCGGCCGGGGTGATGAAGGCGCGGCCGTATTCGGCGTGATGGCCGGATTCGACGCGCCCGCCCAGCTGCTCCATCATCACCTGCTGGCCGTAGCAGATGCCGAAGACCGGAACCCCCAGGGCGAACAGGCCCTGCGGCGCGCGCGGCGAGCCGGCTTCGGTGACCGAGGCCGGGCCGCCCGACAGGATCACCGCCTGCGGCGCGAATTCCGCCAGAAAGGCGTCGTCGACCGCGTTGAACGGGTGGATTTCGCAATAGATGCTCAGTTCGCGCAGGCGGCGCGCGATCAGCTGCGTCACCTGGGAACCGAAATCGATGATGAGAAGGCGCTGGTGCTGGGTCATGGCAGGGCTTTGGGCTGGGGTGGGGCGGATTGCAAGGGCGCGGCTCAGAGCCGGTAGATGCGGCTGAACTTGTCCTCGAGATAGTCAAGCAGCGGCGCCTCGTCGATCGTGGCGCCGGTGGCCTGCTCGATCAGCTGGCGCGGTGGGTAAAGCCCGCCGTGGCGCTGCATGTTCTCGCGCAGCCATTCCACCGCCGGCGCGGCGTCGCCCTGCGCCAGCGCATGGTCGAGATCGGGCACCGCCGCGCGCAGCGCCTTGTGCAGGCAGCCGGCATAGACATTGCCCAGCGCATAGGTCGGGAAATAGCCAAACAGCCCCACCGCCCAATGCACGTCCTGCAAGAGGCCATTGGCCGGCCGGTCCACGGCAAAGCCGAAATCGGCCAGGAAACGGGCGTCCCAGGCCTCGACCAGGTCCTCGGTATCCAGCCGCCCCGAGATCAGGTCGCGTTCAAGGTCGAAACGCAGCATGATGTGCAGGTTGTATTGCACCTCGTCGGCCTCGGTGCGGATATAGCCCGGGGCCACGCGGTTCACCGTGGCGTAAAAGGCGTCGGCATCGGGCACCGACAGCCCACCGAAGGCATCGGACATGCGCTGGTAAAGCCAGCCGGTAAAGGCGCGGCCGCGGCCAAGCTGGTTTTCATAGATCCGGCTCTGGCTTTCATGTGCGCCCATCGAGACGCCGCGGCCCAGCGGCGTGAAGGCATGGTCGTCGTCGATGCCCAGCTCATAGCTGGAATGGCCGACCTCGTGGATGGTCGAATAAAGGCAGTTGAACGGCTCGCTTTCTACCACGCGGGTGGTGATGCGGCTGTCCTGCCAGCGCCCGGAACTGAAGGGATGCACGGCGATGTCCAGCCGCCCGCGCGTCCAGTCATAGCCATAGGCGGTGGCGCAGATCCGCGCCAGGCGCAGCTGGGTTTCCTGGGGGAAATGCCCGCTCAGCGCCGCGGGCTGGAAATCGGCGCCCAGCACGTCGTCGCGCAGCGCCACCAGCCGCGGGCGCATGGCGTCGAACAGCGTGGCGATCTCGGCCTGGGTGGCGCCGGGTTCGTAATCGTCCAGCAGCGCGTCATAAAGATCGCCGCCATCGGCCAGCGCCGCCGCCTCTTCGCGCTTGAGCATCAGGATGTCGGACAGCGCGGGCAGGAATTCCTCGGGGGCGTCCTTGGCACGGGCCTCGGCCCAGATGCCCTGCGCCAGCGAGGTCTGGCGCGCCAGTTCCGTGGCCAGCCGCGCCGGAATGCGCGAGGCGCGGCGGAAGTCGCGCGCGATCAGTTCCATCACGCGGCGGTCCTCGTCATCCTCGGGGATCGCCCGGTCCAGCCATTCGCCGAGGCGCGGGTCGGTGCGACGCTCGTGCAGCACCGCCTCCATCGCCGCCATTTCCTCCGAGCGCTGCTCGGTCGCGCCGCGCGGCATGACGGTTTCCTGGTCCCAGCCAAGGCGTTCGGCGACGGAACTCAGCGCCTCGGTCTGGCGCTGGAAGGCAAGAAGGTCGTCGAAAGCGGTCATCGGATGGCTCCCCGCACCGAGGTTTCATAAGGATAGCGCGCATGATGGCGTGCGCGCAGGATCAGCGTGAACAGCGCCACCGCTCCCAGTTGATGCGCCAGCGCCAGCGCCAGCAGCGGGCCATGGATCACCGTCATGATGCCCAGCGCAAGCTGCAGCACAACTGCCGCGATCATGACGCCAAAGGCGCCGCGCGTCACCGGATGCGGCGAGCGCCGCGCCCGCAGATAGGCCAGGACGGCAAGCACCGCCACCAGATAGCCCGCCATGCGATGGGTGAATTGCACCAGCGCCGGGTTTTCAAAGAAGTTGCGCCAGCCCAGCGCCGCGTCCCAGATCGTTGGCGGGATCCACCAACCGCCCATCCTGGGCCAGCCCGGATAGTCGCGGCCGGCGTCGATGCCCGCGACCAGCGCCCCCAGCAGGATCTGCAGGAACGCCAGATGCATCAGGCCGGTGGCCATGGAAAACAGCCGCGGCTCGCCGGCGCGGCGCGCGCGCAGCAGCTCGGCCTCGGTTCGCGACAGCGCCAGCACCTGCCAGGCGATCAGCCCGAGGATGGCGAATCCCAGCCCCAGATGCACCGCCAACCGGTAGGAGGCCACGCGCACCATCCCGCCCGAAAGCCCCGAATGCACCATCCACCAGCCGATCGCGCCTTGCGCGCCGCCCAGCACCCCCAGCAGCAGCAGCCGCGGCACCCAGCCGGCCGGCATGCGCCCGCTGCCCAGAAAGCCGGCGAAGCCCAGGGCCCAGACCAGCCCGATCAGCCGCCCCAGCATGCGATGCGACCATTCCCACCAGTAGATCTGCTGGAAACCGGCCAGGTCCATCTCGGGGTTGAGCTGCCGGAATTGCGGGATCAGCTTGTATTTCTCGAATTCGGCCTGCCAGGCCGCGGCGTCCATGGGCGGGATCGCCCCCACCACCGGCTTCCATTCGGTGATCGACAGCCCCGATCCGGTCAGCCGCGTGGCGCCGCCCAGGGCGATCATCGCCGCCACCAGCACGAAAAGCACGATCAGCCAGGCGCGGATGGCGCGCCGCGCCCCCTTGTGGCCGGCGTCGATCATGCCGCCCTGCGGGGGCGCCGGGTCTGGCGTCGCTTCGCTGACTTCCTGAAAGACGGGACGTCTTGCCATTCTGCATTCCTTGAGGATCAGGCGCGACCTTGGCCCGGCCGCGTGCGGAAATCAATCAGCCGCGGCGGATCAGCTGCCGCAGCATGCCATGAAAGATGCGCGTATCGGCCTGGGTCAGCGGCAGGCGCGACCAGAGGTTGCGCAGCACCAGCTTCATTGCCGGGGCCTTTTGCGGCGGAAAGAAAAATCCCGCCGCGTCCAGCCGTTCTTCCCAGTGATCGGCGAGGCGCTCGATTTCAAGCCGCGTCGCGGCCACCTCGCCCGCGGGGCGGCGGCCATGCGGCGCCGGCTCGGGCGGCAGGGTTTCGCGCGCCCATTCATAGCCGGTCAGCAGCACCGCCTGCGCCAGGTTCAGCGAAGGAAAATCCGGGTTCACCGGCACGGTGATGATGGCATTGGCGCGCGCGATGTCGTCGTTTTCCAGACCCGCGCGCTCGGGGCCGAAGATGACGGCGCTGCGCCCGCCTTCGGCGCTGCGCCGGCGGGCGTCCTGCATGGCCAGGGCCGGGGTCAGCACCGGCTTGGTCAGTTCGCGGCCGCGCGCGGTGGTGGCATAGGCATGGTCGATGTCGGCCATGGCCGCGGCCAGCGTGTCAAAGACCCGCGCCCGGTCCAGCACGCGCCCCGCCGCCCCCGAGGCCATGGCCACGGCGCGCGGGTTGGGCCAGCCGTCGCGCGGCGCCACCAGCCGCATCTCGGACAGGCCGAAATTCAGCATGGCGCGCGCGGCCGCGCCGATGTTCTCGCCCATCTGCGGGCGCACGAGAATGATCGCGGGTTCCATGCCGGCGGCCATAACCTTCCCGCGAAGCACTGGCAAGGCGCGCGGCAACGCGCTATCTGCAGATCTGCAGCCAGGGATGACATGACCATGACCGACCAGCCGAATTCGCCGCAACTTTACCTGATCACGCCGGTCGGCGCGGCGGCCTCGACGCTGGGGCCGATGCTGGCCGATGTCATGGACCGCTTTCCCATCGCCTGCCTGCGCATCCCCGGCGCCGGTTCCGAGGAAGAACTGGGCCGCATCGCCGATCTGGCGCGCGAGATCGCGCATGCCCGCGACGTGGCGGTGGTGATCGACGACCACATCCAGCTGGCGCAGCGCCACGGGCTGGACGGGGTGCACCTGACCAACGGCGCGCGCGGCGTGCGCCATGCCCGCAAGGAACTGGGCCAGGATGCGATCGTCGGCGCCTTCTGCGGCGCCTCGCGCCATGACGGCATGGCCGCGGCCGAGGCCGGGGCGGATTACGTCAGCTTTGGCCCCTGCGGCGCCACGGCGCTGGGCCAGGGCGAGATGGCGGCGCTGGACCTGTTCCAATGGTGGTCCGAGATGATCGAGATCCCGGTCGTGGCCGAGGGCGCGCTGTCGCCGACACTGATCGGGCATCTGGCGCCGGTGGCGGATTTCATCGCCCTCGGCGTCGAGATCTGGTCCGAGCCCGATCCGGTCGAGGCGCTGGGCCACCTCTGGCGCTAGGCGGGGCGGGTCAGGCCCCAGCGCGCCTCAAGGCGCTCGATGGCGGCGATGCGCCGGTCCGTCGGCGGGTGCGACAGCAGCCAGGCCGGCGCCGCGGTGCGGCCCCCGGCCATGCGGTCCAGCTTGCGAAACAGGCTTTTCTGCGGGTCGGTGCCCAGCCCGGCCTTGACCATCAGCGCGCTGGCAAAGGCGTCGGCCTCGAATTCGTCCTGGCGCGACAGGCGCGCGGCGATGGCCCTGGCGGCCAGATTGGCGATCCAGACGCCGATGCCGGGCAAAAGCCGGCCGAGGATCCCGGCCAGGGCCAGGCGCACGGCGTTCTGGCCGGCGAAGTCCACCATGCGGCGGCGGCTGTGGCCGCTGGCGACATGGCCCAGCTCATGGGCGATCACCGAGGCCAGTTCCTCGGCGCTGACCTCGTCGTGGTCCAGCCGGTCCAGAAAGCCACGGGTCAGGAAGATACGGCCGTCGGGCGCGGCCAGCCCGTTCACCGCGGGGATTTCATAGACATGCGCCCGCACCGGCGGCAGGTCCATGGCGCGGCCCAGCCTTTCCAGTAAAGGCAGCAGCCGCGGATGCGTCAGCGGCGTCGATCTGGCATTCAGCTCTGCCCTGAGCCGCCATGCGGAAAAGAACCACATCGCGGCGGCGTAAAGCAGGAACAGCAAGAAGGGCGTCAGTCGCAGCATGGCGCCGATATGGGGTGCGGGGCCGGCTCAGCCAAGCAGGCGCATGGCGGCGGTCAGCCCTTCCAGCGTCAGGGGATGCATGCGGTCCTCGAAGATCTCGCGGATCATGCCGATCGAGCGGGTGTGTTTCCAGTGGTCCTGCGGCACCGGGTTCAGCCAGACATGGTCGGGCCAGGTGGCGCGCAGGCGCCGCAGCCAGACCTCGCCGGGTTCCTGGTTCCAGTGCTCGTTGGCGCCGCCGGCGATGGCGATCTCATAGGGCGACATCGAGGCGTCGCCGACGAAGATCGCCTTGTAGTCGCGGCCAAAGCGGTGGATCGCCTCCCAGGTCGGGGTGGTCTGGTCCCAGCGTCGGCGGTTGTCCTGCCACAGCGCCTCATAGATGCAGTTGTGGAAATAGAAATGTTCCAGATGCTTGAACTCGGCGCGGGCGGCGGAAAACAGCTCGTCCACCAGCCGCGAATGGTCGTCCATGCTGCCGCCCGCGTCCAGAAACAGCAGCACCTTGACGGCATTGTGGCGCTCGGGCCGGGTCTGCACGTCGATATAGCCGTGCTCGGCGCTGGCGCGGATGGTGCCGGGCAGGTCCAGTTCCTCGGCCGCGCCGTGGCGGGCCCATTGCCGCAGCCGCTTCAGCGCCACCTTGATGTTGCGCGTCCCCAGTTCCACCGAATCGTCGAAATCGCGGAACTCGCGCCGGTCCCAGACCTTGACGGCGCGGCGGTGCCGGCTTTCGGCCTGGCCGATGCGCACGCCTTCGGGGTTGTAACCATAGGCGCCGAAGGGCGAGGTGCCGGCGGTGCCGATCCACTTGCTGCCGCCCTGGTGGCGGCCCTTCTGCTCGGCCAGACGTTCGCGCAGGCGGCGCATGAGCTCCTCGAACGAGCCGGCGCCCTGGACGGCGGCGCGTTCCTCGGGGGTCAGGAATTTCTCGGCCAGCTTCTCCAGCCATTCGCGCGGGATCGCCGCCGGGTCGAGCAGGGATTCGACCGCGATCTCGTCCAGCCCGGCGAAAGCCTCGGCAAAGGCGCGATCGAAACGGTCGACATGCGCCTCGTTCTTGACCAGCGTGGTGCGCGCGAGGTGATAGAAACCCTCGGGCGTCCAGTCCGAGAGCCCGGCCTGCAGCCCGGCCAGCAGGTCCAGATATTCCCGCAGGCTGACCGGCACCCCGTGCCGGCGCAGACTGTCGAGAAACGGCAGGAACATCAGACGAGCCGGCTGATGAGGGCGGTCAGCAGCAGGGCCGGCACGCACAGCGCCAGCCCGTGGGCCATCGCGTATTGCAGCTTGTCGGCACGGCTGCCGCCGGCTTTCGCGGCGCGGCGCCAGCCGATGGCGGCGCCAAGGATGAATGCGGCAAGAACGATCATGCCCCGTCAGATAGCCCCTGCCGCCGCCCCTGTCGAGAGGTGCGCCCACCACCCCTTGAACGCCCGCAAGCCGCGCGTTACTTTCGGGGCAACAAGTGATCGGAGGGCGCGACCATGGCGCCCAGGCGTCCCGCGGGTGCGGACGCGTTCCCGAGAAAGACGGTCGAGCCTTTCGTCACCCGCCCCGCCGAGGACGGGCCGCTTTACGCGGCACTGGACCTTGGCACGAACAGCTGCCGGATGCTGATTGCCCGCCCCGCGGGCAACCAGTTCCAGGTGGTGGACAGTTTCTCGAAGCCGGTCCAGCTGGGACACGGGCTCGAGGCGTCCGGACGGCTGTCGCGCATGTCGATGGCCCGGACCGTGCATGCCCTGCAGGTATGCCGGCGCAAGCTGGATTCGCACCAGATCACCCGCATGCGCCTGGTGGCGACCGAGGCCTGCCGGCGCGCGCGCAACAGCCGCGAATTCATGCGCATGATCCGGCGCGAGACCGGCCTGCCGATCGAGATCATCGACGCCGAGGAAGAGGCGCGGCTGGCGGTGATCTCATGCGCGCCGCTGGTCAGCCAGCGCACCGAGCAGCTTCTGGTGGTGGACATCGGCGGCGGCTCGACGGAACTGGTGTGGATCGACCTGTCCGAGGTCGCCCCGCGCGAACGTCCGCGCGCCATCATGCGGCTGGGCGACGGCTTTCGCGATCCGCGCCCGGGCGATGCGCGGGTGGTGGACTGGATCAGCGTGCCGCTGGGCGTGGCGACGCTGCGCGACCAGTTCGAGGATGTCGAGGACGACCAGGGTCGCTTTGCCCTGATGTCCTGGCATTTCGAGGAGATGCTCGCGGATTTCAGCCCCTATGCGCTGACCCATGATTTCGGCGAGAATTTCCAGGTCATCGGCACTTCGGGCACGGTGACCACGGTGGCGGCCAGCCATCTGGGGCTGCGCCGCTACGACCGCACCAAGGTGGACGGGCTGACCATGACCTCGGGGCAGATCGACCATGTGATCCGCGAATATCTGGCGCTGGGCCCCGAGGGCCGGCGCAGCGATCCCCGCATCGGCCGCGAGCGCCACGCCCTGATCATGTCGGGGGCGGCGATCCTGCAGACGCTGATGCGGGTCTGGCCGACGACGCGGCTGTCGGTGGCCGATCGCGGCCTGCGCGAGGGGCTGCTTTATGCGCAGATGGTCAAGGATGGGGTGCTGACCCCGGACGGGGTGAACGGGGTGGCATGAGATGAGCGACGGCAAGAAACCGGACGGGCCGAAAAAGACTTCTGGCCGCGGGCAGCGCGACCTGCGGGTGCGGGTCAAGACCGCCAAGGGGCGCAAGCTGTCCAGCACGCTCTGGCTTGAGCGGCAGCTGAACGACCCCTATGTGGCGCGGGCCAGACGCGACGGCTATCGCGGCCGCGCCGCCTACAAGATCATCGAACTGGACGACAAATACCGCTTCCTGGTGCCGGGGGCGCGCGTGGTCGATCTGGGTTGCGCCCCGGGCGGCTGGTGCCAGGTCGCCGTGGCGCGGGTGAATGCCCTGGGCGCGAAATCCGGCAAGAAGGTCGGCCGCGTGCTGGGCGTGGACCTGCAGGAGGTCGATCCGATCGCCGGCGCCGAGATCCATCAGTTGGACTTTCTCTCGGACGGGGCCGATGCCCAGGTCAAGGCCTGGCTCGGCGGGCGGGCCGATGTGGTGATGTCGGACATGGCCGCGGCCTCTTCGGGCCACAAGGGCACCGATCATCTGCGCATCGTGGCGCTGGTCGAGGCGGCGGCGGAATTCGCCTTCGATGTGCTGGAGCCGGGCGGCACCTTCGTCGCCAAGGTGCTGGCCGGCGGCGCCGAGACCGAGATGCAGGCGATGCTGAAGCAAAGCTTTCGCAAGGTGGCCAATGTCAAGCCGCCGGCCAGCCGCTCGGATTCCTCGGAAAAATTCGTCGTGGCCCAGGGTTTTCGCGGCCGCGAAGGCGAGATGGGGGACGGGGCCTAGACGCCGGCCGCGACCTCGCGCCAGCCGCGCATGCGTCCGCGAAAGAAGCTGCGCTGCGCCTTGGCATATTGGCGGCTGGCGACGATCGCCTGCGCCACCGCGGCCTCAAGGCTGCAATGCCCGTGCAGATGCGCCATCAGCTCGGGCGCGCCGATGGCTTTGGCCCAAAGCGCGGCCGGGTCCCAATGCGGCTGCATGGCGCGCACCTCATCCAGTGCGCCATCGGCCAGCATGCGGTGAAAGCGGCTGTCGATGCGCCCGGCCAGCCAGTCGCGGTCGGCCTGCAGCAGCAAAAGCTCGGCCCGGTCGGGGTCGATCAGCGGCGCGGGGGTCTCGGCCTGCCAGGCGGCGATGCCGCGGCCGGTGCTGTGCAGCACCTCCCAGGCGCGCTGTACGCGCACTGGGTTCCGCAGGTCGATGCGCGCCCGCGTCTGCATATCCAGCGCCGCGACCATCTGCGCCAGCCCGCCCGGCCGGGCGCGCAGCACGTCGGCGCGGGCGCGGATCTGCGGCGGTGTCGGCGGGATCACCGCCAGCCCCCGCGTCAGCGCGTTCAGGTAAAGCCCGGTGCCGCCGGTGACGATCAGCCGGCCGGGAAGCCCGGCGACCTCGGCCAGCCATTCGCCCACCGAATAGGCGGTGCCCGGCACCACATGGCCGTATAGCGCATGCGGCGCGCGGGCCAGATCCGCGGCATCGGGCCGGGCGGTCAGCACCTGCCAGCAGGACCAGACCTGCAGCGCATCGGCATTGACCACGGTGCCGCCCTGGGCCTCGGCGATGGCCAGGGCCAGGGCGGACTTGCCGCTGGCGGTGGGGCCGGCGATCACCACATGGCGCTGCGGATCCAGCGCGGCGGGGATTTGCGAGGCGACGATCATCGCGGCGCTCCAAGCGGGCGGTTGAACATGGCGCCTGTTTGCGACATTTTGCCGGGCGATGAAACCGTCCGCGAAAGGCGCCCCAGATGTCGGAACTGACCAAGCAAGCCGGAACCTACCGCCGGGTGATGCTGAAGATCTCGGGCGAGGCGCTGATGGGCGATCAGGGCTATGGCCTGCATCCGCCGACGGTGGCGCGAATCGCGCAAGAGGTGAAATCGGTCCATGACATGGGCGTCGAGATCTGCATGGTCATCGGCGGCGGCAACATCTTTCGCGGGCTGCAGGGCAGCGCCCAGGGCATGGAGCGCGCCACCGCCGATTACATGGGCATGCTGGCCACGGTGATGAACGCACTGGCCATGCAGGCGGCGCTCGAAGCCGAAAAGATCCACACCCGGGTGATCTCGGCCATCCGCATGGACGAGGTGGCCGAGCCCTATATCCGCCGCCGCGCCATCCGCCATCTGGAGAAAAAGCGCGTCTGCATCTTTGCCGCCGGCACCGGCAATCCCTATTTCACCACCGACACCGCCGCCACGCTGCGCGCCAACGAGATGAATTGCGAGGCGATCTTCAAGGGCACCAAGGTGGACGGGGTCTATGACAAGGACCCCAAGAAACACGCCGACGCCAAGCGCTATGACACGGTGACCTATGACGAGGTGCTGCAAAAGCATCTGGGGGTGATGGATGCCTCGGCCATCGCGCTGGCACGCGACAACGACCTGCCGATCATCGTCTTTTCGCTGGACGAGCCGGACGGCTTTCGCGGAATCCTGTCGGGAACCGGCACTTATACGCGCGTGCATGGATAAAATGCCCCATAGGCTTTGCCATGCGGGCGGCTCTCGGCTAAAAGCGCTGAAAACCACAGCACAGAGGCCATGACCGAGCATGTCCGACGAGATCGAGATCGACACCGACGACCTGGAACGCCGCATGAAGGGCGCGATGGATTCCCTGCGCCATGAATTCGCGTCGCTGCGCACCGGCCGCGCCTCGGCCAGCATGGTCGAGCCGATCATGGTCGACGCCTATGGCTCGCCCACGCCGATCAACCAGGTCGGCACGGTGAACGTGCCCGAACCGCGCATGGTCACCATCAACATCTGGGACAAGGCCCTGGTAAGCAAGGCCGAGAAGGCGATCCGCGAATCGGGTCTGGGGATCAACCCGCAGCTGAACGGCACCATCATCATGCTGCCGATCCCCGAGTTGAACGAGGAGCGCCGCCGCGAACTGACCCGCGTCGCGGCGCAATATGCCGAACATGCCCGCGTCGCCATCCGCAACGTGCGCCGTGACGGCATGGACCGGATCAAGAAGGCGAAATCCTCGGGCATGTCCGAGGACGATCAGAAGTTCTGGGAAAGCGCGGTGCAGGAACTGACCGACAAGATGATCGCCTCGGTCGACCAGGTACTAGAGGCCAAGCAGGCCGAAATCATGCAGGTCTGAACACATGGCAGAAAGCGCAGTCAGACTGACGGAAACCGGTGCCGGCGAGGGACGCCCGCGCCATGTCGCCATCATCATGGACGGCAATGGCCGCTGGGCGCAGAACCGCGGCTGGCCGCGGCTGGTCGGCCACCGCCGCGGCGCCGAGCGCGTCAAGCAGATCGTGCGGGCCTGCCCCGACATGGGGGTGAACTGGCTGACGGTCTATGCCTTCTCGACCGAGAACTGGAAACGCTCGACCGAGGAGGTGCTGGGGCTGATGGGCATCTTTGCCCGCTACATCGAGCGCGAGGCCGATGGGCTTTCGGCCGAGGGCGTGCGCATGCGCTTCATCGGCGGGCGCGAGCGGCTCAGCCCGAAGCTGCAAAACCTCATGGCCGGGATCGAGGCGCGCACCGCCGGCAATTCCCGGCTGAACCTGACGGTGGCGATCAATTATGGTGGCCGGGACGAGTTGCTGCGCGCATCGACGCGGCTGGCGGCGCGCATGGCGCGCGGCGAGGTGGCCGAGCCGACCGAGGCCGATCTGGCCGCCTGCCTCGACACCGCCGGCCACCCCGACCCGGATCTGGTGATCCGCACCTCGGGCGAGACGCGGACCTCGAATTTCCTGCCCTTCCAGGCGGCCTATTCCGAATACGAATTCACCCCGACGCTCTGGCCCGATTTCACCCCCGAGCATCTGGCGGCGATCCTCGACCGCTTTGGCCTGCGCGAAAGGCGCTTTGGCGGGGCATGACCGGGCCCGGCCAACAGCAGCGCCCCCCCGGGGCAGGCGGGCCGGCGAACTGGGGCGATCTCGGGCGCCGGTTGCTGTCTGGGGCGGTGCTGGCCGTTCTGGGCCTGGCGCTGGTCCTGTCCACGGGGCTATGGCTGCGCATCGGCGTCACCATCGTCATCGCGCTCTTGATGTGGGAACTGGCACGGCTGACCGGCCATGGCCATCCGCAGCTTCGCGCCCCCCGGCGCCCGGCGCTGATCGGTGGATTCTCGGGGCTGGTGATGCTGGCCATGCTGCAGCTTCCCGGCGACTGGCCTCTGCTGCTGGCGGCACTGCCGGTGGCCCTGGGTTGGTCGGGGACGCAGCCGCAGGAACGCCGCGCCTGGCTGCTGTTCACCCTCGCGATCCTCGGCGCCGGTTACGCATTGGTGGTGCTGCGCGAAACCATGGGCCTTGCGACGCTGCTGTGGATCGTCGCCACCGTGGTGGCATCGGACGTGCTGGGCTAT
Source organism: Paracoccus sp. (in: a-proteobacteria) (assembly GCF_039808215.1). Classification (GTDB taxonomy): domain Bacteria; phylum Pseudomonadota; class Alphaproteobacteria; order Rhodobacterales; family Rhodobacteraceae; genus Paracoccus. The sequence goes on from NZ_JBDHSP010000049.1 coordinate 17,229, forward strand.
TTCGTCGGGCGCCGCCTGGGCGGGCCGCGCTTCTGGCCGGCGATCAGCCCGAAGAAGACCTGGAGCGGCACCATCGCCGGCTGGCTGGGTGCGCTGGCCCTGGCGCTGGGCCTGTGGCTTGCCGGCCTTGCCGGTGCGGGGGTGATCCTGGCCGGGCCGCTGCTGGCGGTGGCGGGCCAGTTCGGAGACATCGCCGAAAGCTGGCTCAAGCGCCGGGTGGGGGTCAAGGACAGTTCGGACCTGATCCCCGGCCATGGCGGCGCCATGGACCGGTTCGATGCGATGTCCGGGGCGCTGCTGATGGCGCTTGTGCTGCTGCTCGTGAACCTGTTGCCGCGGATCGGAGGCTGAGACATGCGCAGCGTTTCAGTGCTGGGGGCGACCGGTTCGGTCGGTGAAAGCGCATTCGATCTGCTCATGCGGGCGGGCGGGCCGGCGACCTATCGCACCGTGGCGCTGACCGGCGGCGCCAATGTCGCGCGCCTGGCCGCGATGGCGCGGGCCCTGCGCGCCGAGATCGCCGTCACCGCCTGGCCCGGCAAGCTGGAGGAATTGCGCGCCGCGCTGGCCGGATCGGGCATCGAGGCGGCCGCCGGTTGCGCCGCCATCGCCGAGGCCGCGGCGCGGCCCGCCGACTGGACGCTGTCGGCCATCGTCGGCGCCGCCGGCCTGCCGCCCGGGCTTGAGGTGCTGGCGCGCGGCGGCACGCTGGCCCTGGCCAACAAGGAAACCCTGGTCGCGGCCGGACCTCTGGTCATGGCCCGCGCCCGGGCGCACGGGGCGCGCATCCTGCCGGTCGATTCCGAACATTCCGCGATTTTTCAGGCGCTTCAGGGCGAAGACCTTGAAACTGTCGAGCATGTGACCATCACCGCCTCGGGCGGGGCGTTCCGCGACTGGCCGCTTGAGCGGCTGGCGCAGGCGACGGTGGCGCAGGCGTCAAACCATCCGAACTGGGCCATGGGCCAGCGCATCACCATCGACAGCGCCAGCATGTTCAACAAGGCGCTGGAAGTCATCGAGGCGCATGAATTTTTCGGCATCGGCGTCGATCGACTGCGGGTGCTGGTGCATCCGCAGTCGATCGTCCACGCCATGGTCACGCATCGCGACGGCGGCAGCCTGGCGCATCTGGGCGCGCCGGACATGCGCCATGCCATCGGCTATGCGCTGAACTGGCCCGAGCGCGCCGCGCTGCCGGTGCCGGTGCTGGACCTGGCGCGCGTGGGCAGCCTGAGCTTTCACGACCCGGACGAACGGCGCTGGCCGGCGCTGCGTCTGGCGCGCGAGGCGATCCTGGCCGGCGGTGCCGCCGGCGCGGTGCTGAACGCCGCCAAGGAACAGGCGCTGGACGATTTCATCGCCGGGCGTATCCGCTTTACCGACATGGCACCGGCGGTCGAGCACGCACTGGCCGCGGCCTCGGCGCAGCCCGGCTTTGGCGACAGTCCCGAGCGGCTGGAGGCGGTGCTGGCCTGGGACGGATTCGCGCGCCGCGCCGCCGCCGGCTGGCAGGGGGCGGCGGCATGACCATGCTGCTGGACGGGCTTGGCGGATTCCTGTGGTCGGCGCTGGCCTTCATCGTGGCGCTGTCGATCATCGTCACCGTGCATGAATACGGGCATTACATCATCGGCCGGCTGTCGGGCATCCGGGCCGAGGTGTTCTCGCTGGGCTTCGGGCCGCGGCTGGTGGCGCGCCGGGACCGGCACGGCACGCTGTGGCAGGTCGCGGCGGTGCCGCTGGGGGGCTATGTGCGCTTTCTGGGCGATCCCAATGCCGCCAGCGCCGGCTCGGTCCCGGTCGAGCCGGGGCGGGCGCGGCAAAGCCTGACCGGGGCGCCGCTCTGGGCGCGTTTCGCCACCGTCTCGGCCGGGCCGCTGTTCAATTTCATCCTGTCGATCCTGATCTTTGCCGGGGTAGCGCTGTGGCAGGGCATGCCGCAGGACGAGGTCCGCATCGGGCACCTGCTGGCGGCGCCCCCCGGGGTCACGATGGAGCTGCGCCCGGACGATCAGGTGGTGGCGCTGGACGGAAGGCCGGTGGGCAGCTGGTCCGACCTCGCCGCGGTTGCCGCAGGGCTGCCGGCGGCGCCGGTGCATGACTGGACGGTGCTGCGCGACGGCGGCCAGCTGGTCGTGGCTGGACCCGACCCGATGCCGCCGCTGGTCAGCGGCGTCGCGCCGCGCAGCCCCGCCGCCGATGCCGGGTTGAAGGCCGGGGACGTGATCCTGGCCATCGACGGCACGCCGGTCTCGCGGTTCGAGGATCTGCGCGACCATGTCGCCGCTGCCGAGGGTCAGCCGGTGCTGCTGCGCGTCTGGCGCGAGGGGCAGGGCAGCGCCGACTACCTGCTGGCGGCGCGCCAGCAGGACCTGCCGACCGCCAGCGGCTATGAGCGGCGCTGGCTGATCGGCATCACCGGCGGCGGCAGCTGGTTCACGCCCGCGACCCGCGCCACCGGCCTGGCCGAGGCGCTGGCCCTGGGCGTCACCCAGACCTGGGGCATCATCGCCTCGTCGGTCTCGGGGCTCTGGGCGATGGTCAGCGGCCAGATCGGCAGCTGCAACCTCGGGGGCGCGATCTCGATCGCCGAGACCACGGCGCAGGCGGCCTCGGCGGGGGGCGGCAATTTCCTGTGGTGGATCGCGGTGCTCTCGGCGGCCATCGGTTTTCTGAACCTGCTTCCGGTGCCGGTGCTGGATGGCGGACATCTGATGTTTTACACGTTTGAGGCGCTGGCGGGCCGCCGCCCGTCGGATCGCGTGGTCGAGGTGCTGTCCATTCTGGGCATGGCCGCGGTGCTGGGGCTGATGTTTCTGGGTCTCTCGAACGATCTTTTCTGTCCGTGACGGCCCTTGCCTTTTGACAGTCCCGGCCGCTTCGCGCTATCCATCGGGGAAATCCGGGCGGGGACAACCCGCCGGGCAATGCATGACGCGCGAGGGGCGGCGATGATGGACAGGAAACTTGGCAAGGGCGCGCTGGCGCTGATTTCGGCGCTGGCCATGGCGGCGCCGGCGGCGATGATCGCGACCCCGGCCTCGGCCTATGTCTTTGGCAATGTGCGCATCGAGGGCAACCAGCGGATCGAACCGCAGACGATCCTGTCCTTTCTGGACCTGCCGCGCGGCCAGGATGTCTCGGCGGGGCAGCTGAACGACGCGCTGCAGCGGCTGCAGAACTCGGGCCTGTTCGAGAAGGTCGAACTGCTGCCCACCGGCGGGACGCTGGTGGTGCGCGTCGCCGAATATCCGACGATCAACGTCATCAGCTTCGAGGGCAACAAGCGCCTCAAGGACGAGAACCTGGCCGAGATCGTCAAGTCGCAGTCCCGCCGCGTCTATTCGCCCGCCCAGGCCGAGGCGGATGCCGCCGCCATCAGCCAGGTCTATGCCGCCGAAGGGCGCCTGGCCGCCCGCGTCGATCCGCGCATCATCCGCCGCGAGGGCAACCGCGTCGATCTGGTCTTCGAGATCCGCGAGGGCGACGTGACCGAGATCGAGCGCATCGGCTTTGTCGGCAACCGCGCCTTCTCGGACCGCAAGCTGCGCAACGTGCTGCAGACCAAGCAGGCGGGCCTGCTGCGCAATTTCATCAAGCGCGACACTTTCGCCCCCGACCGGCTGCCGCTGGACGAAAAGCTGCTGACCGACTTCTACCGCTCGCGCGGCTATGCGGATTTCAAGGTGCAGGCGGTCTCGCCCGAGGTGGCGCGCGAACGCGACGCCTTTTACATCACCTTCCAGATCCAGGAAGGCCCGCGCTATACCTTCGGTCGCGTCGACACGATCAGCGAGATCCCCGGCGTCGATGCCGCGGCCTTTGCCGAACAGAACCGCGTACGCACCGGCGCTGTCTACAACCCCACGATCATCGATACCACCATCCGCCGCATGGAGGCGCTGGCGCTGCGCGAGGGGCTGAATTTCGTCAGCATCGAGCCGCGCATTACCCGCAACGAGCGCAACCAGACGCTGGACCTGACCTTCGCCCTGACCCGCGGCCAGCGCGTCTTTGTCGAGCGCATCGACATCGAGGGCAATACCACCACGCTTGACGAGGTGATCCGGCGCCAGTTCACCACCGTCGAGGGCGACCCCTTCAACCCGCGCGAGATCCGCAACTCCGCGGAGCGCCTGCGGGCGCTGGGCTATTTTGCCGATGTGCAGGCGGAAAGCCGGCAGGGCTCGTCGCCCGAACAGGTGATCGTCGATGTGAACGTCGAGGAGCAGCCCACCGGCAGCCTCAGCTTTGGCGCCAGTTACGGCGTCGCCTCGGGCGTGGGCTTCAACGCCTCGCTGTCGGAAAAGAACTTCCTCGGCCGCGGCCAGGAGGTGAACCTGTCCTTCGCCACCGGCTCGGGCACGCAATCCTCGGGCTTCACCTTCATCGAGCCCTTCTTCATGGGCCGCAACCTGAAGGCGCGGGTGCAGCTGTGGTACAACACCACCGACCGGCTGAATTCGGATTACAACACCCGCACCGTCGGCATCCAGACCGGGCTTGAATTCCCCATCTCCGAGAACGGCCGGCTGGAGCTGCGCTACAAGCTCAGCAAGGACACGCTGTTCGATGTCGAGGCCATCCATCTTGACCCCGAGACCGGCGAACTGGAGGGCTCGTCCCCGATCCTTTACCGCGAACAGGGCGGGTTCTACACCTCGGCGCTGGGCTATACCTACAGCTACGATTCGCGCATTGCCGGGCTGGACCCGCTGACCAGCTATCGCCTGCGTCTCAGCCAGGATTTCGCCGGCGTCGGCGGCGACGTGGAATCGGTGACCAGCAACCTCTATGCCGGCATCGAGAGCCGCGCCTGGCGCGAGAGCGTGACCATGCTGGCCGAATTCGAGGCTGGCGCCGTGCACATGCTGAACGACCAGACCAGCCGGTTCACCAATCGTTACACCGGCAACGGCAAGATCCGCGGCTTTGAACCGAACGGCCTCGGCCCGCGCGACCTGAACGCCCCGAACGAGGACGCGCTGGGCGGCAACTATTTCTGGGCGCTGCGCACGGAGCTGCAATTCCCGCTGGGCCTGCCCGAGGAATACGGCATCTCCGGCGGCCTGTTTGCCGATGCCGGCTCGGTCTGGGGGCTGGACGACACCAATGGCGCGCCTCCGGGCGAGCATCCGCAAGAGGTGGACGACGGCATGAAGATCCGCGCCTCGATCGGGGCCTCGCTGTTCTGGACCACGCCGATCGGGCCGCTGCGCTTCAACTTCTCGAAGGCCGTCAAGAAAGAGGACTATGACGACGAGCAGGCCTTCGACCTGACCATCTCGACCAAGTTCTGATGCGCTGGCGGGCGGCGATCACGCTGGCGGCACTGGCGGGGCCGGCGCTGGCGCAGTCGGATCCCGGCCCGTCCGAATCTGCCGGCGGCGATCACGCCGTGCCACCGATGGTGGTCGAGACGCCCGCGCAAAGCAGCGAGGGCGTGCTGCCGCTGATGACGCTGGACCAGGAGGCGCTTTACCTGCGCTCGCAATGGGGCGAACGCGTCCAGGACGAGTTGGAGCGCCGCGGCCAGCAGATCGCCGGCGAGAACGACCGCCTCGCCGCAGAGTTCAGCCGCGAGGAGCAGGAACTGACCCGGCTGCGCGAAAGCCTGGCCCCGGACGAGTTCCGCAAGCGCGCGGACGAATTCGACAAGCGCGTGGTCGAGGTGCGCCGCGAACGCGACCAGGCGGCGCGCGAACTGCAGACCCTGGCCGAGACCGAGCGCACGGCCTTTTTCCGCGCCGCCCTGCCGATCCTGGCGGCGCTGATGCGCGAACGCGGCGCCCTCGCGGTGCTGGACCAGCGCGCGATCTTTGTCGCCTCGCAATCCATCGACGTGACCGAGGCGCTGATCGCCCGCATCGACCAGGAGATTGGCGCCGGTCCGGCCGCCCCGCCCGCACCGGGAAAGGAAGGCGTGCCCGACTAGAGCCCATGGACATTCAGGTTTCCCATCCTGCCTGATTTCTGGTTCAGGCTTCCCGAAGGGAGGTCTGAATGGACGGGCAGCGATTTGTGGTGACGGATGGGGTCTGGGCGCGCCTTGAA
>NZ_JBDHSP010000050.1:0-22545 GCF_039808215.1 Paracoccus sp. (in: a-proteobacteria)
CCCCCTCGGGACGCTGCAGCATCGCGATGATCCGCGCCTGCTTGGTGCCCGCGCGGATGGCGACGGGTTTCAGGGTGGCGGTGCCGTCGGGCGTCCGCTCCGCCTGCGGACTCGGCTTCGCCTTCCGCGCGCTAGCGACGGCGCTGGCCACCAGCGGCTCGATGCCGATGGCGTCCAGCCCTGCCTCGGTGGCAATCAGCGTCGTGCCGTGACCATCCCCAGTCTCGCGCCACAGAGGTTCACGGCGAGTCAGATTTGCTTCCACTTCCTCGAGCCAACCACGGACGATCATCTTTCTGACGACCATCTTCGCGGCGGCGCCGGCCAGCCCCTCGGGCAACGGCACGGCGAGGTTACCTGGCCGCGTGGCGGCGCGGGAAAGGATCAGGGATTGGGTGTCAGACGGGGTGATCATGGGGGTCCCTCCGGGGCCGAGTTGCATCGTTTCCTTGCGATCAGACTCGCTCTGTCGCGCCCTCCAATCAACTCAATACCAAGCGATATCATCGCCTTGATCGGAACATCCGCGCCATGAAGGGCATGAGCGAACGCGAGTACGCGGCCCATTCCGGCCTCTCCCGCGGCGGGGTGCAGAAGGCGCGCAAGAACGGCCGGCTGGTCGTTTACGACGACGGTTCGATCAATGCCTCGGCCTCGGATCTGCGACGGGCGGAGATGACCGACCCGGACCAGCAGCGCCGGTCTCTTGGCGGTGACACCCTCGCCAGCGGTCCGGGCGAGACCACGTCCTATATCAAGGCGCGCACCGCGCTGACGGTCTATGCGGCGCATGGGCCGGACTCTAATCGCAGATGGAGGAAAAATCCCGAGGCAGGTCAGCAAGATTCAGCGTGAGGATCTTGCCCGCGATCAGCAAGACAGCCGCGAGATTGAACGAAAGGAAAGGGTGTATTGAGAAGGTTTCCACGAAATCCAGCAGCCAAAGCGTAATCAACACAAGTTGATTACGCTTTGGCTCGTATCTTTCCGTGGGTCAAGGCCGTCCGGCAATCACATAGCCTGAAAAGGTTGTGGCAGGGTCACTCAAACAAAAAACTGGCCACCATTGGCAGTGATGGTCGAGCCAGTGATGAAGCCCGCCTCATCCGAGGCAAGGAAAGTGACACAGCGGGCAATCTCTTCAGGCTCCCCAAGACGACCCACCGGGATTTGCGGCAGAATGCGGTCTGTCAGCACCTTTTCGTCCATGGCGCGGACCATCTCGGTGCCAATATAGCCGGGGCAGATCGCATTGACCGTAATGCCCGCCCGAGCGCCTTCCTGCGCGAGAGCTTTGGTCAAGCCCAGATCACCGGCCTTGGCTGCGGAATAGTTGACCTGGCCGGCCTGACCTTTTTGACCATTGATGGAGGAAATGGTGATGATACGGCCGAATTTGCGTTCTCGCATACCCGGCCAGAGCGGATGGGTCATGTTGAATACGCCCGAAAGATTGGTGTCGATCACCTCGCGCCACTGTTCGGGCGTCATCTTATGGAACATAGCGTCACGGGTGATGCCTGCGTTATTCACCAATATCTCAACTGGGCCATATTGGGCTTCCACACGTTTTACGCCTTCGGCGCAGGCGTTGTAGTCTGCCACCGACCATTTGACTGCGGGGATGCCACTCGCGATGGTAAAGGCCTCGGCTGCCGCGTCGTTTCCAGCGTAATTGGCAATGACCCTGTAGCCAGCCGCTTTCAGCGCAATCGAGATCGCGGCTCCAATACCGCGCGTTCCACCCGTGACCAATGCAACTCTGCTCATCTTCTTCATCCTGTCTGCGACCCTCAGGCCGTGGTGTGAAATCCGTTATCGGCATAGATCACCGATCCGCTCATCGGACTCGCGGCCTCGGTGGCCAGAAACGCCGCCAGCGCGCCGATCTCTTCGATACTCACCAGTTTGCCGGAAGGCGTGCGTGCGCGAACCTCATCCATCAGCACATCGAACCGCTCGATCCCCGAGGCGGCGCGGGTCTTGACCGGACCGGTCGACAGCGAAAAGGCCCGGATCCCTTCGCCCGCGAGATCGGCCGCTGCATAGCGGACCGAAGCCTCCAGTGCGGCCTTCACCGGACCCATGAGGTTGTAATTCTCCACCACCCGATCTGCGCCGTAAAAGCTGACGGTGATCAACGAACCACCCGCCTGCATCAAAGGCCGTGCCAGCCGCGCCATACGCAGGAAGGAATGGCAGGAGACATCCATTGCGGTCGCGAAACCTTCGGCCGAGGCGTTGACAACGCTGGTATGCAGATCTTCACGTGGGGCAAAGGCGATGGCATGAAGCAGGAAATCAAGCCGCCCCCATTCAGTGGTGATGCGGTCAAACACGGCTTCCAGCTGACCCGGTTCGCGCACATCACAGGAAAGCAGCAGCGGCGCACCCACCTCCTGCGCCACGGGCGCGACCCAGGGCCGGGCCTTTTCATTGAGACAGGTCAGCGCCAGCTCCGCCCCTGCAGCACGAAAGGCTCTGGCGCAACCGGCGGCGATGCTGGCCTCATTCGCCACACCGACTACGAGACCGCGTTTGCCGTTCAGATCAATCATATCGCCGTTCCTTCGCTGATGGCCTCGCGTGCGATGATGATTTCCTCATCGGTCGGAATGATGAGGAGTTTCACCCGGCTGCTGGCGGTGCTTATGCAGCGCCGCCCCGCTTCATTGGCCTTCGGGTCAAGCTCTGTCCCAAGCCAGGCCAGCCGCGCGGCGACACGGGCGCGGATGCCGTGCTGGTGCTCGCCGATCCCTGCGGTGAAGATCAGCGCGTCGATCCCGCCCATGCTGGTCGCCAGCCGTGCGACCTCGCCCGCGATACGCAGGCAAAAGAGGTCGATCGCCTCCGCCGCCTCCGGGCGCGGGCTGGCCATCAGCTCGCGGCTGTCAGCCTCGAACCCCGACACGCCGAGAAGGCCGCTTTCACGGTAGAGCATGGTCTCGACCTGTTTCAGGCTTTGGCCCATTTCGCCCATCAGGTGCAGGATCACGCCCGGATCCAGCGCACCGGACCGCGTCGCCATAGGGATGCCATCCAGCGTTGAAAACCCCATTGAGCTGTCGATACTGATGCCGCCATGAATGGCGCAGAGGCTCGCGCCGCTGCCCAAATGCGCTGCGACCACCTTTGCATCGGGGACCAGATCGCCCAGTTGACCGGCGATGTAGCGGTAGGACAGCCCGTGAAAACCGTAGCGCTTGATCCCCTGATCATAAAGTGCGCGCGGGATAGCAAAACGGCGCATCAGGGGCGGGTTGCTCGCATGAAATGCGGTGTCGAAAGAGGCGGTCTGCGGCACGTCCGGGTAGAGCGCCCGCATTGCCCGGATCAGCGCAAGGCTTTGCGGTTGATGCAGTGGCGCGAGCCGCGCCAGAGTGTCGATCTGCGCAATCACCTGATCGGTGATCCGCGCCGGGCCTGTGAATACATCGCCGCCATGCACCACGCGGTGGCCGATCACCGCGAGTCGCGACAGATCAAACTGCCCGGCCAGCCAGGCAAAAGCCTGGTTCAGAACCGCCGTCAGATCGCCGGGATCAGCGGTGATCGTGCCAGACAGGGCCTCATCCTCCCGTTTCAGGCGGATCGCAAAAGGCTCATCACGGAAGTCGATCACGCCCGAGGCAAGCGGGCGGGGCCCGGCAATCTCCAGTGCATAAAAGCCGAGCTTGATGGTCGAAGAGCCGGCATTGAAGGTCAGGATCAGATCGCGCGTCACGCCTTCACCTCCGCCTTGCGGATCGCAACCAGCTTTGCCAGCGCGGCCGAGGCGATGCGGGCCGACAAGGGATCGGCGCGACTGGTCAGCACGATCGGCACCCGCGCGCCCAGCACCAGTCCCGCCGCCGTGGCACCTGCGAAATAGATCAGCTGCTTGGCGAGCATATTCCCGGCCTCAAGATCCGGCACCAGCAGGATATCGGCCTCTCCCGCCACTTGCGAGATGATGCCCTTGGTCGCTGCCGCCTCGGGGCTGATCGCATTGTCAAAGGCCAGCGGCCCATCGACCAGTGCGCCGGTGATCTGGCCACGCGCCGCCATCACCGTCAGCGCGGCGGCATCCAGCGTTGCGGGCATCATCGGGTTCACCGTCTCGACCGCCGCCAGCACCGCGACCTTCGGCTGCTTGCGCCCGAGTAGCCGCATCAGATCGACCGCATTCTGGCAGATGTCGCGCTTGTGCTCCAGGGTCGGCGCGATGTTGATCGCGGCATCGGTCACGATCACCGGCTTGCCATAGGCGGGCACATCCATCGCATAGACATGGCTGATGCGGCGCCCGGTGCGTAAACCCCCGGTTTTCGATACCACCGCTGCCAGGAGCTCATCCGAATGCAGGCTGCCTTTCACCAGCACCTGAACCTCACCGCAGGCCGCGAGTTCCACCGCCCGCGCCGCCGCCGCATGGCTGTGTTCGGTCTCCTCGATCTGGAAGCCATCGAGCGAGACTCCGGCCTCGGCCGCCGCTGCACGGATCTTTGCGGCGGGGCCAATCAGGATCGGATCAAGCAAACCCTCGTCGCGGACCTCAACCGCCCCCAGGATCGCGGATTTCGAACAGGGATGCACCACCGCCGCCCTGACCGGCGGCAGCGCGCGGGCCTCTTCGACAAAGCCCTGCCAGCGCCCTTTCGGCAAGATCACCGCCTCGGGGAGGTTTCCTGGTACCCAGGTCAGTTGCTCAAGCGGTGCCAGCACCAGCGCCTCGCCCGAAAGCACCACCTCGCCCAGTTGATTGCGGGCGGTGGTCGCAAGGCGGACACGGTTCTTGCCTTCGATCAACTCGATCACTTCAACCTCGGCAGTCACGGTGTCGCCGGGAGAGACCGGCTTTTGAAAGCGAACCTGCTGGTCTAGATAGATAGTTCCCGGCCCGGGCAGGCGGGTGCCCAGCACCGCCGAGATCAGTGCCGCTGTCCACATGCCATGGATCACCACATGGCCAAAAGGCCCATGCGCGGCGAAGTTGGCATCCAGATGGGCTGGGTTCGCATCGCCGGAAACGGCGGCGAACAGCTCGATATCCTCGGGGCCGACATGACGGCTGAGACTGGCGTGGTCGCCGATTTTCATCTGATGAAACAGGTGGTTGGTGAGGCTCTGGGCAGGGGCGTTCATCATATCACCTTTGAAAGACGTAAGTGCCGGGTGCATCTTCCAGCGCCTTTCCCATGGCGGGCGGCGCGGCGGGTGCAGAGGAATGCGCGGCCAGCCAGGCCTGCCACGGTGTCCACCAGGAGCCCTCCGTTGTGGAGTTGGCGTCAGCCCAGGTTTCCGGCGGCAAAAGTGCATCCCCATGGGTTCGGGTGGCCAGCCGGTAACGGCGGCGCGGATGGCCGGGTGGCGAGACGATGCCGGCATTATGTCCGCCCGATGTCAGCGCGAAGGTCACATCGCAATCAGTAAACTGGTGGATCTTATAGACCGATTTCCACGGTGCGACGTGATCGCGTTCGGTTCCGACCGCAAAAGCCGGTACGCGGATATTCTGCAGCAGCACCGTCTTGCCCCCCGCAGCGAAACGGCCTGAGGAAAGCTCGTTCTCGAGATAAAGCTTACGCAGATACTCGGCATGCATGCGGTAAGGCATGCGGGTGCTGTCGGCGTTCCAGGCCATGAGATCATTCATCGCCGTCCGCTCGCCCATCAGGTAATCATGCACCATCCGCGACCAGATGAGGTCATTCGACCGCAACAGTTGAAACGCCCCGGCCATCTGATCGGCGGAAAGATAACCCCGGTTCCACATCATGCTTTCAAGGAAATGTAGCTGGCTCGGATCGATGAACAGCGCAAGTTCCCCAGGCTCGGTGAAATCCACCTGAGCGGCGAGCAGCGTCAGCGAGGCGAGGCGGTCATCGCCCTCGCCGGCCATCGCGGCTGCCGCAATCGACAAGAGCGTGCCGCCCAGGCAGTAGCCGGTGGCATGGATCTTCTGGTCGGGCACCAGGCGGCTGATTTCATCCAGCGCTGCCATCGTCCCTTGTAGCCGGTAATCTTCCAACGTCAGATCACGGTCTTCCGCGCCGGGATTGCGCCAAGAGATCGCAAAAACCGTATGGCCCTGGGCCACCAGCCAGCGGATCAGGGAATTCTCGGGGCTCAGGTCGAGGATGTAATATTTCATGATCCAGGCCGGGATGATCAGTACCGGCTCAGGATGCACGGTTTCGGTCACGGGCGCGTATTGGATCAGCTCGATCAGATGATTGCGGAAGATCACCTTGCCCGGCGTCACCGCCACATCGCGGCCCGGCGTAAAAGCTTCGACCCCTTCGGGCGGTTCCTGACTGATCTGGCGGGTCGCGTCCTGCAGCCAGTTCTGCCAGCCCTTCACCAGGTTCATGCCGCCCGTGGACCAGGTCCGTGCCAATACTTCGGGATTGGTGAATGGGTTGTTCGAGGGGGAAAACACGTCGAGCATCTGCTTCGCGGCAAAGGACACCACATCCTCGTGGTGTTTCGTGACGCCGGGTACCTCATGGGTGACGTTATGCAGCCATTGCTGTTGCAGCAGAAATGCCTGCGACATCCAGCTGAATGGCGGTTTTGCCCAGGCTTCATCTGCGAAACGGCGGTCCCCGGGCAAAGGCGTGATGACCGGGACGGCCTCTGGGTCCATCGCGGAAGACATGAGATGCGCCAACAGACGCTGCCATTTGCGCCCCGCCTTGACGCCGAGTTCCATCCGTTTGCCAGGTGCCTGGGCCAGATGAAAGATCCAGTCCGACCAGGCCAGCATCAACGAGCCCGGCGAGATGCCGCCGCTCAGTTGGGCTGAAAGCGCCTCGCGGATGCGATCAACCGCGTGAAAGGCCTCAATCCCAAGGTTTTCACCGGCCTGGGCCGGGGAAGCACCCGGTAGGTCTGATTTCGGCGGAAGTGCCATGCCGCGTCTCCACTTTGTTGTGTGAGGCTAACACATGATGATCAACGTGCGTTGATCGAGATCAATAAATGTGAGGTTTGTTTTTCGCGCGTTCATTGTGTGCAAGTCCTTATCCAGGAGGCAAAGAAAAATGAGCTGTCAAGCCACTGAAATAACCGCCGCAGGTCCGACAAGGGATCCGCTGAACCTGCTCCGGCAGATGCCTGACGCTGTGAGAAAAAACGCGCACCTCACCCCCCCGGATATGATAGGAGAGTTTTAGCCTCTTCCCCGAGACCGTCGATGAACAGACAAGGCTTTTTTCACTTTCTCGCCATCGCCAATTCCCGGCTCGCGGCGTCGGCCATTATGAACGATTACTTGCGAAACAGCACGGAGTGAGGCTATGTGGCCATGGCCTGACTTCTGATGCTCAAGTCTGTCTGACATGTCATTCCGTCAATGCACCGCCAATCCCAGTAAATACACCGCCAACCTGGTTGAAAACGAAGGCCCCTGCCTGACGCATCCCGCCGAATAGGGTATTGTTGTCCATCGCCCCGGCCTCACCGGAGAGAAGGCCGACATAGCGGCTATGGGCAGAATCGTTGGTTGTGATATCGGTGATATCCACAATTCGGATCCCGGTCTCTACCGCGAGACGCTGGATAGCCGGATCATGCACGTCGGCAAGTCCTAGCCGCATCCGTCGAGCTGCCAGCCGCGACGAGAGTTTCAGTGCCGGGTCATCTGATGAGACGAGTACCGTGATCGGATGCTTCATCCGGCCCAAGGTCGCCATCTGGGCACGGAAGAGGTCGATATCGATGTCTGGTGCGGCCAGAACCAGCTCGATCCGGTCAAGAACGGCGCCTCGCCCGGCGAGGCGCAGCTGCACCAGCGTCTCCATCGTCAGCCGCGCACCCATGCTATGGGCGAGCACTGGTACAGGTTCGCTACTACGACGGTTCTTCGTCAGGAGCCCGAGCAGATCGGCGAGGGCTGCACGAGAGAAGTCTGAAGCATCGCGGTCGGCAAGATAGGCTCCCGCATTACCTGCCGAGGGCCAGGTGAAGAGCACCGGCGCACCCTCCAGATGGGCATCAACCGAAAGCTGCACGGCCCGATAGAGCGCCTCCTGATAGCGCGTGTTGAATCCGTGGATATAGAGCCCCACGCCCGAGCGCGGCAGTCGCCCGGCAAAACCCTCGCGGCTGAGCTCGGTCTGCTTGCGCACGGTGAAATTCTTCGTGGCATCGCTGGCCCCATCGGGCCATTCGATCCGCCCCGGCTTATGGCCTGGCGGCACCGAGACCTCATATTCCAGCCAGTTCGGGCTGGTGGCGCGGGTTGCACCATAGGCACCGGGCGATTGCGCATCGGGTGCACGAGTTGTCACTGTCAGCACCTGCACGATGCGGGCACCTGCAGGCAGGGCCCCGTCATCGGGAGCCAGAACCTCGGGCCCCGGGCGTGTGTTGCAGGCAGCCAACACGAGAGTCAGAGTAAGCAGCAGGCGACTGAGCATCTTGTATTACCGCAGGAATTTGCGGAATCGTATCAGCGCCAACCAGAACAGCGCCACTCCGATTGCCGCCAGCACCGTGAATTGCGGCCAGACCACATCCAGTCCTGCGCCCCGGAAGAGGATGGCTTGCGAGAGGATGATGAAATGCGTGTTCGGCGCGGCGAGCATGATGGTCTGGATGATCTCGGGCATGGACTCGCGCGGTGTCATCGCACCCGACAGCACTTGCAGCGGCAAGAGTGCCATCATGAGGAGAAGCGCGAATTGCGGCATCGAGCCTGCAACGGTGGCAAGGAAAATGCCAAGCCCGGTCATCGCGAAAACCATCAGGACTGCACCCGCCAGAAACAGCGCAACCGAGCCCTGCACCGGTACCGCCATCAAGCCCTGCACCACCAAGATGAGCGAGAAGCTCGATCCCAGCAGGACTACCAGACCCATGGACCAGATCTTGGAAAACATGATCTCGGTTGCAGTGACGGGCATGACCAGCAGATGCTCGACTGTGCCATGTTCCTTCTCGCGGATCAGGGCCGCGCCGGTCAGGATCAAAGACAGCATGGTGATTGATTGGATCACGCTGGAAATCGCGCCGAACCATTTCGGATCAAGCGATGGATTATAGCGGGCGCGCAAAGCCAGATCGACGGGCAGCACGGTCTCGGCCCGGTGGCCCGCAACATATTCCGACACCTCTGCCGAGACGATCTGCTGGATGTAGCCGCCGCCCGTGAAAGCCTGACTCATCCTGGTCGCATCGATATTCAGCTGGATCGCCGGGCTTTTGCCCGCCAACACATCACGCGCAAAGTCTGGCGGTATGTTCAGCGCAAAGGTGTCCAGCCCCTGATCCATCCGGTGATCCATCTCGGCCGTGGTGATCATCTGCGGTTCGACAAAATAGGGTGGGTAGAAGGCCGAGGAAATCCGGGTCGACAGATGCGACTGATCTTCGTCGACGATGGAGATCGCGGCATTGGTCAGCGCCTCCGGCTCGGCATTCGAGGAGGTCCAGACCGAAAGCGAGAAGGAATAGACGATCAGCACCAGCATCACCGGATCGCGCCAGAGACCGCGCAATTCCTTGACGCCCAGATTGAAGGTGTTGCGCAGGTTCATCGCATACTCACTTCGCCTGTTTTTGCAGGAAGACCGCCGCCAGCCCCATCACGACGGGAATGGCGATGCCCATAGCCATCATCGGCCCTGCCAGCTCTGCCAGCCCGAAGGACTTCGAGAAGGATCCACGCGCGGCGGTGATGAACCAGGTCGAAGGGTAGATCTCGCCTAGCACCCGGCCAAAGCCTGAGAGCGAGGAGACCGGGTCGATCAGGCCGGAATAGCTGACCGCCGGGATCAGCGTCAGCAGCGCGGTTGCGAAGAGCGCCGCAACCTGGCTTGCGATAAAGACCGAGACGAGGAAGCCCAGTGCCGTAGTCGCTGTGACATAGATCAGCGCCGAAAGGGTGAAGCCGAGGAAACTCCCGTTGAAGGGCACCGCAAAGAAGGTGACCGCCATCGCCATCATCAGGAAGAAGTTCAGCATTGCCAGCGCGATATAGGGGAGTTGCTTGCCAATCAGGAATTCAAGCCGCGTCACAGGTGTGACGTAGAAATTGATGATTGAGCCGAGTTCACGTTCGCGCGCGACCGAAAGCGTCGTCAGTATCGCTGGGATGAGCAACAGCAAAAGCGGTATGATTGCCGGCACCATTGCGTTCAGGCTGCGCACATCGGGGTTGTAGCGGTAGCGGGTGACCAGCTCAAAGCTGCCGGCGGTTGCGGCATCGCCGTAGATCTGTCGGGCCTGGCGCATGATCCAGTCGGTATGCATGCCCTGCACATAGCCTTGCACGGTATTTGCATGTGTGGGGTTGGCACCGTCGAACCAGGCACCGACCTGGACGTTACGGCCTGCCGCAACGTCAGCGCCAAAACCGGGCGGTATTTCGATCGCCAGCGCGAGTTCTCCCGAGCGCATCCGCGTGTCGATCTCATCATAACTCGTCAGCGTCTGCTGTTCGATGAAATAGCGCGAGCCTGCGATATCGGCGATATAGCTGCGGCTGGTGGTAGACTGGTCGCGGTCCAGTACGGCGAAGGTGAGATCCTCGACATCCAGATTGATGCCCAACCCGATCACGATCATCAGAATGAGGCTGCCGACCAGCGCCATGGTCAGCCGGATCGGGTCGCGTTGCAATTGCAGGCTTTCCAACCGCGAATAGCTCAGGAGGCGGCGCAGGCTGAAGGCAGGTTGTGGCGCGGCTTGCGTAGGTGTGGCCTCAGCCACCGGGGCCTCTGATGCGGGCGCAGGGGTGGTATCACCAATCGCCTCTTGAAGATAAGCGATGAAAGCGTCTTCTAGTGTGGCGCAGCCTTTGGTCTTTGTGATGCCTTCGGCTGTATCCGAGACCAGCACCTTGCCCGCATGCATCAGGCTGATGCGGTCACACCATTCGGCCTCGTTCATGAAATGGGTCGAGACGAAGATCGTCACGCCATCCTTGCGCGACAGTTCCGCCAGAATACGCCAGAAGCCGTTCCTCGCCACCGGGTCGACGCCCGAGGTCGGCTCGTCAAGGATAAGGATCTCGGGCGCGTGGATCATCGCCACCGCCAGCGACAGACGCTGGCGAATGCCCAAGGGCAGCGCCTCGGGCAGGCTGTCGATAACATCGCCCAGATCAAAGCGGGCGATCATCTCGGACACGCGTCCGGGGATCTTCTCCGCAGGCATATTGAAAAGCCGCGCATGCAGCTCAAGGTTCTGCCGCACCGTCAGCTCGGAATAGAGCGAGAAGGCCTGGGACATGAAACCGACCCGACGACGCACGGCAAGGTCACTCGCATCGACCTCATGGCCGAAAAGCTTCGCACGGCCCTCGGTCGGCTCCAAAAGCCCCGTGAGCATTTTCATCGTCGTTGTCTTGCCGCAGCCGTTCGAGCCGAGGAAGCCGAAAATCTCGCCCTTCGGTATGCGGAAGGACACGCTATCGACCGCAACGAAATCACCAAAGCGCTGTGTCAGCCCCTCGGCCTCGATGGCGATCTCGCTGTTACCGCCCGCGCGCGGCGGGATCACCACGGCGCTGTCCTCGCCCCGGTCCTCTTCGGGCAACAACGCGATGAAGGCGGCGTCGAGGTTCTCCGCGCCGGTGCGCGACAAAAGATCCGCCGTGGTGCCGGTCGCCAGCACTCGGCCCGCATTCATCGCGACCAGCCAGTCGAACCGCGCGGCTTCTTCCATATAGGCGGTGGCGGTAATCACGCTCATCTGCGGCCGCGTCACACGGATGCGGTCGATCAGATCCCAGAATTGCCGCCGCGACAGCGGATCAACGCCGGTGGTCGGCTCGTCAAGGATCAGGAAATCCGGATCATGGATCAGCGCACAGCACAGCCCCAGCTTTTGCTTCATGCCGCCCGACAGCTTTGCCGCCGGCCGGGCGCGAAAGGGCGTCATCCCGGTCGCGGCCAGAAGATCGGCGATGCGGCGGTCGCGCTCGGCCTTGTTGTGGCCGAAAAGCGAGCCGAAGAAATCAAGGTTCTCCTCGACCGAAAGCGTCGGATAAAGGTTCTTCCCCAGCCCCTGCGGCATATAGGCGATGCGCGGGCAGACGCGATTGCGATGCGCCACATCGCGCATATCGCCGCCCAGAACCTCGACCTTGCCGTCCTGGATCACCCGCGCACCGGCCAGCAGGGACAAAAGGCTCGACTTCCCGACCCCGTCCGGACCGATCAGCCCGACCATGCGGCCCGAAGGGATTTCCAGCGTCACATCATCCAGCGCCGTGACCTTGCCGTAGCGCAGTGTCAGGCCGGAAACTCCGGCGACAGGACCAGAAGCGGGACCGGTCATTTCACGACATTTGCAAGAAAGTCGGGCCAGGCGGTATTGGGGTCAAGCCGCAGATAAGCCATGCCCGGCAGGCCGGTTTTGACATATTCGATATGGCGGGCCAGCAGCTCCGGATCGATGCGGGCACGAACGCGGAACATCAGCTTCTCGCGCTCATCGGCGGTCTCGACCGTCTTCGGTGTGAACTGCGCCACATCGGCAACGTAGGAGACCGTGGCCGGGATCACCAGCTCCTGCGCTGCATCCATCACGAGGCGTACCTCGGATCCCACCTGCACCCTGCCAACCTGCGAGGTCGGCAGGAAGACCGTCATATAGACATCGCCCAGATCGACAAGGCTGAGGATACGTCCGCCCGAGCCGACGATCTCACCCTCTTGCGCGATACGATACTGGATGCGGCCAGAGCGCGGCGCTTTCAGCGTGGCATCGTCCAGCGTGGCCTGGATCGCATCGATCGAAGCCTTTGCCGCATCTACGGCGGCACCTGCATCAACGACCTGAGCCTCGGCGCTGCTCACCCCGGCCAGCGCCGCTGCATGGCTTGCTTCTGCCGAAGCCACCCCTGCACGGGCCTGGGCGTCACGGGCACGATCATCATCGAGCACCTGCTGCGAAATCGCGTTGGATCTGACCAGCTGCTCAGAGCGCGCCAGCCGCAGTGCGGCGGCTTCGGCAACCGACGCCGCCTGATCAACCGCTGCCAGCGCCGCGCGTTCCTGCGCCTCTGCCTGAGCCACCAGCGCCTTTGCGGTCTCGACACCGATCTCGGCCCGGGCAAGCTGCGCCTCGGACTGGCGTTTCTGCGCGTTCAGCTGAACGACGTCCATCTGAACCAGAACATCGCCGGCCTTGACCAGATCACCCTCAGCTGCATTGATTGCAGCGATCCGCCCGCCGGTCAGTGCCGCGATATCGACCTCCGTTGCCTCGATCCGACCATTGGCACTGGTAAAACCTGTCGGCAGACCCGCAGGCTGCAGCCGGTTCCAGGTCAACCACCCAAGTGCAGCTACAACGGCGAGGCCGCCCAGAATGATGGTGTTCCTGCTCGGTTTTGCCATGACCCGCCTCTGATGATGTGCTGATAGATACGTTGCGTATATTCTTCTGCGGTTTTCACTTTACAGATTGCAGTTGTCAACACTCGCTGACGCTGGAGAAATCCTATATTTTAAATACACATAAGTAAGCTGCCGATTGTTATCAGTCGATAAAACAGCTAAGCATAGCACCCTGATCTGAGCTAGATACGAAATATGTCATCGATCAGGGAACGACCACCAGTTGCATTTGTCAGGCACAGCGAACGAAACGAACAACGTATGCCCAGAACAGCGACATTAGCCAGCGGCACCGGCCGCAATTCGGGCCGCCAAAGTGGCAAAGAACGCATTTCGAATGCAGCGATGCTGCTTTTTGCCCGGATGCCTTATTGCGACACCAGTCTACGCGACATTGCGGCCGCCGCAGAGGTCGATGTGGCCTATGTCCATCGATCCTTCGGCTCCAAGGCAGAGATCTTTCGCCACGCGTTGGCGGCGCTTGATCCCTTGGATGACATCATGGTGGCGACAGATGGCCGCTCCATGATCTCCCGGCTCTGTGATCTGGCTTTCCTTCGTGATCCGCGGATACAGGAAGATGTACGCCCGCTACATCTGCTGATTCAATCCAGTCTCTGCAGCGAAGCGCGTGACATCATTGCGCAATTCATTGACACATCGCTTGCTCTCCCTCTGAGCAAGGCTTTCGGCTTTGAAAATCCGGGGCGAGCACATTTTGCTCTTAGCCTTTTGAGCGGATTTGTGACCCATCGTGCGGTGATGGGACCAGCAAACTTTCCGGGTATTCCCGAAGCAGATCAACGACGAATGCTCGAGACTGCACTGACCAATGCAATGTGTGACACAGACGGGAGAAGCGGTCCTGTCGACAAGTCAGCCGATATTGTATGATTTTGGAATCATAATTTTTAGGGGGCACTTTAACCGATACCTGGGAACTATTCTGTAGAACGGGTAGGGTGCGAGGTTCAATGCAGCTACTTGCCCTTCTGGCCGCCAGGGTCTGCAATTGCGCGTTCCATCTCATGCAATTTGCAAAGCATCTGAAACCGTCCGGTAAGCTGTATATGGGTGAGATTACCGTCCTGGTGCTGAACCCAGGATGCACGGATTGAGAAAGATTGGATGCATCAGCGCGCGGGTCCGCGATGACTGGCCTGATGGGCAGTGCAGACCCGCCGTGTCGGGGTTTGTCGACCCATCAGGTCAGAATCGCGACTCTGGAGGCAGCAGATCACGCGGATCTGGGCTGACCTGCGGGTTCATACGGTCCACTTCCATGCGTTGTCGCGCTCGGCGCGGATTCTGTCGATATGCGTCGCGGGCAGGACAGTGCGGAAGGGAGTGTTGAATGTTGCTGAGAACTGACCCGGGTTTGTCACCGAGAACTGACCCACCTTTCAGTTATGTTCTGTGGGTCATGTTTGGGTCAATGCACTTGCGGCTCCCTTCTTTGGTTTGACGGCTGCGGTGCTGGCCCTGAACCTGAAGCTGTCGTTTCCGGTCTCCAGAATATGGCAGCGATGAGTGAGGCGATCGAGCAGCGCGGTGGTCATTTTCGCATCACCGAAGACTGCGGCCCATTCGGCGAAGCTGAGGTTGGTGGTGATGACGACGCCAGCTTATCACGATGACCCGGCTCATGCCCGTTGAAGCCTTTGACGGCCGCGGCCTTCTCCCTCGTCGCTTCTGCATAGTCGTCGATGACGTTCTCAGGAAAGACACTCCGGGCGCGATCTTTCGGCGGCTTCGTGCGGAAGGCGCCCGGTTCGACGATGGTCGTGGTGATGCCGAACGGCGCCACCTCGTCCGCCAGCGACTCCGCCCACCCCTCCAGCGCGTTGTTGATTTCCACCCAGAACTGAGCCGGCATTTCCATCGAGAAGTGAGCCACCTCTGACTATGGATTTCCGGTCATTCAGTGGTCAAGGCGTGATTGTTCTCCTTCTTTTGGCGCGTTGCGGCGGCTGAACTGGCTTTGAAGCGGAAGCTGTCGTTTCCGGTCTCCAGGATGTGGCAGCGGTGGGTGAGGCGGTCGAGGAGCGCGGTGGTCATCTTGGCATCGCCGAAGACCGTGGCCCATTCGCTGAAGCTGAGGTTCGTGGTGATGACGACGCTGGTGCGTTCGTAAAGCTTGCTCAGCAGATGGAAGAGCAGCGCCCCGCCCGAGGCGCTGAACGGTAGATAGCCCAGTTCATCCAGGATCACGAGATCAAGGCGGGTCAGGCTTTCGGCAAGTTGCCCGGCTTTTCCCTTGGCTTTTTCCTGTTCGAGGGCATTGACCAGTTCGATGGTGGAGAAGAAGCGGACCTTGCGGCGGTGATGCTCGATGGCCTGGATGCCAAGGGCGGTCGCCACATGGGTCTTGCCGGTGCCCGGTCCGCCGATCAGGACCACGTTCTGTGCTCCGTCCATGAACTCGCAACGATGCAGTTGTCGCACCGTGGCTTCGTTGATCTCGCTGGTCGAGAAGTCGAAGCCCGAGAGGTCCTTGTAGGCCGGGAAGCGCGCCGCTTTCATATGGTAGGCGATGGAGCGGACCTCGCGCTCGGCCATCTCGGCTTTCAGCAGTTGGGACAGGATCGGCACGGCCGCTTCGAAAGCCGGCGCAGCCTGTTCGATCAGGTCCGTCACGGCTTGTGCCATGCCATGCATCTTCAGGCTGCGGAGCATGATGACGATGGCGCCACTGGCAGGATCATGACGCATGACGGCCTCCTGCAACGGGGGTGCGCAGGCCGTCATAGCGCTCGACATTGGCCTTGGGCTCGCGATGGAGAACCAGAGCCTGCGGGGTATCGAGCGGCGGCCCGCCAATGAGCTTGCCGTCGACCAGCCGGTGCAACAGGTTCAGCACATGGGTCTTGGTTGCCACGCCCTCGGCCAGGGCCAACTCCACCGCGGTCAGCACGGCCTGTTCGTCGTGCTGAAGAACCAGGGCGAGAATGTCGACCATCTCGCGGTCTCCGCCGGGTTTGCGGAGCATCTGCTCCTGCAGTTGCCGGAAGGCAGGCGGGAACTCGGCAAAGGGCGCGCCATTGCGCAAGGCACCGGGCTTGCGCTGAAGAACAGCAAGATAATGCCGCCAGTCGTAGATCGTCCGCGGCGGCACCTGGTGATTGCGCTGGAACACGCGACCATGCTCGCACAGGATGTTGCCCTCGGCCGCGACAACCAGCCGGTCCGGGTAGATCCGCAGGCTGACGGGGCGATTGGCAAAGGACGACGGCACGCTGTAGCGATTGCGCTCGAAGCTGATCAGGCAGGTGGGCGAGACGCGCTTGCTCAGCTCGATGAAGCCGTCAAAGGCGGGCGGCAACGGCATCAGTGCGGCCCGCTCCGCAGCCCAGACGTCATGGATCGTGCCGGGCAGCGTGCCGTGCGGGGTCTCCTGCCACACCTCCAGGCAACGCTGCTGCAGCCAGGCATTCATCATGTCAAGATCGGGAAAGCCCGGCATCTTCTGCAGGATCTGGCGGCGGGAGTCCTGAACGTTCTTCTCGACCTGTCCCTTCTCCCAGCCTGCGGCAGGATTGCAGAACTCCGGTTCGAAGACATAGTGGTTCGTCATGGCCAGAAAGCGGAGGTTGACCTGCCGCTCCTTGCCTCGGCCGACCCGGTCCACCGCCGTGCGCATGTTATCGTATATGCCGCGCTCGGGCACGCCGCCGAACACACGGAAGCCATGCCAGTGGGCATCGAACAGCATCTCGTGGGTCTGGAGCGGGTAGGCGCGCAACAGGAAGGCCCGGCTGTGGGACAGCTTGATGTGGGCCATCTGAAGCTTGGTGCGATCGTCGGCCAGATGCCCGTAGTCTTCGCTCCAGTCGAACTGGAACGCTTCGCCCGGTCGAAAGGACAGCGGAACAAAGGTGCCGCGTCCCGTGGTCTGCTGTTCGCGCTGGCGATCTGTCCGCCATTGCCGCGCAAACGCTGCAACCCGGCCGTAGGAGCCGGTGAAGCCAAGCTTGACGAGATCGGCATGCATCTGCTTCAGCGTCCGCCGCTGCTTGCGCGACTTGCCGGCTTCTGTCTTCAGCCAGCCGGCCAGCTTCTCGGCGAAAGGATCAAGCTTGCTCGGCCGGTCCGGCGTGGCGAACTTCGGCTCGATCGTGCCCCCCGCCAGGTGCTTGGTAATCGTGTTGCGCGACAGGCCGGTGCGCCGCGCGATCTCGCGGACCGACAGCTTCTGCCGAAAGTGCATGCGTCGGATGATGTTCAAAAGTCCCATGTGGATCACTCCCGTTACCCCCGCCGCTCACCGCTTTGGGGAAAGGTTCACATGGCTCACTTCTCAGTGGAAATTACGCGCCGATCCGGCTCAGTTCTGGGTGGAAATCAACATCCTGGGGTTCGGATACTACCCGCGGTCGGGCTTCATGCACATCGATCTTGGCCCTGCCCGGTCCTGGGGCGATCCCTTCCCGGCGCGAGCGGTGCCGTTTGCCCCGGAACTGCCACCCGCGCGCGAAGTCCTGTCGGACAGCCGCACCCTGCGCGGTGGCGGTGCTGCAGGCGCCGCAACTGTCGGCGCGGCCGGGGTCGAAGTGCTGCAGGACGTTCTTGCCGAAACGCAGACCACGATCCAGCCGCTGGTCCCCTACCTCGACACCCTACGCTGGGTACTGATCGCCATCGCGCTGATTGGCATCGCTGTCACGATCCACGCCCGGCTCGACGACTGGAAACGGGGCCAGCGGTGACCCTTTGGCTCCTCGCCCATGGCCCGGCGCGGAAGGCGCTGGGCCTGATCCTCACCGCGGCAGCGATCCTGCTGTTCCTCCTGAACCTGCGCCGCGCCGGTGAACGCGCCGAGCGCGCGGCCGAACGACTTGAAGCCCGAGAGAGAAACGATGCCATCCACCGCCAGATGCTCGACGCCGCCGCCCGCCGCCCTGCTAATCGTGATGCTCTGGCTGACCGGCTGCGCGATGGCAGGTTCTGATGCCCGTGCGCCATGTCCGCCTGTCGTCGACTACACGGCCGCGGATCAAGCACAGGCGGCCGACGAGGTCGAAGCACTGCCGGAAGGGGCCGTCATCGTCAGGATGCTGGGCGACTACGCCGTGTTGCGCGATCAGGCGCTGGCGTGCAGGTAGGGGCGGATAGCAGACAGTCGATGTTACTTCGTTCTTGCCGGATGCCAGGCCGTCACATCCCTGCAAGTGGCTCGCCGCGCGGGCTTGCGGCATCGAACATTTGGACCGACAGCGCCAATTCCGGTGCAATCCTCCGCAAGCCATCCACCAGCATCCGGCCCGCATCCAGCAAAGCCTCCACTGGCATCGGGTCGAGCCGTTCCAGAACGAACCACATGTCCTGGCTCGCTTCGGTGATCTGTGTGCGCGGACCCTGTCGCCAATTCCAACGACGGCAGGTGACGCCGAGGTCGTCGCGCCAGATGACCTCGGCCGCCTCGGGTGCTTCGATCACGGGCTGGCCTTCGGCCGTCGTATGGAAGGGTTCGTTTCCCCTGGCGAGACATAGGCGCGGTAGGCCCGCGTAGGTGGTGGCGTCCTCTCCGCCAACGGGAATAGCGAAGCGTAGGCTGACGGCGTTGTAGAGATCGACGACCGCGTTGAGCGGGCGCATCGCGCCATCCTTCACGGCGCGCTTGCGAAGGGCTTCGGCCGAGCACGGCGTTTTCTTCGGTTTCGCCCCGAAGGCGCGGTAGGCATCGCGCCATGCGTCCAGATGCGCCTCGGCCCAAGGAAAAGCGTCGAGGGACAGCAGCGCCTCGGCCAGCAGGGCCTCGCTGGTGGCATCGCTCGGGCCGTTGCGTCCTCCGCTCACATGGATGCTGAGGGCCATGAAATCCGGACGCAGGGCGAAGATCTCGGCGTCGATGATGGGGTGGAGTGTCATGTGGTCCTCGGTCCGTTGGGCGGGGGACTTCGTCGCATGCGACGCGCTACGTGTCAACAAAGTGAACCGAGATGGTCGTTGACTGTGGACTTTGAAGGGAAGTATCACATCATAATGACCGAAATAGCACGCCCACCCAGCCCCCCCCGCGCAGACGAACAGGAAGCGGTCCTCGCCGCCACGGTCGCCGCGCGTATCTTCGAACTTCGCAAAGCGAAAAGCCTGTCCTTCGACGCTCTCTCCCAGAAGGCCGGCGTCGCCAAAGGCACGCTGGTCCAGATCGAACAGCAGCGCGGCAATCCGAGCATCTCGACGCTTTGCCGCCTTGCCGCGGCGCTGGATGTTTCGGTGGCTGACCTCGTGGCACCGACCGAGGCGACCGCTCAGGCCGTGACAGTCCTTGGCCGTGACGATGCTCGGCAACTCTGGACGGGCCCATCCGGCGGCACCGCAACACTGCTTGCGGGGACGCAAGGTCCCGACATGCTCGAGATCTGGGACTGGGTCTTGATGCCCGGCGAGAGCTTCGAGGCGGCCGTGCATGGGGCCGGAACGCGGGAGCTGATCCATGTGACCGACGGCACGCTGGCACTGACCGTGGATGGGGCGACCCATCTGGTCTCGGCGGGAGGATCGGCCATCGCGCTGACCGACAGGCCACACGCCTACGCCAACCCCGGCAAGGAGCCGTTGCGCTTCACAATGACCGTCCACGAACCCGCTGCGGAGTAGCCCTCGATGTATCAACCCGAACAGCACCGCGAGGACCGTCTCGACGTCCAGCACGACCTGATCGAAACCCACCCCTTCGGCCTGTTGATCTCGCACGACCGCGAAGGCCTTCAGGCGAATGGCTTGCCGTTCCTGCTGCAACGCTCCATCGGACCGTTCGGCCGGTTGCAGGCCCATATTGCCCGCGCCAACTCGCAGTGGCGCGAGCTCGACGGGGCGGAGGTGCTGGTCGTCTTCCAAGGCCCGCTGAATTACGTGACGCCCGCCTTCTACGAGACAAAACGCGAGACTGGGAAGGTCGTGCCGACCTGGAACTATGCGATGGTTCAGGCGCGCGGCACGGCGCGGGTGCGGGCGGATACCGAGTGGCTCGACACGCAGATTTCCGCGCTGACCGACCGGCACGAGGCCGACAGGCCCGAGCCCTGGCACGTCTCCGACGCGCCGCGCACCTATATCGAGGCGCAGCTGCGGGGCATCGTCGGGATCGAGATCGACATCCAGCGCCTCGAAGGCAAGTGGAAGGTCAGCCAGAACCGGCCCGAAGGTGATCGCAAGGGGGTGGCCGCAGGACTGGCCGAGGCGCATCCGGAAATGGCAGCGCTCGTCCGGCGCTACGGCAGGATCGGAGAAGGGGCATGAAGATCGAAACCATGGCTGTCCACGCTGGCGAAGCGGTGGACCCGACGACCCGCGCTTCCTCCCCGAACCTCGTCATGTCCGCGACCTTCCTGCCCCGCGAACTGACCGGCTTCTCGGCCTTGGACGAGGACGAGAGCGCAGGATACATCTATGCCCGCTCGGGCAATCCGACGGTGCGGCAGCTCGAAGAGAAACTCGCAGCACTGGAAGGGGCCGAGGATGCACGCTGCTTCGCCTCGGGTATCGCTGCGACCCATGCGGTGATCATGGGGCGTCTCAGCGCGGGCGATCATGCGATCTTCCCGGAAAACGCCTATTCCGGCACGGCAGAGTTCATCCGCAACAGCCTGCCGCGCTTCGGCATCAATACGAGCTTCGTGGACACGACCGATGCGGACGCGGTCGCCGCCGCGATCACCCCCGCGACCCGCATGCTCTGGCTCGAGACGCCCTGCAATCCGACGCTCCAACTCGCCGATATCGCGCTTCTTGCCGATCTTGCCCATGCGCGTGGCCTGCGCGATGTGGTTGTCGATGGCACCTTCGCCTCGCCCATCGGCACACGGCCGTTGGCGCTCGGCGCGGATTTCGTGGTGCACTCGCTGACCAAATACATCTCGGGCCATGGTGATGCGATGGGCGGCGCTGTGCTGGGTCGCAAGGCCGATCTCGATGCGCTGAACCTCGAAGCTGCGGTGCATTTCGGCGGCGTCCTGTCGCCCTTCAACGCCTGGCTCATCATGCGCGGAGCCGAGACATTGCCGATCCGGATGCGTGCCCATCAATACAACGCAATGGTGGTCGCAAAATGGCTCGAGTTGCACCCTGCCGTGTCCCGCGTGTTCTACCCCGGCCTGCCCTCGCACCCCCAGCACGACCTTGCCCGCAGGCAGATGGCGAACTTCTCCGGCATGATTGCCTTCCAGACGCATCAAGACGGGTCCGAGATCGCCCGCCGGATGGTGAGCGACCTGCAACACGTGCATTTCGCCGTCTCGCTCGGCCATCTCCGCAGCCTGATCTACTGGATCGGCACTGACGACATCCTGCAATCGACCTATCAGCACCCTCCCGAGGCCGAGGCGCGGTTCCGTGCGCTTACGGGGCGGGGCATCTTCCGCCTGTCGGTCGGGCTGGAACACCCCGACGACATCTGCGCCGATCTGGCCCGCTGCCTGTGACCGGAGCGCTGAAGATGACCGAAACTCTCCCCCTGACCGACCGCAGCCGCCTCCGCCGTATGCATGACCTCGGCAGGTTCGACGTCGCCACCATCCACGCCATCCTCGATGCCCAACCGCTCTGCACCGTGGCCTACGTCCGCGACGGCAAGCCCTACCTCACCCCGACGCTGCAATGGCGCGAGGGGGATCGGGTCTACTGGCACGGCTCTTCCGCCAGCCACGCCCTGCGCGCAGGGAAGGGGCAGGATGTCTGTATGAACGTGACGATCCTCGACGGCTTCGTCCTCGCCCGTTCCGGCTTCAACCATTCGGTCAATACGCGCTCCGTCACGCTGTTCGGCATTGCCGAGGTGGTGCCAGAGGAGGAAAAGGCCGCGCACCTCACCGCGATGATCGAGGGCCTCTGGCCGGGCCGCAGCGCGCTCTTGCGTCCGATGTTGCCGCAGGAGGTGAAGGCTACAACGATCCTCTCGCTGCCCATCACCGAAGGCAGCGCCAAGATCCGATCTGGCCCGCCCACGGACGAACCCGACGACTACGATCTGCCGATCTGGGCCGGTGTCTTGCCCGCATCTGTCACGCTGGGTGCTCCCATCGCCGACCCACGCAACAAGGATGGTGCCGATACGCCGGACCATGCAAAGGGAGTTGCTCGCATAGCCGGGCAAGCCTGAGCGCGACCGGCGGTTTTATTTACCTGAACGTCCGCTTTGGGCCGAGAGAAGTCGTTGCAGCGCGACGGGCCAATGGCCGCGCCTGGCGTCAGGTCCCCGACTTATCAAGCTCAT
>NZ_JBDHSP010000051.1:0-21653 GCF_039808215.1 Paracoccus sp. (in: a-proteobacteria)
CTTCATGAGAAATCTCCTCGTGCATCATGCCGAGAAAATTCTACTTTTGAAGCCCCTTACTTTCGGGGAGGATTACCGCGCCACCGCCTCATCGGCCTGAAATGCAGCTTTTCCTCTTAACGATCAGCCACTTGCCGCCGTAGATGGGGAATGGCTTCTCTCTGGCAAAGCTAGTCCCCCCTACAGTCAAGCCATGGAATCTGAGGGTCAGTAATCGCCAGGGCCACTGCCCAGCGCGGTGATCTGTCCGACCGTCGCGCGCGCGCCTCCGGCCAGCACCAGCCGCGCCCCCTCGGGCGTCATCTCGACGCCGGTGACGGTCGTGCGCGCCTGCACCCCTCCGGTCGCAGAGACCTTGCCATCCTGCTGCGCCTCGACGCGGAAGCTGACCATGCCCGCCGGCAGCGCCTCTCCGTTCGCGCGCCTTCCGGACCAGGAAAGCGCGTTGGTGCCGGGAAGGATCTCCTCGCGCATGATCTCGCGCCCTTGCGCGTCCATGGCCAGCAGGAAGGCGCGGTCCGCCTTGCCAATGGCGTCCAGTTCCAGCCTGAGGGGATTGCCGTCATGCCAGACCGGGGCGCTGGTGCGGACCTCGCGCCCGATCCAGTCCGAGAACTGCCCAAGCTCGCCGCCGCTGCCCTCGGACAGCAGCCGCGTCAGCAGCGTGTTGGTCTGCACCTGCTGCTCGACCCCCGAGAAGGTGGCCAGTTGCACCGCGAATTCGGTGCCCTCCATCGGGTTCAGCGGATCCTGGTTCTTGATCTGCGTGGTCAGCATGCGCAGGAAGGTCTCGAACTGTGTCGTCGATGCGGTGCCACCCGCGCTGCCGCCGGCCGAGGCCGCGGCGGAAATGGTATTCCCGGCAAGGCCGGTGCTGGTGATGCTGCTGGTCAAGGGCGCCTCCTTTCATATCCTCATGTCGATCCGCCGCCCGGTTGCGGCGGTCCTGGTCCTTGCCGGTTCGCCGGCGGGCGGCATGGTGGCGGCTTCCCTGGCATCGAAACCCTCCCTGCGGCCGCGCATGGGCGCCTGCGCGCCGCCACGCCCGCCCTCGTCCGAAAACGAGATGTCCGCGCCGGAAAACCCCGCGCCCCGCATCTCGCGGGCCAGCAACTCGGCATTGCGCCGCAACAGATCGAGGGTTTCCTGGCGCTCGGCCGAGACCGCGATCACCGGCGCCTCGCCATGGCCGATGGCGATGCGGACCTTGCCCAGTTCCTCGGGCGACAGGACGATTTGCATCGCCACCTCGCGCGATACGGCGACGCGATTGACGATCTGGCGAATGACGCGGCTGGCCTGGACATGCGGCGGCGGCGTTCCCGGTTGGTCATGGACGGGCGCGGCCTGCGCAAGGCGCAGGATCGCCGCTGGTTCTGGCGCCGCATCGAAGGCCGGCCGTGCCGCCTGCACCGGGTCGGCAGCGACTGCCGGCAGGGGCAAAGCCCTTGCGTCCTCGGCGCCAGGGGGCGTCCCGCGCGCGGCCGGGGCCCCTGCAGCAGCCGGCGCCGGAATGCCCTTATCGCCACCATCGCTGCCCGCACGCAAACCCGCCGGAACCTGCCCGGCGGCGGGCATGGGCGCGGCAGCAGGCGTCCTGGCCAGCGAATCTTGTGGCGCCGCAAGGGCCTCGCCTCCCTCGGCGAGGATGGCGGGACCCTCCTCGGGTGCGTCGATGGCCAGGCGATCCGCTTGCGGCGATGGGACGGTTGCGACCGCCGGCGCCACCTCCTGCGGAATCGCCATGTCCGGAGGGCAGAGCGATTCTGTCGCCTCGCCCTCGGGTAAGGGGGTGGCTTCGGGCAGTTCCTCATCCTCGGGTTGGGCGGCATCGCAGGCCTGTTTCGCGGGATTTTTGCCGTCTCCACCCGGCTCGCAAGCCATTACCGCGGTCAGGAAATCGGCTGCCTGCCCGCTGCTGCCGGCTGCGGACGGGACAGCTGCTGTCTGAAGAGCCGCACCGACCGGACGCGCCAGTTGCCGATCCCCGTTGCATGCACCTATCCAGCCCATCCGAACCCGCCCGTTGCTGATATCGACAGGCCGATGTCTAGCCGCGCAAGATTACCAAATATTTACCGCTCGCCCGCTAAGTTCCGGCTTCAGACGAATCCTTTGCAGGGAACCCGATGTGATCACGCTTGACACCACCGCCGGCGTAGCCGCGACGCCCGCACGCCACGCCAAAGCGCCGGCAGACGGCCTGGAAGGTGCATTCCTGGCCGAGATGCTGAAACATGCCGGGCTTTACGCCTCGGCCAATCCCTTCGCCGGGGCCGAGGGCGAATCGCCCTTTTCCAGCATGCTCAACGCGGCCTATGCCGAAAGCCTCGCGGCACGGGTCGATCTGCGCCTGCTGCCGGGGCAGGGGGTGGCGCGATGACCGGGCCGAGCCGCTGCCTCACCGAGGCGCAAACCCACCTTCTGCAGGGGGACACGGCGCAGGCGCTGGCCTGCCTGCACCATTTCGAGCAGGAGATCGAGAGCGGGCGCATCGCCCCCGAAACCCTTGCCGCCAGCACATCGGCACTGCAGGCGATCGGTCGGCTGGCCGAGGCGGCACAGGCCGGGATCGCAGCGGCACAGCGCCAGATCGGCGACGTGATCTCGCTTTCGCGCGCGCTGAACACCTATGACATGCACGGCAAGAAGCAGACCGAGACGGTCACGCATCGCTGCGAGCAGCGCTACTAGGCGCAGGGCCGGGGCGCGGACGACCCTGGCCCCGGTCGCAATCGCGCCGATGCCGTCCGGTCCGCAAGGGATCGCAAACGCCTGCGCCGTCACTGGCGGCACATGGGCTGCGCGGGCAACCGCATGCCGCCACATTCCCCGGGGCCAGCGACAGCGCGCCCGTGCCGCTGCGCATGGGCCCACCGTTCGAATGCCGCAAGACACCGGTCAGCCCCGCACCTGAATCCGCAGGTGAGCGCCAGGAAAGGGCCGCGCTGAGATGACTTTCCGTTTCCCGGTATCCCATGCGGCGCAGCCGAACTGCCAGGGCCCCGGACCGGCCGGGGCCCTGGCAGTTCGCGCCCGGCTCAGAAACTGTAGCCGATGCGCACGCCCGCGCCCCAGGCGTCATTGCCCGACATGCGGGTGCGGCCCTGGTCGGGGGTGCCGGTCTCGGCGGTGGCATTGCCCAGGTTCACATAGCTGATGCCGGTAGTGATCTTGATCCGGTCCTGGGTATAGATCGCGGCCACGGTCACGCTGCGGCGGCCGTTGGTCGGGGCCAGCGGCGACACCAGGTCATCGCCCTTCGGTTCATAGGCGAAGGACATCGAGCCCGACCAGTTCTCGGTGAACTTGCGGCCGATGCCGATGCTGTAGGTGGTGGTGTCCTCAAGCTCGACCAGACCGCCCTCGACGCCAAAGCCGCCGGGAGGCGCGGCGACCAGCATGTGCGGATTGACCTTGAACTCGGACCAGTCCACCCAGCGGATCGAACCGAACAGCAGCGTGCCCTCGGCAATGCCGGTCTGGCCCTCCAGCGTCCAGCTTTGCGGCGTGTCCACCTCGGTCCGGCTTTGCAACTGGCCGAAGGCGCTCGACTCGGTGGTGTCGAAATCGTGCGAGACCTTGGAGTTGTAGGTCAGCGAGATGCGCGCGGCGATATCGGGCCGCTCATAGGCGATGCCGGCGACCCAGCCCACGCCCCAGGAACTGTCCAGCTTGACATTATAGCCCGAGAGCGGGCCATAGGCGAGGCCGCTCAGCGTGACATTACCCTCCGCACGCGAGCCGCGGATGCCGCCATGCACCGAAAAGTTGTTGTCGAAGCGATAGCGCAGCAGCGCGGTATAGGTGGTGGAATCGACATCGACGCCGGTGCCGCCCAGCATGGCCGAACCGCCCTCGGCCAGGGTCGGGTAGCTCAGATCTGCGCCGAAGGGCTGCTCCATGATGAAGGCGCCCGACAGGTTCTCGGTGAACTGGTGCTTGTAGGCCAGCCCGAAGAAGCCATAGCCCTGCGCCACGTCGCCGGTGCGGCGGCCGCCATAGATCGCCAGGTCGCGGCCCGAGACATCGGGGGTGACGCCGCCAAAGCTCAACTCCAGATAGTTCCCCTGCTCGAACAGCGGTGCCAGCGACTGCGGCGCGCGCTCGATGCCGCCGGCCAGAACCGGCGCGGTGCCACTCAGCAGCACAGCCATGCCGGCAAACAAGTTCCTCATGTATCCCCTCCATCTGGGCCGGTCCCTGGCGGCCCTTGGGAAACAGCCTGCTCAGGCACCAAGGTTGCGTCAATCGCCTGTTCCGGGTTACGCCACGTTTCGACGCAACCGGCCGGCAGGACGTGGCGGCTGCGCAACGCGTAACGCACAACGACAGGAGAATCCCATGCAGTTCGCCCCTTCCCGCCCCCTGGCGCGCGGCCTGTGGCGGCGGGTGCCGCCGGCGATCTTTCCCTCGCTGCTGGGGGCGCTGGGGCTGGCGCTGGCCTGGCGGCTGGCCACCGCGCGCCTTGGCCTTGCGCCGGCGCTGCCGATGCTGCTGGCGGGTATGGTCACGGCGCTGTGGCTGCTGGCGACCCTTGCCTATGGCGCCAAGCTGGCGCGCCGCCCCGCGGTCCTTGCCGAGGAACTGCGCATCCTGCCCGGACGCGCCGGCATCGGCGCCGCGGTGGTGGCGATCTATGCCGCGGCGCAGATCCTGGCGCCCTTTGCGCCGCTGCTGGCGCGGCTGGTGCTGGTCCTGGGGCTGGCGGCGCAGCTGGCTTTCTGGGCGGTGCTGATTCCGGTTCTGTTGCGGGTTCCGGGCCAGGGACGGGTGGCGCCGCCCTGGCAGCTGATCTTCGTCGGCCCGATCGTCGCGGCGCAGGCGGCGGCGGGCTTTGGCTGGATGGGTCTGGCCCAGGCGCTGTGGTGGCCGATGGCGGCGATGGCCGGGTTCAACTGGGCGGTCAGCATCTGGCAGGCCGCGACCGAGCGCGTGCCGGCCCCGCTGCGGCCGCTCTTGGTGATCCATCTCGCGCCGGTCGCCATGCTGGGCAATGTCGCCGCAGCGCTGGGCTGGCAGCAGGTGGCGCTGGGCTTTGCCATTGCCGTAGCGCTGGTGCTGGCGCTGATCGCGCTGCGCCTGCGCTGGCTGACCGAGGCCGGGTTCTCGCCCTTCTGGGGGGCCTTCACCTTTCCCATGGCGGCCAGTTCCAGCCTGTGGCTGGCGGTCTCGGCCTGGGCGCCGGTCTGGCTCTGGCCGGCGCAGCTGCTGCTGGTGGCGGCCAGCCTGGTGGTGCCACCGATCATGTTCCTGACCTGGCGGGCCTGGGCCAATGGCGGTCTGGCGGCGAAAAGCAACGCCGCCATCGCCTGACAGGCTGGACAATCCCCGGCCCGCGTGAAATGGGAAACTGCCAAACGAACCGCTGACAAGGATACCCCCCATGCAGATTCGTGAGGCTTTGACCTTCGACGACGTGCTACTGGTTCCCGCGGCATCCTCGGTGATGCCCTCGACCGCCGATGTGACCACCCAGGTCACCCGGCAGATCCGCATGAACATTCCCCTGCTCTCCTCGGCCATGGACACGGTGACGGAAAGCCGCATGGCCATCGCCATGGCGCAGGCCGGCGGCATCGGCGTCTTGCACCGCAACCTGACCGCCGAGCAGCAGGCCGACGAGGTGCGCCGCGTCAAGCGCTTTGAATCGGGCATCGTCTATGACCCGATCACCCTGACCCCCGACCAGAGCATCGCCGATGCCAAGGCGCTGCAGGAACGCTTTCACGTCACCGGCTTTCCGGTCGTGGACAGCGATGGCCGCGTCCTCGGCATCATCACCAACCGCGACATGCGCTTTGCCAGCGACGACCGCACACCGGTGCGCGCGGTGATGACCTCGGACAATCTGGCGATCCTGCGCGAGCCCGCCGACCGCGCCGAGGCGATCAGCCTGATGAAGGCGCGCCGCATCGAAAAGCTGCTGATCTCGGATGACGAGGGCCGGCTGACCGGGCTGCTGACGCTGAAGGACACGGAAAAATCGGTGCTGAACCCGCTGGCCTGCAAGGACGAGCTGGGCCGGCTGCGGGTGGCCGCGGCCTCGACCGTGGGCGACGAGGGTCATGAGCGCAGCATGGCGCTGATCGCCGCCGGGGTCGATCTGGTGGTGATCGACACCGCGCATGGCCATTCCGAGGGCGTGGCCCGCGCCGTCGCCCGCATCAAGGCCGAGGCGCCCGGCGCGCAGGTCGTGGCCGGCAATGTCGCGACCGCCGAAGGGGCGCGCGCGCTGATCGATGCCGGCGCCGATGCGGTCAAGGTGGGCATCGGCCCCGGCTCGATCTGCACCACCCGCATCGTGGCGGGTGTGGGCGTGCCGCAGCTGACCGCGATCATGGATGCGGTGGCGGGGGCCGGCGACATCCCCGTGATCGCTGATGGCGGCATCAAGTTTTCCGGCGATTTCGCCAAGGCGATCGCCGCCGGCGCCAGCTGCGCCATGGTCGGCAGCGCCATCGCCGGCACCGAGGAATCGCCCGGCGAGGTCATCCTTTACCAGGGCCGCAGCTTCAAATCCTATCGCGGCATGGGCAGCCTTGGCGCCATGGCGCGCGGCTCGGCCGACCGCTACTTCCAGAAGGACGCCGCCTCGGACAAGCTGGTGCCCGAGGGTATCGAAGGCCAGGTGCCCTACAAGGGCGCGGCCGCGGCGGTCATCCACCAGCTGGTCGGCGGGCTGCGCGCCGCCATGGGCTATACCGGCAATGCCACCGTGGCCCAGATGCGCGGCGGCTGCCAGTTCGTGCGCATCACCGGCGCCGGACTGAAGGAAAGCCACGTCCACGACGTGCAGATCACCCGCGAAAGCCCGAACTACCGTCTGGGATAGGGGCGCGACCGGCGCGGCTGCGACACTGGGGCGCGCGCCGGCGATCTTGACACGGCGCCCGCAAGCGCCACGTTGCACCGGCATCTGACAGAAACCTGGAGAACACCATGGCAAAGCTCGCAGTCTATATCGGCTGGGATTCGCGTGAGGACATCGCCTATCAGGTCGCAAGACAATCGCTGCTCGACCACGCCTCGATCGAGGTCGAGGTGAAGCCGATCAAGCTGCAGGAGCTGGTGCGCCAGGGCGTCTACACGCGCGAGGTCGATCCGCTTGCCGCCACCGAATTCACCTATTCGCGCTTTTTCACCCCCTGGCTGAACAATTACGAGGACTGGGCGCTGTTCGTCGATTGCGACTTCCTGTTCTTCGGCGATGTCGCGGAACTGCTGCAATATCGCGACGACAGCAAGGCGGTCTGCTGCGTGCATCACGACTATCGGCCCAAGGAGACGGTAAAGATGGATGGCAAGGTCCAGACCACCTATCCGCGCAAGAACTGGTCCTCCTGCATGCTGTTCAACTGCGCCCATCCCTCGACCCGGCAGCTGACGCCGGATCTGGTCAATGCCCAGACCGGGGCCTATCTGCACCGCATGCAATGGGCCGCCGACGAGGAAATCGGTGCCCTGCCCGAGGTCTGGAACTGGCTTGAAGGCTGGAGCGAGCCGCCGGCGGGCGGCCTGCCCAAGGCGGTGCATTACACCAATGGCGGCCCCTGGTTCAAGGACTGGCAGGAGGTCGCCTATGCTGACAGATGGCTGGACCTGGCGCGCAAGCTCGACCCGGATTTCCGTCCGATCTAGGCGATGAACCTTGGCCCGATCGTCAGGCTGCGCGCCGTGCTCTCACGCGGCGCGCTGCAACTGGGCCGGCGGCCCAAGATGCTTTACTGGCCGCGCCTGCGCTGGCGGGGCGGTTCGATCCGCATCGGCGACCGGGTCTCGATGCGCAGCGGCGTGGTCATCGATGCGCAAAGCGGGCTGATCGAGATCGGCGACAATGTCTCGCTGAACGATCACTGCGTGCTGCTGGGCCATGGCGGCATCCGCATCGGCAATGACGTGCGCATCGCTGCCGGCAGCATCATCGTCTCGTTCGAGCATGGCTATGCCGATCCCGAGCAGCCGATCCGCAAGCAGCCGCTGCGCAAGGCCGCGGTCAGCATCGGCGACGATGTCTGGATCGGCGCCGGCGCGCGCATCCTGGCCGGCAGCAGCATTGCCCGCGGCTGCGTCATCGGCGCGGGCGCGGTGCTGAAGGGCGAAACCGTGCCCTTCGGCATCTATGCCGGGGTGCCGGCGAAACTGATCCGCCGGCGCGGCGAGGCGGCCGGGATCAGGGCTGCAGCGCCCTGACCAGAGCGGTGAAATGCTCGCCGCGCTTTTCGAAATTCGGATACTGGTCAAAGCTGGCGGCGGCAGGGGCCAGAAGCACGGTTTCCCCGGGCTGCGCCTCGGCCGCGGCGCGGGCGACGGCCTGCTCCATCGTGTCCGCGATCTCACAGGGGGTCTGGCCGATCTGCAGGGCGAAATCGCGCGCCGAATGCCCGATCAGATAGGCTTTCACCACATGGCCCAGATGCGGTTGCAGCGCGGCGATGCCGCCTTCCTTGCCAAGGCCCCCGGCGATCCAGCGAATGCGCTGGAAGGCCAGCAGCGCCTTGGCGGCGGCATCGACATTGGTGGCCTTGCTGTCATTGACCCACGCGACGCCGCCGATCTCGGCCACGCGCTGGCTGCGATGCGGCAGGCCCTGGAAACTGTGAAAGGCGCGCTCGATCTCGCGCGGGGCAAGGCCTATGGCGCGGCAGGCGGCGTAAGCCGCGGCGGCGTTCTGGTGGTTGTGCTCGCCTGGCAGGCCCTTGACCGCGCGCAGGTCGATCGAGGCCACCTGCCGGCTCTTGCGATATTCCGAGAGGAACCCCTTGCGGGCAAAGACCGACCAGCCGAAGCGCTCAAGCTTCTGCCCCGATGAGATGCGGATCACCCGGTCATCCAGAGGCGACATCGAAAGCTGCCCGGCCAGATAGCGCCCCTCGGGTTCATCGACGCCGATCACGGCGCGGTCCGGCCCGCCCTCGGCGAACAGCCGGCGCTTGGCGGCGAAATAACCCCCCGGCCCGCCATGGCGGTCGAGATGGTCGGGCGAGAGATTGGTGAATACCGCCACATCCGGTGTCAGCGCACGCGCCAGGTCGGTCTGGTAGCTCGACAGTTCCAGCACCACCACCTCGCCGTCATGGGCCGGGTCGAGCGACAGCACCCCGGTACCGATATTGCCGCCGATCTGGGTCGGGCGCCCAGCCTCGCGCAGGATGTGGTGGATCAGCGCCGTGGTCGTCGACTTGCCGTTCGAGCCGGTGATGGCGATGACCCGCGGCGTGGTGTCGAACTGGTCCCAGTCGCGGCTGGCAAAGCTGCGAAAGAACAGGCCGATGTCATTGTCGACCGGCACGCCCAGCGCATAGGCCATGGCGATGACCGGATGCGGCACCGGGTAAAGATGCGGGATGCCGGGGCTGGTGATCAGCGCCGAGATGCCGTCCCAGTTCGCCTCGCGCGTCAGGTCGAGCACGGCCATGCCGTCGGCCGCGGCCTGCTCGCGGGTGTCGGCGCCGTCGTCCCAGACGACGACACGCGCGCCGCCGGCGGCCAGCGCGGCGGCGGTGGCCCGGCCCGAGCGGCCAAGTCCGAGGACGGCTATGGTCTGGTTTTCGACGCCCTGGACCGGGATCATGGTTCTGCCTTTGTTTGAATAAGCCGGGGGCGCTTCGCCCCCGGACCCCCAGAGGATGTTTCGGCAAGAAAGAAGCCGGGCCAGAGATCAGCGCAGCTTCAGCGTCGCCAGCCCGATCAGCGCGAGGATCAGTGCGATGATCCAGAAGCGGATGACGATCTGCGCCTCGCCCCAGCCCTTCTTCTCGAAATGGTGGTGGATCGGCGCCATCAGGAACACCCGCTTGCCGGTGCGCTTGAAATAGAGCACCTGGATGATCACCGACAGCGCCTCGACCACGAACAGCCCGCCGACGATGGCCAGCACGATCTCGTGTTTGGTGACCACGGCGATGGCGCCCAGCGCCCCGCCCAGTGCAAGGCTGCCGGTATCGCCCATGAACACCGCCGCCGGCGGCGCGTTATACCACAGAAACCCCAGGCCACCGCCGATCAGCGCCGCGACGAAGACCGCCAGCTCGCCGGTGCCGGGGACGAAATGCACGCCGAGGTAATTGGCGAAATTCGCGTTGCCGACCATATAGGCGATGACCGAGAAACTGGCCGCCGCGATCATCACCGGCATGATTGCCAACCCGTCCAGACCGTCGGTCAGGTTCACCGCATTGGCCGCGCCGACGATCACCAGCACCGCGAAGGGCACATAAAGAAAGCCCAGGTTGATCAGCGTGTTCTTCAGGAAGGGCAGCGCCAGTTGCCCGCTCAGCGCCTCGGGATGCAGCCACGCGGCCGCGGCACCGGCCAGGGCCGCGATCAGCAGGCCCAGGGCCAGCCGGATGCGGCCCGACAGCCCGGCGTGGTGCTGTTTCGTCACCTTGGCATAGTCGTCGGCAAAGCCGATGCCGGCATAGCCCAGCGTCACCAGCAGCACGATCCAGACATAGCCATTGTCGAGCCGCGCCCAGAGCAGCGTGCCAACCAGCAGCGCCGCCAGGATCAGCAGGCCGCCCATGGTCGGCGTCCCCGCCTTGGAGAAATGGTTCTGCGGCCCGTCGTCGCGAATCGGCTGGCCCTTTTTCTGCTTGCGGCGCAGAAGGTCGATCAGCGGCCGCCCGAAGATGAAGCCGAAGATCAGCGCGGTAAAGAACGCGCCTCCGGCCCGGAAGGTGATATAGCGGAAAAGGTTGAAAAAATCCCCGCCATCCGACAGGTTCGCAAGCCAGTAAAGCATCAAGCAGTCCTTTCGCCAAGAGGCGAGCTTTCGCCCGACCGGCGCAGCGCGTCAACCACGGCCGAGACTTTCGACGATTTCGAGCCCTTGACCAGCACGATGTCGCCGGTCGTGACCAGATCGCCGACCATTGCCGCCAGTTCGGCTGCGGTCTCGGCATGGATGCCGCGGCGCGCCTCGGGCAGCGCCTGATGCAGCGCACGCATGCGCGGGCCGGCGGTATGGACCAGATCGACCGCTGCCATCGCGGGGTCCTCGGCCATGGCGGCATGCATGGCGATCTCGTCGCGGCCCAGTTCCAGCATGTCGCCGAGGATCGCCACGCGCCGGCCGCCGGTCAGCCGCGCCAGCGTCGCCAGCCCGGCGGCCAGCGAGGTGGGGTTTGAGTTGTAGGCATCGTCGATCAGCCGGATGCCGCCCAGATCCTCGAGCGCGCCGCGCCCGAGGGGCGGGCGCCAATCGGCCAGCGCCTGGCCCGCGCGCCGCGGATCGGCACCGGCGGCCGCCAGCGCCGCCAGCACGCCCACGGCATTCATCACGAAATGCCGGCCGGCCGTGGCCAGGGTGAAATCCACCGTCTCGCCCAGGATGCGGGCGCGCACCCGGGTCACGCCATTCTCGGTCTCGGCGCTCAGCGGCCTGGCCATGCCGTGCTGGCCAAAGCCGATGACGATGGCGCCGGCAGCATCGGCGCAGTCGCGCAGGATCTGCGTCACCGGCAGGTCCTCGGGGATGATGGCGCTGCCCGGCTGCATCAGCCCGGCAAGGATCGCGCCTTTTTCGCGGGCGATGTCCGCGACGCTGCCGAAGGCCTCGAGATGCGCGGCGGCGACGGTGGTGATCATCGCGACATGCGGACGGGCCAGACGGGCCAGGGGCTCGATCTCACCGGGGTGATTCATGCCGATCTCGATGATGGCGTAATCGCTGTCGGCGGGCATGCGCGCCAGGGTCAGCGGCACGCCCCAGTGGTTGTTGTAGCTGGCCTCGGCGGCGTGGACATTCCCCTGGCCCTCCAGCGCGATGCGGGCCATTTCCTTGCTCGAGGTCTTGCCGACCGAGCCGGTGATGGCGATCACCCTGCCCTGCATGCGCGCACGCCCGGCGCGGCCCAACGCCTCGAGCGCCGCCAGCACCTCGGGCACGACCAGCAGCGGCGCATCCGCCGCCACGCCCTCGGGGATGCGGCTGACCAGCGCCGCCGCGGCGCCATTCGCCAGCGCCTGCGCCACGAAATCATGGCCGTCGCGCTGGTCCTTCAGCGCCACGAACAGATCGCCCGGCCGGATGCTGCGCGTGTCGATGGAAATGCCGCTGACAGTGAAATCACGCGTGGCCCGCCCGCCGATGACGGCGGCAGCATCGGTCGAGGTCCAGAGTGTCATATCCTGCCATCCAGCGCGGCGACGGCGACCGAGGCCTGTTCGGCGTCGTCAAAGGGGTAAACGTCATTGCCGATGATCTGGCCGGTTTCATGGCCCTTGCCGGCGATCAGCAGCGCGTCGCCCGGCTGCAGCGCATCGACGCCGCGCAGGATCGCCTCGGCGCGGTCGCCAACCTCGATGGCCTCGGGGCCGGCGCCGGCCATGACCTCGGCGCGGATCGCGGCCGGGTCCTCGCTGCGCGGATTGTCGTCGGTGACAAGGACCAGATCGGCGAACTGCCGCGCCGCCTCGCCCATCAGCGGCCGCTTGAGCCGGTCGCGGTCGCCGCCGGCGCCAAAGACCACGACGATGCGGCCCAGCACATGCGGGCGCAGCGACTGCAGCGCCGAGGCCAGCGCCCCGGGCTTGTGGCTGTAATCGACAAAGACCGCGGCGCCGTTCTCGCGCATCGCGGCCAGTTCCATGCGGCCGCGCACGGTGGTCAGCCCGGCCAGCGTGTCGAAGACCCGGATCGGCTTGTCGCCGGCGGCGATGGCCAGACCGGCGGCGGCCAGCACGTTTTCCGCCTGAAAGCCGCCGATCAGCGCCAGGCGCACCAGATAGGCCTGGCCAAGATAGGAAAAGCGCAGGTCCTGCCCGGTGGCGTCATAGCGCTGGCCCAGGATGCGCAGATCGGCGGCGGCATCGCGTCCGACCGTGGTCAGGGCCAGCCCCTGTTCGCGCGCGATCGCCGCCATCTGCCGGCCGCGCGGATCGTCGACATTGATGACCGCGCCGGCACCCTCGTCGAGAATGTGATTGAACAGCAGGGCCTTGGCGGCGAAATACTCGTCAAAGTCCTTGTGATAGTCCAGGTGGTCCTGGCTGAAGTTGGTAAATGCCCCGGCCACCAGCCGCACCCCGTCCAGCCGGCGCTGGTCCAGCCCGTGCGAACTGGCCTCCATCGCGGCATGGGTGACGCCGGCGCCCGCGGCCTCGGCCAGCACGCGATGCAGGGTCAGGGGCTCGGGCGTGGTATGGGCAAGCCGGGCCTGGAAATCGCCCTCGACGCCCATGGTGCCAAGGCTGACCGCCCTGTGCCCCAGCGCCTGCCAGATCTGCCGGGTAAAGCTGGCGACCGAAGTCTTGCCCGAGGTGCCGGTGACCGCGACCATGGTCTCGGGCTGGGCAGCGAACCACAGCGCCGCCGCACCGGCAAGGGCGGCGCGCGGATCCTCGGCCACCACCAGCACCGCATCCGATGCGGCCAGCGCCGCGGCGGCGATCGCCGCGCCCTGGCGGTCGGTCAGCACCGCACCCGCGCCCTGGCGCAGCGCATACTGGATGAATTCGCCGCCATGCGTGCTGGACCCGGGCAGGGCCGCGAACAGATGTCCCGGCCTGACGGCGCGCGAATCCGCGGTGATCCCCGTCACCTCGGGGTCGCGCCCCTTGTCCCCCCGCAGCCCCAGAAGGGACAGTCGCATCACCCGTTCCGTCACGCCAACCCCGTCGTTCAGTTCGAGACGAGCTTTAACCCATCCGGCAGCGGGCGTTCAACCATCGGCAATTGCGATTCCGTCGCCGGGCGCAGGCCCAGCAGCGGCGCGACGCGGCGGATCAGCTCGCCCGCGACCGGCGCCGCGGTCGAACCGGCGGTGCGGCTCTCGCCGCCGCCCGCCAGGCCCGCCGAGGGTTCGTCCAGAGTCAGCACCAGCACATATTGCGGGTCGCTGGCCGGAAACACCGAGGCGAAGGTCGCCACGACCTTGTTCTTGTAATATCCGCCGCTCGGGCGCGGCTTGTCGGCGGTGCCGGTCTTGCCGGCGACCTCATAGCCCTCGACATTGGCCTGGCGCGCCGTGCCGCGGGTCACCACCTGGCGCAGCAGCGCCATGGCGGTATGCGCCGCCGCCGGCGACAGCACCTGCTCGCCCTCGCGCCGGTCGCGGCCATGCACCAGCGTCGGGCGCACGCGCTTGCCGTCATTGGCGACGGTGGCATAGGCGGCGGCCAGGTGCAGCGGGCTGGCGGCCAGGCCATGACCGAAAGCCACGGTGGCGGCGGTCACCGCCGGCCAGCGCGTCGGCACCAGCGGCTTGCCGGTCGGGGCCTCGCTCATCTCGACGCTGGTCGGTTCGAACAGGCCCAGCTTCTGCAGGAAGTCGCGCTGGCGCTCGCCGCCCAGCAGCTGGGCGATGCGCACCGTGCCCACGTTCGAGGATTTCACGATGATGTCGGTGACGGAAAGCTGGCCGCCGTAATTGTGGAAATCGTTGATCAGATACTTGCCGATGCGCATGGGCGAGCTGGAGTTGATCATCGTCGCCGGGCCGACCAGCTTCAGGTCCAGCGCCTGCGCCACCGGAAAGATCTTGAAGGTCGAGCCGAGTTCATACTGACCCTGCACCGCGCGGTTGAACAGCGGGCTGTCCGACGGATCGCCCTTCAGCAGCGGCCGCGGCCGGTCGTTGGGGTCGAAATCGGGCAGGCTCGCCATGGCGACCAGCTCGCCCGTGCGGACCTCCATCAGGATGCCGGTGGCGCCCTTGGCGTTCATCACCTTCATGCCGTTGCCCAGCACCTCCTCCATCGCCGCCTGCACGCTCAGGTCCAGCGACAGCGTCAGCGGCGCGCCCTCGTTCGCGGGCTCGCGCAGCCAGCGGTCGAAGGCCTTCTCGACGCCGGCGACGCCGATCACCTCGGCATCCGAAACCCCCTCCTTGCCAAAGGAGGCGCCGCCGAGGATATGGCTGGCCAGCCGGCCATTGGGATAGAGCCGCATCTCGCGCGGGCCGAACAGCAGGCCCGGCTCGCCGATGTCATGCACCGCCTGCATCTGTTCGGGGCTGATCTTCTTCTTGATCCAGACGAAGCTGCGCTTGCCGGTGAAATCCTTGCGCAGCCGCGAGATGTCGAGGTCGGGAAAGATGCGCACCAGCGCCTGCGCCGCGCCCTCGGGGTCGATCATCTGCCGGGGATGGGCATAAAGCGCATGCGTCAGCAGGTTGGTCGCCAGCACCCGCCCGTGGCGGTCGGTGATGTCGGCGCGCTGCGAGATGATGCGCGCCCCCGTGGCCTGCACCTGCGGCTCGCGCGGCTGGCTGGCCGCCATCACCGCCATCTTCGTGCCGACCGTGCCGAAGGCCAGGGCAAAAAGCGCGACCATCAGCGACAGCCGCGCGCCGGCATTGCCGCAGGCCCGCTCCTGGATCTCGGCATGGCGATGGGCGCGGTTCTCGGCCTCGATCGCGTCGGGGTTCTCGCCTGTTTCGCGGGCGCGCAGGATGCGGGCCAGCGGGCGCAGGGGCGTGCGGATCATGGCGTGCTCTCCTGTGGGCGGCGGGGCGGATAGCCGGCGGGGCGTTCCCGCGGCTGGGCCAGCGCCTCGGCCAGCGGTTCGGGCAGTTTCGGCGCGGCGAAGGCCACCTGGCCCACGTCCACGAACTGCCCGGCGGTGACCGGCACCAGCTTCAGCCGCTCGAAGTTCAGGTTGACCAGCTGGCGCAGCCGCTCGGGGCGGTTCAGCCAGGCCCATTCCGCGCGCATGATGCCCAGATCCTCGCGCAGCGTGCCGATCTGGCGCTGCATCGCAGTCATCTCGTCGATGGCCGATTGCGTGCGGTAATTCTCGCGATAGGCCCAGAAGGCCAGACCCATGACGCAAAGCGTGGTCAGAAGGTAAAGCACCGAACGCATCACCCCCTCCTTTCCGTAAGCAGCGGCAGGCCAAGCTGCGCGGGATCGACGCGGCCCGCCGGCGCCCCGGTGCGGATGCCCACCCGCAGGAAGGCCGAGCGCGCGCGCGGGTTCAGCGCCAGTTCCGCCTCGTCGGCGCCGATGGCGCGGCGAAACGGCAGGCGGAAGGCAGGCTGCCCGGCGGCCTGTTCCGGCGCGTGCCGGCTGCCGCCGCCGGCGGAATTGGAACGCGCCTGCATGAAGCGCTTGACGATGCGATCCTCGAGCGAATGAAAGCTGACCACCGCCAGTCTGCCGCCGGGGCGCAGCGCGCGCTCGGCGGCGGCCAGCCCGGCGACCAGCTGGCCGAATTCATCGTTGACCCAGATGCGGATGGCCTGAAAGCTGCGCGTCGCGGGATGGCTCTGCCCCGGCTTCGGCCGCGGCAGGCAGGCGGCGACGATGTCGGAGAGCTGGCCGGTGCGGCTCAGCGGGCGCGCCGCCACGATGGCGCGGGCGATGCGGCGCGAGGCGCGCTCCTCGCCGTAAAGATACAGCACATCTGCAATGACCTGCTCGGGCGCGCCGTTCAGCAGATCCG
The DNA here is from genome assembly GCF_039808215.1 of Paracoccus sp. (in: a-proteobacteria). Taxonomy (GTDB): domain Bacteria; phylum Pseudomonadota; class Alphaproteobacteria; order Rhodobacterales; family Rhodobacteraceae; genus Paracoccus. Next base: position 16,388 of record NZ_JBDHSP010000051.1, read on the forward strand.
CCGCTGTCGGCCCCTGATCGCCCATGCGCATGTCCAGCGGCCCGTCGCGCAGAAAGGAAAAGCCGCGCTCGGGCTGGTCCAGTTGCATGGAACTCACGCCCAGATCCAGCACCACGCCGTCGACCGCGTCCCCGGCCAGCCGGTCAAGTTCCGCGAAAGTGCCATGTACCAGCCGCAGCCGCGCGCCGTATTCCCCCGCCCAGGCCGCGGCCAGTGCAAAGACCGTGGGATCGCGGTCGATGCCGATGACCTGCGTCGCGCCCTGCGCCAGCAGGCCGCGGGCATAGCCGCCGGCGCCGAAGGTGCCGTCGACCCAGACGCCCTCGACCGGCGCCACCGCCCGCAGCAAGGGACCAAGCAGGACCGGGACATGCGGATCCGCGGCCATCTCAGCCCTCGTCCGGCGTCGGGGTGCCCAGCAGCGACAACGGATCGGCGCCGGGCTTGAATTCGGGCACCAACGCCTCGATACGGCGCGCCTCGCCGGCGAATGCCGCGGGCTCCCACAACTTGAGGCTGTCGCCGGCCGAGATGAAGAAGGCGGCATCGCTCAGGCCGATCTTCTCGCGCAGCTTCTGGGGCAGCACCAGGCGGCCGTCGGCGTCGATCTCGGCGTCTTCGGCATGGCCCTGATAGATGCTCTCAAGCAGGTTGCGCTCGGCGCTGCCGCGCGGCAGGCGCGCGATGCCCTGATCGATGTCCTCCATGGCATCGACGGTGAAAAGCTGCAGATGCTGCCAGTCGAGCGTGCCATAGACGATGATCAGCCGCGCGCGCCTGCCGGCTTCCCAGTCGGGGTCCGAGCCCTCGAAGACCCGGCGGAACTTGGCGGGGATGGAAACGCGACCCTTCGCGTCCACCTTGACCTCTTCCGACCCTCTGAACTGGCGTGCCAACGGCGCGCACTCCTTCCACTGTCCCGGCCTTTCCGGTTGTTCCGAAAAGGAAAGGGCGGATCGGGCTGCTGCCACTGCCCGATCCGCCGCCCTCGTTCCCATCTCTGGGCCCCGTAGTTTCGGGGATCGAACCCTGCGTTCCGCGCCACCTGGGGGAGGTGCTGCTCGCGCGCCGCAAGGTCATGTTCGGAAATCGGGTTGCCTGTATGAAAGCCTGCTTGTCGCCTTTGGGGTCTTGCCGCCCCTCCTGCCCCGTCTCCGTGAGGAAAGGGATGACACGGGATTTCACGGGACGCAATGGGTTTGTTTTGACTGTGGCGGTTTGGCGCCAGGGGTAGAATCGGAAACAAGCGTGAACAAATTCACAACGCCGTGAATAGCGGCGCAGGTTTTGGCGCGACCAGGCAAGCGACCACAACATCTAGTATGAAACCAGTTGTTGCAAAATAACCCATGCTTTCCCGGAAACGTCCTGCACGACCCCGGCCAGGGCCTCCGGACCCGGCGGCAGCGCCCTTGCGGCGCGATTCGCTGGCGCCTCACACCCGTTCACGCCGCGGTGATTCGAGGGGGAGGGCGCCCGCAACCGGGCGCATTCCCGTGTTTTCCCAGCCGCCGCGGCGGCAGCCGTCAGGCCATGCCGCCCAGCACCAGCCGCTCGGCCAGGCGGGCAAAGGCCGCCGACACCGGGCCCTCGCCCGCCGCCACCGGCGTGCCGGCATCGCCCGAGACCCGCAGCTCCAGCGTCAGGGGGATCTCGCCCAGGAAGGGCAGGTCCAGCGCCTTCGCCTCGGCGGCGACGCCGCCATGGCCGAACAGATGCGCCTCATGGCCGCAGTTCGGGCAGACATAGCTGGACATGTTCTCGACCAGGCCCAGCACCGGCGTCTTCAGCTTGCCGAACATGTCGATGGCGCGGCGCGCGTCTATCAGCGCCACATCCTGCGGCGTCGAGACGATGATCGCCCCGGTCACATGCGCCTTCTGGCACAGGCTGAGCTGTACGTCGCCGGTGCCGGGCGGCAGGTCGACCAGCAGCACGTCCAGCTCGCCCCATTTCACCTGACCCAGCAATTGCTGCAGCGCACCCATCAGCATCGGGCCGCGCCAGACCACGGCCTCGCCCTCGTTCATCATCAGGCCCAGCGACATGACGGTGACGCCATGGGCGTGCAGGGGTTCGATCAGCTGGCCCTCGGTCCTGGGCCGCTGCCCGGTCAGGCCCAGCATGCGCGGCTGCGAGGGGCCATGGATGTCGGCATCCAGCAGCCCGACCCGGCGCCCGGCGCGCGCCAGCGCCACGGCCAGATTCGCCGTCAGCGTGGACTTGCCCACGCCCCCCTTGCCCGAGCCGATGGCCAGGATGCGCGCCACGCCGCTGACCGGGGCCGGCCCGGCCTGCGGCGTCGGGTGCCGGCCGATCTTGAGGCTGGGCGCCGCCTGGCCCGCCGCCGGCGCGCCGCGCGGGGCCGAGGGGGCGGTGGTGACGATCTGCACCTTCTCGACCCCGGGCAGGGCGGCCAGCCGCCGCTGCGCCTCGGCCTCGACGGCGGCAAAGGCGCGGGCCTGCTGCGCGTCCGGGGCCTCGATGACAAAGCGCACCACGCCCGATTCCAGGCTGAGCGCCCGCACCAGGTCCCCCGATACCAGATTGCCACCGCCCGGCACCGCCACCTGCGCCAGTTCTGCCAACACCCGTTCCCGTGAAATCGCCATGGCCACCCCCAATCGAAAGCGCGCGCAGAATGGCAACTTGGCAAGCGCTCGGCAAGCGCGCGCCATGTCGCCCCCGCATGGCAAGAAACTGTGACCCAGCGTCAGAATTGGCCATGGCGTCTGAAAACGCCGCGAATCGCAGTAACTGCGGCAGATTGTTTCGCGATCTGCGCGATGATTGAAACAGGCTTGCGTCAGCAGCCATGCCATTTCTGCATGGCAGCGTTTCGGCATTGTCCATTGTGCAACTGCAGCAAAAGCGGCATCTTCCCCTCAACAGCGCAACAGGCAGCACCGCAAGGCAAAGCCGCCGCGCCATCCGAAACCGAAGGGTAAATGACATGGCCGTTCTCGATCTGATCCATACCGGTTCGCACCGTAACCAGGGCAATGGCGCGATCGCGAAATTCGTCGCCGACCTGCGTGACCATATGGCGCGCCGCGCCGTCTATCGCCAGACCGTGCACGAACTGGACGCACTCAGCGACCGCGAACTGGCCGACCTTGGCCTGAGCCGCGCCGCCATCCGCAGCACCGCCGCCGAGGCGGCCTGGGGCGCGAAATAAGGTCCTGACCATCCCCGACCCACTCCTCCTCCCTTGGGTCCGGGTTCAGGCGGCATCCTCCCTCCTCCTCCCTGAGGATGCCGCCGCTTTAACAGGGTGACGCCTTCTCCTCCCTCGGCGTCACTTCCCGGCGGCTCTCTCCCTCCTCCCGCGAGGGCGCCGCCACCCCATACGGCGCGACCCCTCCTCCTCCCTGGGTCGTGCGGTTCAGGCGGCGCCTCCCCTCCTCCTCCCTGGGGGCGCCGCCGAAAAACCCCGCTTCGCGGCGGAACGGAATGCGACGGTCCCTCTCCTCCCTCCCCGGGATCGTCAGCGCGGTGATGGCCTCCTCCTCCCTGCCATTGCCGACCCATACGCGGCCCCTCCTCCTCCCTGGGCCGACGTTGCGCGGCGGTGCCCCCTCCTCCTCCCTGGGCGCCGCCGCTTTTCATTTTCCGCCCATCGGTATAGGCCGGCCGCATGTTGTCCTATCAGCACGCCTATCACGCCGGGAATCTGGCCGACCTGCACAAGCACGCGCTGCTGGCCCGGGCGCTGGCCTATCTGACCGCCAAGCCCAAGCCCCTGACCTATCTGGAGACCCATGCCGGACGCGGGCTTTATGATCTCGCCGGCGCCGAATCGGCCCGCACCGGCGAGGCCGAGGCCGGCATCACCCGCGCGCTGGCCCAGGGCTGGCTGCCCGATGACCACCCGCTGCGCGAGGCGCTGGCCACGATCCGCGCCCGCCACGGCGCCGCGGCCTATCCCGGCTCGCCGCTGCTCGCCCGGCACTTCCTGCGCCCGGGCGACGTGGCACATCTGGCCGAACTGCACCCGGCCGAACATGCGGCGCTGGCCGAGATCGCGGGCTTCGCGCATGTCCACCGCCAGGACGGATTCCAGATGGCGCAGGCGATCTGCCCGCCGATGCCGCGGCGCGGGCTGCTGCTGATCGACCCCAGCTATGAGGTCAAGGCCGATTACCAGACCGTGCCGCGCCAGATCGCCATGCTGGCGCGGAAATGGAACGTCGGGGTGATCGCGCTGTGGTATCCGCTGCTGGCCGACGCGCGCCAGGAACCGATGGTCCGGGCGCTGCAGGCCGATCACCCCGGGGCGCTGCTCTCGGAAGTGCGCTTTGCGCCGGCGCGGCCCGGCCATGGCATGATCGGTTCGGGCATGCTGGTGATCAACGCGCCCTACGGGCTGGCAGACGAGGCCCGGCGCCTCGAGGCGCTTTACGCGCAGCCATAGGCCAGCGCCGCCGCCAGCCGCCGGTCGGTGCTGTCCTCGGGTCCCTCCGCCCAGGGGCGAAAGCGCAGGCGAAAGGCCGCCAGCCGCGCCGGATTCTCGGGATAGCCGATGCGCGCCAGGCTTGCCGGCAGCGGCAGATCGGCACCCGCCGCCCCGGGCCACAGCGCCAGCCCCTGCAGCGCCAGCCGCCGCCAGTCGAATCGCGGCCCGGGATCGCATTTGCGCCCCGGCGCCAGGTCGGAATGGGCGATGATCCCGGCCGGCCCGATCTGCCAGCGCGCCATGATCCCGCGCAGCAGGTCCTCAAGCGCCGCCATCTGCGGCTCGGGGAACGGCCGGTCGCCGGGGTTGACCAGTTCGATGCCGATGCTGCGCGAATTCACATCCGCCCGCCCCTGCCAGGCGCCGGCACCGGCGTGCCAGGCGCGGCGCGTCTCGGGGACCAGCGATTCGGTCTGGCCCTGCTCATGGATCAGCCAATGCGCGCTGACCTCGGCCGCGGGATCGCACAGCCGCGCGCGCGCCGAGGGCCCGTCCACCATGCCGGTGTAATGGATGACGACCAACTCCGGCTGCTGCCCGCGCCGGTCGCCATGATTGGGCGAAAGGCTCAAATCCCGGATTGGCGATAGGGGCGCGGGTCCCAGCCGCAAACGTAGCCGTCGCCGTCCGGGTCAAGCCCACGCGGGTCGATCACCGGCCCGCCGGCGGCGATGAAGGCGGTTTGCGCCGCCTCGGCAGTGGCATAGCTGCGGCAGGCCCGCGCCGCCGCATCGACCGAGCCGGCACTGCGCTGATAGATGCGCGTGCCCGGATCCTGGCTTTCCTGATGCGCATAGCGCACCAGCACCG
>NZ_JBDHSP010000052.1:0-21634 GCF_039808215.1 Paracoccus sp. (in: a-proteobacteria)
CCGCCGAGGCGCTACTCCTCGCCCGCCCGATGCGCCAACGTCGCCCGCACCCAGTCCTGATCACGCACCGCCTCGCCCGAAAAGATCTCGAACGCGTCGATGCCCTGGTGGAAATACAGCTCATAGCCGCTGAGAAAGCGCGCCCCGAGCCGCGTCATCTGGCCGCGAAAGATCGTATGCGCCGGGGTATAGACGGCATCGAAGGCCCAGCCGACCTGACCCGCGACATCCTCGGGCAGGGGCGAGCCCTCGCGGCCGACCATGCCCAGCGGCGTGCAGTTCACCACCCCGTCGAAACCGTGCAGATCGCGCCGCGGAGCGGCGCCGGCGACGCTGATGCGCAGGCCTGAATGGGCATGGACCGCCTCGGCCAGCGCCTCGGCCTTGGACGGGTCGGTGTCGCACAGGGTGATCTCCTGCGCGCCCAGGTCGGCCAGGGCAAAGGCGATGGCACGGCCGACGCCGCCGGCGCCGATCATCAGCACCCGGCCCGGCGCCAGATCCGGCAGCACCGCGCGATAGCCGGCCTTGAAGCCGCTGAAATCGGTATTGTGGGCGCGCGGCCCCTCGGGGGTGAACTTGACGGTATTGGCCGCCCCCATCGCCGCCACCACCGCCGAGGCCGGCTGTGCCAGCTGCACCGACAGTTCCTTGAACGGATAGGTCACGTTCACGCCGGTGAAACCGGCCTTGCGGCAGGTCTCGAAGGCGGTCTCGAAATCGCAGCCGCGCTCGGCCGGGATGACCAGATCATAGGTGACGTTATAGCCGGTCGCCAGGCCGCAGACCATGTGCAGCGCCGGGGAGCGGGTGGCGGTGATATTGCCGCCGATCAGGCCAAGTCGCAATGACGGGGCGAAGGGGCGCATGGTCAACCTCCTGCGGGAATATGGAAATCCTGTGCCGACAATCGCATTTCGGCGGCGCTGCGTCCACGATGGCGGGGCCGAAACCCGGGCAATGCGGCGGCCTTGTGGATGACATGATGTTAATCCGGCCCGGTTTGACTGCCGTGAACTGCGTGGCGGCGCCGGTCGCGCGCCCCTATCGCGGCCTCGGGATCTGTCGTATCTTGCCGCGCAGGCCATGGCGCGGGCGCTGCGCCGGGGGCGGGCCTTCGCCTTGCGACCCCTTTTGCCGGCCGGGGGAGGGCTGATGCTGACGCTGCGCCAGATCGAGGTGATCCGCGCCATCACCATAGCCGGCACGGTCAAGGGCGCCGCGGAACTGCTGGGCGTCTCGGCACCGGGCATCTCGCGGCTGATGAAACATACCGAGGGGCAGCTGGGCATGCGGCTGTTCAGCCGCATGCACGGCCATTTCACCCCTACCGACGAGGCGCGCACCATCTTCGACCAGATCAACAGCGTCTATGACCGGGTGGAAAAGCTGCAGATGTCCATCGACGCGATGAAGCGCGGCGCCAGCACGGTCTTTGCCCTTGCCTCGGTGCCGTCGCTGGCCAGCCATGTCGTGCCCAGTGCCATCCGCCGCCTGCAGACGGAATATCCCGACATGCGCATGGCGATCGACATCCTCAAGATCGAGGAGGCGGTGGACTATCTGCTGCTGCAGCGCGGCGAGGTGGTGGCGATGAGCTACAAGATCGACCATCCCGGGCTGATGTCCCATCCCCTGGCGCCGGGGCGGCTGGTCGCGGTCGTGCCCGCCGAACACCCGCTGGCGGCGCGGCCCGAGGTGACGCTGGCCGAACTGGCCGCCGAGCGCCTGATCGGCATCGAGCCCAGGGACCCCTATGGCAAGATCATCGCCGATCCGTTCCACGAGGCGGATCTGCCCTATCGGCTGGCGATCGTGGCGCGCTTCAGCCATACCGTGCTGACCCTGGTCGGCCAGGGGCTGGGCGTGGCGGTGATCGACGAATTCTCGGTGCAGGGGGCGCTGCCGCGGGGCGTCGCCGTGCGCCCCATCGCCGAGCCGACCTCGTTTCGCACCTATGCGGTGGTCAATGCCGACCGGCCGCGCTCGAACCATGCCGACGCCTTTATCGCGGCGCTGCGCGCGGTCATGCGCGCGCGCGTGCCCTGAGGCGGTCGCGTCCCTTTGCCGCCCGCAAGCAGGAGCCCCCGATGCCCACCGCCGCAGATTTCCGTTTTGCTGCCCGCGATCCGCATGAAGGGCATCGCGGCGCCAGCCCGCTTGAGCTGATCTTCGATCTGGCGACGGTCATCGCCATTGCCGCCGCCGCGCATGGCCTGGCCGGGGCGGTCGAGAGCGGCCGGATCCTGCCCGGGGTGATCGGGTTTTTGTGCAGCTTTTTCATGATCTGGTGGGCCTGGATGAACTACAGCTGGTTCGCCTCGGCCTATGACGACAGTTCCTCGGGTTTTCGCATGATGACCATGGTGGTCATGTTCGGCGCGCTGATGCTGGCCGCCGGCATCGGCGCGGTCTTTGCCGGCGAACGCATCTGGCTGGCGCTGCTGGGCTTTGTGATCATGCGCGCCGGCATGGTGGCCTTCTGGCTGGGCGCGGCGCGCGGCGATCCGGGCCGCCGGGCGACGGCGCATGCCTATGCCGCGGGCATCGGGGCCATGCAGATCTGGTGGATCGCCGTCGTGGTTCTGGTGGCGCCGCAATCCCCCGCCTATCTGCCGCTGTTCCTGCTGGGCGTCGCCGGAGAGCTGGCGGTCCCCGTCCGGGCCGAGCGCCGGGGCGCCACGCCATGGCACCGCCAGCACATGATCGAGCGCTATGGCGGGCTCAACGTCATCGTGCTGGCCGAGGTGTTCCTGGCGATCAGCGCCATGATCCGCCTGCCCGCCGGCGCCGCCCTGCCGGATGCGGGGCTGATCTGGCTGGCCCTGCTCTCGGCGGTCATCGCATTCGCGCTTTGGGGCATCTATTTCGCCGAGGGTGCGCATCTGACCGGCGAAGGGCTGCATCACGCGCTGCTCTGGGGTTACGGCCATCTCGCGCTGTTCGCCGCCGGGGCGGCGACCGGCGCGGGGCTGACGGTGATGCGGGCGGTGGCAAGCCATGCCGCCCATGTCCCGGCGCGCAGCGGAATCGTGGCTGTGACGCTGCCGGTGGCGGTCTATCTGGCGGTGCTGTGGCTGATCCGCGACCGGCTGTGCCTGGCGGGCGCGGCGCGCTGGCTGCTGCCTGCAGCCGCAGCGCTGGTGCTGGTCATCGGCCGCGCCGCCCCGGTGCCTGCCGCGCTGCCCGCCAGCGCCCTGTTGCTGGCCGGCGCCGCCCTGTTGCGGCGGAGTCTGGCGCAAGCCACAGCCGGATGATAGCACGTCCTGACCGTCCACAGGCGGTGACGGGCAATAGCAGAACCAACTTGGGAGAACAGCGAGTCCATGGATCATTTCGCACGCCTGGCCAGCTATAGTCCGGCGCTTTTCCTGCTGGTGCTTTTCCTGCTGATGGTCGTCGCGCGCGAGATCGGCCTCTGGCTGGGCCGGCGCAATGCCGGCCGGGAGGCCGCGCGCGAGGGCGTGGGCGTGGTGGTGGGCAGCATGCTGGGCCTGCTGGCCTTCGTGCTGGCGCTGACGCTGTCCTCCTCGGCCACCCGCTTTCAGGAACGCCGCCAGGCCACGCTGGACGAGGCCAATGCCATCTCTGCGGCCTGGTCGCAGGCGCAGGTGGTGGGCGGTGCCGAGGGCGAGGGCATCGACCGCCTGATGGCGGAATATACCGATGTCCGGCGCCAGTTCGTCGCCGCCCCGCCCGATGCCGAACGGCTTGCCGAAATCGATCGGCAAAGCGTCAGGCTGCAGGGGCAGATGCGGGATCTGGCGGCGGCGGCCACCCGCGACCGGCCCAGCCAGCTGACCAGGCCGCTGCTGGAGCAGCTCGATTCGGCCTTCGGCGCGGCCACCACGACGCGATTCGCCTTCTCGGCCCGGCTGGCGCCGCAGATCTTCTGGCTGCTGCTGACCATGACCTGCCTTTCGGTCGCCGGGCTTGGCTATCAGATCGGCATGCGCGGCCAGGGGCTGCGGGTGCTGTCCTCGCTGATGATCTTCATGTGGGCCTTCGTGGTCGTGGACATCCTCGACCTGGGCACGGCGCGGACCGGCTCGATCAACAACGACACCTCGGTCTATCAATGGGTCATCGAGGACATGGCCGGGGCGCCCGAGCCCGGATCCTGAAGGCGGGCTCAGCCGCGATAGACCCAGTGTTTCGAGACCACGAAGATCAGCGCCGAGATCAGGCCGGTGACCACGATCTGGCTGGCAAACAGCGCCGTGCCCAGCCCCTCGACCAGCCCGGCCATCAGAAGCGAGTTCAGCGCCATCGCCCCCAGGTGCATGGCGCCAAAGCGCGACAGGCTGCGCCGGGTCGGCGGTCCGGCCCGGAAGGTCAGCCAGCTTTGCAGCACGTAATTGTAGATCATGCTGATGGCGTAGCAGCAGGCGGTCAGCAGCAGCACGCTGTCGATGCGCCCGCTGAGCGCCCAGAGCAGCAGGAAGTAAAGCCCGGTCGAGGAGGCGCCGACCAGCACGAAGCTGAGCACCTGGCGAAGATGCGGCCAGGCGAGGTTCATCTGGCGCTCCGTTCGAACAGCGTGCCATAGTCGCCCTGCATGCGCACGCGATAATCCCCGCCCATATAGGCCAGCAGCGCCGCCAGCACCGGCGTGTTATCGCCCTCAGGCTCCAGGCCGCCGGCGCCCTGGCTGAAGGGCCGGCCGGTGATCAGCACGAATTTCGGCTGCGCCTGCCGCAGCCCCTGTTCGATCTCGGCCATCCAGGGGCCGTAAAGCGTGAATTCGGGCGACATCAGCTCGATCGCCGGGGTGATGAAGCGATGCGCCGGCAGGCGCTGCGCCAGATAGGGCACATAATAGGCCGGGCCGTATTGCACCATGCGGTCCTCGGGGCCGGTCTCGGCGCGGATGATCTCGACCATGCGGGCCTGTTCCGCGGCGGGGATGTCATAGCCGCCCGCAATCGGGGCCAGGCCATGCGCCGGCACGTCGGCCAGCCGCGGCAGGTCGCGCGCCAGCTTGGCGGCGCTGCCCAGAACCACCAGCCCGGCCAGCGCCGCCAGCGCCATGCCGAAGGCCCGGCGCCGCCGCGGGCCGCGGACCTGGCGCCAGCGCGCCTCGAGCTGGTCGAGCGCCACCGCCGTCAGCATGACCAGCAGCGGCAGAAAGCCCGCGACGTGATAGCCGAAACCCTTGTTCTGGACGTAGAAGGACAGCAGGATCGCCGCGCCGAGACCCAGGAGCAGCTGCAGCGGATAGCGGATGGCGCGGTCGCGCAGCAGCCACAGCCCCAGCCCGATCAGGCCGCACAGGCTGAGCCAGTGCCACCAGCGCGTGAACAGCACCACCAGCGTCTGCGCCAGGTCCATGGGCGGGTTGTCGTAATAGACCTGCGAGGTGAACTGCACCGACTGCTGATACCAGTCGTCCAGATTGCCCGCCGCCAGCGCCCAGGCCAGCACCGCGGCGATCACCAGGCCAAAGCCCGCGACCAGCGCCGCGGCGCGCACCGCCAGCCGGTGGCGCCGGGGCTGCCCGGTCCAGCCGCGCGGCAGGGCCTCGAGGATGAGAAGCCCGGCCAGCACCGAAAGATAGGTCGGCCGGATCAGCACCGCGACCGCGACCAGGGCGCCGGCCAGAAGCAGGGCGGCGCGCTCGCGCCCCGGGGGGGCCAGCATGGCGCAGCAGGCGATGACCAGAAAGCCCATGGCGACAATGTCGCGCTGCCCGGCCATCCAGCCGCCGGCGGTGACATAGATCGGCGGATAAAGCGCCAGCGCGACCCAGGGCGCCAGGCGGAACCCGGCCCGCGACAGAAACAGCGCCGCCGCGATCGCGGCCAGCTGCATCAGCAGGAAATCGGCCATGTGCCAGGCCCAGGGCACCGGGCCGAACAGCCGGATCGCCGCTTCGTGCAGCAGCATGGCGCCGGGCCAGTTCATGTCGAAACTGCCGGCATAGAAGGTCTGGCCCTGGGTCGCCATCCAGGCCATGTAATCGAACTGCGCCTGGTCCGGCGAGGGCTCGGTCTTGAGATGCAGCAGGCCCAGCACCGGCGCCGAGATCAGCCACAGCAGGAACAGGCCGCGCCGCCAGGGTGCCGGATCCGGGGTCGTCGCGGCGGAAATTGGGTCGGGCATGGCGGGCTCCTTCAGGCTGAACCGCTGCGCAGGATGGTCACGATGCGGGCAATGCCGCTGCCCAGGGCGGTGGCCCGCCAGTCCGTCGGCAGGGCCGAGGGCAGAAAGCTCATGTCCTGGCTGTTCGAGGGATGCGGGTCGAACTGCAGCATGAGCGGCCGGTCCAGCCGCTCGTGGATGCGTTCGATCACCTCGAAGACCGAGGCCGGGCGGCCGCTGGCCAGCAGCAGCGGCCCGGTATCGGGGCCGGGATCGGGGTCCATGATGCGCCGCGCCATGAATTGGCCGATGTCGTCGGCCAGCACATAGTCGCGCAACGTGTTGGGATTGCCGAAGATGCGCGTCATGCGCCCCTGCAGGGCATTGGCGATCAGCGCCGCGACCAGGCCCACGCGTTTCGATCGCGTGATGCCATAGACCGAGCTGGGCCGATAGACATGGCGCCGGTCCAGCCCGACGGCGCGGCGCAGCAGCTCTTCCTGCATGAGCTTGCCCTGGCCGTAGGGGCGCAGCGGCGCCGGCCGGCTGTCCCGGCCGCAATGGGTCTGGCCCTCGAACAGCCCGCCGGCCGAGCTGAGCATGTGGACATCCACGCGCCGGTCGCGGCGCAGCGCCTGCGCCATGTGCAGCAGCTCGGCCAGAAGCGCGGTCTCCTGGCGCATCTCGGGCAGGGATGAGGCAAAGCCGCTGCTGCCGCCGGCCCAGACCAGGGCGATGCGGCCGGCATCGGGCAGCGCGGCGCGGATCGCCGCGCGCTGGTCGCGCCGCCGCGCCGGGTCGTGCCAGTCATAGGCCATGGTCTGCTGCGCCACGGCCTGAAAGCGCAGGCGCAGGGCACGGTCCACCGCCCCGCCGATCAGCCCGAGGCCGAACAGCAGGATCACCGGCCCCTCGGCGTCGGCGGCCCGCAGGATCTTCATGGATGCGGGTCCGGGCGCGCATCCAGCCAGCGCGCCGCCGCCGCGTCGCCCGAGCGGTCGATGGTGAAGAAGGTGGGCTTGCCATGCGCGCGCAGCACCATCGAGGACAGGTATTGCAGCGCGATCCCCAGCATGAAGGTCGAGAGGCCGCCAAAGAACATGATGGCCAGAAACAGCGAGGTCCAGCCCTGCACCTGGATGTCCATGGGAAAGAACAGCCGCACGGTGAGGAAATAGATCCCCGCCAGAACCGAAAACAGCATCGCCCCCAGCCCCAGCACGGCGCCGATCCGCAGCAGTTTGATCTGGCTGGAAAAGATCATCCGCCAGCCATGCGAAAGCAGCGATTTCAACCCATAGCCGCTGCGGCCGGTGCGGATATAGCGCTCGTCCTTCATCTCGACGTTCAGCGCGCGGATGCTTTGGGTGAACCAGCCCAGCGTGATGTCCAGATAGGTGTCATGCGAACAGACGCTGGCCGCGGCCCGGGCCAGCGGCCCGCGGATCAGCCGGAAACTGTTGAAGCTGGACAGGTTCGGATTGTCGGTCAGCCATTGCATGACGCGCTTGAAGCTGCGCGAGGTCCAGTCGCGCATCGCCGCCTCATGCACGGCCGAGGCCGGCCGGGCATAGACGATGTCGGCATGTTGACCCACCGCCTCGCGCAGCAGGCGCGGGATGACTTCGGGGCGGTGCTGCAGGTCCTCGTCCATGGTCACCACCCAGTCGCCGGAACTGTGCAGGATGCCGACGATGGTGGCCGGGTGCTGGCCGAAATTGCGCGACAGGTGCAGCGGCACGATCCAGGGATGTTCGCGCGCCAGGCGGTCGATCTTGGCGCCGGAATCGTCGATGGCGGCATCGTCGACCAGGATCGCCTCGGCCAGGGCAAAGGGCGCCCCCTGCGCCAGCCAGTCGCGGCGCAGCCCGTCGAGCGCCGCGACCAGCGCCTCGAGATAATCGCTGCCGCTGTAGACCGGCACCACCACGCTGATCATCGTGCTGTGGGGCTTGGGCGTGTCTGTCATGGTCATCCGGTCCGCAATTGCATCCCCGCCATCTGAGCTTGCCGCGCCCCCACTTTGTCAAGAGAGCGCGGCGGGGCAGCAGCGTCACCTGCCCATTCCGACAGGCACGTTCAGCGCAGCAGCGCCGCCAGTCCCGGTGCCAGTTCCAGCGAGCCGCGTCGCGACAGGTGGTTGTCGTCCCAATAGGCCGGCAGGCCGTCGCGGGTGGTGACCCGACACAGGCTGGCGTCGCAAAGCAGATCCTCGAGCGGCAGCAGCTCGATCTCGCCCCGCGCGGCATGGGGGGCGAAGATCGCCGCGGTCGAGCGCTGGAAATCCTCGTATTCCTCGCGCCGGGTGCGCAGGTCCAGGTCGCGATGGGTGCGCGCCGTCATCACCATGGCGATCGAGACGTGATAGCCCACGTCCGGCACCTGGTTCACCACCACCACCTTCAGGCCGCGACGGCTGAATTCGGCCAGGGTGCGCGCCAGGGCGCGGCGAAAGGCGCGCGGGTTCTCCTCAAGGCTGGGCGCCGGGCTTTGCGCGTCGATGACCAGGCTTTGCCGGGCGGTGGGCGCATGCTGAAAGCGCACCCCTTGCGCATAGACCGACCAGCGGCTGACCAGATAGACCGTGCGGATGCCCGGATTGCTGTCGAGAATGGACAGCACATGGTCGCCCAGCGGAAAACACAGGCCGGGGAAGGGATCATTGGCCCGGCTCAGCCCCAGCAGGGTGACGCAGCCCGGGATGCCGACATATTGCCCGCCCCGGCCCAGCGAGGCCATGGCCGCGTCGAAGCCCGGCAAAAGCGCCAGCCCGTGCGAATCGCCCCAGACGAGGAAACTCTCCGGGGCGCCGGGCGCGCCGATGTGGCAGCGCGCGATCTCGCGCCAGTCGCCGTTGCCCTCGCAGGGGGTGCTGCCGTCCTTGACCTCCTCGACCAGCAGCAGCCGCTCTGCCTCGGAGAACCGCCCCGGCAGGCCCCGGCTTTGCACCAGCACCCCCGACAGGGCGCTGACCGCAAGGATGCAGGCCGCGCCCGCCCACAGCACCGGATGGCGCAGCCACCCCCGCCGGCGCCCGGCATGGCGGGCGGGCTGCTCGACAAAGCGCCAGGACAGGATCGACAGCAGCACCGAGCCGATGACCGCCAGGCTCATCTGCAAGGGAGTCGGCGGGTCGATGGTCCACAGCCGCAGCAGCACGATCACCGGCCAGTGCCAGAGATACAGCGAATAGGAGATCAGCCCGAGGCCGCGCATCGGCGCGCTGGCCAGCAGCCGCGTCGCCACGCCGCCACCGAGGCTGCCCGCCAGGATCAGCGCCACCGAACCCGCCACCGGCAGCCCCGCCTGCCAGCCCGGAAAGGGCGTCGCGGTGCTGAAGGCGAAACCCGCGCCCACGACCAGCGCCAGCCCGGCGATCCCCAGCGCCTGCGCGATCCAGGCCCGGCCTTGGGGCAGCGCGCGCGGGGCATGGATGGCCAGCAGGCTGCCCGCCAGCAGTTCCCACGCCCGCGTGGGCGCCAGATAGAAGGCCATGGTCGGCCGTATCCCGGTCAGCACCACGCAGGCCGCAAAGCTGAGCGCCGCCACCGCCCAGACCACCGGCCCGACCCGGCCCGGCCAGCGCCGCAGCAGGGTGATGATGAAGATCGGAAAGAAGATGTAGAACTGTTCCTCGACCGCCAGCGACCAGGTGTGCAGCAGCGGCTGGGTTTCCGCATCCGGCGCGAAATAGTTCGATGTCATGCCCAGATAGAAGTTCGACACGAACAGCATGGTGGCCAGCATGGAGCGGCCGTAATCGGCCAGTTGCGGCGGGGTCAGCACATGGATCCCCGCCGCCGTGGTCGCCAGCAGCACCACGGCCAGCGCCGGAAAGATGCGCCTTATCCGCCGCTCATAGAAGCGGGCCAGGGAATGGCTGCCGTCCCGGCCTTCGCGCAGCAGGATCGAGGTGATCAGATAGCCCGAGATCACGAAAAACACATCGACGCCGATGAAGCCGCCGGCAAGCCCGGGCACGCCGGCATGGAACAGGACCACAAGCCCGACGGCGACAGCCCGCAGCCCGTCGATGTCGGGCCGGTAAAGAGGAGAGGATGTCATGCTTTCCGAACTTTGTCCTTATGCCTGCGCGGGCGCAGATGCCCCCGGAACCTTCCGGCAGTCTGCGGCGAATTTCGCCATCGTCAACATGTCGATCAGGGGGGTGACAAGGCCGTGAATGCGCATCGCAGCGGGCGGATCAGGTCGGGGCGGCGGTGCCCTGCGCGGCAAAGGCGAGGCTGGCGCGCTCCACGCCCTCCTGGATGACCACGCGCATGGCCTCGGCGGCGGCCTCGGGGTCGCGGGCGGCGATGGCCGAGGCGATGCGCAGGTGCTGGGCGGCGCTATGGGCGATCCCCGCCGGGCTGAGCGCCGGCGAGGAGATCTGGAACGAGACCGCCAGCGCCGCCTCGATCAGGGTGGTGACCGAGCGCATGAGGGGGTTGCCCGACATCGCCGCCACCGCGAGGTGAAAGTTCAGATCCTCTTGCGCAAAGCTTTCGCGGCTGTGGCCGGGGTTGTCGATGCGGGCGGCGATGGCAAACAGGCGGGCGATTTCCCCGGCCGAGGCGTTTTGCGCCGCAAGGCGGGCGGCGGCGGGCTCGAAGGCCTGGCGCATCTCGCTCAGATGGGTGACGAAATCCGGGTCCATGCCGGATTGCATCTTCCAGGAGATCACGTCGGAATCGACGAAATTCCACTGCTCGGCCGGGTTGACGCTGGTGCCGACGCGCGATTTCGCCTGCACCAGCCCCTTGGCGGCCAGGGTCTTCATCGCCTCGCGCAGGACGCTGCGCGAGACGGCGAAACGTTCCTGCAATTGCGGATCGCCGGGCAGGATCGCGCCTTGCGCAAATTCGCCGCCGACGATGGCGCGGCCCAGCCCGTCGACGACGCGGGCGTGGTTCGAGCGCGGCTTGCTGCCGAACATGCGCTGGCGCAGGATGCCCAAGATCAGCCTCCTGCCGCGGATCGCATGGCGGCGCGGCGTTCCGAGAGCAGCAGGATCAGGCGTTGCAGCACGATGAAGGCGAACAGCAGCAGGCCGATGACGATCTTGGTCCACCAGGACGACAGCGTGCCGTCAAAGACGATATAGGTCTGGATCAGCCCCTGGATCAGCACCCCGAAGAGCGTGCCCAGCACCAGCCCGGCCCCCCCGGTCAGCAATGTGCCCCCCACGACCACGGCGGCGATGGCATCCAGCTCAAGCCCGACGGTGGCCAGCGAATAGCCGGCCGAAGTGTAAAGCGTATAGGCCAGCCCCGCCAACCCCGCCATGAAGCCGGAAAAGGCATAGAGCCGGATCATGGTGCGGCGCAGCGGCACACCCATCAGCCCGGCTGATTGTTCCGATCCGCCGATGGCATAGACATTGGCGCCAAAGCGGGTGCGATGCGCGAGGACGACGCCGACGACAAAGGCCGCCAGCATCAGCATGGCCAGAAAGCTGAGCTTGCCCTTGTCCGGCAGGCGGATGAACAGGCCCTTGAGCAGTTTCAGGAAATCATGGCTGATCGGCACGGAATCGGTCGACAGCAGGAAGGCCGCGCCGCGCGCCAGGAACATCCCTGCCAGGGTGACCACGAAGGCCGGCATCTTCAGCGCGTGGATGGTCAGCCCCATCAGCGCCCCGAACCCGGTCGAGACCGCCAGCGCGAAGGCGAAGGCCAGCGCCGGGTGCAGCCCGGCCCGGACCAGCACCGCGACCAGGACCGAGGTGAAGGCGATGACCGCCCCCACCGACAGGTCGATCCCCCCCGACAGGATGACGAAGGTCATGCCGACCGCGGCAATCCCCAGGAAAGCGTTGTCGGTCAGGAGGTTCCCCAGCACCCGGAAGGACAGCATGTTGGGAAACTGCAGCGCGCAAAGGCCGTAGGCCAGCAGAAAGATCAGCACCGTGGCGGCAAAGGGCAGGTTGCGGGCGCGGATCATTGCGGCTTGCTCCGGCGCCGGCCCAGAAGGCCGCGCAGATGGCCCAGTTCATCGGCGACGGCGGGCGATTGCAGGGTCAGGATGGCGACGATCACCACCGCCTTGACGATCAGATTGAATTCGGGCGGCCAGCCCGAGATCAGGATGCCGGTGTTCAGCGCCTGGATGATCAGCGCCCCGATCAGCGAGGCAGTGATCGAAAAGCGCCCGCCGGCCAGCGAGGTGCCGCCGATCACCACCGCCAGGATCGCGTCCAGTTCCAGCCACAGCCCGGCATTGTTCGCATCGGCGCCGTGGATGTCGGCGGTGACGATCATCCCGGCCATCGCCGCGCAAAGGCCAGAGGTCGCATAGGCGGCCAGGATCAGGAAGCGCGCGCGCACGCCCACCAGCATCGCGGCGCGGCGGTTGATGCCCACGGCCTCGACCAGCAGCCCCAGCGCCGTGCGCCGGACCAAAAGCCCGACCGCCAGCCCGACCGTCAGCCAGATCAGCAGCGGCATGGGAATGCCCATGACCGCGCCCGAGCCGATGAAGGCGAAGGCCGGGTCGTTGAAGGTCAGGATCACCCCGCCGGTGACCAGCTGCGCGATGCCGCGCCCGGCGACCATCAGGATCAGCGTGGCGATGATCGGCTGGATGTCGAGAAACGCCACCAGCACGCCGTTCCACAGCCCGCAGGCCAGGCCCAGCGCCAGCGCTACCGCCAGCACCACCGGCAGGGCATGGCCCTCGGCGACCAGGGTGGCGGCCACGGCGCCGGTGATCGCCATGACCGCGCCCACCGAGAGGTCGATCCCTTGTGTCGCGATCACCAGCGTCATGCCGATCGCCAGCAGCGCCACCGGCGCCACGCGCACGCCCACGTCGATCAGGCTGCCGTAAAGCCGCCCGTTCTGCACCGACAGGGAAAAGAACCCCGGCGAGATCAGCCCGACCAGCACCAGCACCACCGCCAGCGCCAGAAGCTGCGGGCGCAATTGGCGAAGCTTCGTCATGGGGCACCTCCGGGCATGGCCATGGCCTCGACGATGGCGGCGGCGGTGATCTGCTCGCGGCCCAGTTCGCGCACATGGTGGCGGTCGGAAAGCACCACCACGCGCGAGGAAAAGGCCACCAGCTCCTCGATCTCCGAGGAGATCACCACCAGCGCCATGCCGCCCTCGCGCAGCTTGCCGATCAGGGCGATGATCTCGGCATGGGCGCCGATGTCGATGCCGCGCGTCGGCTCGTCAAGGATCAGCAGCCGCGGCTCGGTGGCCAGCCAGCGCGCGAGGATCGCCTTTTGCTGGTTGCCGCCGGAGAGGAACTTGATCGGGCGCTCGGGGTCGGGGGGGCGGATGTCCAGGGCCTTGATATAGCGCTCGGTCAGGGCCTCGGCCTCGCGGCGCGGGATCGGGCGCGACCAGCCGCGGCGGGCCTGCAGCGCCAGGATGACATTCTGACGCACCGACAGATCGCCGATGATGCCGTCGGTCTTGCGTTCCTCGGGGCACATGCCGAAGCCAAGCGCGATGGCGTCCTGCGGCGCATGCAGGGTGACGGGGCGGCCGTCGACCTCGGCGGTGCCGCTGTCGGCGCGGTCGATGCCGAACAGTAGCCGCGCGGTCTCGGTCCGGCCCGAGCCCAGCAGCCCGGCGATGCCCACCACCTCGCCGGGGCGGATCGCCAGATCGAAGGGCGCGACCGAGCCGCGCTTGCCATAGCCGCTGAAACGGAAGGCGGCGGGGCTGTCGCTGCGGATCGCACCGGGGTCGCGCTGGCCGCTGGCCTCGGCCAGTTCGCGCCCCAGCATCAGCGCCACCAGCTCGCGGCGCGGCAGATCGGCGATGGCGCGGCTGCCGACCATGCGGCCATTGCGCAAGACCGTCACCCGGTCGGCGATCTGATAGACCTGATCCAGGAAATGCGTGATGATGACGATGGCCAGCCCCTGCGCGCGTAGCTGGCGCAGCACCTCGAACAGCGCCTGCACCTCGCGCGCGTCCAGGCTGGCGGTGGGTTCGTCCAGAAACAGCACCTTGCCCGACAGATCGACGGCGCGGGCGATGGCGATGATCTGGCGGATGGCGACGGGATAGCGGGCAAGCGTCTCGTCAGGGTCGGCGTCGATGCCATGGCGCGCCAGCAGCCGGGCGGCATCGGCGCGCATGCGGCGGCGGTCGACCAGCCCCCAGCGGCGCGGCTGCCGGGTCAGATAGAGGTTCTCGGCCACGGTCAGGTTGTCCAGAAGGTTCACCTCCTGATAGACGGTGCCGATGCCCAGATCCTGCGCCTCGGCGACCGAGCGCGGCGCGACCGCGGCACCGGCCAGCGTCATCTCGCCGGCATCGCGGTGATAGGCGCCGGTCAGGATCTTGACCAGGGTGGATTTCCCGGCCCCGTTTTCGCCCAGAAGGGCGTGAATCTCGCCGGCATGCAGGGTCAGATCGACGCCGTCCAGCACCTTCACGCCGAAAAACGCCTTGTCGATTCCCCGCGCCGTCAGCAGCGCATCGGTCATGTCCGCATCCCGCAAGGCAGGTCGGGCGGGGCGCGGAGGGCGCCCCGCCCCTGGTCTCAGTAGCCGAGGTCCTTCTTCGATTCGTAGACGGCCTTGGGGTCGTCGGCCTGGGTGAACAGCTTCGATTCGGTCTGGATCCATTTCGCCGGCAGCGTGCCGTCGGCCTTGTATTTTTCCAGCACGTCGAAGGCCGGGCCGGCCATGTTCGGGGTCAGTTCGACCGTGGCATTGGCCTCGCCCGCCGCCATGGCCAGAAAGATGTCGGGCACCGCGTCGATCGAGACCACCTTGATGTCGGTGCCGGGCTTCAGCCCCGCCTCCTTGATCGCCTGGATGGCGCCCACGGCCATGTCGTCGTTATGGGCATAGACGGCGCAGATGTCCTTGCCGCCATTCTCGGCCTTGATGAAACTTTCCATCACTTCCTTGCCCTTGGTCCGGGTGAAATCCCCGGTCTGGCTGCGGGTAATGGTGATATTGGCATGACCCGCGATGGCCTCCTCGAAGCCCTTCTTGCGGTTGATCGCCGGGGATGAGCCGGTGGTGCCCTGCAGTTCGACCACCTTGCAGGGCTGCTCGCCGACCTCCTTGACCAGCCAGTCGCCGGCGACCTTGCCCTCATAGACCTGATCCGAGGTCACCGCGGTCAGATACAGATCCTCGGGCGCGTCGATCTGGCGGTCCAGCAGCACCACCGGGATCTCGGCATCCCTGGCCTCGGTCAGGACATCGTCCCAGCCCGTCGCCACCACCGGCGCGATCAGGATCGCATCGACCCCCTGTGCGATGAAGCCGCGCACCGCCTTGATCTGGTTTTCCTGCTTTTGCTGGGCATCGGCGAATTTCAGCTCGATGCCGCGGTCCTTGGCCTGCTGTTGGGTGACCGTGGTTTCCGCCGCGCGCCAGCCCGATTCCGAGCCGATCTGCGAGAAGCCGACGGTCAGATCGGCCGCCAGGACCGCGCCGGACATCATCAGACAGGCGACCGAGCTGGCCGCCACAAGCTTGCACTTCATGATTCTCTCTCCCTGCGAAAGTCCTCCAACCTTCAGGGGGATTGGATAAAGTATGATTTATTTGTCGTCAACGCCGCATTTCGGATGATTTAATGACATCGCGACGGATGGCGCGACCATGCGTCGCCGGAACTGTCGAATCATACAGGTTCCAAAACCCGCCCCCATGTGCTGAGACGGTCCCGGCGCCCCGCCGCCGCATTTCCATTGCGCAACGATTTTGAGGCCCGTGTTGATTTCCCGCCTGAAAAACCTGTTCCGTCAGGATGCCTTCGTGCCCACGCTGGCGGTGTTTCCCGACATCGACGCCGAGGCCATCGCCCGCGAACTGAAACTGGAGGCCGCCGGACGCGAGCGCGGTGCGCAGAACCAGCCCGGCGCCGCCGCCACCGTCCCGGACCATGTCGAGACCGGCATCATCGCCCGCATCGAGGAACTGCGCCGCAAGGGCCTGGAGAACTACGAGAACAACCGCCGCGTCTATAACGAAAGGCTGGCGCGTTCGGGGCAGGCGTCAAAAGATGTCGACATCGCCGCCGGTTCCGCCCGCAATGATTTCGGCGCACTGGTGCAGGTCTGGCGCTCGCGCATCGTTGCCGCGCGCGAGCGGCTGAATGAGACCTATCGCTGGCGCAACCGCTTTCGCGAGATCCACCGGCTGGAGCGCCCCGCCGAGCCGTTCAGCGGTTGGGGCAATGTCATCGCGCTGGCGCTGATCCTGATCGTGCTCGAGGCCGGGCTGAACAGCTACCTGTTTTCCAAGGGCAATGAATTCGGCCTGCTGGGCGGGCTGCTGGTGGCGGTGATCGTGTCCCTGGTCAACGTCGGCTTCTCGCTGCTGCTGGGGTATCTGGCGCGCTATGTCCGGCTGCGCAATCCGCTGATGAAGCTGGTCGGGCTGGCGGCGGTCCCGCTGTGGATGGGCTTTGCCACGGCGATCAACCTGACGGTGGCGCATTTCCGCGACGGGCTCGAGGCCGGGCAGGACTGGCAGCTGGCCGCCGAGGGCGCGGTGCCGGCGCTGCTGACCAACCCCCTTGGCCTGAATACCGTCGAATCCTGGCTGCTGGCCGGGCTCGGGCTGCTGATCTCGACCCTGGCCTTCCGCAAGGGCTGGCACACCGACGACCCCTACCCCGGTTACGGCCCGGTCGAGCGCAGCCTCGATCAGGCCCGGTTGCGCTATGAGGGCGAGCTGGACGAGGCGCTGCGCGACCTGCAGACCAGGCGCGACGAGGCTATCGACGCGCTGCAGGACGCCAATGACCAGGTCCGCGACGCCATCTCCGAGGCGGTGGACGCGCTGTTCGGCCAAAGCAGCCTTGGCGCGCATCTGCAGGCCTTCACCGCGCAATGCGACCTGAAGGTGGCGCATCTGCTGGCGATCTATCGCGACGCCAATATCGCCGCGCGCAAGGAGCCTGCGCCGAAAGGCTTTGCCCAGCCCTTTCGTTTTCCCGAATTCACCCCCGATGCGGTTGACCTGTCGCGCCGCAGCATGGCCGAGGCCGAGGCCGCCAGGGTCAAGGCCACGGTGGACGCGGCCATCGCCGCCATTTTCACCGAATTCGAAACCGCTCGGCAGGTGTTCCATGTCACCGACGAGGTGGAGGCCGGCGGCGTGAAGCCCGGCCCGGTCGCCCTGGACAAGGCGGCCTGAAATGGCGCGCAATCGCAAAGCCGCGCGCCGCCCGGTCGCGCGCCGCTCGGCCGGAACCGGGCTGAAACTGCCGCTGGTCCTTGGCGCGGTCGCCGCGGTGGCGCTGATCGCCGGGCTGTTCGTCTATCAAAGCCAGACCGCCAAGGCGATGGCCATGGACCCCGAGACGCTGTGTCCGGCCGCCGGGCCGCGCGCCATGACCGCGATCCTTGTCGATGTCACCGACGGGCTGGCCCCGGTGCAGGTCGCCAAGCTGCGCGAACTGGTCGGCCAGCGCATCGACGAAGCCGAGGTCGGGACGGCGTTTTCGCTGGGCATGGTCTCGGACGATCCGGCGCGGCTGGGGGCGCAGGTGGCGCTCTGCAAGCCGCATTCCGGCAGGGATGTCTCGGCGCTGAACCAGAACCTGCGGCTGGTGGGCGAACGCTATGAGGGCCGCTTTCTGCAACCGCTGAACGCGATGTTCGAGCAGATGATCGCGGCCAGCGGCGCCAAGCAGTCGCCGATCATGGAGGGGCTGCAGGCCCTGATCAGCGAGACGCCCGGTTTCATCGCATTCGCGGGGCCGAAACGGGTGATCATCGTCTCGGACCTGCTGCAGCACAGCGCGGCGATGAGCTTTTATCGCGGCGAGGACTGGAAAAGCTTCCGCGCCTCGCCCGCCGCCGGGCGGCTGTCGCGCAGCCTCGAAGATGCCGGGGTCGAGCTGTTCCTGATCCCGCGCCCCGGCGAATGGAAGGGCAACGTGGCCACGCTTGAGGATTTCTGGATCCGCTATCTGGACCATCAGGGGGCCTCGGCCCCGAAAGTCACCACGCTGGGGGATCTGTGATGCGCCGCCCGGGCTTGATCCGCAAGACCCATGACATCGCCCCGCGCGACATGCGCGACCGCTTTTTGCTGCTGGCGGCCTTTCTGGCCGGCGCCGGCGGCGGCATCGCGCTGAAGCTCATGGGCGCGCATCCGATCGTCGCGGCGCTTTATGCTGCGATGGTGCTGGTCGTCTATGCGGTCGCGACCTATTCCAGCACGCATCTGCGGCTGGAGCCCGAGGCGATCGGCGACAATTGCTATTACCTTGGTTTCCTCTTCACCCTCACCAGCCTGTCGGTCACGCTGTATTTCGTCGTCGATGCCGGGGCCGAGCGCCGGGCCGAGCTGATCCCCGAGGTGATCTCGGGCTTTGGCGTGGCGCTCTCCTCGACCATCATGGGGGTGTTTTTGCGGGTGCTGATGATGCAGTTCCGCGTCGATGTCGTGGTGCGCGAGCAGCAGACCCGGCTGGAGCTGGACATGGCCGCGCGCGAGTTGCGCGAGGAAATGGCGCGTGGCCTGCGCCAGTTCAAATCCTTCAACATCGAGGCTCTGCAACTGGCGCATGAGCGCGAGACCGCGATGCGCGCCCATAGTGACGCGCTGCTGACCGAATCCCGGGCGCAGATGCGCCGGGGGGCCGAATTGCTGCAGGAGGCCATCCAGTCTGCCACGCGTGAACAGACCGCCGCCGCCATGACGGCGATCCGCGACCAGGCCGGGGCGGCGATGCATCAGGTGACGGCGGCGATCCAGGACGCCTCGATTGCCATTCTGGATGCCGCCAGCACCGCCTTTGGCGCGCTGGAGGCCGAAAAGGGCGCGGTCACCAGCTTCCGGATGACCGTCTCGGACGAGATCGGGCGGGTCTCGCAGTCGCTGGCCGGGGCCAGTGCGCAGATGTCGCAGCAATCCGACCGCATGGCGCAGGCGCTGGCGCAGGCGACCAGCCAGTATGAGGATGCGGCCCGGCGCCTGAGCTTTGCCACCGCTGCGCTGGACGTGACGCTGACCACGCCGCCGGCGCGGCAGTCCCCGGACGAGCGTGCGCGCCGCACCCGGGCCGAACTGGACGAAGCCAGGCCGGCCGGCGAGTGATCGGGGGGCGACGGATGAGCGACGGAACCGATCGCGGCTACAAGCGCGGCGCCATCATGGGCCTGACCGTGGCCGAGGCCTTCATCCTTCTGGCCTTCTGCCTGCTTTTGCTGTTCAGCTGGTGGCAGGTCGAGACCGAGCGCAACACGCTGGTGGCCAGCAAGACCCTCGCCGATCTGAGCGAGGCCGAGAAACGCGACATCCTCGCCGCGCTGTCCGACGGCAGTTTCCAGGTGCTGCTGGCGATGAAAGAGGCGGGCATGCCGGCGCTGGACGCCACCGCCCGCGACAGCGCCAGGGAAATGTCGCGCTTCATGTCGGATGCCGAGCTGCGCCGGCTGATGAAGGGCGCGGCGGAACTGCCGCCCGACGCGCTGCTTACCCTTTCGGACGTGGTCGAGGTCGGCGACAAATCCGCCCTGGTCGAGGTGATGAACCGCATCCGCCAGCAGCAGGCGAGCCCCGGCGACCCGGCCGAGACCATCGCCGGGCGCATCGCCGCCGCCGCCGCCGCCGAGGGCGCGCTGCATGCGGCGCTGGAGGCGGCGCTGGGCGCGCAGATCCGCGGCGCCGGCGGCTCTCTGGCCGCGGATGGCACCATCAGCCTGCCGCAATCGGTGCTGTTCGAGATCAACGACGACCGCATCAAGAACCCGGCCTTTCTGCGCCAGTTCTGCCCGGTCTGGCTGCAGACCATGCGCGCCTCGGGCGTCGACATTTCCGAGCTGAAGATCGAGGGCCATGCCTCGAGCGAGGGCCCGCCCGGCTCCAGCCCGGATGCGGCTTATCTTTACAACCTCGACCTGTCGCAGCGCCGGGCGCAGAATGCGCTGACCATGTGCCTTGGGGGGGTCGAGGACAGCGCCGCGCAGGCCTGGGCGCGCCAGCACCTGACCGCCGTCGGCTATTCCTCGAACCGCACGATCAAGGGTGCCGAGGGGCAGGAGGACCGCGAGAGGTCGCGTCGGGTGATGTTCTCGGCCGATATCGACCGCGAGCGACTGCTGGACGCGATCGGCAGCGACCTTGGCGCCGCGCGCTGAACCGGGTCCGCGGGCATTAACCTGAACAAAGAGTTAAGTTGCACCGGCCGGCGGAATGCCGGATCCTTGCCGGCATCGGAGGAGATCCATGTTGCGTCCTGTCCTGTTCACCGTTTTCGCAGCCTGCCTGCTGCTGCCGGCGCCGCTGCCGGCCGCGCCCGCCGATGCGGCGCTGATTTCCGGGCGGGCGGCGGTGGTCGACGGCGACACCTTGCGCATCGGCGCGGTCACCATCCGCATCCACGGCATCGACGCCCCCGAACAGGGCCAGCGCTGCGACAGGGTCGGCGGCGGCACCTGGGATTGCGGCGAGGCCGCGACCGCGCAGCTTGCCGCCATGGCCGGTGGCAAGGCGCTGGAATGCACCCCGGTGGAGCGCGACGCCTATGGGCGGATCGTCGCCAGATGCCATGCCGCGGGCCGGGACCTGGGCGAGGATCTGGTGGCGCAGGGCCTTGCCTGGGCCTTCACCCGCTATTCAGCCGATTATGCCGCAACCGAGGCCGCGGCCCGGGCCCGGCAGGCCGGCATCTGGCAGGCCGAGACCATGCCGGCCTGGGACTACCGCAAGGAACACTGGGCGCAGGCCGTGGCCGAGCGCGACAGCCGCACCTGCCCGATCAAGGGCAATATCTCCAGCAAAGGCGAGCGCATCTATCACACGCCCTGGTCCCCCGCCTATGCGCGGACGCGGGTCGATGAAAGCCGGGGCGAGCGCTGGTTCTGCGACGAGGCCGAGGCCCTGGCCGCCGGCTGGCGCGCCGCGCGCTGGCGCTAGGCGACCGCGGCCGGCTTTCGCCCGAAAATGCGCCTTGGCGCGTCGCGACATGAACGCGCGGCCCCGGCTTTCCGCGATGCCGGCCTTGATGGCCACCCGGGCGGTGCGGGCCCTGGCCTCGGGCGCGCCACCCTGCAGGTGAATCCGCGTCAGGTCAGGTTCAAGCCGCCATCTGACAGAAGAACCTCTCCCGTGATGTAATCCGCCGTCAGCAGCAACATCACCGCCTGGACAATGTTTTCGGGACCTGCGACCTTTTTCATCGGAGCCTGCGCTTGCCACAATGTCTGCGCCTCGGTCCAGTCGGCGGTGAGGGGCGTATCGACATGACCGGGCGCGACCGCGTTCACCCTGATTTCGGGTCCAAGCGAGCGGGCGAGGAGGCGGGTGACATGATTGAGAGCCGCCTTCGTCGCCGTATAGGGAATCGATCCGCCCTTGGGCCGCACACCGGCGTGCGAGCTGATATTGACCACGCAAGCGCGGCCATTCCCTTGCGCGGATCCGCGCAAATACCTCTCGTTCAGGGCGATCAGCTGGAATGGCGCGATGACATTGACCTCATACAGCGCGCCGGATGTCAGGGCTTGCCGCCGCAAGATCGTCGTGCGGGATCAAGCCACGGGCCGTGTCCCGGGTGATGGTGTAGGAGGCCGCGCGCGGAGCCCCCGGCGTAGCGCAAGCCGCGCGGGCGGGCGC
>NZ_JBDHSP010000053.1:0-21225 GCF_039808215.1 Paracoccus sp. (in: a-proteobacteria)
GAAACTGGCGGCGTAGAAACCAACCCGATCCACCTTAGCCAAGCCGCCAAACTGTCTCACCAGGCGGCACCACCTCTAACCACCCGCATTCAGGGCTGAAGATGCGCTCGCCCCGCGAGTTCATCGCAGCTCAAACCGCAACCGCCTGAGTGCCCGGTGAAACGGGGGCCAGTTCAGTGTCGTGTTGATGTGGCGTTGATGTAGACTGCAAAAGCCAAAAGCCGAGCATTTAGCTCGACTTTGAAATCTTTGTTATTACGGGATTTTTTGGTTGCGTGGGCAGGCAACCAACGATACTTGCGATTGGTCGAACGTCAGATCCCCAAGCTTGCAGCATAGTGTAACATACTGTTTTGTCAGCAACAACTGAACCCATTATCACCTGCACTGCCACATCCCCACGCAAACTGTCTTGCTACCCTGTCGGCTGATGCGCACCGCTGGCCTTCTCTCGGATGCCCGTCACCCAACCGTCGCACGACTTGCATCAGATCGTCCATGTCGATACAATCTACAAATGTCGACACATATTCCCGACATGTCGATGTCTTCGACTTGTCAAACCGTCATGTCGATCAGGAACCAGGTGATCGACATGACCTTCCGCCCGGACCGCCCGTTCAACGACCTCCCTGCCCTGCCGCCGGCACAGGATATCGAGACCAAAGCCGTGCTGAAAGCCTGCATCGAGGCACGGGCCGCTCTGGCGGCGTTGCGGGTTTCTGGCCAGATTATCCCCAACCAGGCGGTGCTGATCAACTCCATCCCGCTGCTCGAAGCCCAGGCGAGTTCCGAGATCGAGAACATCGTCACCACCACCGACCGGCTGTTCCGCTTTGCCAATGACACCGGCGGTCAGGCCGACCCGGCGACCAAGGAAGCATTGCGCTATCGCACCGCCCTGAACCGGGGCTTCGGGATGCTGCGGCAACGCCCGCTGTCAACCGCCCTCGCGGTCGAGGTCTGCCGCACTATCAAGGGTGTCGAGCTCGACATCCGCAGCACGCCCGGTACCGCCTTGATGAACGATGCCACCGGGGCCGTGATCTATACCCCGCCGGAGGGCGAGGATCTGCTGCGCGCCAAGCTTGCCAACTGGGAACGCTATATCCACGAGGCCGAGGACATCGATCCGCTGATCCGCCTCGCGGTGATGCATTACCAGTTCGAGGCGATCCATCCCTTCGTCGATGGCAATGGCCGCACCGGGCGGGTGCTGAATTTGCTCTATCTGGTGGACAAGGGGCTGCTGGATATCCCCGTGCTCTATCTCAGCCGACACATCATTCAGAACAAGGCGCTCTATTACCGCTATCTGCTGGAGGTCACCACGCAGGACGCTTGGGAACAATGGCTGCTGTTCATGATGGAGGCGGTCAGGGCGACGGCGCACTGGACCACGGCAAGGATCCACGCGATCCGCGACCTGCTGGAGCAGACCGCCGCGCGAATGCGCCAGAACCTGCCCAAGGTCTATTCCCGCGAACTGGCCGAGCTGATCTTCGTGAACCCCTATTGCCGGATCGGTGATCTGGTCGAGGCCGGCGTCGCCAAACGCCAGACTGCGGCGGTCTATCTCAAGGCGCTGGTTGCCGAAGGGCTGCTGGAGGAGGTGAAGGTCGGGCGCGAGAATCTCTATATCAACCCTGCTCTTCTGGGGCTGTTGTCGGAACGAGGTCAGAATGCCTGACAACGTGAACCTGTCCTCTCCAAGTGGTTCGCACCCATCTGCCCGATGAGCGCGTGTATCTGATTGCCTTCATTCGAAATCTCCTCGCGCATCAAGCCGAGAAAATTCTGCTTTTCAGCCCCTTACTTTCGGGGGATTACGCATTGTCATTGTGGCACCTTGTCGGTGTAAAGAATTTGTCAGGTCTCTCAGGTTTTCTTCCGGATTGATTGTGTTTCCGGATCGTATTCAATTTGGTGAAGGGTGCCGTCCTTGATTGCCTGGACCGCCCTGCTCACGTGCTCCGGCAAAACGTAGAACCATTCCCGCGGATAGACCTTTCGGCCGAAACGGTCCGTGATCCACAGGTCTCGCGGACGGGCAGCATCAAAGAATCGGTGCAGGAGTCCCTCCACTTTTCGCCAGGACAGATTGACGAGATCATAGGTGGCGACGACCTCGACCGGAGCCAGCAAGAAGGTCGGATCATTGCGCGCATCGGCAATCCGGCGGCGCACCTCTTGTGTCGTCACTCCAATTTTCAGGAGTATATTCCGCACTTCAACGATTTGTGGTTCGTTCGACTTGCTCCGAAGCACGTAAACGGTCCCAGTCAGATCGATCCGGTCTGCCTCCCAATCGGGATCCAACGCCCCCATGCCGTGCCTGTGGATTGCGCGGGAGGTAGGATCGTCTGCGAGCGCCTTTCGGAAGGACGACAAGAGCGGATCGCTCTCCGTGCCGTTTGAGAAGATGATGCGGAGCCTGTGATCGCGTTTTCCTGCGCGAGCGGTCATTTCCGCCTTCTCGGCGACATAGGTCAGCAAGCCCTTTCGAATGAAGAGGGAACCTTCGTCGACTCTGACCTCCTCATTCGGATTGATCGGGCGCACCTCACGGTCGCCGGCCTCCAGCGCGGCCTGGGTTCCCTCGAACATCGCGCGGAAGCGGTCAAAATCGTGACAGGGGTAGAACTCGGCCCGGTGATCCGGAACCAGCCGTTCCTCCGCCGGGGTCACGTTTCGGATCACGGTCAATGCCTCTGAAACGTCGAGTTCCTCGTCGTCAAAGATGTCATCAAGAGAAGCAGGCACTTCGTCGTTATCCACATCGTCGCGCCAGTTGTGTTCCGCTGCCAACGGTTCGGGCACCAGTTCAAATCGTCCGCCAGACAAAAGACCATTGCGATCGACATCCAACAGATCGGGGGCATCCCCTTTGGCAACCAGCCGGCTCCAGATCATGCCAAGACGCATCTCATCATGATCTGTCGCCGCCGCATCCGGGACGCGGCCATGCCGTTCAAAGAATGCGTTCACCTCCGTGACCAACTGGGCATCCCGCTCCCGCTCAGGTGATCGGGTAGCGCGGGGCCGCAGGTTTATGTTCAGAAGCCCCAGTTCATCCTCTTCCTCAAGCACTTCTTCGATCGATCTGTATCGCGGCATCCGTCACGCCCCCCCTTGAGCAGCGCGCATCCGCTCCGCCTTTTTCGTGCGGATGTAGGCATGGGCCTCTGCAAGGCGACGTTCCAGATCGTCCGGCGAGTTGGGGTTTGGGGGGCGCCCTTCCTGGGCAGTGAACCGCTTGATCCGGGGCCAGAGGACCAGCGCCTCCTCTTCGGTCATCTGGACGCGCTGAGCGACCATTGCGCTCTGGATCTGCTGGAGCAGCGGGGTGTCCAGCGCCTTGGAGGCGATATCGAACCCTTCCCGGAACGGATTGATGGAGTCGATAAGGTCGATGTCCAGTTCACGCACGTTGATGAACTTCTTCACCATCCGGATCAGGTTTAGCGCATCCGGCGACCTCTCGTTGTCCGCGTCAGAATCCTCGACGGGCTCCTTCTCGCCGCTTTCCATCTCTTCCTGAGCCATCCGGCGCGCGATTGCGGCGATGTTCATGCGGGCTGCCAAGTCTTGCCGGATGGCTTCGGTTTCGTCGGGGGTCAGGTCTTCATACGTCCTCTCGATGATATTTGTCAGCACCAGTTGGGTCGCGACCTCTGGGGCCACGTCATCCGCGACGGTGCGCCGGTCCATCTGCTGGCATGCCTGCGCCACCAGCTCGTGCATGTCATTCTCGACGATCGCCCGCGCGCGGTCTGTCGGAGGGGCCATCAAGCCACCGATCCCGATATGAACCCGACCCTCGCCGTCCACCTCGACAGGAGGTCGGGTATCGCCATCCTCGCGCCTGTAGAACCGGAAGTTCGGTTGCAGGACCTGCTCCATCAGGAGCGCCCCCGAGATCGCCTTCAGCATGTCGTTGACCGCATCCGTGACCACCCCGGTCTCGACACCGGGTTCCGCCACCAGATTGGTGAACTGGGCATGGCGCTTGCCGGGGGCATCGCGGGTCGCGCGCCCGATGATCTGGATAATCTCTGTCAGCGAGGAACGATAGCCGATGGTCAGCGCATGCTCGCACCAGACCCAATCGAACCCCTCTTTCGCCATCCCGAGGGCGATGATCAGGTCCACCTTGGCCCGGTCCGCATCATCGTCGCGCTTGCCGTCCGGCCCGACGATTTCGCGGGTCAGCGAGGCCTTCACCAGATCCCGCTCCGGCCCGTCGTCCACCAGGTCCGCCACCTTCAGAACCCGCCCATCGGGGAGCCGGACCAGATCGAATCCGGTCTGCTCTTCCCGGCCGATCACCTCCCCGATGCAGCTCAGGATTGCCCCCACCTCGGACTGCTTGACGTCATAGGCCTCGGCCGAGCCGCGATGCGGGATATGGATGATGGTCTTCAGGTCCGGGTTCAGCACCTCGGGGATCGCGCTGATATACTGATCCCGGTAGAAACTGTAGGAAATTCCAAGGCTTTTCAGGAACCGATACCCGTCCAGCTGCTCGTAATAGCTGTAGGTGATCGACCGGAACCGCGCTTCATCCTCGGGCCGCAGGACCGGGATGCTGTCGCCCCGGAAATAGGATCCGGTCATCGCCATCACATGCGCCTGACCCCGGTTCAGGATGCGGCGCAGGATTTCACCCAGTCGGTTGTCATCCCCGGCGCTGACATGGTGGAATTCGTCGATGGCGATCAGGCAATCGTCGAAGGCCGCCGTCCCCTCATCCTCGGCGATCTCATCAAAGGCAAAGCGAAAGGTGGCATGGGTGCAGACCAGCACCCGGTCCCCGGAGGCCATGAAGTCGCGCACCGCGCGCACCTTGCCGCTGGTCGCGCCTTCCTCGGCGCCGCTCAGGCAAAGGTTCCAGCGCGGGTTCACCTGCCAGTCCGCAAAGAACCCGTGCGACGTAAGATCGGTTGACCGGAACGAGGCCCCGATCGAGGTTTCGGGGACGCAGACGATAACCTTGCCGATCCCCTGGTTTTCCAGCTTGTCCAGCGCCACGAACATCAGCGCGCGGGACTTTCCGGCGGCGGGCGGCGCCTTCAGCAGGATGAACTGGGCCGCGCGGGCGTCATAAACGCGGGCCTGCATGGGGCGCATGCCCATTGGGTTCGGTTCCTGCGCCTTGCCGGTCTGGCCATAGGTGACGCGAACGAAATCGGACATCAGGCGGCCCCCTTCTTCAGCTTCTTCGCCCGCGCGGCATAGAGCTTGAACAGATGCTCCAGCCGTTCGGTGTCATTGCGGAACGGGCGGCCGATATACATGCTTTCCAGCAGGTCATCGTTCGCCTTGTGGGCGGCGCGCAGATCGTCGGGCATCTTGTCGGGATCGTAAAGCTGGGCAATGGTCGCCGGGTAATGGCCATAGCGGCAGCGCAGGATAGCCATGGCCGAGGCGGTCAGCGCAGCCAGTTGATCGCCGGTGAATTTCGGGACCGGAAAGGTGTTCCAGCCGAGGGTGTTGGAATAGCGGAAGTCGGATTTCAGCTTGCCGCAGACCGTCCCGATCCAGACCAGATGCAGGCGCGAGGCGATCAGCGCCATGCACCAGTCGGGGGCGTCGTAGAGGGCGAAGTTCAGGTTGGAGGCGATGACATCCGCACCAACCCGCTCGAAGGGAAGGTAGGGCCGCCGTTCCGAGGTAACGCTGGGGATAAGGATCGCGTGTTGCCGTGCGAAGTTCTGTGCCTGTCGGAAGCGGTGAGGGTAAGCAGCGGCGGGCCGTGTCTGGGCAGCTTTGCTTTCGGCCCGGAACGCGGCTACCGCGTCAAAGCGGGTTTTAAGGGGCGGGATTCGGGAGGCTGCTTCTGCGTCTTCGTCCGTGACCCATAAGCAATAGCGGACCTTCCCCTTGACCACTTCGTCGGACCCCATGAAACGCCGTATATATGGGGCGCTTTCCGGGTATTTCTCTAACAGATCGTCGCGTTCTTCCGGGCTGAGGATCAGATGCCCCCCATCTGTCGGCTTGTTCCCGTATTCCATGTAGGAAAGACCGAAGATTGATCGGGATTCCGCCCCAACGAACAAATCCGGGCCATCCAGCAAATAGGCGTTGATGGTTGACGCCTGCGCCTCATGCACGTCATCAAATAGGCGCTTGGGCTCCTTTGAAACATTCCGCAGCCCAACGATCACGCAGATCACCGCCGCATTCGCCGAGGCGTTGTTGCGCCACTTGAATGACGTGTGCGCAAAACCGATCTCGATACCGCCAGTCAGCACATAGGGCCAAAGCGCCCCAACCGACTGCCCCTGACAGATCGAATTGGTTGACACGAGGGCCGACCGCGCATTCCGACCGCGAATGTAATTCGCCGCCTTGAAGACCCAGCAGGACACGAAATCAATGCGACGATGGGCGGGAAGATGGGCCGCAAGAACATGGTCCATGTCCGCGTTCTGCTCAACTGACCGCGAGTTGTCGCCCAGAAACGGCGGGTTCCCCGCGATGAACACCTCGCCACCATCCTCCGGCGGCGGGCAGACCCGTTCCCAATCAACCCGCAGCGCGTTGTCGCAGACGATATTCGCCGCGTCCTTCAGCGGCAGGTCGGCGGGCTTGCGGCCAAAGGCCTCCTTGAACAGGGCGTTGGCCTGATACTCGGCGATGAACAGCGCCAGCTTTGCCGTTTCCACGGCGAAATCGGTCAGTTCGATCCCATAGAAATTCCGGATCGGCACCACCGACCACATTTCGGTCTGGGCGCCGCCGGTCAGTTCGGCAAGCCGCGTCAGGATCCTGATCTCGCGCTCACGCAGGGACCGATAGGCGACGACAAGGAAATTCCCCGAGCCACAGGCCGGGTCGAACACCCGGATTTTCCCGATCCGCTCCAGCACCTGCCGCAAGGCCCGATCGCGCCCCCAGGCCTTGTCGATTTCGGCATCGAGATCATCAAGGAACAGCGGCCCCAGCACCTTCATGATGTTGGGCACACTGGTGTAGTGCATCCCCAGTTCCGACCGCAGCCGGGCGTTCGCCACCGACTGGATCATCGAGCCGAAGATGTCCGGGTTGATCCCGGTCCAGGTCTCGCCGCAGACATCCTTGAGATAGCGGGTGGCTGTCACGTCGAACACCGGCGCGTCAATCGCCCCGGCAAAAAGGCCGCCGTTGACGTATTCGAACTCGCGCGTCCAGGCGGGCAGCCCGCCTCTGTCCGGCTTGGGCGTGTTCATGGCGGTGAAGGCGTTGATCAACACCTCGCGCATCCCTTCGCCCCTGTCGCCGGCATGGGTGAAGATTAGGCGGCTGAACTGATCCTCGGGGAAGATCCCGACATCTTCGGCGAACATGCAGAAGATCAGCCGGGTCATCAGCTGGTTCATGTCATGCTGATGCGCCTTTTCGGCCCAATCCGGATTCTTGCGGATCAGGGCGTCGTAAAGCTTGGCCAGCTTGCCCGCGACCTTGACGTCAACCGGGTTCTCCTCGGCCGCCCGGTAGCGCTCCTTCCCGGCGGCGGGCAGGAAAAAGCCAAAGCGGTCGCCAAGTTCCGAGAAGGCGCAATAAAGGGTGTCGCCAGACTTGGGATGCTCGGCGGCGATTTCTTGTCCGTCTGTGGCGATCAGAATAGCGGGCCTGTGCTTCGCGTTTCTCCTGTTGCCCCGCAAGGCATCCAGAGAAGCGGCGCTCATGCCGGGCAGGGCTGGGGAAAAATGAAACTTCTGGTTCAGAAGCACTCCGCCAGGAATGTCGGACTTGTTGTAGGTGCCGCCCTTGAGCTTCGCGATCGTCGCGGGTGCGTTGTCGGTCGCCAAGGCGAACTCGAAGGGAAATTCCGCAGCATCGAAGGGCTTGCTCGCAAGATTGGCCAAGGCCTCGTAAATTTCAGTGGGATTCATGCGTCGACCTTTGGCAAGGAATTCTGGCTAATCAGTATAATTTGCTGGTCCTGCGGCCGCCGTGCCGCCGGGTCCGTGTCGAGGCCGAGACGCTTGAGCGCATAGAACAGCAGCGCCTTGCGCACAGGAAATTGCGCGCGCCCGTTTTCCATCCCATAATCCATCTCGATCGCACGACGTTGCGTTGGAGAAAGGTCAGGATGTGGCCCGATTTCCAGGACGACTTCCGTGTGCCAATCGACATCCCTCTGAGGATCGGTCGTGACCGGCCCCTGCTTCCCGATCGCGACAATCCGGGAGAGCAGGAAATCCTTGAACACCTGGTCATTCTGACAGAACGCACGGGCGTGCCAGCGAAACCCGTCGAAGGCCAGTGAGTGCGGCTCGATCCAGCGCGTGCTTGGCTCGGGACGCGACATTGACTGGTAGGTTACCTCAAGAGCCGATGGCTCATGAATGGCGGTCAACACCTCGCGCAGGGTTTCTGGCGCAATCCCCCGCGCGGGTGTCGGCGTGGTTCCATAGCCTGGAAACAGACAGATCCAGCTCTGCTCGCGCGAGACCAGGCCCTGATCGAGGGCACGCAGCTGAGCGAGATAGTCCTCGGCGCTAGGCTTTATGAAATGCGGCTTGAAGCTCCGCCCCCGGACATAGGCACGCTGGCTCTTGTCATAGACGAGGTTCCGCTTCCACCGATCAGCATAGCCCGTCAGGTCGAGGGATGCCTGCTGGAGTGAGATGCCGAAGGTTTCCATCAGGTCCGAGCGATTGATCCGGCCATGCCAGAACACCCGGAATTCGATGAACTCGTTACGCCGCTCCGCACCCCAGTTCAGCTGTTTGATCCGTTTGCGGGGCACACCGAGCCTTTCCTTCACCTGTTGCGAGTATAGAACCATAAATTAGTCCCTCGCAATAAAATGATTCTGGTAGCTGAACAGCCTCCGATCGTTAGCTTTCCGGCAGACCAAACTGTTGCAGGAATGTCTCGATCTCGGCGACAAGTCCCAGATCGAGCCCTTCATCGGCCCGCATCTCGTCCAGAGCAGCGTGTGCGCGAACCGTGGTCATCCATTCAGTCTCCCGGTCCTCCGGTGCAGACCAGCGCCCCCGCAACCATGCCTCGTATTGCCCGCGCTCTTCGGTCGAGAGCAGATCGGGCGCGTGAAACGCGACGAGGCGGCGGCCGAGCTGGCGCAGGCGGGGGTCTACAAGACTGGACACGATCTCCTGCCGTCGACGCCAGTCCGCAGGCTGGAACTTGGCAAGGAGAGTCTTGTCCGCATGGCTGTAGAAGCCGCCATAGATCTGCTTTTCTACCGGAGGCAGCGGTGCCGCAGGATCTTTGGGGAAGCGGGCGGCCAGAGCCTGCGCGACCCGCGCCCGGAAGTCAGGAGCAGTAGCGATCACCTGTGCCCGCTGCACCTGGATAACGCTGGGCGTCGAGACCGAAAGCAAAGCGGGTGACTTATTGATCGAGAAGGCCCGGATGACCTTGGGTGCGGGATCGACGGCAGCAAAAAGCGTTGCGTCATCGGCCGCAAGGAGATCGGCCGGATCAGTGGCATCAAGATCGAAGAAGGCCGCCTGATTGGCGTTGCTGGCCGACATGCCACAGAAGCAGCCGACGGTCGCGTGCGGCGGGCCGCCGCCAAAACGCTCCACCAGCGCCATGGGCTGGTAGGTTTCAAGGCTGGCTTGAACATGCGCCTTGTCCCGGTTGGCCAGCAATTCTGCCCAGAGCGCCGGGGCACGGTCGGCGATGCGGCGGGCGATGTGTATGGTCGCCTCGACATCGCCGAGCGCATCATGCGCGTCGTGTGCAGCAAAGCCGTTCAGCGGCGCTATGCGGTCCAAATTGAAGCGTAACCTGCCGTCCACCTCGACCGGCCACTCAAACAGGTCAGGCTGACGATACCAGACGGCATAGAGCGCGGTCAGCACATCGAAGCGCGTGTTGCCGTTGAACTGGGTGGCGAAGATGTCGGGCTGCAGGTTCTGATAAAAAGCCTGGCGCAGCATTTCCTCATCGAAGCGGATGCTGTTGAATCCGATCCAGATCGCGGGAGACCAGCGCTTGATCAGCGCGCCGATTTGCTGCGCAAGCTCGAAGAACGTCGGCAAAGCCGGGTCCAGGAGCTGCGCCGGGCGCACCCCGGTAACTGCAAGCGCCCAAGGCGACGGAATGACATGCGGCGCGATGCGGCAACGCAAATTGACGCGCTCGATCTCCCTGAGCGCATCATCCGTCAAAATGGCAGCGAATTGCAGGGGCTGATCGAATGCAGGGGAAGTGCCGGTCGTCTCCAGATCGTAGAAGGCAAAGGTCATGGGGCACCATAACCGTTGGTCACCGTCGCGTCAGTATCGATGTTCTGGTCTGGACCTGTGGCCAACGACGACGGGTCGGACCTGTTCTGGGCCAATAAGTGCCGCTCTCAGTGCTCGCGTCGGTGACAATCCCACGGCCGGCGAATAGGCTGCGAAAAATATAAGGGCGCGATTCAGAAAGTGGGGATACGTGTCGGAAGGACCGATCGAGACAGCATTGGCGGAACTGTCGCGGCTGCAGGACGATGATAGTGCGCGCGGCGAGGTTCTCGACCGCGCAAGTTTTTCGATGCTGCATCGGCCAGCATTGGGTGGCCGTCTGGTCGCGAAGCTCTGCGCCACGAAGGAGAGTGCCCCGGAGCTGGAGCCACTCACCGAATTGCTGGCATCGGCACTGGATGCCGCGCGCATGGCCAGGGAGAACCGAAAGAAGCGAGGTGATACCTTTCTAGAGGCCGTGGCAGATGCGGTCGAACTGGCTTCTGGCCAGGGGCGCCTGAGCCCCTTCCACCGCCTGCTTCTTGCAAGCGCATGGACGAGGAGCGGACTGCCCGCACCCGCATCCTTGGAGGTTTCTTCCGCCGATATGATGCGCGTAGCGCCCGGCCCTGCCCCGCAGGATCGTGTCGCGGCGGAGGCGGCGCTGGAAGATCTGTTCCGCAGTCTGATCGAGCAGACCGAAGGCGATGCGCTCATGCTGCATGCCGCGCTGACCGAGACGTTCCCGGCAATGCCGTCGGCAATGCACGAGCACGTCATCGCATGGTCGGTTGGACGATCGGAGCCGATCCACGCGAAGCTGGCATGTTTCTGGCTGCTCGATCCCGCTGCACCGGTCCGCGCTGCGGCGGCGCAAGCCTTGGGCGAACGCGCCGCAGCAGGCACGCTCTCGCAGGAGATAGCGAGCAAGATGGTGATCCTGCGCAGCTGGATGCCTCAGGACGAGGCCCGCGCTTCGGTGGACGAGGCATTGAAACGCGCCATGCGGTCGGGTCTGGCGACCGGCGCGTCAACCAAGCCGTGGACTATCCATTCGGTCATGGCCACACTGCCCGATGGCGGCGGCGCGCAAAGCGTCATGGTCGCGCTGCAATCGGGCGGAAGCCGCAAGACGGCGATGCTGCTCTTCAAACAGGGCCACGGGGTCAAGGACGCCTATACCGTGCCCTGCACGTCGGCGAGCGAACAGAAGGCGCTGATCAGCCGCATCTGCCAGGAAACCGGCGCGGTCAAGGTGCCCCTCTCATGGCTCGAAGGCAGCCTCGCCATGGCGCTGGCCGATGGCCTTGCAGCAGGGCAACCCCCGGCCGCGGGGCTCATCGAGGTGGCGGAACTCTGTGGCCTCGACAAGCTGCGGCCGGAAGCGGTCACGACCGAGGCCCTGATCGCGGCGCTGCCCGTCACGGATCGCATACGCGGTCTCTCGGCGCAGGCGCGAGGCAAGCTGATCAATGCCAGCGAGGGCTGGTGGGATCGCCATGAGATCGTCCAGAGCTGGTTCGAGGAAAGCGATCATGCGCATGAGGTGCTCGAGGGCCGCCACAGTCCGCGCGCGCTGGACTCGGCGCTGTGGCGATGGCTCGAGACCCGACGCGACTTCTGGGCGCGACTTGTCGCGCGGGCGGCCGATGTGTTGACGGCGGCCGACCACCCGGACGCCAACAGCTTCACGGCCACGGCGGTGGCGCTCCTCGAAGGACGCGATCTGAAGAGGATCCCGGTCATGGCCGATGTCCACGACCAGACAATCGAGGCATGGGTATTCGACGACCCGAACGTGGATCAGGACACCACTTAGCGTAATCGGCATCCCGCGGCTCGCGCGCGCCGCGCCTGCGGTCGATGATCCGGGAGCGACGGGTCGTCCGTCGTCTCTCGCCCTCGCAACGGAGGATCATGGCATGGGTGTCTATGCAGCCTTGGACGTCTCGCAGGAACTGACGGCGATCTGCGTCATCGACGACGGCGGAGCACTGCTCGCGGAGGGCAAGGTCGCTACCTGCCCGGATGCGATCGCGACCTGGCTCGGGCGCTGGACAGGGGCGCTCGAAAAGGTCGGCATGGAGACCGGCCCGCTGGCGGTCTGGCTCTGGAACGCACTGACCGCGAAGGGGCTGCCGGTCATCTGCCTCGACGCCCGCCACGCCAGCGCGGCGCTGAAGATGATGCCCAACAAGACCGACCGCCACGACGCACGCGGCCTCGCGCAGATCGTGCGCACCGGCTGGTTCAAGGCGGTGCGGATCAAGAGCCACGAGGCCTACGTCGTGCGGGCGCTGCTGACCGCCCGCGACGCGCTGGTCGCCATCCGCGTTCGGCTCGAGAACGAGGTGCGGGGCCTGCTGAAGACCTTCGGCGTCCTCTTCGGCAAGCGGGTCGGCGGCTTCATGCGGCGCGCCGAGGAGATCATCGCCGGCGAGCTCGCCGTCGCGCCGGAGCTGCGCCCGATCTTCGAGGCGCTGGTCGCGGCGCGGTGCGCCATCCTGCAGCGGATCCGGGCGCTGGACGCCGAGGTGCGCGCTGCGGCGCGCCGCAGTCGCACGGTCCGGCTGTTCATGAGCACGCCGGGCGTCGGCCCGATCACCGCGCTCGCGGTCGCCACTGCCTTCGACGACGCCGGGCGCTTCCGCAGCTCGGCGAGCGCCGGCGCCTGGCTCGGGCTGACGCCGCGGCGCTACGAGTCCGGCGAAATCAGCCGCAACGGCCGCATCTCGAAGCGCGGCGACAGGATGACCCGAACCCATCTCTACGAGGCCGCCAACGCCATCATGACGCGCAAGCTCGGCGGATCCCGCCTGCGCGACTGGGCCCTCGCGATCGCCAAACGCACCGGGCC
This sequence comes from Paracoccus sp. (in: a-proteobacteria), assembly GCF_039808215.1. Taxonomy (GTDB): domain Bacteria; phylum Pseudomonadota; class Alphaproteobacteria; order Rhodobacterales; family Rhodobacteraceae; genus Paracoccus. The sequence continues at coordinate 13,048 of NZ_JBDHSP010000053.1, forward strand.
GCGAAAGGCCAAGGTCGCCCTGGCGCGCAAGCTGGCGGTGATCCTGCACGCCATGTGGCGCACCGACACCCCCTTCCGCGACGCGGCGATCGCATAAGCCCAGTCGACGACCGGCCCGCGACCGCGCGGGACCGGGATGCGTCCAGCCGGGACGCAGGGCGAGGACGAGATCGCTCCCACGCATGCGGGCCTTCGACCGCGCACACCACTTCGATCCGTCCGGACCTGAACGCCAACATGCGGCGCTCGCGCAGCGACCGCGGAGAGAACCCCAGAGCCCGGCCAGACCTTCCCGCCGACGCGGACGCCCCGAGCGAAAGCCCCACTCATGATCACCGGTGGGCGCGCTTGCGCCCCTTGGAAGCACCGCGCGCCCACCGCCCCAGAATCCGAAGTGGAGCTTGACAAGCCCGATTAGAGAACGCTTGAGAAATGGGCGGAAGAGGCGGAGGCATGTACGCCAAAGCCGGAGCGGAAGGGCGAACTGGCACGCCTCGTGAAGGGCTCGGCGATCACGGCGGATTGGATCGACGGGTTCCTGATGTCGGTCACCATCGCGCCGAAGGTGATCGCGCCCAACAGGTGGTTGCCCGAAATCCTCGGCAGCGCCATTGGAAACCTGACGCCGGACAGTATCCAGCGCTTCGCCGATCTGATCCTGATGCGCGCGAACGCCTGCGTAGACCAAGCGAACAAGCCTGCGGAATTCACGGCCGCAATGTCCGGGCGCAGCCAGATGGCCATGCGGAACTGGGCGGCCGGGTTCAGCCATGCCTGCGAGCACTTTCGATCGTCCTGGCCTGCGAAGTCCACGGCCCCGGACGATCGGGCGATGATGCAGCGCGCTGCCGATGCGATGGCCACGGGCTTCAGCGCGGCCGAATTGAAGAGTCTCGGCCAGTGGATCGCTGCACGTCATGATCGAAACAGGGGTTCCTGATAGTTGTTTCCACTGCGAATGTCGTCCGAAGGGGCGAGCGCCTGGGCTATCGCGGCGCGCATCCGGCGGAGGTGAGACTATCCGTCGGATCTGAAGGTGGTTGCTGTTCGAGAGCACGCGAGCCAGAGGAAAGCCCCACGACATTCTTGCTTCGAGGGTTGCCATCCTCAGGGAGGTGGTTGTGACAGCACAGAAGCTTTCCCCATCGCGCGAGCCATGCTCAACAAGCGTCGGCAGGCCGGGTTATCGTTTTGATCAGACCAGACCACGCTGAACGGCAACACTTCGTCCGCCAGTTGCCGGAATGCGATCCCCGGAAATTGCCCGACGGTGGTGGCTTCGCTCGTCAAGGTGAGGCCACGACCGACCGCGACCAGCGACAGGATGTTGTCGCGGCCCACATGCTGGGAGTGAATGTCAGGGTGATGACCGAGACCGGCAAGGTGAGCGACCAGATAGTCGTGGATCTCCTGGCCCGGTGCGACATCGCTCACGATGAAGCGTTCACCTGTCAGATCAGGCCATCCGAGTTGGGCTTTGGCAGCCAGCGGGTGGTCGGTCGGCAGCACGACAAAGACCCGTTCGCACCAGAGATGCTCCGTTTCGCAGCCATCCCAGCGAGCGGTTCCGGTAATGAAGGCGATGTCCAGGTCCAGCTTCCGGACAGCCGCGACATGCTCGGCAGGATTTCCGTCCATGAGGTCGATCTGAACCGTCGGATGGTGCCTCCCGAACTTCCGCAGGAGGTCAAACAGAAACCCCGACGCCAGCGACGAGAAAATTCCGACCTTGAGCAGTCCCTGGTCAGCCCGGCCAACCGCAGCGACTTTTGTCACGCCGATGTCGATCTGCCGAAGGGCATGCCGGGCGCTGCGCAGAAACTCCTGCCCGGCGACTGTCAGCCGCACCCCGCCCGAATGTCGTATGAAAAGAGAAGCACCCAATTCATCCTCAAGGTCGCGGATCTGGCGGCTGACCGACGATTCATTGATGGCGAGCGCGATTGCTGCCTTGCGGAAACTCCCTTGGTCCGCCGCTGCAAGGAAATGCCGCAGCTGGCGCAACCGGATTGTGTTCTTACCGGCGCTGCCCTCGACAATACGCGCGAGGACGGAGCTACCAGATGGGGCGTCCCTGTTCCGGCGCGCAGGCATGACGCATCATCCCGAACCGCAGTTGGCTTCTGGCCGGCGCTCGTTTGCAGCCTGCCGACGAGGGCACCGGCGCATGCCACAAGAGAGGCGCGCGCCATGATGCCCAGATTCGTACGCGACCATCTCCCCTCCTCTTCGCCTCAAACTTAATATCATTCAGTTCTTGGGATGGTGCTGCTTGACATCGGCTCCGTCAACGAAAAAATAAATCGCATTCAGTTTTCACGTACAGTTGCAGCAGGGATCCCGATGGCTCGGCCCAGGAAGGAGCAGGAACTTGATATTCCTCGCCGCGCGGTCGAGGAAACGATCCGCCTGCTGGCACAGCAGGGTGACTTCGGTGTTCCACTGACGGCTGTGGCACAAGCCGTGGGATGCACGGCGCCGGCCCTTTACGGCCATTTCCGTAACAAGAATGCTTTGCTGCGTGCGGTGCGCGAGGAAGGCTTCGGACGGCTCTACTGTGAGAAGTTCGCGGTTTTCGAACAGATGCGAGGCGATCCGTTCGGCTATTTGCGCGACGGCACCTATGCCTATGCGCGCTTTGCCCTCGACAATCCCACTCTGTACCGGCTGATGTTCTCGCCGCCGCAGACACTTGGAGCCAGCGATGATCCCTGGTCAAGCAAAGCCGGACGACAGATCCTGTGTCTGCTGCTGACAGCGCTTCGTTTGTGTCAGGAACGCGGCTACTTGCCGGGTGCGGACCCGCAGCGCTACGGTTTCATGTTCTGGTCAACGATCCATGGGGCGGTCAGTCTGAACCTGCAGAATCGCCGGCTCGATCCTGCAGAAAAGTGGGACTCGACGCAGAGCGTGATCGACTCGCTCATGGAAATGATCGCGGCGACCGGCCCGGCCAAACACCCGATCACGTCATGAGCGGGCTTTTCTTGCGCGGGCAAATCCGCGATCCGTGGCGATGAACCGCTCCAGCATCGGCACGATCAACCTGACGGGATCGGCCGCAGGCTGGCCGGTCTCGCGGGCCAGCACCTCGGCATAGGCGATCAGATCGCGGTGAAGCGACGCGGGCAGTTCCACCGTGATCTTCACGGGCTTGTCGTCCGGCAGCGGGCCGAGTTTCAGCTTTGTCATGGTCAACCTCCTGCCGGCTCGAATACGAGATCGCGGGTCACGATTATCCTGACCGGGAAACCGGGCCGGATGGTGAGCGTGGGCGCGACCTGCAACTGGCGCTGGACGATCTGCTGACCCGCCTGGTTGATGGTATCCTGCGCCCCGTCGCGGATGGCGCGGATCAGTCGGTCCTCGTCGCTGCTGGCCAATTCCGCACCGACCGCAAGCAAGGTCGAGAGGCCAGCGGCCCGCATCAGATCCCACCAGTGGTAATCCACGCCATCCTCAAGCCCGGCGTAACCGGAAGCGTCCGCACCCGGCAGGCGCTGCAGGACGATGGACCGCCCGCCCGGCAGGATCAGGCGATTCCACACCAGCAACACGCGGCGCTGGCCGAAGGTCACACCGTCATCATATTGGCCGATGATGCGCGTTCCCTGCGGGATCAGGAGCAGCGAGCCGGTCGGGCTGTCATAGACGTTCTCGGTCACTTGGGCCGTGATCTGGCCGGGCAAGTCGGAACGGATGCCGGTGATAAGCGCCGCCGGGATCACCGCCCCGGCCTGCAGGATATAGGGCGACGCCGGTGGTGCGACGCGATCCGGGGCGACGGTTTGCCGGCCCGCAGGCCCGTTGAGAAAAGCGGTATGACGATCCTGCGCTGGAGCCTGACCACCGAAATCGAGACCGGCGAGGCCGGGCATGGTCGTTCCCGGCGTCGCTCCAGCCCGCGGGCCAGACTGGAAGAACACGCCGCTCAGACGAGCGGCTTCTTCCTCGGCGAGACGCCGCTGCTCTTCTGGATCAACAGCGGGCGTCGTGATGGTCGGTGGCGCGACCGGTTGTCCCCGCCTCTCGGCCTCAAGTATCGGGCGGCCGAGATCGCCGGGCAACGCCGGTCCAAGGATCGGGCCGGTATAGTCGCGCGGCAAACCCGCCAGCCCATCCGCCGTGGGACGGTTCTCGGTCGAATAGAGTTCGCCACCGCCCGGTCCTGCGTCGCGGGTCTGGAGGGCGTAGATCAGTGCCCCGCAAATGCCGAGAAGGGCGACGGCTCCGGCGCCTGCCAGCACGTTGCGGGACAAGCGGGTGACGCGCGGCGGCTCGGCGCGCAGCCGCATGGGAGCGGTGGTGCCGGTATCGCTCATGAGGGTGATCCTCCCGTGGTCGCACCGTCTGGCTGGGCTGCGGCCTGCGTCTGCTCGACGCGGACGATCCTGACCACCTGCTGGCGATCGCCGCTGCCGAGGCGCAGCTCGGCCGCGCCGAACAGGCGGTCCACGATCAGGACGTTCTGGTGGATGCGGGAATTGACGATCCGCGGTTCGCCGTCCGATCCAAGGACGAACAGAGGCGGCATCTCTCCCTGCACGATGCCGCGCGGGAATACGACATAGACGCGCCTGCCGTCGTCGAAGACGGAAACCGGCCGCCATGGCGGGCTGCTGCCCTGCACCTGCAAGCCATAACGATAGTTGCGCGCGGCCTCGGCCGGGATGACGGGGACCGACGGCGCAGTCGTGCGGCTGCCCGGCGGCGGTGCCGGGTACGCCCATGCCACGGCAGGCATATAGAGCGCCTCCCGCGCGCGGAGCTCGATCATGTAGATGCGCCGGTCGGTGGTGATGACGAGGTTGGTCGAAATGTCCGGCCGGGTCGGCTTCACAAGCACATGCACCCGGCGGGTCGGGCCGCTGCCGCTCTCGGTGTCACCGATGATCCAGCGAGCGGTGTCGCCGGCAGCGATCGGCCCCGCGCCGGTCAGGCTTTCGCCCGGCTCCAGCGCAATGGTGGTGATCTGCCCGACTGCGGCATAGACCTGATAGAGCGCGCCTTCGCTCCACGGATAGATCTGGATGGCGTTGTAGTAGCCTTCCCGGCGCGGCTCGACGCGGGCGGCGGCATTGGCGTTCTCGACGCGAGCCGTCGCCGTGCCGGCGGCCTCGCCGCCCCGCGCCACAGTCCAGGCGGGTGGGACGTGCAGCGGCCTGGGCGTTGTGTCGGCCGCGGCGGCCTGCGCGGTCGGCAACGGCGGCACGTCGGCGTCGTAGCTGAACTGCGGCGTCCGGTTGGTCGCGCAGCCGGCCAGCACGGTGGCCGAAAGCAGCAAAACCGCGCAGGCGGGTTTGCGGAAGACCGGAAGCCCGGCTTTGCGGAAAGTCGTGGCGGTCATTGGCTCATCTCCCGTGACCAGTTGATCGCGTTGACATAGATTCCGAGGGGATTGGCGCGCAGCCGCTCGGCATCGCGCGGGGTCTGGATCACGATGGTCAGGATCGCGGTCCATCGCTCGGTGGTGGAGAGCTGGCCGTTCTCGTAGTGCCGCTCAGACCAGGCCACACGGAAACTGTCCGGCGACGCCCGGATGACGCTGGAGACCTCGACTGCGACCTGCTGGCGGCCGACGCGGGTGAACGGATCATTGGCGCGGGCATAGTCGTTCAGCGCCGCCGCGCCGCGATCCGTGGTGAACTCGTAGGCCCGGAGCCAGTTCTGGCGGACGACGATAGCGTCGGCCGGGAGCGAGCGGACCTGTTCGATGAAACGGCCGAGGTGGAAGGCGATTTGTGGATCAGTCGGTCGATAATCGGCTGCGGCCGGCGCGACGGCTTGCGCCTGGCCGAGATTGTCCACCTGAACCACCCAGGGCACCACGGTTCCGCGCGCCGATTGCCAGACAAGTGCCCCGGCAAACCCGAGCGAGAGGAGCAGCGAGCCGAAGGCCATATAGCGCCAGCTTCTCGCCTGCACGCGGGCCGAACCGATGCGTTCGTCCCAGACCTGTGCGGCGCGCTGATAGGACGTTTCGGGTTCCGGCACCTTGCCGTAGTGGGTCGTCGGTCGTTTGAAGATGTTCATGTGCGGTCACTTTCGGAAAGGCTGACGGAGGCGCCGCCACCGTGGCTGTCGCCGGACCGGACGGCATGGGCGGCAGCGGTGACGCCGTGGCTCATCGCCCGGCTGCGGCGCATTTTCTGCGCCCAGGCCGGAGGGCCATCTGCGGCTGAGGGGGATGACGGCTCGGGCGATGGTGCGCCCCCGATCGTGCCCATCGAGGAGCTGCCGCCGGACGCAGCGAACCCGGCTTTTGTGCCATCGGAGTAGCTGGATTTCACGCTGTCGGTGGCACGGGAGGCTGCTCGCTTCAGGGGGGAGATCGCGGCCGAGCCTGCGGCGCGCGCCACACCGCCAAGCCCGGAGGCGACCCCGGCCGCGCCGGAGTCGCCCATGGAACCGAGGGAATAGGCGGACGAGGCCGCACCGGCGGCCGAGGCGCCACCGCGCGTAAGCGCAGCACCACCCGAGAGTGCGGCACCGCCGCCCCGCGCGGCGAGCATGGTCGCGCCACCGGCAGCGACAGCAGCTCCACCGACCGCGAGGCCGGTTCCAACCGCCGCCCCTGCGCTGAGTTGCGGGCCGCCCGAGACGAGGCCGGTGGCAATACCGGGACCAAAGATACCGAGGCCGAGAAGGGAAAGGGCGGCCAGCACGATGGCCATGGCGTCGTCGATGGTCGGGGTCGCGCCGCCGAAGCCTGCGGTGAACTGGCCGAAGAGTGTCGAGCCGATGCCGATGATGACGGTCAAAACCAGCACCTTGATGCCGGATGAGACGACATTGCCCAGAACCCGTTCGGCCATGAAGGCAGTCTTGCCGAAGAGACCGAAGGGGATCAGCACAAAGCCGGCCAGGGTGGTCAGCTTGAACTCGATCAGGGTGACAAAGAGCTGGATCGCCAGAATGAAGAAGGCGAGGATCACCAGCGCCCAGGCGAAAAACAGACAGAGGATCTGCACCAGGTTTTCGAAGACCGCGATCCAGCCCATGAGATCGGAGATGGATTCGAGTAGCGGCCGCCCGGCATCGAGGCCGATCTGCGCTACGCGGCCGGGGCGCAGGAGATCGGCGGCGGAAAACCCCGTGCCGGAGGCCATGAGGCCGAGGCCGGCGAAGCTCTCGAAGACGATGCGGGCGAGGTTGTTCCAGTTGGAAATGATATAGGCAAACACTCCGACGAAGATCGTCTTCTTCACCAGGCGCGCGATGATGTCGTCGTCGGCGCCCCAGGCCCAGAACAGAGCGGCGAGTGTCACGTCGATGACGATGAGCGTTGTGGCGATAAAGGCCACCTCACCGCCGAGCAGGCCGAAGCCCGAGTCGATATAGCTGGTGAAGATGCCGAGAAAATTGTCGATGACCCCCGTCCCGCCCATGATTATCGCCCCCCATCCGGGCCAGGCGTCGACGGCGCGGGTGTCCGGCCGAGAAACCGGTCGCGAGTCTCGGCCCAGATGCCCAGGCAGGCGGCATCATTGGCTGCCGCCTCTCCCATCTCCTGACAGCGGCGCTGCCCTTCGCGCAGGGGATCGACCTGACGCGAAAGCGCAGGAGCGGAAGGTGCTGGCGCGGTGGCTTCCTCGCGGGTCATCTCGATGATCGCCGCGGTGATCGCGACGGCGACGAACACGATGGCCGCGATGCGGGCCGGCATCTTCCCTTCCATGATCTGCCCTCCCAGCCTCAGTTGAACATCTGCGCGTTTCCGGGCTGGTAGCCCGCCCCCGGCGTCAGGAAGCGCTCGCGTTGGATGCGGCCCTGCTCGGCAGCGGTCGCCCGCTCGGCTTCCGTGAGGGCCTCCGCCCGGCCATTAGCCGATATGACCGCAACCAGGTCGGAAAGCTGCTGCGACTGGAGGGCGAGAAGCTGGTTGCCGGCCTGCGTAGCTTGCAGCGCCCCGGTCGCGCCCTGGCTTTCGCCGACGAGCGCGGACATCTCGGCCCGGTTGCTGTCGATGTTCCCGACAACGCCGGCCTGCACCCGCATGGCGTCCTGAAGGCCCCCGACGGTATTCTCCCAGCGAGACCGGGCATCGGCGATGAGCTGCTGATCCGTGGTCGTAAGGGACAGATTGCCATAATCCTGCTGAAACATCTGGTCGATGTTCTGCACGTCGAAGGCGATGTTCTGGGCCTGACCGAGAAGCTGCTGGGTCCGCTGGACATT
>NZ_JBDHSP010000054.1:0-21019 GCF_039808215.1 Paracoccus sp. (in: a-proteobacteria)
CTCTTCGACCCAGACGAGTGCTGGAACTATCTCAAGGCCGCAGGATATGTCGCAGGTTAAAACAGAAATGCTTTAGGCGGGTTTGCGGGCCTTGCCGTCGCGCACCTTGGCCGCCAGGTCCCTCGCCAGCGCGAAACTGCCCTTGATGCGGTCGGCTTCGCCCGGCCAGTCGCGGCGGATGACGATCCGGTTGTCGCTGACCTTGGCCTGGCCCTGCTGGTCGGTCAGGAACTCGACCAGGCCGGCGGGGTTCGGGAACCTGTCATTGTGGAACTGGATCGTCACCCCCTTGGGGCCGGCATCCAGCCTGGCGATATTGGCCCGCTTGGCCATGGCCTTGATGCGGATGACCAGCAAGAGCGTGTTCACCTCGCGCGGCAGGGGGCCGAAACGGTCGATCAGCTCGGCGGCAAAGCCCTCGAGCTCGACCTTGCCGGTCAGCTCGGCCAGCCGCCGGTAAAGCCCCAGCCGCACGTCCAGATCCGGCACATAGCTTTCCGGGATGGTCACCGGCACGCCAAGGTTCAGCTGCGGCGCCCATTCGTCCTCGGGGGTGCCCTCGATCTCGCCGGATTTCAGCTTGGCGATGGTTTCCTCCAGCATCTGCTGGTAAAGCTCGAAGCCCACCTCCTTGATATGGCCAGACTGTTCCTCGCCCAGAAGGTTGCCGGCGCCGCGCAGGTCCAGATCCTGCGAGGCCAGGTTGAACCCCGCGCCCAGACTGTCGATCGCACCCAGAAACTTCAGCCGCCGCAGCGCCTGCGGCGTCAGCGGCACCCGCGCCCGGGTGGTCAGATAGCAATAGGCCCGGGTCTTGGAGCGCCCGACCCGGCCGCGGATCTGGTAAAGCTGCGCCAGGCCGAACATGTCGGCACGCCACACGACCATCGTATTGGCCGAGGGGATGTCCAGCCCGGATTCCACGATGGTGGTGGCCAGCAGCACATCGGCGCCACGGTCATAGAAGCCGTTCATCCGCCCGTCCAGATCGCCGGCGGCCAGCTGGCCATGCGCGACGATATAACTGACCTCGGGGACATGCTCGCGCAGCCAGTCCTCGACCTCGGGCAGATCGGCCAGACGCGGCACGACGAAGAAGCTTTGCCCGCCGCGGTACTTCTCGCGCAGCAGCGCCTCGCGGATGGTGACGCTGTCGAATTCGCTGACATAGGTGCGGATCGCCAACCGGTCCACTGGTGGCGTGCCGATCACCGACAGATCCCTGACCCCGGTCAGCGACAGTTGCAAGGTGCGCGGGATCGGTGTCGCGGTCAGGGTCAGCACATGGATGTCGCTGCGCAATTCCTTCAGCCGCTCCTTGTGGGCGACGCCGAAATGCTGCTCCTCATCGACGATCAGCAGGCCCAGATGCCTGAAATGCACCTGTTTCGCCAGCACCGCATGGGTGCCGACGACGATATCGACATGGCCCTCGGCCAGGCCCTTGCGGGTCTCGGCCGCGTCCCGGGCAGAGACGAAACGCGACAGCGGCCGGACGTTGATCGCGGTGCCGCGAAAGCGCTCGGCAAAGCTGCGGAAATGCTGGCGCGCCAGCAGCGTCGTTGGCGCCACCACCGCCACCTGCCGGCCCTGGGACGCGGCGATGAAGGCGGCACGCATGGCGACCTCGGTCTTGCCAAAACCCACGTCGCCAACCACCAGACGGTCCATCGGCCGGCCGGCGGCCAGATCCTCGGCCACATCGGCGATGGCGCTGGCCTGGTCCTCGGTCTCGACATAGGGAAAGCGGGCGGCAAAGCTTTCGATCTCGTGATGCTCGGGCTCCAGCACCGGGGCGGGACGCAGCATACGCTCGGCCGCGACGCGCATCAGCCGGTCGGCGATCAGCTTGATGCGCTCCTTGAGCCGCGCCTTGCGCGCCTGCCAGGCGCCGCCGCCCAGCCTGTCGAGCAGGCCCTCCTCGTGCCCGTAACGGCTGAGCAGCTCGATATTCTCGACCGGCAGATACAGCCGGTCGCCGCCGGCATATTCCAGCGCCACGCAGTCATGCGGCACCTTCAGCGCCATCACGGTTTCAAGGCCCGTATAGCGGCCGATGCCATGTTCGACATGCACCACCAGATCGCCCGGGGTCAGCGTCGTGGTGTCGCGCAGGAAATTCTCGGCCTTGCGGCGCTTGCTGGCCCCGCGGATCAGCCGATCGCCAAGCACGTCCTGCTCCGAGATCACCGCCAGCGCGCCCGTGGCCTGCCCGTCCGAGACAAAGCCCCCGTCCAGCGGCCAGACCGCCAGCCCCAGCGCGCCGGGCTGCGCGGGCAGGTCGCGCAGATCGGCGATGGGCACGGCCCCAGTGATGCCCTCATCGGCGATCAGGCCCGCCAGACGTTCGCGCGCGCCCTCGGAAAAGCTGGCGACCACCACCCGGCGCGAGGCCAGAAGCTCGCGAATATGCGCGGCCAGCGCCTTGAACAGATTGCCGGTTTCCGCCTGCCGCTCGGGGGCGAAGCTGCGGCCGATGCGCCCGCCCGCGTCCAGCACCCCCGGCCCCGGCGGCTGCGGCAGCACCGACAGGCGCAGCACGCGATGTACCGCCAGCCAGCCCTTCCATTCCGCCTCATCGGGAAACATCTGCTCCGGGGGCACCGGGCGATAGACGGTGTCGGTGCCGGGCTTGCGGGTCAGCGCCTCGCGCCGGGCCTCGAACTGCTCGCCGATCATCTGCCAGCGCGCGTCGCGCACCTGCTCCAGATGATCGTCCAGCATCACCGAGGCCGCGGGCAGATAGTCAAACAGGCTTTCGAGATGCGCATGGAACCAGGGCAGCCAGTGTTCCATGCCCGCCATCTTGCGCCCGGCGCTGATGCCCTCGTAAAGCGGATCGCTGCCGCCGCCGCCATATTCGGCACGGTAGCTTTGCCGGAAACGGGTGATCGCCGCCTCATCAAGGATGACCTCGGACATGGGCGCAAGCTCGACCGCATCTAGCTTTTCAGTGGAACGCTGTGATTCTGCGTCGAATCTGCGCGCACCATCCAGGACATCGCCGAACATGTCCAGCCGGATCGGACCCGCATCCCCCGGCGGATAGATGTCGATGATGCCGCCGCGAAGGGCAAAGTCGCCCGGCTCGGTCACCGTGGGGGCCTGCGAAAACCCCATGCGGGCCAGGAAGGCGCGCAGCGCCCCTTCGTCCAGCCGCTCGCCGACGCGGGCGGAAAAGCCGGCCCCGGTCAGCGCGGCGCGCGGCGGCACGCGCTGCATGGCGGCCGAAAGCGTGGTCAGCAGGATGAACGGTCCCTTCAGCGCCCCATGTGCCAGCGCCGCCAGCACCGCCATGCGCGCCGCCATCACCCCCGGCGCCGGCGAGACCCGGTCATAGGGCGTGGTGTCCCAGGCCGGGAAATCCAGCACCAGCGCCGAAGGGGCAAGGAAGGCCAGCGCGGCGCGCATCGCCGCCATGCGCCGGTCGTCGCGGGCGATGTGGATGACCGGATTGCCGCGCGCCAGTTCGCGCGCGACCAGCGCCGCGTCCATGCCCTCGGGCGCGCCGGAAAGGATCAGGTGTTCGGGATGTGCTGCCATGCGCCGTCAGGTAAAGCCGATGCCGGTGAAGTCAAGTCAGAAGCCGAAGGGATGCAGGATCATCCAGATCGCGGCAAAGAACGCGGTCAGCGCCACCGCCACCGCCGAGATGCCCGCCACCAGGGCGCGATGGCGGCGCATCAGCCGCGCCGCCTCGTGCCCGGCCTCATGCACCGGCTGCCCGGTCTCGGCCTGCGCCAGCACCAGGCGCAGCCGCCCGGCCAGTCGCAGGTCCAGCACCAGCACCAGCGCCAGCGGCAGCACCAGCAGCACCAGCGCCTGCGCCAGCTCAAGCCCGTAGCCAAAGCCGAGGACCAGCAGCGCGCTCAGCGCGAAGGCGCCCAGTCCCAGCAGCACCGTCCCCTCGCGCGGCGACAGGCGCCAGCGCGGCAGGGTCAGCGACAGCCAGTCGAGCAGCGCCAGCGCCGCGGCCTCGTCCCCCGGCGCGGCGCGGCCCAGCCCGGCGATGACATCCGCCGGCACCCCCAGCACCCGGCGTCCGACCATGGCCCAGACCAGCACGACAAGCGCCCAGAACCAGATCGAGTCGAAGGACCGGCTGTCCAGCAGGGCGAGGATTGCCTCGGATCGCGGCACGGCTGCTCCTTTTGCGGATGGTGCAGGCGGCAGGTTATCCGCGCGCCGCGGGAAGGAAAACCGTGATTCTGCGCCGGCTTGGCCGCGGGGGTTGCGCGCCCTGGCGCAAGGGTGCAGTTTCGGGCCGAACCCAGAGCAGACCCGATAGGCCGCGCCATGTCCCCGACCCCGATCGTCGCCCCCTTTCCCCAGGCCCGCCTGCGCCGGCTGCGCCGCACGCCGGCGCTGCGCGCGCTGACGACCGAAACCGGCCTTGCCGCCGCGAACCTGATCTGGCCGATCTTCGTGACCGAGATCGCGGCGGCCGCGGGCGAGATCCCCTCGATGCCGGGGGTCGAGCGGCTGACGCTTGACGGGGCGCGCCGCGCGGCCGAGACCGCAATGCGGCTGAACATCCCGGCGATCTGCATCTTTCCCCATACCGACCCGGAACTGAAGACCGAGACCTGCGAACGCGCCTGGGACCCCGACAATATCGGCAACAGGGCGATCCGCGCCATCAAGGAAATGGCGCCGGACCTTGCGGTGATGACCGACATCGCGCTGGACCCCTATAATGCCAACGGCCATGACGGGCTGGTGCGCGACGGCGTGATCCTGAACGACGAAACCGTCGCGGCGCTGGCGCGCATGGCGCTGGTGCAGGCGGAATGCGGCGCCGACATCCTTGGCCCCTCGGACATGATGGACGGCCGCATCGGCGCGCTGCGCGCCGCGCTCGAGGGCGCGGGCCACAAGGATGTGGCGATCCTTTCCTATGCGGCGAAATACGCCTCGGGGTTCTACGGGCCGTTTCGCGATGCCGTCGGCGCCTCGGGGCGGCTGGTCGGCGACAAGAAGACCTATCAGATCAACCCGGCGAACCGCGACGAGGCGCTGCGCTGCGTCGCCCGCGACCTGGCCGAGGGCGCCGACATGGTGATGGTCAAGCCCGGCATGCCCTATCTCGACATCTGCCGCCAGGTGCGCGACACATTCGCCGCGCCGACCTTCGCCTATCAGGTCAGCGGCGAATACGCGATGCTTGAAGGCGCGATCCGCAACGGCTGGCTGCCGCGCGAGGTGATGATGGAAAGCCTGCTCGCCTTTCGCCGCGCCGGCTGCGACGGCATCCTGACCTATCACGCGCCGCTTGCGGCCGAAAGGCTGGCATGAGCCGGGAAAACTGCCTACCATTCCAAGGTTCAAGGCGGGGCAACCGCCGATCAGGAAACGAGGCGAAGATGATGAATGCAAACGGGCCGAACCGGCGCCTGCTGTTGCTGGGCGGCGCGGCGCTGGGGCTGGCGGGCTGTTCGAACGCCATCGGCCAGGACGCGCCCTCGCGGCTGGATGCGCGGGTGGACGCGACGCGCACCTTCCTGCTGCGCACCTATCCCAATGTCGCGCCCATGCTGGAAGGCGCCAAGGGCGTGCTCTACATGCCGCTGATGACCGAGGCCGGATTCGGCATCGGCGGCGCCTACGGCCAGGGCGCGCTGCGCATCAACAATGTGACGGTGGATTACTATTCCGCCGCCCAGGCCAGCGTCGGCTTCCAGATCGGCGCGCAGCAATATGCACATGTGCTGATCTTCCAGACCGATGCGGCGCTGGCCGAGTTTCGCCGCGCGCCGGGCTGGGTGGCCGAGGCCGGGGCCTATTTCGCGATGCCGGCCGGCGGGTTGTCGCTGGGCACGGACACGATCACCGCGCAGCAGCCGGTGGTGGCGTTGATCTTTGGCCAGTCCGGGCTGATGGCCGGGGCCTCGATCGCGGGTACGAAATACACCCGTATCATCCCCTCGACCTTCTGAGGCTGCGGGCCGCGGCGGCACCGCGGCCCCTGCCCGCCTAGCCGCCGTGGATGATGCGGACGTAGTTGCGCGTCTCGCGATAGGGCGGCACGCCGCCGTATTTCGTCACCGCCCCCGGCCCGGCGTTATAGGCCGCCAGCGCCAGCCGCCAGCTGCCGAAGGTGTTGTACATCATGCGCAGATAGCGCGCGCCGCCTTCCAGGTTCTGCAGCGGATCACCGGCATCGACGCCCAGCCGCGCCGCGGTGCCGGGCATCAGCTGCGCCAGCCCCCGCGCCCCCTTGTGCGAGCGCGCCGAGGGGTTCCAGCCCGATTCCTGCTGCACGAGGCGCAGGAACAGATCCTCGGGCACGCCATGCTTGCGCGCCACCGCACGGGCATGGGGCAGATACTGGCTGCGCCGGCTGCCGCGATAGGCGGGGATGGCCGTGGCGATGTCCAGTTCGATCACGCTCTTGCTCGAGGCGCCGTCGGGACGCAGGCGGGCCGACTGCTGATACTGGCCGGCCAGGCGGCTATCCATCACCCGGATCTGGCGCTGGAACTGCGCCATGCGAGACTTGCCGGTTTTGGTGATGCGCAACCCATCGGCGGCCACCGGCGCGGCCAGTCCAAGCGAAAGCGCCAGGGTGACCAGCACCCGTCCCAGCCGGCGCCAGGGCGCCCGATCGCGTGAAAGCATCACTGATCCCTCATGCATGCGGTCTGCTTTTTTGCCCGCACTATAGCGCAAAGCCGGCGCGTCACCGCAAGCGGATTCTTGGCCACCCGGCGCGGGCGGATTTTCGGCGGATTTCCGCGCATGACGGGCGGTGGCATTTCACTTGCCCCGGCGGCCGGGGCTGGGCTACACCCGCGCGTAAGATGCGGCATGAACAAGGAACCGGCACATGGCAGGCAGCGTGAACAAGGTCATCCTGATCGGGAATCTGGGTCAGGACCCGGAAATCCGCAGCTTCCAGAATGGCGGCAAGGTCGCCAACCTGCGCATCGCCACCTCCGAGACCTGGAAGGACCGCAACACCGGCGAGCGCCGCGAACGCACGGAATGGCACACCGTCACCATCTATTCCGAGCCGCTGGTGCGCGTGGCCGAGCAATATCTGAAGAAGGGCGCGAAGATCTATGTCGAGGGCCAGCTCGAGACCCGCAAATGGCAGGACCAGCAGGGCAACGACCGCTATTCGACCGAGGTGGCGCTGCGCCCCTTCCGCAGCGAACTGACCATGCTTGACGGCCGCGCCGGTGGCGGTGGCGGCGGCCGCGACGAGGGCTACGGCGGCGGCAGTTTTGGCGGCAGCCAGTCGGGTGGCGGCTTTGGCGGCGGTTCGGCGGGCGGCGGCCAGTCCCAGAACCGGCCCGACTTCGACGACGACATCCCGTTCTGAGACCGGCCGCGCAAGGGCCACAGAAGGCTTGCGCCGCCCTTGCGGGTTGCGATAAACCCGCGCGAGGCCAAGGCTTTCCCGCCGCGCGGGGGCCAGGGTCGGAATGCGGCGGCCGGCAGGCCGGCGCGCAGGAAGGCGCCATGGGGGTATGGCGGAATGGTAGACGCAGGGCATTCAAAATGCTCCGCCGCAAGGCGTGGGAGTTCGAGTCTCCCTACCCCTACCAGCGCCTTCGAGCGGGCCGACGTTTCAGAACCGGCTCAGCAGATCCGAATGGAATGAGGCGTCCAGCCGGCGCATGTAGCTTTCGGCGCAGCACATGTGCTCGCGCATGATGCGCTCGGCGGCGTCGGCGTCGCCCGCGCGCAGCGCCACCAGCAGCGCGCGGTGGCTGGCGATGTTCGCCTCGCCAAAGATCTCGTGCTCGCGCATGCTTTCGCTGCGGTAGCTGACCAGATCGCGCAGCATGCTGTTCAGGAAGCGACACATGAAGACCAGGATCACATTGTCCGAGGCCTCGCACAGGATGTCGTGAAACTGCGTCTCGGCCCGGCGCACCAGGGCGCGGTCGCGCGCGGCATTGGCCGCCTCGCATAGCGCGATGTTTTCCTCCAGCCGGCGGAAATGCTCGTCGCTGAGCCGGCCGATGACATTGCGCGCCAGGCTGACCTCCAGCGACTTGCGCAACTCATAGACATGGGCAAAGTCCAGCTTCTGGAAATGCAGGTATTGCCGCAGCTGCGTGGCGACGATGTCGATCGAGGCGTGCTGGATCTCGGGCCCGCCATTGGGGCCCGAGAGCATCCTGACCAGCCCCTCGACCTCGAGCGCCTTCAGCGCCTCGCGGATGGTGCTTTTCGAACAGCCGTAATGCTCCATCAGCGCGCGTTCATGCGGCAGGCGGTCGCCGGGGCGCATGCCGTCGCGGGCGATGCGGCGGCGCAAATCCTCGGCCACCTGGTCCGAGAGCTTGATGCGGGTTAGCCTGCGATCCTTGCCTGCCGGCGCGCGTTGCTCCATCGCCGTCCTTCAGCCTTTCCAGCGAGTTTCCGGGTCCAGCGGATATATGGGCCGGGTGAGCTTTTGGAAAGCAAAGAGATCATGGTCCGAACTGGTGACCCCGGAACTGGCGCATTCCACCACGGCGCGCGCCAGCGGCTCAAAGACCGGGCGGCAATACATGCGCGACTTCAGATGCAGATAGCGCGCCCGGGTAGCGTCCAGCCCGAGGCATTCGAAACAGCCCAGGTCCAGCGGCTCATGCGGGGTCTCGCAGATGACGATGCGTGCGGCACCTGTGTCAAAGGCGGCGGCACGGCCCATCGACAGTTCCTGGCCGTGATAGATCGGGCCGCGCACGCGGTAGCGCCCGTCCGACAGCGCTGTGACCCGACCCCTCAGGCGCAGCGGCGGCGGCGGCGGCGGCAGGCCCGCGGCCGGGCTTTTATTGCCAAGGCCGATCTCCAGCTCCGCCCCCTCGCCCGCGGCGAAAAGCCGCGCCACGGTTTCCGGATCGGCGATGGGACCGACCAGGATGCCGCTCTCGCCCCGGCGCAACAGTTCCTCCAGCACATCCATCACGTCGCAACTGCCGCCCGACATGCAGTTGTCGCCGTGATCCAGCAACAGCACCGGCGCCGCGCCATCGGCCAGTGCCGCGGCGCGGGCGATGGAATCCGCCAGCGGTTCCTGGTGATAGACATATTCGGCGCGCCGCCGCCACGCCTCCTGCGCGAGGTCCCGCGCCATCTGCTGCGCCAGCGCCGGTGTATCGGCCACCGTCACGATGGACAGGCCGCATTCAGCCAGATCGGCGATCGGAAAGCCGCCAAAGACCGTCGCCGCCTGCACGCCGGGTCGGGATTCCGCCTGCCGGGCCAGCGCCACCAGATCGGTCATGGCGCAATCGGTGGTGGTGTTCATGCACAGCGTCGCGGCCAGCATCGGCGGATGGCACCAGGCCATCGCCGGCCGCGCCGCGCCGCGCAACAGCGGATCGAACAGCCGGCAGACGTGCTCGCCGGTTTCCACCATGTCCACATGCGGATAGGTCTTGAAACCCACGATCACGTCGCAATTGTCCAGCATCCTCTGGGTGATGTTGCCATGCAGGTCCAGCGCCACGCCGATCGGCACCAGGGGCGCGGCAGTGCGGATGCGGGCCAGCAGCTCACCCTCGCCGTCGTCATGGCTACGTGTGACCATGGCGCCGTGCAGATCCAGCAAGATGCCGTCGCAGCCCGCGGCCACGGCGGCAAGGATCGCCTGCGCCATGGCCTCGAACGCATCGTCCTCGACCGGGCCCGAGGGCATGGCATGGGCGACCAGCGGCACCGCGACGCTGGCGCCGATGCGCTCGGCATAGGCGGCGAAGGCCCCCAGCGCCGCCGGATAGCCGGCAGCCGCGGTCCGCGCCGCCTCGCCCCATTTCGGCGCGAAGGCCGCCAGCGGCGTCGGCACCGGCGAGAAGCTGTTCGTCTCGTGGTTCAGGCGCGCCAGGACCAGTCGCATCACACGGCCCCCTTGCGCGCCTCGGCCCGGCGCCGGTCATAGTCCAGCACGGCTTCAAGCAGCACCTGCGCGCCGGCGGCGCATTCCTCTGGCAGGGTCGATTCCGCCGGATTGTGGCTGAGCCCGCCCTCGCAGGGGACAAAGATCATCGTCGTCGGCGCCACCGCCGCGGCGTGGGCGGCGTCATGGCCGGCGCCCGAGATGATGTCGCGCGTGGTCTTGCCCGCCGCCCGCGCCCCCGCCCGGACCGAGGCGATGCATTCGGGATCGAACACCACCGCCGCCGTGCCCGAGATCTGTTCCAGCCGCGCCTCCAGCCCCAGATCGGCGGCGACCGCCCGCACCAGTTCCTCGGTCTGGCGCTGCATCTGGTCCAGCACCGCGTCCGAAGGGTGGCGCTGGTCGATGGTGGCGCGCACCTCGCCGGGGATGACATTGTGCGAATTGGGGCTGATTTCCAGAAAGCCGATGCTGCCCACGGCGTCCGCATGGTCCTTGGCGATGCGGTCGATGCCCTCGATCACCCGCGCCATGCCCAGAAGCGCGTTCCTGCGCATGCCCATCGGCGTCGAGCCGGTATGCGCCGCGGTGCCGGTCAGCACCAGCTCGAACCAGCGCATGCCCTGGATGCCCTGCACGACGCCGATCTCGATGCCCTCGGCGTCAAGGATCGGGCCCTGCTCGATATGCAGCTCGAACATGGCGCCGAACCGGACCGCGCCCGCCTGCACCGTGCCGCGATAGCCGATGCGTTCGAGGCTGGCGCCGAATGTGTCGCCGCTGACATCGGCGCGCGCATCGCCATAATCGCGGCTGTAGACCCCGGCCCAGATGCCCGAGCCCAGCATCGCCGGGGAAAAGCGCGAGCCTTCCTCATTGGTCCAGTTGACCAGCATCAAGGGCGCCTCGGTCTGGAAACCGGCGGCATCCAGGGTGCGCAGGACCTCAAGCCCGGCCAGCACGCCCAGCACACCGTCGAACTTGCCCCCGGTGGGCTGGGTGTCCAGATGGCTGCCCATGGCGATGGCGGGCAGATCGGGGCGGGTGCCGGGGCGGGTGGCGAACATGTTGCCGACCTCGTCGACCACCATCTTCATGCCCAGCGCGGCGCATTGCGCCGAAAGCCAGTCGCGCACCCGGCGGTCGTCCTCGGACAGCGTCAGCCGGGCGATGCCGCCGTCGGGCGTCGCCCCCATGGCGGCGGTTTCCATCAAGCTGTCCCACAGCCGGGCGGAATCGATGTTCAGGTTGGACATGGTGCTTTCCCTCAGGCCTTGACGCCAAGATAGCGGTCGATGATCTCGGGCTGGGCGCGGAATTCACTGGCGCTGGCCTGATGCACGATCTGGCCCAGTTCCAGGATGTAATGGCGGTCGGCCAGCTGGCTGCAGACGGCAAGGTTCTGTTCGACCAGCAGGATCGGCACGCCGGCCTCGCGGATCAGGCGGATCTGCGCCACCAGCTCATCGACGATGACCGGGGCCAGCCCCTCGACCGGCTCGTCGAGCATCAGCACCTTGGGACCATTCAGAAGCGCGCGCGCGATCGACAGCATCTGCTGCTCACCCCCCGAAAGCTGGCCGCCGCCGTTCTTCCTGCGCTCCTGCAGCCGGGGAAAGATGCGATAGATGTCGGCCATGGCCCAGGGAGAGCCGCGACGCTCGGCGATGCGCAGGTTTTCCTCGACGGTCAGCAGCTGGAAGATGCCGCGATCCTCGGGCACCAGCGACAGGCCGGCCGAGGCGATGCGATGCGCGGGCTGGCCGGTCACGTCGCGCCCCACCAGTTCCACCCGGCCCTGGCGCGGGGTGATCAGCCCGACGGCGGTCTTCAGCGTCGTGCTTTTGCCCGCGCCGTTGCGGCCCAGAAGCGTCACGATCTCGCCCTGGCCCAGTTCAAGCGTGACGCCCTGCAGGATGTGGCTCTTGCCGTAATAGCTGTGCAGATCGGTCAGACGAAGTGCGGCGGTCATGCGATGTCCCCCGTGATCATGTTGCCCAGATAGGCGCGCTGCACCTCGGGGTCGTCGCGCACCTGCGCCGGCGGCCCCTCGACCAGCTTGCGCCCCAGCCGCATCACCGTCACCATGTCCGAGATGTTCATCACGATGCCCATGTTGTGTTCGATGAACAGCACGGTGTGGTCGCGGCCAAGGTCGCGGATCAGCTGCTTCATCGCCTCGATGTCGTCGATGCCCATGCCCGAGGTGGGCTCATCGAGCAAGATGACGCGCGGGCGTGCCGCCATGGCCATGCCGACCTCCAGCCGGCGCTGCTGGCCGTGCGACAGCTCGCCCGCAAGCCGCGTGGCCACCGCGGACAGTTCCAGCCGCGCGATCACCTCATCGGCGATGGCCAGCACCCCGGCATTCGAGTCCGCCCGCCGCCAGGGCGCCAGCGTCTGCCAGGGGTTGCGGCCCTGCGCCGCCAGACGCAGGTTCTCGCGCAGCGTCAGGTTCGGAAACAGGCTGGTGACCTGGAAGGACCGCGCGATGCCCAGCCGCACCCGGTCGTCGTCCGAAGTGTCGGTGATGTCGCGCCCGTCCAGTTCGATCCGGCCCGACGAGGCCCGCACCCGCCCGGTCAGGGCATGAAACAGCGTGGTCTTGCCCGCCCCGTTCGGGCCGATGATCGAATGGACCGAGTTGCGGCGGATCGACAGATCCACTTCGGCCAGGGCATGAAAGCTGCCGTATTTCACCCCGAGGCCGCGGGTCTGCAAGGCGATGTCGGTCATGGCTATGCCTCCTCGGCCGGGGTTGCGGGGGCGCGGTCGCGGCGGAAGGCCAGGTCCCAGGCGCGTTCGACCAGGCCCCAGAGGCCGCGCTGCAGGAACAGCGCCACGGCGACCAGCACCAGCCCCAGCAGCAGCAGCCAGCGCGGCCAGATCGCTGAGAGCGCATCCGCCATGAGCAGATAGAACCCCGCCCCCAGCACCGAGCCGTAAAGGCTGGAGGTGCCGCCGATGATGGTCATCACCAGGATCAGCTCGCTGGCGTGGTATTCGATATTGGTCAGCGGCGCGACGCCGATCAGCATGGCATGCAGCGCGCCACCGACGGCGGTGACCGCGCCCGAGATGGCGAAGGCCTCGATCTTGAACAGCCGGGTCGGGAAGCCGATGGCGGCGGCGCGGCCCTCGTTTTCGCGGATGGCGATCAGGGTGCGGCCAAAGGTCGATTGCGTGACCATGACCAGAAGCGCAAAGATCACCAGGAAGCAGACCGCGACATAGGTGTAATAGGACCAGGGCGCGTTCAGCTCGGTGCCGCCGATCGCCGGGCGCGGCACGCCCAGGATGCCGTTGTCGCCGCCGGTCACGCCGCTGAACGTATAGGCGAGGAAATAGAACATCTGCGCGAAGGCCAGGGTCAGCATGACGAAATAGACCCCCTGCCGGCGGATCGAGAGCCACCCCACCGCCGCCGCCAGCACCGCGCCCAGAGCCGCCGCACCCAGCAGCACCACGGGCACCGGCACCGCCCAGCGCGTCAGGAAGATGCCGGCGACATAGGTGCCCGCGCCAAAGAAGATGCCCTGGCCAAAGGACAGCAGGCCCGTATAGCCAAGCAACAGGTTGCAGGCCGCGACCACCATGGCAAAGATCAGGATCTCGGTGGCGAGGATGCCCGATTTCAGGACCAACGGCAGCAGCACCACGGTCAGCAGCGCCAGCGCCAGTTGCGCAAAAGGCTTGTCAAGCGGGTTCATGGTTCATGCCCTCCCCAGCAGGCCGCGCGGCATCAGGGCGATGACCAGCGCCATGCCGACATAGATCATCAGCCTGGCCCCCTCGGGCCAGATGGTGGTCATCAGGCTTTGCACGATGCCGACCAGCAGCCCCGCGACCAGCGCGCCGGTATAGCTGCCCATGCCGCCGATCACCACGACGACAAAAGCCACCGAAAGCGCCTCGGCGCCCATGAAGGGCTCGACACCGCGAATGGGGGCGGCGAGCGCCCCGGCCAGCCCGGCAAGCCCGGCGCCAAAGCCGAAGACGGCCGTGTTGATGCGCAGCGTGTTATAGCCCAGCAGCGCCATGTTCGACGCCGATTCCGAGCCGCCGCGCACGATGGCGCCCAGCCGCGTCCCCTCCAGCAGCCACCACAGCAGCCCGGCCAGCACCACAGTGAAGGCGATGGTGAACAGCCGGTATTGCGGATAGATGAAATCGCCCAGGATCACCACGCCCTGCAGCCCCGCGGGTGCCGAAACCGAGCCGCCCAGCGGCCCCCAGGCGATGATGGTCAGTTCCTGGATGACCAGCGCCAGCCCCACGGTGACAAGGATGTGGAACGTGTGGGGCAGCTTGTAGATGCGGTGCAAAAGCAACGCCTCGATCGCCGCGGCGGCCGCGGCCACGATCAGCGTCGCCATCGGCATCGCCAGCCAGAAGCTGAAGCCGCGTGCCGTCAGGTCATAGGTCAGATAGGCGCCCAGAAGGTAAAAGGCGCCATGGGCGAAGTTCACGAAATTCAGCAGGCCGAAGATGACGCTGAGGCCGACGGCCAGCAGGAAATACAGCATCCCCAGGCCGATGCCGTTCAGCACCTGGAACAGGTAGATCACGGGCTTTCCCCCTTGAGGTGGCGAAACAAAAGGACCCCGCGCGGGCTGGATGGCCCGCGCGGGCAGTCGGGGGTTCAGGCGGGCATCTTGCAGCCGGCTTCCTCGGGCGACAGGAAGGACTTGCCCTGGCTGATGATCGCCGCATAGTCGTCCTTGTCGGCCATCTCGGCCTTGGGTTTGCCCTTGAGCAGGTAATAGTCCTTCAGCACCTGATGATCGGCGGCGCGGATCTCCTCCTCGCCGGTCAGGCCCTGGTATTTCAATCCCTGCAGCTGGCCGATCACACCCGCCCCCTCGGCCGAGCCGGCCCGGACCGCGGCCTCGAGCAGCAGCTTGCTGACGATATAGCTGCCGGCCAGGGAATAGTTCGGGTTCATGCCGTGCTTTTCCTGCACCTTCTTCACCAGTTCGCGGTTCAGCGGCACATCGGCGCCGTGCCAGTATTGCGCGCCGAAATAGATGCCTTCGCAGATCTCGGGGCCCAGCGCCTCGAACTGCTCAAGCCCCGAGGCCCAGGCGACGACGATGGTCATTCGCTCCTTCAGGCCGAAACTGACCGCCTGGCGCAGCGTGTCCGAGCTTTGCGAGCCGAAGTTCAGCAAGAGCAGCACATCAGGCTGCGCCGCGATGGCATTGGTCAGATAGCCGCTGAATTCCTTGTCGGTCAGCGAATGATAGCTGTTGCCGACATGCTCGATGCCCTTTTCGGCGAAGACCGCCTTGGCGGCGTTCAGCAGCCCGTCGCCAAAGACATATTGCGGCGTGATCGTATACCATTTCTTCGCGTCGGGCAGCATGTCGATCAGCGGCCGCACGGTCTCGTTGATGGCGCCATGCGTCGGCACCGACCAGCGGAATGTGGCCTTGTTGCAATCGGTGCCGGTGATTTCGTCGGCGCCGGCGGTGGTCATGAAGGCGCCGCCGCCGCGCTCGACCTCCTTGCCCATGGCCAGCGATTCCGACGAGAGGATGCCGCCGGCGAACAGCTTGACCCCGTCCTGGGCCAGCGCGTCCTGCACCTTGCGCACGGCGGTGGCGGGCTTGCCCTCGGTGTCCAGATCGAGGGTCGAGACCTGCAGCCCGCTGGCGGCACCGACCTCTTCGGCGGCCAGCAGCGCGCCCATCGAGGCGAACTTGCCATTGGCGGCGAAAGCGCCCGAGATCGGCACCGGCACGCCAAGTTTCAGCGCCTCGGCGGCGCGGGCATGGCGCAGCAGCCCGGGCGCGGCAAGCGCGGCGGCGGCAAGCGAGGATGTGGTCAGGAATTTGCGACGATTGAGCATGTGGACCCCTGTCGTTGATGTTGCGATGATCGTTCTGCGCGGCAACTGTCAAAACTATACGGATAGATATGATTGTCTGTCCACTGTTAAGACACATCTGCGGTTTCGTTGAAAAACAGCCGCATAGCCGCAATCCTGCGCTGCGGCATGAAGTTTCGCAGCGCAGAAACACGGGTTCGACATCTTGCGCGCCGCGGTCCGAAAGCATGGCGATTCGACCCCGCGCCGGCAACTGGCCCCATATATGGCGCCGATCTGGCACTATCCCTTTGCCGCGATCCGGCGCAGTCATGGGGAAACCCCCTGCCAAGGAGTCCGCCATGACGCTCGATCTGAACCCCAATGACATGTCCCATGTGGTCGAGGCCGACCGCGCCCATGTCTGGCACCACCTGAGCCAGCACAAGCAATATGAAAGCATCGATCCGCGCGTCTATGTCGAGGGCAAGGGCATGCGCCTGTGGGATGCCAGAGGCCGCGAATATCTGGACGCGGTCTCGGGCGGGGTCTGGACGGTGAACGTGGGCTACGGCCGCGAAAGCATCGCCAATGCCGTGCGCGACCAGCTGATCAAGCTGAACTATTTCGCCGGCGCCGCCGGCACCGTGCCGGGCGCGGTCTTTGCCCAGCGCCTGATCGAGAAGATGCCGGGCATGAGCCGGGTCTATTATTCGAACTCGGGTTCCGAGGCGAATGAGAAGGTCTACAAGATGGTGCGGCAGATGTCGGCCCGCCATCACGGCGGCAAGAAGTGGAAGGTGCTGTATCGCGACCGCGACTATCACGGCACCACCATCGCCACGCTGGCGACCTCGGGCCAGGACCAGCGCGCCGCCGATTACGGCCCCTTCCCCGACGGTTTCATCCGCGTGCCGCATTGCCTTGAATACCGCAAGCAATGGGATGTGGAAAACTATGGCGAGCGCGCCGCTGACGCCATCGAGGAGGTGATCCTGCGCGAAGGCCCCGACAGCATCGGCTGCCTGGTGCTGGAACCCGTGACCGCCGGCGGCGGCGTCGTCCCCCCGCCCGAGGGCTATTGGCAGCGCGTGCAGGAGATCTGCCGCAAATACGACATCCTGCTGCATATCGACGAGGTCGTCTGCGGGCTTGGCCGCACCGGCAAGTGGTTCGGCTATCAGCAATACGGCGTCGAGCCCGATTTCGTCACCATGGCCAAGGGCGTGGCCTCGGGCTATGCCGCGATCAGCTGCACCGTCACCAGCGAGCGGGTCTTCGAGCAGTTCAAGGACGCGCCCGAGGACGGGATGAGCTTCTTCCGCGACATCTCGACCTTTGGCGGCTGCACCGCCGGCCCCGCCGCCGCGCTCGAGAACATGCGCATCATCGAGGATGAGGATCTGCTCGACAATACCACCGCCATGGGCGAGCGGCTGATGGGCAACCTGAACGCGCTGATGGACAGGCACCGCATCATCGGCGACGTGCGCGGCAAGGGCCTGTTCTGCGGCGCCGAACTGGTCGCGGACCGCGCCAGCAAGGAACCGGCGGACGAAAAGAAGGTGCAGGCGGTGGTCGCCGACTGTCTGGCGCAGGGCGTCATCATCGGCGCCACCAACCGCTCGCTGCCGGGCTTCAACAACACGCTCTGCCTGTCGCCGGCGCTGATCTCGACCGCCGATGACATCGACCAGATCACCGGCGCCATCGACAAGGCGCTGACCAAGGTCTTTGGCTGAGCGCAGCCGCGGGGCTTGCACCGCGGCCGGCTTCGGTGCCTGATCGGCACCGATCGCCGCCGCGCATAAGCCATGACGATACCTGCCGACGCCTTTTTCCTCGATCGTGCCGGCGACCTGCCGCTACAGGTGCAACTGCGGCGCCAGATCATCGCCGCGGTGACGGCGGGGCGCTTTCGCGCCGGGGAAAAGCTGCCCTCGACCCGGGCGCTGGCCCGGCATCTGGGCGTGGCGCGCGTCACCGTCGCGCAGGCCTTTGCCGAACTGGTCTCGACCGATTACCTCGCCTCGCGCGACCGTTCGGGGCATTTCATCTCGGACAGCATCGAGCGCCGGCTCGAGGCGGGGCCGCTGGATCCCGCGCCGGCCCGCTTTGACTGGGACGGCAAGCTGGACGGCGGCTATCGCGCCGCGCAGCGTTCCGACCGCGAGGGCGACTGGCGCCGCTACGCCTATCCTTTCGTCTATGGCCAGGCCGATCCGGCGCTGGTCGATCACGCCGCCTGGCGCGACTGCGCCATGCGCACCCTGGGGCGGCGCGAGTTCGATGCCGTCACCGGCGATCTTTACGACGCCGACGACCCGGAACTGATCGATCACATCGCCCGGCTGATCCTGCCCCGGCGCGGCATCAGCGCCGGGCGCGACGAGATCCTGCTGACCATGGGGGCGCAGAACGCGCTGTGGCTGGTGGCGCAGGTGCTGCTGGCGCCCGGCACCGCCTGCGCCGTCGAGGACCCCTCCTATCCCGGTCAGCGCGAGATCCTGGCCGCCAGCCGCGCCCGCGTCCTGCCGGTGCCGGTCGACGCCCATGGCCTGCCGCCCGACGCCATCCCGCCGGGCGTGGCCGCGGTCTTTACCACCGCCAGCCACCAGTGCCCGACCAATTCGACCATGCCGCTGCCGCGGCGCAAGGCACTGCTGGCGCGGGCGCAGGCGCAGGGATTCGCGGTGATCGAGGACGATTACGAATTCGAGATGTCCTTCGCCGGCGCGCCCTCTCCGGCGCTGAAGGCCATCGACCGGGCCGGGGCGGTGGTCTATATCGGTTCGTTCTCCAAATCGGTGTTTCCCGGGGTGCGGCTGGGCTATGTCGTGGCCGATCCGCGCTTTGTCGCCGAGGCCCGCGCCCTGCGCGGCATGAGCCTGCGCCACCCGCCCGGCCACATGCAGCGCACGCTGGCGCATTTCCTGTCGCTGGGCCATTACGACGCGCAGATCAACCGCATGCGCCGCGCCTATGGCGAGCGCCGCCGCGTCATGGCCGCCGCCATCGCCGCAGAGGGGCTGACCCTGGCCGCACCCGAATCCAATGGCGGCTCAAGCTTCTGGCTGGCCACGCCCCCGGGCATCGCCGCGCCGGCGCTGTCGGCGGCGCTGAAGCAGCAAAGCGTGCTGATCGAGCCGGGCACGCCCTTCTTTGCCGATCCGGCGCGCGGCGACGGCTTTTATCGCCTCGCCTATTCCTCGATCTCGGCGGCGCGCATCCCAGAGGGCATCCGCCGCATCGGCGAGGCGATGGGCGCGCTCAGCCGCGCGCCTGCACCGCCGTCACCGCCGTCGCCGCGATGATGTCCTCGACCGAGCAGCCGCGCGACAGGTCGTTGGCCGGCCGCGCCAGCCCCTGCAGGATCGGGCCGATGGCGCTGAACCCGCCCAGGCGCTCGGCAATCTTGTAGCCGATATTGCCGGCCGCCAGGTCGGGAAAGATGAAGACATTCGGCTGGCCCCGCAGCGGGCTTTTCGGCGCCTTGCGGGCGCGGATGGCATCGTCCAGCGCCGCGTCGAACTGCATCTCGCCATCCACCTCAAGGTCGGGCGCCGCCTCGCGCACCATGGCCAGCGCCTCGCGGATGCGGCCAAGGCTGGAATGCTCGGCCGAGCCGGCGGTGGAGAAACTCAGCATCGCCACGCGCGGGGTCTGGCCCAGCAGCAGCCGGCAGCTTTGCGCCGCCGAGAGCGTGATCGAGGCCAGTTCGCGCGCGTCCGGCGCGATCACCAGCCCGCAGTCGGAAAAGATCGCCCCCTGCTGCAGCGGTGCATCGTCCCGTCCGGGCAACATCACGAAGAAACTCGAGACGATGGCGGCATCCGGAGCGCGGCCGATGATCTGCAGCGCCGCGCGCACGGTGTCGGCAGTGGTGGCGACCGCGCCGCCCACGGTGCCGTCGGCCTGGCCCAGCCGCACCCGCATGGCGGCCTGGCGGATCGGATCGCGCATCTCTTCCAGGGCGCGTTCCGCGGTCATGCCGCGCCTGGCGCGCATCTGGTGCCAGTGCCCGGCCAGTTCCGGCAGGTCCGGGGCCTCGGCGGCGACAATCGTGCGCACGCCGGGGATCTCGGGCCCGTCCATCAGGGTGATGCGCGCCAGACCCTCGGCGCTCAGCCGGCGGGCGGCCTCGGCCACCCGCGGGTCGGCGCCCTCGGACAGGATGATGTGGCGATCAAGCTCGCGTGCGGTCTGGAAGATGCGCTCAAGCGGTTTCATGTCCTACCCCAGGAAATGCATGCCGGTGACGATAAAGGCGCCCAGGAAGACGGTCTCGGCCACGATCAGCGCGATGGCGCCGCCGCCGACCTCGAGCATTTTCTTCAGCGAGGTCTTGATGCCAACCGCCGCGATCGAAATCAACAGCGCCCAGCGCGACACCTGGCCGGCCACTTCGGATACCGACTTCGGGATCACCCCGAAACTGTTCAGCGCCGCCAGGATCAGAAAGCCCAGGACAAAGCTGGGCAGCACCGGCGGCGCCTTGCCACCCTTGCTGTCGGCGCTGTCGGCCAGGCCGCGCATGCGGATCACCAGCGAGATGGTCAGCACCACCGGCGCCAGCATCGACACGCGGATCAGCTTGACCAGGGTCGCGGTCTCACCGGCCTCGGGGCTGATCGAGAAGCCCGCCCCGACCACCTGCGCCACGTCATGGATGGTGCCGCCCAGGAACACGCCGGAATCGCGGTCGGTAAAGCCGAAGACATCGACCAGCATCGGATAGACCACCATGGCGATGGTCGACAGCACGGTGACCGACAGCACGGTGAACACCAGGTCGCGTTCCGATTTCTCGTGCTTGGGCAGGACGGCGGCGATCGCCATGGCCGCCGAGGCGCCGCAGATCGCCACCGAGCCGCCGGTCAGCAGCGCAAAGCGCCAGCTGCGCCCGACAAAGCGCGTGGCGAACAGCGCGAAGACGATGGTCAGGACGACCCCGGCCACCACCAGCGCGATCGAGCGCGCGCCAAGGGCCGCCAGCATGTCAACCGAGATGCGCGCGCCCAGCAGCGCCACGCCCAGCCGCAGCACGGTGCGTGCGGTAAAGGCTACTCCGGCCGCGGTCTTGGTGCCGTCCTCGGCCAGAAAGTTCAGGGCCAGGCCCAGAAGCAGCGCCAGCAGCATCGCCGGCGCGCCGTAATGGTCAGACAGGAATTGCGCCGTAGCCGCGACCAGAACCGAGACCGCGAATCCGGGAAAGGCGTCCTCGAGGAAGCCGCGCGAAGGAATCAGGGTGGAAATCATCTTCTGTCACCGCCAGGAAGGTTCCGGTGCGGGCTTGTCCCGCACCGGTATTGTCTGCCGTCCCCGGCCCTTTCGGGCCGGGGGCTGGTCAGAGGGCGCCTTTTTGCGGGCGCATG
>NZ_JBDHSP010000055.1:0-20812 GCF_039808215.1 Paracoccus sp. (in: a-proteobacteria)
CGCCTCGAGCCTGTCGCCGGGATATTCCAGCGCATTGCGAGGCGTGCAGAGAGAGGCGTGCCAGTTACGCCGAGCGGGAACGTCATCTCTCTCGATGGTCGGCAGGTTTTCAAGATGTCGATCGCGCGTGCCAACGTCGCTTCCGAGGATTACCTTTTCGACGAGGCAATATCCGAGGGGCACACGCTTCTGGGTTGGGAAGACATCGATTTCACGGATGACAAGTTCTCGGACATAAACGAGATCCTCGAGACCTGTCGTGAGCAGGGCAGGCGGGAGGGCGAGGTCACGCTTCAGTCTGGCCAAGTCAGTCAAGTGGACGTCTTCCGCAATCAGCTTGAAATCGGCGACATCATCGTTGTGACCAAGGGCAACAGCCTGTTCCGTGCAGTCGGCGAGATTACCGGAACGTACGAATACCACCAGCGTGCCAACCGAACATATTGTCATCGCCGATCTGTGCGTTGGCTTTGGGTGGATCGAACCGGTGTTCCTGCGGGCGAAATCTACGATGGCAACTTCACCATGCGGTCAATCTACGCTCTCAATCGGGCTCGCCTGGACACCGTTGCTCTTGAAGGGTACATGAACAGTGGGGGTGAGGCCGTCAGCCGGGAGGTGGAGCCCCATGTCCTGATCATCGACGAGATCAACCGGGCCAACATCTCGAAGGTCTTCGGCGAACTGATCACGCTCCTGGAACCGGACAAGCGCCTTGGGCGGCGCGATGAAATCCAGCTAACCTTGCCCTATTCGAAGAAGCGCTTCGGCGTGCCGCAGAACCTGCACATCATCGGCACCATGAATACGGCCGATCGCTCGATCGCGCTGCTGGACACCGCCCTGCGCCGTCGGTTCACCTTCAAGGAACTGATGCCGAACCCGGCGGTCCTGCCCCCGAATGTCGGCGGGATCAACCTGCAGAAGCTGCTGGCCACGATCAACGACCGCATCGAGTATCTCTTCGACCGCGAACACCAGATCGGCCACGCCTATTTCACTGGCTGCACATCGGCCGAGGCCGTCGAGGACGTCATGCGGCACAAGGTGATTCCGCTCCTGTCCGAGTATTTCTACGAGGATTGGTCGAAGGTCGCCGCTGTTCTGGGCGATGGCCCGCACGGGCCGTCGCGGTTCTTGGAGGCGCGCCGCCTGGACGCGCCGCCGGGACTTGCCGCGGATGATTTCGGGGCCGAGAGACTGCGCTGGCGGGTGAAGGACCAGTTCGACTTCTCCGAGTTCGCGGCCTGATGCCCGCCTACAGCGTCCGTGAATGGGAGGCCGTGCCCCATGGCGATGGGGAAGGATGCATTCCGCCGCATCTTGCCCAGCGCCTTGTGGCACTGGCCAAAGCATCACCCTTCGCCGGGCGTGGCGGCGGTGGCGTTCTCGAAGATCGCCGCCATGACTTGCGGGCGCGCGGAGTAGTCGGAGTCTTGGCGGTGCCGGGCTGCACGCTGGAAATTCTGCCGAAGATCGATGTCGGCGAAAAGGAAGGATCGGCACAAGAGACGCGCGAAATCCGCAAGCGTCTTGTCCACATGCTTGCGGTGGCTCTCGACCTGAAGATCGAGACCGGACGCATGACCGACCTCGACTGGCAGCGCGAAACTCTGCTGGAAATCCTGATCCGCGTCTTTTGCGACAAGCTGACCGAGGCGGTACGGCGAGGCATGCCGCGGCGCTACACCCTGCATGACGACGATCTGCCGACCTTGCGGGGATCGCTGGATATCCCGCGCCAGTTCACCCGCCATCTCGCAAACCCGGGCCGCCTGGCGTGCCGCTATGACGAGTTGTCCGAGGATATCGCCCTCAACCGCATCATGAAGGCGACCATCGCGCATCTGGCGGGCATGTCGCGCAACGCGACGAACGTCCAGCGCCTGCGGGAACTGGCCTTCGTCTATGCCGAGGTTGCGGAAGTGCAGCTCCCGGCCCTGCGGTGGGACGATGTTGTCATCGACCGCACCAACAGTGCCTGGCAGGAACTCTTTGGAATGGCGCAGCTGTTCCTGCGCAACCGGTACCAAACGACCAGTGCTGGGTCGGGGCAGGGATCGGCACTGCTGTTCGAGATGAATGGCCTGTTCGAGGAATACATCGGCCGTCTCGTCTCAAGGGCGCTGGCGGGGTCCGAATTCCGCGTGACCCTGCAGGGTGGCCGCCTGTTCTGTCTTACGTCGGTGGACGATAAGCGGGAAATTTTCCAGACGAGGCCCGACATCCTTATCAAGCGTGATGATCAAGTCGCCCATGTGATCGACACCAAGTGGAAGCGCATTTCCGCCCGGATCGACGATCCGAAGCAGGGCGTGTCGCA
Organism: Paracoccus sp. (in: a-proteobacteria); assembly: GCF_039808215.1. Lineage (GTDB taxonomy): Bacteria > Pseudomonadota > Alphaproteobacteria > Rhodobacterales > Rhodobacteraceae > Paracoccus. Next base: position 2,324 of record NZ_JBDHSP010000055.1, read on the forward strand.
GGCCGACGTCTACCAGATGATGGCCTATGCCCACCTCTACAAGGCCCCGCGGCTGACGCTGCTTTATCCCCACCATGTGGGCCTGGGCGAAGAAGAAGGGATCCGCGCGCGGTTTCGGGTGACAGGTCAGGAGACGGTGTTGGAAACGGCGAGCTTCGACATTTCCAGCGGCGCTGACCTGGTGGACCGCATTCGTAGCCGGATCCTTGACGGCATCGACGAGACAACCCTCGTTCTTCCGTGACCGAATGCGGCAAGCTTCCGTCAGGTGCACAATTGTGCCCATCGCCGCAGGGGACAGATGTAGCTTTGCCGTGCCACCATTCTGGCGCAGCGAATCCCTGCCGCTCTTTGAACGTGTGAATCCGTGAACCGGGCCGGGCATTGCCCTGCGGTCGAGGCGTCTGGCGCTTCCCGCGAGGGACTTGCCCGGCCCGGACCTCACCACAGCATTGGCGGCGCGCTCCTGTGCATCCCGGCACCCTAGAAATCCGTCTCGACATAGACCCCGGCGCAGTCATAGGCGACGGCCGCGGCGGTCGCGCCATTGTTTATGTAAAGTCGTGGCGACAGGAACTGCGTCGCGGCGGGCAGGTCGGCGGTGATCTCCTGCTCGAAGACCGCGCCCGTGACTTCGTTCACGGCTCGGACCCACACCGACGAACCATTCGGCGGGGCCGCGATGAACAGGGTCAGCACACTGCCGGTGGCGATGGCGAAGCTGGCCCCCATGTCGGTGAGGGTCGGTGCGCCGGCGCCGTCATTGGCGACCAGCTGCCAGTTCGCATGCGTGCCGCGCTGGAAGCCGATGCCGATGCAGTTGATGACGGTGGCTAGTGTGAGCGTGGTGGCGAGTGCTGCTGTGGAGCCGTAGAGGCCGAAGAAGCCCATCCCCGTCGCTTGCAAGGTCGTGAGAGACAGCCGCGTCACGAAGGTCCAACCGCCAAGCCCGGTCGCATTGCCACGCCAGCAAGCCCAGCCTGCGGATCGCTGGTCGGCCACTGAGTCGACGACGGCCGCCGAGGTCAGGCGCCAACGCCGCATGGAAGTCGCAAGGTTCGTCGCGGCCAGCGTGGGATGTGAGACGGTGCCGACCGAGGTGATCGGCAGGCCTTCGGTGGTGATCGTGGTGCCGGTCGAAGGAGACCAGTTCGCGATCCGGTTCACCCCGAAATGCGGCTGGAGCGGAAAATCCCGCCCCGAGGGACGCATCACGTCGATCCACGGCGCCCCGGCACGGCTGCGGGCGTAGACCGAGGCCTTGCCGGTGGGCGGCGGGGTCGGCGCGGCGCTCAGCCCCGGCAGGATCGTGGGCTGCGGCAGTTCCACCTGGCCGCTGATGCGGTCGATCTTCAGGGCATCGACGAACGCCGAACCATCGGGGCTGACCTTGAAGCTGAAGTCGTCGCTGCCCAGAAGGCCGATCAGCGCGCGCGCCGAAAACCCGGTCTTGAATGCAAAGGCGGCATCGTTCGCTGGGACGGCCTTGTTCACCGTCGCCTCGATCCCGGCCCCGGCGTTGTTCAAGAGGACAGCCGGGGTGTTCATCGACAGCCGGTTGTAGCTGTCCGCGGTGGCCCCGCCGAGGCCCAAGAGCTGCGCGGTCAGGTTGGCCTGGGGCATGCCGAGCTGCGTCACGGCATTGGCAAAGGTGACCGTGGGCGTGTTGATGACGGTCGTGCCGCCCGCGCCAGCCGTCGCAGAGCCGATGTTCACGACCGTAGTCGATCCTGAGGCTCCGCCGGTGCCGAGGTTCACGGTCTTGGTTACGCCCGTGGTCGTGGCGCCGGTTCCCATGCCATAGGTCGCGGTTCCGGTTGCCGTGCCGATGCTGGCCGAGGCCGCCGATACCGTGACGGTTCCCGAGGCGGTCAGCGTGCCGGAAAAGGTCTTGTTGCCGGAGAAGGTCTGGGTGCCTGCGAGGATCGCCAACTCGCTCGACGTGTTCGGCAGGGTGAAGGTCCGGGTTACGCCAGTGCTGATGCCCGACAGCGAAAACAGCGCCTTCCTGGTCGGATCGGTGTCGTTCACCAGGCTGAAGACCGCATCCGACACGTCGACCGGTTCGCCGACCAGATCCCATGCAGAGCCGTTCCAGACGACGAAGGCTGCCTCATCCGCGACCCACGCCAGCCAGCCCGGGCGCGGGACCAGCCGCATCCAGACGCCATCGATCCAGAAGGCCACGTTCAGATCCCAGCCCGCCCAAAGACCGGTGGCCCCGGAGGCAACGATATGCCGGTCGCCATCGGCCGGGCTGGCTGGCGGCGCCGTCAGATCTCGGTCCAGCACCGACAGTTGGACCATGGCATCCAAGAGCCGCAGCGCCTCGTTATGGGTGACATGCTTCTGCGCCTGCGATGCCAGGATGTAAGGCAGCAGGAGGTGGGTGGTGATGTCTGACATGATCCTGCTTTCAGAAGGTGAGGGTGACGGATCGCCCAGCGCCGCGACCGATCAGGGCGGAAAGCTGGAAGATGCGGAGGACGAGGGATTGGCCGGGGCCAAGCGGTGCGCCCCAATCGGCGGTCTGCTGGGTGGCGGTGTAGAGGACGCTGGTCGTGGCAGTCGTCAAGGATCGCTTGACAACTGACCCGTCCAGAATGTCGAGCGCATAAGCCTCACTGTCCTCGGCCAAAGGCACATCGCCAGCGCCCCAGCTGTCAGCGGCCAATGACCGCGACCGGCGCGTCCAGCGGATCGTCAGATCGCCCGGGCTGCGGGCGGTGCGCCACGGCTGCTCGACATGGGCAACGGCGAACGGCCGCAGCCCAGCGCCTTCGGGGGTGAAGCTGGTCGCCACGAAGGTCTCGTCACTGACTGGCTTTGAGGCCGGGCCGATTCGCCAGTTCCATGGCAGACCGAGATCGGCCTCGCTGATGGGCAGGGACGCCAGTGCCGCATCCAGCACCACCACCCGCGCACCGGTCGACACCACGCTGACCATGGCACCTTCGGTCCCACGCTGGCCGCGCAGCAATCGGGTGAGCCTGTAGCGGCCGGGCGCGACCAGTTCGGCCGCCCCAGCCTGGACGATTTCCCATTGCCCAGCGCCGGTTTCCACCGCCAGAGCATTCGCGCCGCCGAGCAGGGTGATGTCCGTGACGCTCTCCAGCGTTCCGGAATGGAGATCGACCACCAGCGCATTGCCCAGATCGAAGCGCGACACCGGCCCGGCAAAGAAATCCGCCGCCAGCACGCCCATGCGGGCGCGGGTGGAAAAGGTGGTCAGCAGGGTAAAACCATCCGCCGCAGCACTGCGGTAGACCGCGATCTCGCCCGGCCACGGCTTGGCATGCGCCGCGACAAGGGTACGGTGCGCGGGCTGGTCCTCGCGCAGCTGCGGCAGGTCCAGCAGGATCACATCCGGCACGCCGAAGACCGTCGGTGTCGAGAGCGTGGCCGGCCGCGGCTCGCCGGGCGGCAGGTCATAGACCGCCCGGTCCTGTCGCACGGCATCGACGCTGCGCAGGTCGGAGTCGGCGATTGAGACGAGGCGCATTTCCGTCATGCGGCCATCATGGTCGAGCAGGATCACGTCGCAGGGATCGAGCGCCAGCCGCGAAGGCGGCAGGCGGAACACAGCACTTTCCCGCCCCACCCAGGCCTCCATCAGCGCGCGACGGCAGCGGCGTTCGGCCTCCTCGGGCGGAATCGCCATCGGGAAGGCCTCGGACGCGATGCGGGTGGTATCGACGGTGATGCGGCGGGCTTCGACGAGGGCCGCGTCATAGTCCTCGTCGGCCCGGGCGACTTGCCATTTCAGCGCCTGCGGCAGTTCGGTTTCCTGCGCGCGGGTCAGTTCCATCACATCGCCCTGCGCCGAGCTGGGCGCCACCATGCTGTCGGGCGTGACGGTGGCGCTGGCGATCCTGCCGCGCATCAGGAACTTGATCCGCCCCTCGCTCTCCACCGCATCGAAACCGAAATGCCGCGCCAGCGTGGAAATCGAGGCACGCGGGGCTTCCAGCGCCGAGATGACATAGCCCTCGACCGCGCCCCAGAGGCCAGAGACGTCGATCTGGCCGTCCGGCATCCCTGCGCGCAGGCAGAGGTGCCGCACCAGCGCCGCCAGCGACACCGCGCCCAGCCGCCCGGTCAGCCAGTGGCCCAGACGCCAGTTCGGGCCGTCGGTCCAGATGTCGGTCAGTTCGGGGAAGAACGGATAGGGCCGTGCGTCCCAGGTCCAGGCGGCGCATTCGGGGACATGAACCATGCGCGCGCCATAGACCGAGGAGGTCGGGTTGTGCGCGCCCTGACCCCACCAGAGGAAGCTGGCTTCCAGATAGGCGCGCTGGATTGCATCGTCGCGCCAGCCCCGCGAAAAATGCGGCGTGAAACTCTCGGAGGATTTCGGATCGAAGAACACGTTAGGCTGGTTGGTGCCCCGGTCGATGGCGGGGCATCCCAGTTCGGTGAACCAGATCGGCTTCGACTGCGGCACCCATGCCGTCGGCGTGCCGCTTTCCACCCCGCCCGGGCGGTTGAAGTGCTGCTCCGACCACCAGCTGCGCAGATCCTTGAAGCGGAACACCCAGGGTTTGCCCGCGCTGCCATCGGTGATTGGCGTCCTGACCTGCGTCACCCGGTCGGCGGGACTGGTATAGAACCAGTCGTAGCCCTCGCCGCCCGCAATGTTGGCCTGCAGATAGTTCCGGTCGTGGATCGCGGGCCAGCCTTCGGCCGCATCGGCGTGGTCGAACCCGTCGCGCCAGTCCGACAGGGGCATGTAGTTGTCGATGCCGATGAAGTCGATGTTCGGGTCCGACCACAGGGGATCAAGGTGGAAATAGACGTCGCCCGAGCCATCGGCGGGATGGTGGCCGAAATATTCCGACCAGTCGGCCGCATAGCCGATCTTGGGCCCGGCACCGAGGATCGACCGCACATCTGCCGCGAGCGCCTTGAAGGCCGCGACGGCGGGATAGGTGCTGGCACCCGAGCGGATCGTGGTCAGACCGGGCATTTCCGATCCGATCAGGAAGGCATCCACGCCGCCCGCGGCTTTGCAGAGATGGGCATAATGCAGGATCATCCGGCGCAAGCTCCACTCGCCGATGGGGCCGGTCCAGCCGACAGCGGTGCCCGACACGCTGAAGCTGGCGGGCGTGGCAGTGCCAAACAGCGCCGACACTTGCATTGCGGCCGATGCAGTCTTGTCGACGGTTCCGGCAAAGCCCGCAGCAGGAGAGCAGGTGATCCGGCCCCGCCAGGGGAAAGTCGGCTGGCCCGAGGTGGCGGCGTTGTCGCTGTAAGGATCGGGCTTGGTGTTGCCGGGCGGGACGTCCAGCAGCAGGAACGGATAGAAGGTCACCCGCAGCCCACGCGCCTTCATCTCCCGGATCGCCTGCACCACCGCGAAGTCGGCAGGCGTGCCGCCGTAGACCGGGCGGTCCTCGGCGTCGCGACTGACCAGAAACGCCTCGGCGCGCGACACGCCATTCACGATCCAGGCCGAGGGCGTGGTGGTTTTGGCCGCGACCTCGACGCCAGGACGGACCTTGCAGGTTCCTGCCCGCAGATCATCCCCGAACCACGCCACCACCAGGCTGACGCTCTCGACCGCCGGGGCCAGGGATTGCAGCCGGTTCAGCGCCACGACGATATCTGCGGTGTTGGTGATTGCGTTCAGGTTCTCCGCCACGGTCGCACCACCGGAGCCAGCGGTCCTCTTGACCGGGGTGCTGGCATAGGTGAACTCGCCCGAGGCCGGGATCATCGTCACGGCGTTCACCAGTCCTTCGGCGGTATCGGCATCGGCGAGGGGGCGGAACACCTCGAAGCTGATCTGCGGCAGGCGGTTGCCGAAGGGGCCGAGGTCGAGCTCCTCGAACACGACATAGGCGGTGCCACGATAGGCGGGGGTGTTGGTGGCCCCCATCTTCGCCGAAATGAAGGGATCGGGCGTCTGGACTTCGTCACCGGGATACCAGCGCCAGGTGACGCCGGTCATATCCATGGGCTTGCCATCGGCCCAGACCCGGCCGATGCCGGTGATCCCGCCTTCGCAGAGCGCCACGGCGAAGCTGGCATAATAGAGGTATTCGGTGGTCTTGACCTTCGGCCCGCCGCCCTTGCCGCCGCCTTGGGTCGTGGTGTTGACCTCCTCGCGGAAATCGGTGGCCCAGATGATGTTGCCGCCGATCCGCATCCGGCCGAACAGTCGCGGCATCACCGCGCCCTCGGTCGATGCGGTGATGCGCAAGGAATCCAATCGTGCGCCCTCGATCCGCTGCGCCGGGGCGAGGGACGAGACGATCCAGCTGTCGACCACCGAGCCGATGGTGGAGCCGATCATGCCGCCGATCGCCGCGCCGGAAAAGCCGAGCACGGCGCCGCCGAAACCAGCACCAATCGCGGAGCCGACGGCCCCGAGTACCAAGGTTGCCATGTGTGGGGTCTCAATCTCTGGGGAACAGGAAGGTGAAGGCGATGCGCCGCCGCCAGATCGGGGTCAGGACTTCCTCGACGACTCCCAGCCGCTCATAGGCATGGATGAAGCGGGCGGGACCGCTCAGAATCCCGACATGCTTGGCGATGGCACGCGGCGCCATGCGAAAGAGGATCAGCGTGCCGAGACCGGCTTCGTGGATGGCAATTTCCGGCATCATCTGGCGCGCGCCTTCCGCCAGCACTTCACGCGGGCCGGTCTCGCCCCAATCCCGGCTATAGGGCGGGATCGGGAAGGGTTCGTCACCCACCACCGCGCGCCAGACGCCGCGGGCGAGGCCGAGGCAATCGCAGCCGACCCCGCGCAGGCTGGCCTGATCGTGATAGGGTGTGCCGAGCCAGGCGCGGGCGGCGGCGATGACAAGGGCGGGATCGGCGGTCTTCAAAGCACCTCCCCCTCATGGCCGCCGTCCTTCGTGGCATAGCGCAGAACGGCATCTTGGCCGGGGATGTGCGGGAAGCCCCGGAAGTTGGCGACATTGCCGAACTTCGTCCCGCAGGTGGCGATGCGCTTGTCACAGCCTGCCCTGACGATGAAGGTGTTCGTGGCCGAAATGGACCGCACCGGCGCTTCCAGCAGGGTCAGGATCGCCACCCCGTCGACGAGGTCATGCGACAACACTTCGACCCGCCGCCCGGCATTCGCGCCGGTCGACCATTCCACCAGCCCGAAGGCGAACCAGCCCGCGCCGAAGGCGCCAAGGCCGGAGGCCGTGAAGGCCCGGTCGCGCAGCACATCGATGATCGCGCCGGTCCCCTTGAAGGCCAATGCCTCGAGGTTCACGCCGCAGCGCGCATCGCCCAGCGCGGCATCGCAGCTGGCCTGGAACGTCCGCCCCACCGTCTGGCCGAGGACATGGGCGTGCGACCGCACCTCCGCCACGAAGGCCAGACGCCCGCGCCGGATCTGACCAATGGCCCCGCGGCGCAAGAGCACGCGCTGCGCCGGGCTGGCCCAGTTCACCCGCCAGACCTCGACCGCCGCATTGTCCCATCGGCCGTCGAGGATGTCGGTCTCGGTGATCCGGTCGGAGGAGAGCACGCCTTGCGCGTCCTGCGCGTCCACGGACAAGTCAGAACCAGACCGCACCTCTGATGCTGTCAGCCCGCTTTCGGGTTCGAACTCGGTGCTGTCGAACGACAGCGTCCGGTCGTGGTCTGTGAAACCGAAGGTCACGCCGTCCGCCCGCGAAATCCGCCAGCACCAGGCGAGCGTGGTGGTGCCCTCGTCGAGATGGGCCTGCAGTGCGGGAGAGAGCGATTTCACTTCCGCCCCCAGCCGCGCAGCAGCGCCAGCGAGGCCAGCGCCGAGGAGACGACCCCGCCCGCGGCGCCGGTCACCGCGTAGAGGTTGAAGGGGCGGATATCGAGCGTGCCGGTCACGAGGTCGAACTCCGCCAGCCCCGCCATCGCGAGACCTGAGGCGGCAAGGCAGGCCAGATAGACGAGGCCGCGGGCGAGCGTCCAGTTCATGGTCATGCTCCGATCAGGGATTTGAGGAAGGCGAGAAGGCGTGCAGTCAGCGTTGCCCCGACTGCCGCAGGTTCTGGCGCTGGCGCAGGCGCAGCGGGCGTGGCCGGGGAAGGGGCGGAAGGCGTGGCGATGGCTGGCGGGCCGACGGTCGTGCGCAGCAGTGCCAGCGCCTTGGCCTCGGTCAGCCGTCGGATCGGTCGCGCGAAACTCACCCTTCCGTTGCGATCGACCGCCCAGACGGGAATGGTTCCGGTCGGATAGCGCCCTTTCGCGAAGAGGTCTCGTTCGGCCTCGCGGCGTGGGCGGATGGCGGCGGGCCTGAGCCAACCCATGAAGGCGTCGGACGCGGCCGTGCGATTGCCCGCGTTGAGAGCCTTGGTCAGTGCGGCCCTGGCGATGCCGCCGGTGTTGTAGTGAAACGAGACCAGCGCATCGAACTCGTGCGGTTCCAGCGGCACTTTCACGGCGCGCAGCACCGCCGTCTCGTAGGTGGCAATGTCGACGCGAAACAGCCGGAACGCTTCGCGGATCCCGGCATCAAGGTCGGCAGGCATGCCGCGCGGCATCCGGGCGGGATCGGGCGCCCCGGCTTCGGCGGTGTGGCCGATGCCGAAGGTCCAGATGTCGTTCACGTCGAGATAGGGTCCGGGCACGAGTCCTTCGTGCCGGATCAGGGCCAGCAGGCCCCGGTCGGTCATGTGCATGGGATCACCCGATGGTGGAGAGGAGAAGGATCAGGGCCGCGACGGCGAGGCCGACGCGCAGCCGGTGGCCGAAGGCCTGGCCGGGATCGGCCGCGTCGCAGCGGAGGGAACGTGCGAGGCGCAGGAGATCATTCATCACCCGCACATCCCTTTGCGCTGCGCAGACGTGCGAGGACGACCTCGATGAAGGCGGGGCCGAAGACCCCGACCAGATAGGCCGCCGATCCGGCCGCGCCCCCGGCCGGAATGGCCTCGGGCGGCAGGCCGAGCCAGCGGGTGATGAGCGCCATCGACAGGCTGCCCATCCCCGCTGCGATCAGCCCGCCGAGCAGAATGTGGCGCAGGGCATCGCGGAGCCGCATCCGCGTGGTCAGCGCATTGGTCGCGCCGCCCAACGCGCCCCAGGCGGCGAGGATCACGGCGGTGGAACTTGCCAGATCGCGCAGCGCCGTGGCGAGGAAACCGGGTTCGTCATTCATCTGCGGATCTCCAGGAGGGGGATGGCGGTAATCGAGCCGAGCCGTTCGAAGTCGAGGGTCACGTCGAGGGTGTCGCTGTCAAACCGCACTGGCACGTCGAATTCGAAGCCTGCCGTAATTGCGACGCCCGCGCCCGGGGCGGCGGCGAAGGTGACGCTGCCGGTGGTGGCATCGGGGCCCCAGCCCGTCATCTGCTCGACCCCGTTCAGGGCGAGGCGGACGGTCCCTGCCACCGGCTTGGCGATGGCGCGGGTCCAGCTTTGCGCGCCGGAGGTATAGCGTTTCAGGAGGGCGAATGTGGTGGCGGCGCCATTGCCGGTACCGATGGGCTGGTCGGTCGGGGCCACGACCTGCGACGGCGGGCAGGATTTGTAATCCGCCCAGTCCTTGAAGCGGAAGCCGTGCAACCGGCCATTGCGGGCCTCGAAGAACGCCACGACTGCCGCCAGATCATCGGCGCGGCGGATGCCGAAAGCGACATCATAGCGGCGTCGGCTGTTCGCCCAACTGGCGTTGCGCTCTTCGTCGCCGCTTGCCAGTTCGACCACTTGTGTGCGCCGTTCCGGTCCACCCCGCGCGCCGCGGCTGATGTTGTCGGGGAACCTGACTTCATGGAACGCCATCACATGCCCCTCCGGCCGAGGGACACCGCACGGGCGATATCGGCTGCAACCTGCGTGCGCGATTGCCGGAAGCTTTCGGCGTCGCGAGCATTGATCGTCACATTGATGGCAGGAGACGTGGTTTGCCCCTGGCTGTAACCGGCCGCCTCTCGGCGCGACAACACGCGTTCGCCACGCTGCAGGATGGCCGGAACCTCGTCGGGCTTGATCCCCGCCCAGCCGCCGGAATGCATGCGCGGGGCACCGGCGAAAACCATGGCAGGGACCATGCGGCCCGGACCCGGGGTGCCGACCATGCCGCCCGCATGCAGGATGTTGGCGAAGATGCCACCCGCGCCGCCCAGCGCGCCCGACAAGGCATTGGCGATTGGGCCGAGGATGAACCGCCGCGCCGCGAGTTTGGCCAGATCGGCGATCATCGAAGTGACCAGATCGTGGAAATCCAGCTTGCCGGTCTTCACGAACTCGCCAACAGCATTTTCGGCCGAAGTGAAGGCAGAGACCAGCGCGTTGCCGATGTCGCCGCCAATATCGCGGGCCTTTGCGGCATAGTCAGCAAGGGTTGCCACCGCGGCTTCCCATCCGGTCTTCGCCACTTCTGCCCCAGCCGCAGCTGCTGCCCCCGCGCCACCGGCGGCGCGCCCGGCCTCGGTCATCGACTCGTCCAGCCGGTCGGCGGCATCTGCGGCCCCGTCCAGTGCAGTTTCGCCCTCGCCTCCCGCCCCGGCAACCGCGTCCTTCAACGCCTGCCAGCTTTGCATCGGGCGAGCGGCGGCATCGGCCAGCATGCCGGAAGCCTCGCGATACGCCTCTGCCCGGGCGGTAGCCTCATCGGCCATTCCGGTCAGCCCGAGGTTTGGCGTGGTGACATAGGTCTGCGCCATCGCCGCCGAGAAGGCTTCTGCGGCGGCGGTTCCGGCAGCGGCCGCCGATCCCGCAAAGGGGTTGTCGATCCGGCCCAGCGCCACCGGGTCCAGCGTGCCGATCCGCACGCCGCCTTCGCCGACGGCCCAATCGGGCAAGAGGTCGAGTGCCGCATTCAGGCCTTCGATGAAGCCGTTGATGCGGGTGACGACGCCATTCAGCATCGCCTCGACGCCGCCGATCAACCCGTTCGCGGCCTGGAAGGCAAAATCGCCAATCGCACCGGGTAGCTGGCCCCAGATCGCTTTCACCGCATCATAGGCGCCTTTGAAGATGCCCGCCGCCGAATTGCCGAAACCGGTGATGGCCTCTACGGAAGACTGCATCGCGCCGTAGACCGTCGCCTGCAGCCCGGCCCAGCTTGCCTCGATCTTCGACCAGGCAGAGGCGGCGGCGAGACCAATGCGATCCCAGGCCTCAAGTGCGAGATCCTTCAGGAGGCCAATCGCCGCGCCAAACCCGCCCGCGCCTGCGACCAGCCGGGTGAACTGGAACACCAACTCGCCCGCGCCGACGATCAGCGCGCCGATGCCGGTGCGGATCAGGGCCCCGCGCAGGATGACGAGGCCGGTGGCGAGGCCGCGCACCGAGAGCGCTGCTGCCGCCAGCCCGGCGACCCAGCGCCCGGCCATCACGGCGGCGAAGGTGGCGGCATAGGCGGTCAGCCGGCCGATGTTGTCGAAGAGAGCGTTGATCGCGATGCCGATGGGGCCGGTGCTGCGCGAGGCATCCGCCAGCGCGTTCGCCACCATCTCCAGGGCAGGAGCGACGGCAGCGGTCAGCCGGTTGGTCAGGCCAAGCCAGATCAGGCTGAGTTTGGCGATGGCATCACCGGTGCGTTCGATCTGGGCGGCGTCACTGGCGCTGACCGCCACACCGAAGTCGCGCACATCCTGCGCCGCCTCGCGCAAGGTAGTGGGGTCAATCCGCAGAAACGCCAGCGCCGCCTTGTCGCCGAAGAGATCAGAGGCGACGGCCGCCCGCTCCGCTTCCGGCACAAACCGGTTCAGCGCCTCCTGGATGGCGACGATGCGCTGGTCCAGCGGCAGCGCCTGCAGATCGGCGGCCGAGAGGTTCAGCCGCTGCAAGGCCCCGACCGCCGAACCTGATCCGGCAGCAGCTTCCGACAGCCGGGTGGTCAGCTTCTTGGTAGCCTGTTCTATCTCGCCCATCGAGACACCGGCCAGTTCCCCGGCCCAGGTCAGCACCTGCAGGCTTTCCACCGTGGTCTTCAGCGAGGCCGCCATGTCAGCCTGCGCGCCGATGGTTTCGAGACCCGAGCGGACCATGGCGACGCCAGCCGCTGCCGCCGCGGCCGTCACCGCGGCCAGCGCGATCCCGGCCTTGCGGGCGAAGCTGGCCAGCCTTGTGTTGGCCTGCTCCATCTCGGTCGAAAGTCGGCCGAAACCCCGCGCGCCCGCATCGCCCACGCCTTCCAGTTCCGCACGCACCTGGCGGCCGCCCTCCGCCACGAGGCGGACGCTGACTCTTTTCTCAGCCATAGCATCGATCCTTGAATTTCCGGATTCTCTGTCTTACGTTTTTAGCATCGATAAAGTTTGGGTATGATCATGTCCGAGACCGCGACCCTGTCCTCGAAGTTCCAGATCTCGATCCCCAAGGCGATCCGGAGTGCCCAGCATTGGGAGGCCGGGCTGACCTTCGCCTTCATCCCCAAGGGAACCGGCGTCCTCCTGGTGCCGGTCCCGGAGCGGGAGGCGCTGAAGGGCCTTGCGCGCGGGGCATCGGCCAGTGATTACCGCGACCGGTCGGACCGATTCTGATGGTCCTTGTCGATACCTCGGCCTGGATCGAGTGGCTGATCGGATCGCCGACCGGCGAGAAGCTGGCTGGGCATCTGCCCGATCAGGCCGACTGGCTGGTGCCGACCATGGTGCAGCTGGAACTGGTGAAATGGCTGACGCGGGAGCTCGGCGAGGACAAGGCGGATCAGGTGATCGCCTTCACCCAGGTCTGCCAGGTCGTGCCGCTCGATACCGAGATCGCGCTGGCTGCCGCTGAGGCATGTCGCGACCACAGGCTCGCGACGGCGGATGCCGTCATGTTCGCAACGGCGCGGGCGAGGGGAGCAACGCTCCTGACCTGCGATGCGCATTTCGAAGGTCTGCCGGGCGTGACGCTGATCGGGAAGATCAGGGGCTGACACCGGTTCCGTCCGCATCCGTCATCTGTTCGTTCAGTTTGCGCACCATCACCGCCTCGATCTCGGGCAGCAGTTCGGCGGCGATCAGGGGGGCGATGCCGAGAGCGCGGGCCATGGCGAGGGCGGCACCCATGTCCCAGCCGAGGATCGCACCGGGGATCACCCGCAGCTGGCCACCAAGGCGGCCAACCAGATCCCAGACCTGCCAACCCTCCGGCGTTTGCGGCCGGTTCAGTCTGGCCGGGCAGTCGGGGCAGGAAGCCTGGCAGGCGGCGCAGTATCGGTCGCCCCCGCCGAAGCACCAGTCGGCGAGGGCGCGGAGACGTTTTTTTCTGCGTCCAGGATCAGGCCCCGCGCGACGTATCGGGTCTGGAAGGCTTCGAAGACCGGCCAGATTTCCAGCAGGGCGTCGATGCCTTCGGGGCTGACGGGCAAGGGGTTTCCTGTTTCATCGCCAACACCCTCCCAATCCAGCACGGCGCGGCGGGCGACGGCTTTCGCCATGGCGAGCGCCAGCGCCTCCTGGCTGGCACCTTCTGGCAGGGCTTCGATGGCCGGATCGGCGCGTGCCGCCACCATCAGGGCCGTGGTGAGCGGGCCGACCTTGAGGCGCAGGCCGGGGGCAAGGTCCAGCCATTGCGGCGTGGCGGTCAGGTTCAGTCGGATCATGATCAGTATCCTGCAAGGGTGTTGACGAGGGTGGCGGTGCACATGCGGGCGGGGCTGGTGGCTTTCGCCGCCTGCCAGTCAAAGCTGGCCTGCACGCCCTGCGGCCCGGCGATCTCGATCCGGGGGATCGGCAGATAGACCGCGTGGGCGGTGAAGGTGAAGCTGGCGTTGGCGCCGAGGCTGTAGTTGAACTCCAGCTCGCAGGGCGTGCCGTCGATGGCTTGGGTGACCAGCGTGCTGTCGGAAAACCGCACCTCGATCCGGCCGGTGAGTGCCGCCATCGTCGGGTCGGCGCCATCGATGCGGCCATCGCCGCGGATGGTCTCGATGCGGTCGAGGTTGTTGGAATAGGTGATCTCGGCCGAGACCACATTGCCCAAGCTGCTGCCGTTGCGCTTCACCGTGCCGTTGAAATGGCCGAAGCGCTGCAACCCCAGCGCCGTCGGGGTGCCAGCGGCTGTCGCGGCGGCGATGGATTCGCCCTGGGCGACGAGACGGGCCGTGGCGGTCAGCAGGCCGGAGCGTTGCATCTGCCAGGACAGCTGATCCAGCACACAGCCGGAATACATCGCAAAGCGCGGCACCTCGGGCATCGCGGTCTCGATGGACATGCTGGGCAGCGTCCAGTTGCCCGACTGGAACGTGTGGGTCTTCGGCGTGGTGCCGCTGGTGACCGGCTGGCCGAAGGCGGCCTTCAGCCAATAGCCGAACGCCTCCACATCGATGGGGATCACCACCTCGCCGTCCGCCGTCACCGCGTCCTTGATCGGGGCCAGCGGATCGCGGCCATAGCCCAGCAGTTCGGATTCCAGCAACGGATGTTCCGACCCGAGCGTTGCCCGCGCAAAGGGCATCAGCCGGAACCCGCTGACAGGCGGGGTGCCATAAACCGTCTCATACGCAAGCGCCATCTGCGCCCGCGCGCCTTGCGCACGTGCCATGGGGGTCTCCTTGATGTGGGGGTGTCAGGCCAAGGGGCCGGTGGTGGTGTAGTGCAAGACGATGGTGACCACCGCCGCCTTCAGCGCCGCGGCGCCCTCGATGGGCAGATCGACCGAGGCAGGGGCCTCGGGTTCGACCCAGTCGCAGATTCCACCGAGCGTCCGGTCCGATTCCAGCGCAGCGCCGATGGCGGCGATCAGGTCGTCGAAGGCGCTGGCCCGACCGGTGCCTGCCTGGACGACGACCTCGAGCTCTGCCCGGTGCTGGTAGTGGTATCGTAGCGGCGACAACGTCACCTCCGGCTCGCCCGGCTGGCCGTCGCGCAGGATGATCAGCCCGGCTGCAGGGATCCGCTCCGGCAGAACCTCGTCACGCAGGGTGAGGGCGCCAAGCGGAAGCAACTGCGCGCGCAGCGCGGCGAGGACGGTTTCACGGGTGGTGGGCATTTCACGGCCTTTGGCTCAATTGTGACTTCTGCGACGGCGGTCTATATGCTAAAGGTAATACCCGTGAATACTCGCCCGGAGCAGCATCCATGAACGCCGTCCGCCCCATCGCCGTAAAACTCGATCAGGACACCCGCGACCGCCTCAAGCGGTTGGCGGATGCCAAGGACCGCTCCACGCACTGGATGCTGCGCGAGGCCGTTGCGCAATTCGTCGAGCGCGAAGAGAAGCGCGAGGCGTTTCGTCAGGCCGGACTTCAGGCTTGGGAGGAATATCAGGCTACGGCCAAGCACATCACGCATGACGAAGCCGATGCCTGGCTGGCCAAGCTGGAAGCAGGCGAAGAGACGGCTGCTCCTGAATGCCACAACTGATCTGGTCGCCCGCCGCATTGCGGGATGTCGAACGGTTGTATCGTTTCCTTGCCGACAAGAACCCTGACGCTGCCCGACGCGCGGCCAAATCCATCCGCGCGGGCATGAACATTCTGCGTGATCAGCCGGGCGCGGGGCGGCCGGTCGAGGACATGGAACCGGAATTCCGCGAGTGGTTCATCACCTTTGGCGACAGTGGCTATGTGTCGCTCTATCGGTTCGATGGCGAGACGGCGGTAGTATTGGCCGTGCGCCATCAGCGCGAGGCTGGCTACTGACGGGAAGGGGCGATCACATCTTTCCCTCCACCCACCCCGCCACGATCCGCCCCGGCACGCCACCCGCCGCCAGCTCTGCATCCCGCGCCAGATCCAGCCGTTTGCGCAAGCGCACCTGCGGGACCAGCAGGAAGATCGGCACGGTGGTCAGCCCGCGCCCGGTTTTCGACTTTGACGCTACGGTTCGACCCTTCGAATTCAACCGCCCCTCGGCCACCAGCAGGCTTGGCCCTCGGCGGCGATAGACGAAGCGCAGGCGCAGGCCGGTGCGGCGTTCCCATTCGCCGGGGGTAATCCGCCCGCCGCGGGTGGATTTGCCCGCGGCCGGGGTGGGGATGGCCAGCCAGAAACCGTTACGTGACCGGATCAGCGGGCCGGAGTCATGCGCGCCGATGATGACCGGCGCATTGGACCACACGAGCGCCGCCGCGTTCAGGCTCTCGCTGCCCTTGGGATAGGTCGCGAGCCGGATGGAGTTGCCAAGCCGGGTGCCAAGCCCAGCGCCGGTGATCTGGCCGCGCCAGGCGGATTTGAGGCCCTCGCCCGCCTCGCGCATGGCGGTGGTGACCGCCTTCTCCCCGGCGGCGATTTCCGCCTGCATCAGGGCGACGAGGTCGGGATCGAAGGCGATCTTCAACCTCATGACGGCCGCAGGTCCAGTGACCAGATCAGCCGTTCCCGGTCACGGATCGGTTCGCCCTGAAGGATGAAGCTGTCCGAGCCGATCACCAAGAGATCGCCCGGCCGCGGGGCGGGCAGGTCGGTGACGCGCACGTCCACCATCATGCTGTCGCTGACAAATCGACCCGCGCCGAATTCGGTGATGCGGTCCGGGGCGCGGCGGATGACGCGGATGGGACGTTCCTCCGAGGTGGTGGCGGAAATCCAGACTGCCGCCACCGCCATCGAAGGATTGTCGAAGATGCGGCCCAGCGCCGCCTCGAACACCGACATGCGTGCCGCCGGTCAGTTCGATGTGTGCAGGCGGATCGCGATGCGCGGCCGCTTGTTCACCGGAAGGATCGAGGCCTCGGTCATCAGGTCGATCCAGCGGCCCTTCTCGTCGAGGTGCTGGCGGGCGTAGAGCGGCAGGCCCATGGTGTTGGCCGCCTCCAGCAGGTTGGCCGGGCCGCCATAGGTCGTGAACGTGTCCATCGTGCCCAAGGGGAACGCGATGCCCTCATTGGCCGGGACCAGCCGTTCGGTGGCCTTGGTGGAAAGCGTGACGGCGCCCGCATATTCCTCGAAGACGATGCCCGCGAAGGGGAAGTTGCGCCGCACATCCTGACGGAGCGGCTGCGCGCCGGTGGCGGCGTAGAACTTCCAGGCCTCCTCGACTTTTGGATGCGCGATCAGCTTGTCGAAGAACTCGCGGCTGACGAGGGCATGCACATCCGTCATGCTCTCGCCGAGCAGGCTGTCCTCCATCGACCGCAAGACATCTCGGACCTTGCCCTGGACGTTCGTTCCGGCAGTGCCCAAGACAAAGTCGACCGAGATCTGCGCGAGGCCGAATTCGGTGAAGTAATTGTAGAGGGTGGTCCCGGCGCCATCCTTCACGATGCCGCGCAGCGCATTCATCTCCATGTATTCCCGCGTCTGGGCATGCTTGCGGCGCATCAACAGCAGCTTGCGGTTCATCACTTCGACGAGGGGATCGGCCGCGTCGAACGCGCCCAGCGCGGGTTGGCCCTGAATGTCGCCCGGCAAAATGACGTCGTCATGCGGGATCCACGGCAGGGCGAAAGACCGCATCGACCGGCCCTCGCGCGTGCCGACGGTGGCCGGGCCGCCGAGTGGGACGGAGGGCAGCAGGTTCAGCACGCCCTCATATTGCTCGATGATGACCGAGCGCTGGCTGACGCCCTCGAAACGGAAGAGGCCGATCTGGCCGAGGCGGGTGTAGAGGTTGGGCAGGATGTTGATGGCCTGCGTCATCTCGGCCAGCGAATAGCCGCCAGCGTCGAAGGGATTGCGGACGAGGGTCATGGTGGGGCTCCGGGGGAATGGGGGAAAGGGATGCTGACGTCGCGCGTCAGACGCCGTCGCGGGCGATGATGCCAACGGCCGCCAGCTGGGCGAGTTTGGCGGCGATCTTGGTGCCGTCATCGACCGTGGCGCCGTAGGCGAGGGCCGCGCGCGATACGATCGAGGGACCGCGGACCAGCACAATGCCGGTCGCATCCGCCAGCGTGGCGTCGACGGCGTAAAGCAGCACGGCCGTGGCGACCTGCGATCCGTCGGCCCCGGTCGCGGGCGACAGGGTGTACTTGCCGCTGGCAGTGATCTTTCCCAGCACCGAGCCGACCGGATAGGGCAGGCCCTGCAGAAGGGTGATCACCTCGCGGGTATAGTTCGGGTTGACCTCGTATTTGAGGACGTCGCCCATGCTGGGCGGTTCCGTCAGGACGGGCATGGTTCAGTCTCCAGGATGTTCGGGGATGGGTGGCGCTGCGCGATTGCGCGCGCGGTAGTGGTCGGCGCCGGGATCAGCGCAAGGCGGCGGCCGACTTTTTCGCGGCCGCGACGATGGGGCTTTCCTTCGCGCCCGCGGCAGGGGCGGTGGCGATGATGCCCGCGGCATCGCTGCGGGCGGCGAGATCGGCCAGGACCTTGGCGCGCAGAGCCTCCGGCTTCAGGCCGCGCGCCACCGCATCGGCCGCGTCGATGGTCACACCAAGCCGGGCGGCCTGCGCGCAGACCTGCGCGACCTCTGCCGCTTCGGCTCGGATCGCTTCGGGCGACATCGTGGCCGCCGTGGTCTGCGGCGGTGCGATTGCCGCGGGCGGGGCCGGTTCCGGCGGGGTGCTGGCCGCAAGCTGCGCATGATCTTCGGGGGCGGTGGTCATCATCGGGCCCTTTCCTCTGGGGATGGTTGTGCCGCGGGGTGCGGCGGCGAAAGCGCGGAAGGCGGTGACGGGATCGGCCACCTCGTCGGCAAGACCGGCGAAGACGGCCGCCTC
>NZ_JBDHSP010000056.1:0-20537 GCF_039808215.1 Paracoccus sp. (in: a-proteobacteria)
AAGAGGTTGACCTGGCCCCAGAGCACCTCTTCGAGGTCGGGTTCCATACGGGTGTCTTCCAGGGTCGCGACGAGGGCGTCGAAGATGTCGGCGACGGCGACGGCGAGCCGCTGCCCATCGGGCATTGGGCGCGGATCGGGCTCGTCAAAGGGGCGATAGCCATAGAGCTGAAGCTCGTCGAGCGCATGGGCGGTCTGGGATGCGCTATGGGCGGGTTCATACGCGTCGTCGTGGGTCTGGATCGTCATCGGTTTCTTGCCTCCGGGCCTGTCTCGTCCGCGCGTCATCCCGCGCGGCCTTCATGGGCTGCGGAAGCCGTCACGGGGGACGCCCCTTCACCCCGCCTTCGGGGACGGAACGCATGTGGAGGAGGACGGGGGGCGGCTGATTTGTCTCGCGATGCAAAGGCGGCTCTGCCGCCGGCGGAAATCAGTTGCCCCCCGTCCTTGAAGGGGCGTCACCTTTGACGGCCGCCTGCCCATCTCTTGAAGGCCGTGTGGGTGACGGGTGGATGAGATTGCCCGGGAAGAGGCAAGGCGACGGTCCAGAACCGCGACTGGGATCCGTCACCCCTGCCCCGCTATCCCCGACCGCCCCCTACGCGATGCTGCTCAGCCGGACAGGCGATACCGATCCTCAGGCCTGATCTGCCCTGCCAGATGCTGGCGCAGCGCGACCTTGCCGTTCGCCCGGAGATCATCGTTGAAATCCCCGAGCCGCGGTTCCAGCACATGGCAACCAATCCCGACCTCGGTGGCTATGGCGCTCAACTTCTCTGCCGCTCGTTGCCCAGCCGGATCGCGGTCGATGGCGATGTAGAGGCGCTGGAGCCGCTCCGGCAGCAGGACCGCCCCGAGGTGTCCCGACGAGAGAGCCGCCCAGACGGGAAGGCCGGGGGCCGCCTCGGACAGGGACAGCATGGTCTCGATGCCCTCGCCGACGACGAGGATGTCATCGTGCGGGGTGAGCCTGACAGCATTGCAGAGGAGGTGACCCATAGCCCGACGCTCTGGATTCACTGCCGCCTTCCCCTGTCCGTCAGGCGCCAGCCAGGTGCGATGCACGCCCTGCACGGCCCCTGCCCCATCGGTAACCGCCGCGATCATTGCCGGTCTGGGGATGCTCCGGGTCTGCCCCTCTTCCCGATGCCAGCACTTCGGGTGGAAGCGTAAGGCGCCGTTCGACCCGAATTGGGTGATGCCTCGGGAACGGAGGTAGGTCTCAGCAAGCGTGCCTGTGATCGGGTTCGAGGCAGCAAACAAGCGCGCCGCTGCCGCAGGAGTGCCACCGGGCGCCTTGGCCTTCCTCGGCTCTTGCCTAGCCGGGACGACCGGCTGCGGACGGCCAAGATGCGCTCGGGCCTCGGCGAGAAGGTCGGGGAAGCGCGTGATCCCCGTCCGGGCGCGGATGATGTCCAAGAGATCGCCGTGCTCGCCTGTGGCCCCATCCTTAAACTTGCCCGCTGCCCCTGGCCCCGACGTGGGCCCGGTCAACCGCACGAAGAGCGAGCGGCCAGGATTGTTTTGCAGGTCACCCACGATCCAGTAGGATCCTTCCTGTCGTCCGGCGGGAAGGTAGGCACGACAAACGCCTTCGGCATTTTCTGCCAGATCGCGCACGAGGTCTTCGGTCTCGGAATACATGGGTTAACAACCTCCGCGATCATGTAGCCTTGCGACAGGACAACGTGCAAGCAGACGATCCAGTATCTCGACACCATCGGCGTCGGTCGGGCAGAACAGCCGAAGCTTCCAACTGATGATCTCCGAGAAGAAGCCATCGGCCTTGAGCCGATCCTTGGCTGCCTCCGAGAAGCCCGAGAGTTCGATCCGGTTCGCGCCCATGACGCGCGAGCGGTGCAATTCCATCCCTTCCGACAGGCGCACCACCGTCTTGCCCTCCAGAACGAGGGCATGGACCTGCGCGGCCGAGAGCTTGGGCGCATCGGCGGCCAGCGTGGTCGCGACCCAGGCAGGCGAGACGCGGCGGCCGATGATGCGCTGCCCGTCATCGGTCTGCAGGCGGTAGACGCGGGTTTCATCCTGGGGAAGCTGCTTCCAGATCGGCAGCAGCAGGCCCGCCACGATGTGCAGCGTGGAGCCCGAAAACTCCGGCACCTCGGCCAGTTCCGCAGTCCACGCCGCAGTGAAGGCCGCGCGGTCGGCCTCGAGCCAGTGGGTGTCCTCCATGACCTTGGCCGGGACCGTGCTGGCATCAAGCAGGCGGATCAGGCGCAGGCGCGGCTCGATCGTGCCATCGTCCAGCATAAGGCTGGTGGCGGGCACCTGCACAGCAGCCCGATTTGAGCGGCTGTTGATCAGAAGCCGTGCCTTCGGGTCATCGAGCCAGTCGAGCGCATCTGCGAGGGAAGTCGGCGTGTTGCGCCGCTTTTCCGCGATGGTCAGGAGCTGGGTTTCTGCGCCGGAGCCGGGATGGGTGTAGATCACCCGGGCATCCGTGACGCGGAAGCTCTCGGCGCGCAGCGTCTCGAGCCCGAGATCATAGACCCCGGCGGCGATGGCGCACTCAATTCTCTGATCGAGCAGCTCCTCGAAACCCGCGAACAGCACGGCCTGCATGTCGATCGTCAGCGCCAGCAGGCGATTGAGGAAGGTCGTGATCGGCGGCAGGTCATCCTTCAGCCCGTTATCATCGGTCAGGCTGAGCCCGGTCGCATCCTCGAAAGCCCCGAGCGAACATCCGGCCAGATCGCCGCGATAGATGCGGCGGTAAAGCTGGCGCAGGGCGTCACGGGCGTAGGGCGACTCGAGGTTATCCTCGGGGCGGAACAACCCCTGCCCTCCGGTCTGACGCTGGCCGCGCGTGATGGCGCCAAGCGTGTCGAGACGTCGCGCAATGGTCGACAGGAACCGCTTCTCCGCCTTCACATCCGTGGCCACCGGCCGGAACAGCGGCGGCTGCGCCTGATTGGTGCGGTTGGTGCGCCCGAGGCCCTGGATCGCCGCATCTGCCTTCCAGCCGGGCTCCAAGAGGTAATGGACCCGCAAGCGCTGGTTCTTCGCCCCGAGATCGGCGTGATAGCTGCGCCCGGTGCCGCCGGCATCCGAGAAGATCAGGATTCGCTTTTCGTCATCCATGAAGGCTTGGGTCTCAGTGAGGTTCGCGGCTCCAGCCCGGTTCTCCACCACGAGCCGTGCGGAATGCCCTTCGCCCTTGCGCACGATGCGCCGCGAGCGCCCGGTGACTTCGGCCACGAGATCCGTGCCGAAGCGCTGGACGATCTGGTCGAGCGCACCCGGCACCGGTGGCAGCGAAGCCAGCTTTTCGATCAGCGCATCGCGCCGTCGGACGGCTTCGCGGCACTCCACCGGTTGGCCGTCGCGCGTGACGGGGCGTGACGAGAGGTTGCCCTCGCTGTCGGTGAAAGGCTCGTAGAGCTGCACCGGGAAGGAATGGGCGAGGTAGTCCAGGACGTATTCCCTGGGTGTGATGTCACACCGGATATCATTCCATTCGTCGGTTGCGATCTCCGACAGGCGGCGTTCCATCAGCGCCTCACCCGTCGAGACGATCTGGATGACCGCCGCGTGACCCGCAGCCAGATCTGCATCGATGGATGCGATCAGCGTGGGGGTCTTCATCGAGGTGAGCAAATGGCCGAAGAAGCGCTGTTTCGCGCTCTCGAAGGCTGACCGCGCTGCGGACTTGGCCTGGCGGTTGAGCGTGCCGCTGTCGCCGGAAATGTTCGCCGCCTCCAAGGCCGCGGTCAGGTTATTGTGGATGATGGCGAATGCCCCGGCATAGGCATCGTAAATGCCGCGCTGCTCCGGGGTCAGTGCGTGTTCCAGCATCTCGTATTCGACACCGTCATAGGACAGCGAGCGCGCCGTATAGAGGCCGAGCGCCCGGAGGTCGCGGGCCAGAACCTCCATCGCCGCGACACCGCCAGCCTCGATGGCTTCCACGAATTCCGACCGGGTCCGAAAGGGGAAATCCTCCCCGCCCCAGAGCCCGAGACGCTGAGCATAGGCAAGGTTGTGGACCGTCGTCGCGCCCGTGGCCGAGACATAGACTACGCGGGCATTCGGAAGTTTGTGCTGCAGGCGCAGACCCGCCCTGCCCTGCTGCGAGGCCATGGTATCGCCCCGCTCGCCTTTGCCGCCGGCCGCATTCGCCATGGCATGGCTTTCGTCGAAGAGGATCACCCCGTCGAAATCTGCCCCGAGCCAGTCGACGATCTGGTCGACACGGGATTTCTTCCCGCCTCGTTCTTCCGAACGCAGCGTCGCATAGGTGGTGAAGAGAATGCCCTCGGTTAGCGGGATGTCGCGGCCTTGGGCAAAGCGCGAGTGCGGCGTGACCAGCAGGCGCTCCTGCCCGAGCGCCGACCAGTCGCGCTGCGCATCTTCCAGCAGCTTGTCGCTCTTTGAGATCCACAGCGCCTTGCGTCTTCCTCGGGCCCAGTTGTCGAGCAGGATCCCGGCCGACTGGCGGCCCTTGCCCGCCCCGGTGCCATCGCCGAGGAAGAAACCCCGGCGGAAGCGGACGGCGTCAGCGGCATCGTCCGGTGCAGCGGAGACCACGTCTCCGGTCTCATCCGCGGTCCAAGACCCAGTGAGATGCGCGCCATGCGCCTCCCCCGCATAGATGACGGTCTCGAGCTGCGCGTCTGACAGCAGGCCGTCGCGCAGGATGGTCGCCGGAAACTTGGGGCGATAGCTCGGTTTCGGGGGTGCGACAGAGGCCATGGCCGCCGATTGCACAAGCTTGGTCGGGTGCGATGCGGCGTCTGGGATGTCGATAGCCTGCAGACGGAAGGTCTCGTAGATCGCGTCGGACAGCCGTGCGGCATCTTCGTCCTCGGCGGCGTCGCGGAGAGCGTAGTCCAGTTCCTCGGCCTCAATCTGGGTTTCAGGCTTCGCCGGATTGGCTGCAGAGGTCGCGTGCGATCGGCTGGCGGGTTTGCGGGTGGTGAGGTGAGAATTTCCCGGAAAGGGGGAAGAATGGCCCTGCCCCGCAGCAGGAGCTGGATCCAGTTCGAGGCGCGGCGGAACCTCGGCAGTGACCCGAGACATCAGATGTGCCACGTCCGGGGATGTGGGTTGGCGCAGGTCTGCGGTGATGCCGCCCGGCTCGCCGCCGCGGCATTTATCGAAGACAGAAATCCGCGTTTCGAAGCTGGTGCCGTGCTTGGCGAAAGCTGCGCCCGACACCGCGCCGGTGAAGACGAGATGGGCCGTCTCGGTCAGACGGCCGAAGGTCTCGGCCCAGGCCGGCGCATCCGGCGCGAAACCGGCCCCTGTGATGGCGACGAGCCGTCCGCCGGGGGCCAGACGCGCGAGGGCCGAGCGCAGATGCCGGGCCGTCGCCTCGGTCGACCGACCAACGACATTGGCTTGGGCCGAGAAGGGCGGGTTCATCAGGATGACGCTCGGACTTGAGGAGACATCGAGATGATCGTCGATCTGTGCGGCATCAAACCCCGTGACCGGTCGGCCCGGGAACAGCAAGCGAAGAAGGTCGGCGCGGGTGTCCGCCAACTCGTTGAGAGCCAGAGCGCCGCCGGCGATCTCGGCGAGGATCGCCAGAAGCCCGGTCCCGGCAGACGGCTCTAGGACAAGATCATAGGGCGTGATCTGTGCTGCCGCCACAGCCGCGAGCCCCATGGGCAGCGGCGTCGAGAATTGCTGAAAGCGCTCCATCTCTTCCGACCGCCGGGTGTGCGTGGGCAAGAGGCCTGCCACCTTGGCGAGGATCGGCAAGAGCGCCGCAGGCGAGCCGGCACGCGCAAGCAGCGCCCGACCGAACTTTCGCAGAAAGAGGATCAGCGCCACCTCGCCCGCCTCATAGGCGAGCTTCCAGTCCCAAGCACCGGTCGCATCGGAACCGCCAAAGGCATGTTCCATCTCGCGGCGGAGGCGCAGCGCGTCGATCTGAAGCCCTTGCGCCAGATCGGGCTGCAGCGCTTCGGCAACAGCAACGATCGCAGGGGCAGGATTTGCTGCCAACGGAACAATGGGCGCAGGCAAGGACGCCTGCGCAACAGGGGCAAGAT
Organism: Paracoccus sp. (in: a-proteobacteria); assembly: GCF_039808215.1. Lineage (GTDB taxonomy): Bacteria > Pseudomonadota > Alphaproteobacteria > Rhodobacterales > Rhodobacteraceae > Paracoccus. The sequence continues at coordinate 6,017 of NZ_JBDHSP010000056.1, forward strand.
GGGTCATCGGGAAACTCCGGAATGAAGGACAGGATCAGGCCCGGACACCCTCTCTCGGGCAGCCTCGGACCTGATCTTTCCCGGCCCCTCTCTCCCTCTCGAATCTGACGCGTCCCGGAAGCTCGGCTTGATTTTGTTCTTGTTATGTTCTATATTCTGAGCCAAGCCAGAAAGGGGGTTCCACCATGGAAATCACCACGCACGCCCTGCCGGCAACGCCCAAGCAGATCGCCTATGCGCGATCGCTCGCGCAGCGCAACCGGACGCTCCTGCCCTGGGAAGTTCAGCAAGACCGGCGATCTTTGAGCGCCTGGATCGAGGCTCAGGCCCGGCTGAAGCCCGTATCGGACATGGACCAGCTGCCCACCTCCAGGCAAGTGGCCTTCGCTGAGAAGCTCGCCCGGATCAAACGGTGCGCCGTTCCAGACGAATGCTTCCGCGACAAGGGGCTCATGTCGAAGTGGATCGACGGGAATAAGTGAGCACCGCACCGGCTAGTGACGCTCTGTGCGATCGTCCAGCTTTTTGCCACATCATAGTTTGGCAAACCGAGCGCAGCTGCCAACCTGTAGGTTGGCAGACTGGCCCTTCGGGACATCAGCCTCGGTCAAGCTCCTGTCCGAAGGACCAAGGTCTGGTTCCGGCGGCACGCCGGGATGTGCACCGCTGCGACCTTCGGTAACCACCGCAAGTCGTAGCCGTCTCTCAACCCAGCGTCTTCAGATCTCCCTCCCCTTGGGGCTAGTCCCTAAGTTCTTTGGAAATGGTGAGATAGGAGCGTCCATAACGCCGGAAAAGCATTTTCATCAAAGAAAACTGTAGATGTCTCTTTGAAAATCTGTCACTTTAGGTATCATGGACACCGCAAGGTCACAGAATCTGAAGAAAGTGCTCGATGCCGTACCCGCCGGGTATCTGGTCGACGCGGCATGGCTCGTCTCGCAGGGCATCGCCTATGAGAGCTTCCGTGACTATGTGAAACGCGGCTGGCTGGAGCGCATCGCACGCGGTGTCTTCCGCCGACCAGTCCCGAATATGCAGGCGTCCAACAGCATCGACTGGAAGACCTGCATCCTTTCGATGCAACATATCATGGGTCATGATCTGCATGTCGGGAGCACAACGGCACTCGGTGAACAAGGACATGCCCATTACCTCCGCCTGGGGGAAAGCGCTCCAGTCTGGGTCTATGGGGACAAGGTCCCGAACTGGCTGATCAAACTGCCGACGGATGCCTCTTTCAGTATCCGCCCCCGTTCCTTGTTCACCGATCCGAAGCTGGGCGTGATCGAGGGCAAGAATTCTGGCCTGCCATGGGACTGGGGTCTGACGATGTCGACGCCGGAGCGCGCAATCCTGGAAGCCATGGACGAGTTGCCCCACCATGAGAGTTTCCACACGCTCGACATGGTCTTCGAGAGCCTGACAACCCTGCGCCCAAGGCTGATTTCCGACCTCCTGCAAGCGTGCCAGAAGATCAAGGTCAAGCGCCTGTTCTTCGTCTTCGCGGACCGCCACGATCATCCCTGGCGCAAACGGATCGACCCGCAGGCATTCGACCTCGGCAGCGGCGACCGGGCTCTGGTCCAGGGCGGCAAGATCCACCCGCGCTATCGGATCATGGTGCCGGAAGAATTCGTGAAACCGGAGGCCGAAAATGGCGCGTGAGACCTATGAAGCCCAGGTTGCGCTCCTGGTGCGCGTCCTGCCCCATGTCGCGGGCGAAAGCGTCTTCGCGCTCAAGGGCGGGACGGCCATCAACCTCTTCTACCGCGACCTGCCTCGGCTGTCGGTCGACATCGACCTGACTTACCTGCCAATCAAGGAACGCGCCGAGAGCCTGGACGAGATCAACGCCGCGATGGATCGCATTGCGGCTTCCATCGAGACCGGAATCCGAGGCGCGAAATCGCAGCGCATCCAAGGGGGCGGCGGCGGAGCCACCCGGCTCCTGGCGCGCCTGGACAATGCCGAGATCAAGATCGAAACCTCGCCCGTGACCCGGGGCGTGGTCCACGATCCGGAAGTCCGGACAGTCTCTGCCGCCGTGGAGGATGCCTATGGCTATGCCGAAATGCAGATCGTCTCGTTCGAGGACCTGTTCGCGGGAAAGCTGCACGCCGCCCTGGACAGGCAGCATCCCCGGGATCTCTACGACGTCACGCTCCTTTACGAAAACGAAGGCCTGACGCAGGACCTCTTCCAGACCTTCCTGATCTATGTCGCCAGTTCGCCGCGCCCGGCGCATGAGCTGCTCGATCCGAACCTGATCGATCTCGAGCAACCCTACGCGCGGGAATTCGAAGGCATGACCAGAACACCCGTCCCGCTCGCTACGCTTTTGGCGACGCGCCTCAAGTTGGTCGCCGATCTGCAATCGAGGCTCGATGACAAGGCGAGGCAGTTCCTCCTGACGCTTCAGGACGGCGAGCCTGACTTCGCGGCGATCGACCGTTCGCAGGCCGCTGACCTACCGGCCGTGAAGTGGAAACTTCTCAACCTGAACAAACTGAAGCGCGACAACCCCGAAAAGCACGCAGCGCAGCGCGACGCCTTGTTGAAGCTCCTGGGTTGAGCCACGGCCATCACCGTCGTGAGGGGCGCTTTGCGTTGGCCGTCCTCATCGCGTCGATGGGAGGCGCCGAAGACGGGTGAACTCAGTCGGCGCTTCCAAGCCCTGTGTTTCGCTGAAATGACCACGTTTTCGCCCGACGAAAGGCAGAGCGCAGTGCTTCGGTCGGCAAAGGCGGCGAGTCCATCGCTTCAAAGAAGTGCGCATGGTCGATCTGCTTGAGATCGGTGCGGTCAGGGCTTTCAATATCAGGCGTTGCCATCCTTATAGGCCTCCGGGGCAATTACGGTTTTGCGGATTAGCTGACAGCCGCAATCGAGTAGTGCGGTGTCCCATCCCAAACAAGATCCCAAGACGCGCCCGGACGAACGTTCTGAATTGCGTGGGGCTCGAAGCAGACCAGGCAATTCCCGCCCGGTGCAGGAGCCCGGACCGAAGGGTAAATCAGGCCCTTGGATCCGCCCCGACGCAGATGCTGTGCCAGGCTTTGGCCCTCGGGATACCCGACAGCCGGATCCGGATGCAGCGCCGGATGACCTGCCTCATCGGTCATGTCGTTGAAGACGCCGATGAAGTCGGCCAGCAATTCCACATAGCGGGCGCTGTCGTGGAAGCTGCCGGTAAAGCCGAGTTCGCGTGTGCGGTGCCAGGCCACTTCGCTGACAGAAACCATCACATCCCATGCGCAATACCAGGCACCTCGCTCCTCGGTGTTGAAGCGGTTACCGCCAGCGCGGGTGTAAGTGAAGGCGGCATTGACATGACTGTCGCCATAGATGCGGAGATCGCGGCTGCGGCGTTGCCAAGCGAGTTCGCGCGGGTCCAGATGCGGGTTGCGCCCGCGTTCGGCCTGTAGACGTCCACTGGTCAGGCCCTCGATCTCTGCCAAGATCTCCATCTCGTCATCGGTATCGACGAGACCGCGCAACGATGGTGGCTTGTGGTAGGTGGCGGGCAGGAGACGAACGAGACCGCGATCGGAAATCTCGGTCTGCTTCATGCCCCACCACGCAACGCATCAAGATAGGTCCGAACCGCGAGGATCTGCGGCAAACCCCCGTCGATGGCGGTGTCGACTGGTCGGCTTCCACCAAAGAGCGGCCCCTTGTTCGGTCGGGTGAACCAGCTTTTTGCCAGAGGCTCCGAGAAGTAGAGTTCGAGCGACTTGAAGATGCCAATTACAGCGCTGAGCCGCAGCAGTTGGTCCTTGGTGAGCTCTCCGGCGAAATCCGGCTTCTTGGCGCGCTTCCACGTGCTCTCTGACATGTCGGCAAGGCCAGCCGCTTCCTTGAGACTGAGACCCCAAGCATCGGCCACGCGTGCATAAGCTTTCAACGCGACAGCGTTGATCTGTGCGGGTTCCCGGATTTTCTCTGCAACGTACATGGCGTCCTCCATTGGCTTCAATATAGTCCATATGGACTTTCTGTAAAGATCAAATGAACCTTGCGCTTTGATCTCTGTTACCCGAGCCGCCGCCCTCATTCAGTAAACGTATATGCGTTCGCGATGATCCCCTCCTCGATAGCCTCGTCCGACGTGAGGTGGTCGTATTCGGCCTCAAGCTGGCGGTAGAGCCAGCGGGCCAGATCACGCAGCGCCTCGGTCACGATCTCTTCCGCGTCCTCGGTCGGCAGCTGCCAGGTCGGGCTGTCCCGCGTGACGTCCACCGACATGGTGTATTCATGATAGTAGCGGCCACGGTGGCTGGCCTCGGCCGCGAGCTGGTAGAAGTTCCGCCGCTGGATGGCCTGCAGTCGGTCGGCGATGCCTTGCAGCGTAGCATCCGTGGGCGCGTAGTCCAGGATGCGCGCGGACGCGCCCTTGGCGTGGGACCAGTAGCCCTCGAAGCAGGCCCCGTCGCCTTGGCTCCAGAACCCTGAGAACCAGATGCAGGGCTTGGCCCGAGTCCCGCCGCCCATCAAGCGGACGGAGGTGGTTTTCAGGCGGATGCCGAGGATCTCGCAGACCCGCTCAAAATCCTCATAGACCGCATCCCACCAATCGTCATGGGGGCCAAGCTCGCGATACCAGCTGCGCGCCTTCTCCTTGGCGGCATCCGAGAGTTCGGGGAACTGGTAGACGGTGGTGCAGATCACCTCAGGCATCGATGTCCTCCCCGTTCAATGCGGCGGCCAGCCATTCTTGCGTGCTGGACCAGCCGATGGATTTGCGCGCACCGAGATCGATGGCATGCGCGCCGCCACCAAAGGCGTCGAGTCGTGGCCGAGAGCAGGTCAGAGAATACTGGAACCCCCAAGGGCCGGTGAGGTCGAGCTCTTCAGCAATACGCAGGACGAAGCGGATGACGGCTTCGACATCGCCGTTCCCGTCATCATGGATCCAGAGGCTGCTGCCCTCGGGGGCATCCTGCTGCACGAGATCGAAGCCAGCGACATCTGGGTCGTCAGCATCCTGATCCGCAGCGCGAAGTTCCTGAAACAGCGCGAGCGCGCGGGCGGCCTTGTCGGGGCTGCCGACGTCGAGCAGGCATGAGAAATGGGTGAAGTAATCCGCCATGGGGGCCTCCTTAATGGGGGAAGACCCGGCCAGGAGGCCGGGCGATCGATTGGAATGAAGGGGTAGTTGGGAACGATCAGCCTGTCGGCGTGTCGCCCGCCGCCTGTTGTGCGGCATGCGCGCAGAGCATCTGCCGGTAGAAGCGCTTGCGCGCCAGCCGGAGACTGCAAACAGCGCGCGTGTCGGGGTGCAGCGCCAGAACCGCCGCGCGAACCACTGCCAGTGGCGAAGCGGTCGGCGGCAAGCCAAGACGTCGATAAGTGGGATCGGTCATGTCACATGACCTCGACCACGGGAGAAGCGAGATGCGGATCGACCTGTGCCTCGATCCGTTCGGTTCGACCCATCCAAGGCTCGGGCCGAATGGCCTTCACCCAATCGGCGAAGCTCGGGATGAAGCCGAGGTCCTCCTTCACATGCTGCTCGCCGACCCAGCGGGTCGGGATGACGCGCCCGGTCGAGAGCGTGAGGGTCGCGCCGAAAATCGACTCGGCCATGAAGATGCCCTCGGCATGGTGGCGCAGCGCCCGGTGCCGAAAGTCGGCAGTGATCTCCTTGCTCTGGTCGAACCAGGAATGCACGGCGAGGTAGTCGTCGACCGTGCCGCCCCATTTCTTCACCGAGGACAGGGCGTGGTGATACGGATGTGCCATCGCCGCCCCCTCAGAAATCGTGGGTGGTGAGTTCGGACGAGGTGAAGCGCTCGTTGAACTCTAGGTGGATTGAGCGAGCGCTCGCGTCGAAGCAGAACTCACCGTAGGCCCCGTCGTTGTTTTCCCAACCTCCATGGGTGTCAGACAGCAAGTCGTAGGCCAGTTGCTCGACGACATCTTCCAGCGAAAGCGCCCGCGTTTCGACCTCCGGGTCGTCCCAGGTCAATGCGGTATAGGCGATCTCGGTCTTGGGGAAAGCAACCTCGGTCTCGCCAGCGTAGGCAGCGATATTCTCAACCTGACCGCTGTCGCCATACCCGTCGAAACACACAGTCACATGTGTGATGCCCGCAGCAGTCAGGCCATCGAAGAGGCGCTCCTTGTTGGCCGGACGCAAAGCTGCGATCCGCGCGTCACGCTCGGACTGCCGAGCCAGCACGGCGGCGAAATCAATCCTGGACGGCGCCATCGGCGCGGCCAGGGTGGGTTCGATCTTGGACATTGAAAACTCCGAAATGAGGGAAAGGATCTGAACCCCGAGGCTCTCTCTCGTCCTCCTAGGCTCACATCCTCCCCTGCCCTACTCTGACTCTCGGGCGTCACGCCGCGATCTGCAGTGCGCGAGACGCGAAGACACGCCAGAGCGGATCGACAAGACGGGCATCGAGAACGTCGGCGTGGTGCCGCAGCCGTCGCGCGAGGCCATGTTCATGCCACTCGGCCGCCCGCATGGCCTGCGCGCGGGTCTGGCTGGCCTCGGACACGACGGCGCGGGCTTCGGCGGCATCCGAGACCGGGTGGCACCATGCGACCCCGCCATCATAGGTAGCGCCGGCCAGAACGAGGCGGCCCTCCCTATCGAGGATCGCCAGGATGCGCGGCGCGTCTTCAGGGGTGACATTTTCGGCATGAACGATTGCCCCCTGCATGGCGTCGGCCAGCGTTGCAAACCGCTCCAGTACCTTGGGGTGTGCCTGCCCGGACATGAGAGCCGCGGGCACATGGCAAGCCGTCGTGAGTGCAAACGGCAAGTCTTGATCTGCAGAAACGGTCAGGAAGCTCGGCGGCAAACCTGTCTTCTGTGTTTCCGGCTGAGTTTGGAGAGTAAGGTCGAACATGGGCATATCTCCAACGGTGCGGAGAGCCTCTCTCCCCGCTTCAAACCGTCAAAGACCAAACCGCCCCCTCGGACTCTCTGTCGCTGATCGGGCCGATCATTTCGGCGTTGGTAAATCGCCCCATCGAACCCGCAAGTAGCGCCCTTCGCGCTTTGGAAGATCTTTTCGGTCGATCATCCGACCCGAGACCTGAAAATCCTCGTTGATCTTTACAACCAAGAGCTTGTTGAAATGCCCATTTGTATCGACCACGACCACATCCTTTGTCTTGAATGGCGTAATGGTCTTGACCTCGACATGATCATTGCCAAGTCTTCCGTCAGCACCCTGGGCATAGGTCTTGTTCAGCTTGATACCGTACGTGATAGCACCGAACAGCTCACCGATATCGCCGTAGACAGAGAGGTGAAGGCCGGTCTCGAGGTGATAGCTTTCCGCGAGGGACAGGAGATCCTCAAAATATGGGATCATAGACCGGATCGCGTTCGGGTATTTTGCGCCCCACTCCTTGTAGCGAAGCTGCTCGTCGATTTCCGACCAGGTAACCCATTCACCGTCATCATAAAATGCACGATCTGACCAATCAATTTCGTCCATGCGCGTACTTCCAACACCTAATCGTGTCGGGCACAGTAGCAGATCGATGAAACAGGAACGAGACCGGAGGCGATATCGCCTCCGGTCGCCACCTCAACCAACGCGGTCGAGAAGCTTCTTGGCGCGCCCTTCCATATCAAGGCGGGCGTCCTGCTGGGTCTTGTCGCGCGCAAGCCGGGTAATCCCCTGCACGAAATCGAAGATGCTCTCGGGCGGGCGGCCTTCCTCCATCAGCACCTTCTCGATAATCTTGCCGGATTCGGCCTTCGAGAAACCGCGCTTGCGCAGGAAATCCGCGCGGTCCTCGTCGCTGCGCGCCACGATCTGCTGGCGCGCCGCCTTGATGCCGTTCACGAACCCCTGCGGCGAGGAATTGGCAAACCGCGTCAACGCGGGCGCGGCCTCATGTGCAAAGCGCGAGGCGGCGTATTTCGAGTGGCGGATCTTGATCTCCTGGAAATCCTCGACGCCCCACAGGTTCCGGTTCTGGCACACCGCCCGCAAGTAGAAGCTCGCCATACCGAGGGTCTTCGCGCCCACCTCGGAGTTCCAGCAGTAAAATCCCCGGAAGTAGAAATCGGGGGAGCCGTCGGGCAACCGGCCCGCCTCGATCGGATTGCGGTCGTCGACCAGAAACAGGAAGACATCGCGGTCCGAGGCGTAGAGCGTGGTCGTGTCGCGGCTGATCTCGACATCGGGGTTGTAGACCCCGGTCGACCAGTCGAGCACGCCCGGCACCTTCCAGCGCGTGTCACCCGTGCCATTGCCCGCGATGCGCTGCACCGCCTCGACAAGCTCGAAGTCATGGATGCGACCGTAGTCGGGACCGGTCACGGCACGCAGTTCGGTCCGGCCGTCTTCCGTCTCGAAAGTCTTCACCTGCTCGGCGCGGTGGTTGGTCAGGCCGTATTGCAGGTTGATCCCCGCCAGCGGCGCGGGCAACTGCCGCAGGTAGGAGGCCGGCGCGCCGACGATGCTGGCAAGCTGGCCGAAGGCCCAATGCGTGGGCGCGACCGGCGCCTTGGCTTTCGGCAGGACCAAATGCAATCGCTCGGCGCCGTCGCGCGCGGCCTCGACCCGGATGTCGGCTGTCTGAACTACCCGGCTGCGGCTGCGCTCGGAGCGACCCTTCACATTGGCCCAGAGATCGTCGAGCGACAGGTACCGCTCATCATCCGGCCGATTGAACCATTCGGACGACACCCGCCCGTTCCGGTCGCCCCGGCTCACATCTACTTTCCAGCCACCAGCCCGCGCCGGTGCGACCGGATCCAGAACTTCCACAACGCCCATCGGCATTCCTCCGTGACAGGCGCCGGGAGCCACTCTCCCAGCCATCAACCTGTCACCCGGAAACCGGCCCTTCTCTCGCTCTTCAGCCCGAGCGCGAGTGGCAGCAATGCGGACAAACCTGTCGAATTCGCCTATGCCGTCCCCGTCGCGCTCCTGTCTGCGATGATGTCGTGGTTAGCCTGCCTGCAGCGCAGCGCGACTGACAAGCTCGGCCGGCCGGTGAGCGCGAGGGCCGTCGTAAGCTACACCACGCCGCGGGACATCATCGCGGTGTCACTCACATCGAGTTCAATCACTTCGGAAGTGTTGTCGAGATACTCGCGAATCGATACTGTAGCCCACGGCGTCGGTGGAGCTGCCGAGCGCAGCAAATTGCTCGTTTCCTGACCGCGCTAGAGCGCCTTGGATTCCAAAGGTTTTGCCGCAAGCCGATAATTCGATCACAGGTCAGCTTTGGCTGGCTGCCAGCCCGGGTGAGTCATAAGCTATTGGTGCAAAGTCGATTTCCAAGCCATCCTAACGCGCAAAGTCATCCCGAAAGGCGCGGCTGATAGTCGTTCATCTGGAGCCTGTGCAGACGGTTGCGAGGATCATTTCGACGACCTTATCGCGCAGCAGGGCCTGCCCGGCGTCGCCATAGAGAGCGTCGCCGAACATGGTCGAGAAGGTCGGCCGGTTGGAGACGTTAAAGAAGCACAGCGCGCTGATCTGCCAGTGCAGGACCGTGGCCTCTAGGCCGGGCCTGAATACCCCCGCCGCCTCGCCCCGCCGCAGCAGGTCCTCGATCAGCCGGATCACCGCGGCGTTGTGGGCCCGCGCTGCCTCGGACCGGCGCAGGGTTTTCGCCATGTGGATGTTCTCGATCATGACGAGGCGGATGAATTCGGGGGCGCGGGCATGGCCATCGAAGGTCGAGGTCACCAGCCGAATCAGCGCCTCACGGGGCGGCAGCGCGGCGAGGTCGAGTTCGCCCTCGGCGGCGCGCACCTTGTCATAGGCCGTTTCCAGTACCTGTAGGTACAGGCCGTCCTTGCTGCCGAAATAGTAGTAGATCATCCGCTTCGAGGTGCGGGTCCGGGTGGCGATGTCCTCGATGCGGGTTCCGGACAGCCCGCCCTGCGCGAACATCTCGCTCGCCACCGTCAGGATGTCCTCCCGCACCCCCGCCGGGTTCTTCTTCCAGCCTTTCTGCCGTTGTCCGTCTTCCATGCTGCGCCGCCCGGTCCGCTTCGTCGAGATCTGACCGCACCTTGGCACATCGGCAGGGACGCCGCCGCTATAAAAAGTCTTGACACAATTTAACCCATACGGACAATTTGGATTTGGGACATGCCGGCATCGGCCCGACAGGGGCGGCGGCTTGGGTGCCCCGCATCCGTCCGGCGCAGGGAGGCGCCGCGGACAACCGAACTCTTGAGGAGGGGAAACGGACATGTGCCCACCGAATTGCATGCACAAGATCTGCGAACAGGCCACACGGCGGGGGCTGCTGAAGGCGGGCTTCACGCTTGGCCTCGGGGCAGCAGCCGGGATCGGCGGGGCGCTTGCCGGCACCGGCCGGGCCCGCGCCGCGGCCGCCGGACCGATCACCTTCAGCGAGGTGACCGACATGACCCACACGCTTTACGAGGGGTTTCCGACCTTCTCGGGCGACAAGTGGTTCGAGATGGAGCACCCGGTGACCTGGGCCAAGGACAGGGTCAACCTGAACCGCTGGACGCTGATGGAGCACACCGGCACACATCTGGACGCGCCGATCCACTTCTCCGAGGACGGCCTGACCGCGGACCTGATCCCGGTGACCGACCTGCTGTGCCCGCTGGCGGTGATCGACATCCGCGCCAGGGCCGCCGACGATCCCGACGCCTACCTGACCCCCGAGGACATCGCCGCCTGGGAGGCCCGCAACGGTCCGATCCCCGAGGGCGCCTGCGTGGTGATGAACTCGGGTTGGGCGGCACATCTGCGCGAGCCGCGCTTCACCGGCCGTGACGACAAGGGGCTGAACCACACGCCGGGCTTCCACCCCGAGGCCGCGGCGCTGCTGATCGAAACCCGCAGCGTGAAGGGCATCGGTGTCGATACGCTGTCGCTCGACCGCGGTCTGGGATCAGGCGAGTTTCCGGTCCACTACGCCTGGCTCGGCTCGGGTCGCTGGGGCGTCGAATGCCTCACCGCGCTCGACACCGTGCCCGAGGCCGGGGCGTGGCTGTTCGTTGGCGGCCCCAAGGTCGCGGGCGCCAGCGGCGGGCCGTCCCGCATCGTCGCCTTTCACTGAAGGGAGGAAATCATGTTGAGACTGCTTTTTTCCGTCTTGTTCATTGCGTCGCTTGGCCTGTCGGTGTCGGCCGTCTCTGCGCGGGAGATTCCCGCCAGAGAGGCCTCGGACAGTTGTGAAAGCCTGCTCGGCCACGACTATTCTCGCCGCGACGATGTCCGGTTCCGTCTCGATGCGGCGGAGGAGACCGAAATCGACGGCCGCGCGACCTGCGTGGTGACCGGCTATGCTGCCCCATCGGTTCGTTTCGAGGTCAAATTGCCCGTTGCCGGTTGGTCCGGCAGATATCTGCAGCTGGGCTGCGGCGGCTATTGCGGCCGCGCCGTGACCAGTACCTCCAGCCGTCAGACCTCTGGCTGCGCGCCGCTCGAATCCGGAGATATGGTGATCGCCTCCTCCAATCTGGGCCATGAGCGATCTGCGAAATGGTTCGCCGACGGGCTCTGGGCCGAGGGCAATCCGGGTGCGGTGATTGACCTCGCCTATGCGGCCACCCACAAGACGGCGGTGGTGGCCAAAGCTCTGATCGCCGATTTCTACGGGACGCCTCCCGAATATTCCTATTTCAGCGGCTGTTCCAACGGCGGTCGCGAGGCGCTTCAGGTCGCTCAGCGTTACCCGGAGGATTTCGACGGCATCCTGTCCGGCGCACCAACCATTGATATGGTGGCGACGAATACTGTCTGGCATGCTTGGAACGCACGGGCCAACACCGGGCCGGACGGGATGCCGATCCTCACCGCCGACAAGATCCCCGCTCTCGCCGATGCAGTTCTGGCCGCTTGCGCCGGGGATGACGGGCTGATCGCCGATCCGAGGAGTTGCACCTTCACCGCCGATAGCCTGATCTGCAAGGGTGCGGACAACCCAGGCTGCCTGACGCCCGCTCAAGCGGCAGTCGTGACGAAAGTCTGGCAGGGTCCGGTATCCGACAGCGGCGAAGCATTGTTTGCTGGCGGCTTTCCGAAGGGTTCTGAACGCGCCTGGATTGGATCACTGATCCCGTCCGACCCCCTGGCCAAGATGGGTCCCGCCACCGCCGGTGAGGCAACCTGGAGCTGGGACTTCCCGATGTTTCTGGCCAGCTTCGATCCCGGCGCGGGGCTACGTCCCGATGAGATTGCCTTCACCGCCGAGGGCTTTGACCGGATCACTGGGTTGAGCCGCCTCTACGACCCGACCGATACCGATCTCGGGCCGTTCGAACGGGCTGGTGGCAAGTTGGTGATCTGGCAGGGATGGGCAGATAGCGGGTCCTCGCCGCTCTCGACACTGAATTATGTCGCGGGCGTGCGCCAGCAGTTGGGTGCAGCGGCGGGCGACATGCTGGCGCTCTACATGGTCCCGGGAGCCTATCACTGTGCCGGCGGTCCCGTACCCGTGCATGCCGATTTCCTGAGCGGCCTGATGACCTGGGTAGAAGACGGCACCCGACCCGCTGCGGTTGACGTGGCCTACGAGACCGCACCGAAAGATGCGACTGTGACAACGGTCCGTGCCGTTCAACCCTATGAGAGCGCAAACGCTGCCGCCGACCTCACACCGTGGCGCGGTCTTGCAGCCTACGCACCGAAACCGGGCATGAGCTGCAGCTGGAAAGGCGCGTCAATTGTCTGTGACTAAGTTGACTAAAATGGAAACTGGTGGCCCGGCGCGAAGCCGGGCCATCGCGCCACGCCGCACTTATGTCCATCACCTTGGATAGCCGCAAGTACGTTGCATCCACCGCATTGCTATTTCCCCGCTTCACGCCGTGCTTCACCAATTCGGCAGATGGCGATGATGCAACAGGGATTGGGCGTCCGCTTCTCCTGCTGCAGTGCAGCTTCGCCCTAGTCGAGCTTTTGCGCCGCTTCGCGGCGTGCTCACGCAGCGGGGAAATGGCGATCGTCGGAAAAGGGCTCGAAGCTGACTTGCGGCTGTGCAGCGAACCCGGCGGGTTTCCCCGCCGGGCCCGAGGGGGAGACCCCGTTCCTCAGAACGGGATCTCCTCGTCGCGGTCGACCAGCTCGGGGTTTTCGTTCTCGGCCGACTTCGGGCGGCTCAGGAAGTCGACCTTCTCGGCGATGATCTCGCAGCCGTAGCGGTCGTTCCCCATGCTGTCGATCCACTTGGTGTAGTGGATGCGGCCGTGGACGAGGACCTTCATCCCCTTTTCGCAATGCTCGGCGACCGTCTTGCCGAGTCCGTTGAAGCAGGTGATGCGGTGCCATTCGGTGTCCATGACCCGGTAGCCGTTTTCGTCGCGCATCACACGGCCTTCCGAGAGGCGGGGACGCGAGGTGGCGAGGCTGAAGTTGGTGATCTTGGTGCCGCTCTGGGTGGTGCGGACTTCGGGGGTCTGACCGATGTTGCCGGCGAGGATGACGATGTTCTGCATGATAAGCTCCTGTTTTTCCTGTCTTCGGGACCGTCCCTTCGACAAGACCCTGAAAAAGCCCGTCGGGTGACGCGTGCACGGTGGACAGCATGGACACCGGACACCCCCAGAGGACCGGGGTGGAGCGGGCAGGACGCCAAAGGCGGCCAACACGGCCCGGACTGACGCGGGGTTGCGCGCAGGAGCCCGAACGGGATTAGGGGATTGTCAGTCGAAGGGATGACCCAGGAGACAGAGAGATGCAGGGAGCCCATGCCAGACCATGTCCTCTTGCCCATCGGGACTGCTTTACCCCAAGCCCAGCACACCGCTAGCGGCCAAAGTGGCTATCTCCAGCTCTCACCCCTGCCCTTGCCTGACGAGAAATGCAGGGCCCTACCGCGATGGGATATCGATACCGGGAAATCCAGGACACGGACCGCACCAACGGCTGCTTTCGATCTCGAGGTACTGTCGCTCAGCGAGCTGAAGAAATTGCAGAAGGACGTCGCCAAGGCGATTGCCACATTCGAGGATCGGCACAAGGCGGAAGCTTGCGCCAAGGTGGAAGCCCTCGCCCGGGATCTGGGCTACTCCCTGGCCGAACTTGTCGACCCCGAGACGAAATCCTCCCGTGCACCGGCAGCGGCGAAATACCGGCACTCTGACAACCCGACGCTCACGTGGTCTGGCCGGGGGCGCAAACCACAGTGGTTCGTTGAGGCGTTGGAGGCGGGTAGCACCGCAAGTGAACTAACTTTACGTTGAGAGTAGAAGCGACGCGATCGGCCCCTAACCGGTCGTCGCTGAGCCGCTCCACTGATTCACCGAAGCGGCCATTCATGCAACCCGCAGCGTTTTTTGGCGGTCCGAGGTCGGTAGTGCGGACGAAGCCAATAGTCGCGTCCTTGTCGACTGGTTGTTGACCGAAATGCATCATCAGTTCGGCCGTTCAGCCGGGAAGCCCATCAATCCTTTCGATGGAGGGCAGGTCGTTGTCCCAGTTTGCGCGACTGGAACAACAGATATGCGCGTTGGGTCGTATGTCGAGCCGGCTGTCAAGCGACCCTGCCGGCACCACAAGCAAACCGATCTCCGGCTGGGGGACTGGCAGCGCGGACCCGCAGTCAG
>NZ_JBDHSP010000057.1:0-20432 GCF_039808215.1 Paracoccus sp. (in: a-proteobacteria)
GACACGGTGCCGCTGGTGATCAGACCGTCCGCCGCCTGCAGGGCCCAGCCGGTCGTGGTGCCGAGATCGAGGGCGAGGACGACAGGCGCGCCGGGGCACGGGGCGCTCATGGGTGTCGGGGTCAGAGATACGTGGGCCATGATCGGCTCCTTTCCGGATTGGTGCTCGATGGGGTGATGGGTGGTGCATGCGGAGCTCATGGATCGAGCTCCCGCAGCCAGTCGGGGACGGGCGAACCTCGTGAACCTGCCGCGGGAGGTTCACACGGAGGTTCACACGGAGGTTCACACGCACAAGGCTCTGAATTCACTTGGCTTTGTGAACCTCGCGAACCTTGTGAACCTTTTCCGGTATCATCCTTCGCATGTGCGTGCGCGCGCGCGTGCGTAAGGGTTGGGAGAGGTTCACAAGGTTCACAAGGTTCACATTTGGCAGTCCGATCAACGGCTTGATCGTGTGAACCTCGGTTTTGGAGGTTCACACCCGCGCCTCGAGGTTCACACGCGTCGGGCCCTCGTGCGCCCGATTGCGGACGCGACGGCTGCTCGGAGACCTTCAGCTGCCATTTGACGGCCCGCCGAAACGTGCCCGCCTGAACCAGCCTGAGGTTCAGATCGCCCACCCGGAACACGCGGTCCCGCATCTTCTTGATGGCGATCCCGAAGCTGGTCTTCTGCGCGCGGTCCGTGTGGCCGGTGATCGGGGGCGCCGGATCGCAGAACAGGGCCACGTCGAAGAGGTCGGCCGCGCCCACCTCGGCGGTTCCGAACCGGTCCCACCAGGCGGCGATGAAGGCGCTCCAGCCCGCGCCCTCGCTGTCGGAGGCCTCCATCAACTCGTCGAGATTGCCGAGGAAGCCGGGAACGCTGGCAACCTCGAGCACGCCGCCCACGACATGCGCCCAGTTCTCGAAGGAGCCGATGGTGCGCGCGCCGCGCGGCTTACCGGCGGCGATCCACGCCTGGCAGAGCGTGAGGCAGGCGGCGACCAGCCGGGGGCGGTTCGCGCGCACCCATGTCATCAGATCGGGATGGCGGAAGCCGGTGCGCTGCCAGGGGCGCTCCTCGTGAGGATCGAGCCGGATGCGCAGGAGGCGGCGCGCCATCTCGTTGGAGAACTCGGGGTTGTTGCCAGTGGCGATCCAGAGGCAGCGGATCGGAAGCCGCGCCATTTCCGATGCGCCGAGGATCCGGTCCTCCCAGAATGGCGCCGTCAGGGCGGCCGCAACGGCGGAACTGTCGAGCTTGGCGCGCAGGTTGTCGATCAGCACGATGGCGGGGATCTGGCGCAGCTTCGCGGTGACGCGCTTGCGCCATTCGTCGTCGTCGCGCCCCTCGGTCATGACGCTCGCGCCCGAACCGGTAAGGATGGTGGCCACGGCATCGACCATCAGCGTGGCGCCGGAGCCGGGGCTGGGCTTCTCGATCAGGTGCAGCGGGGTCGGCCCGTCGATCATGCCCCGCAGGAAGCCGAGCAGCAGCAGCGCGATCACATGCGCCATCTCGGCGGGACCGACGAACGGGAAGTCGCCGAGCAGATCCTCGCACAGGAGGCTGCGGGCGGCGGCAACCTCGGCGGTTGACGGCTTGGCCGGGATGGTCGGCACCACGAACCCGGGCGTCGGGGCATAGAGAAGCCGCGCGTCGGGATGATATCCCGGCGTGGTCAGCAGCGTGCCGCCCCGGCCGAAGACGGGTGTGTTGACGATGCCCACCAGCACCGGCAGAGCGGGGTCGGGCGTGGCCAGCACGGATTTGACCACGGCGATCGGCGGCGGGGCCGCGACCAGCTCGCCCTTGCCGTTCAGCTTCTTCCAATGCGCCAGCCGCGCAAGCATGTGACGCAGCCGTTCCTCGGTGATCGCGGTTGCGACCGGACGGCCCTCGTCGTCGGGCACCACCCATGTCGGCTGCCCGGCGAAACGGAACACCCATGGCGTCCGGTTCGAAGCCATCAGCAGGCTCCACACCCGCTCCACCGAGCGGGCGAGATCGCCCTCGTCTGCGCGCAAGGTCGGGATGGCCTCGCCGCTGCCCTGATAGTTGACCGGCCGATGCTGACCGATCAGCAGCGTGGGCTCAGCCTCGGTTATGGCCTCCGCATCGGCGATCAGGGCCGCGACAGCCTCAGACCCTTCGCGCAGCAGCAGGTCGTTGAAATCCTCGCCTTCCTCGTGCGGCAAGACGACGGCCACGTCGCGCCCCTGCGCGCGCAGGCGCCGGGCGGCGGCCTCGGCGGCCCGCAGACCGGCCCCGGAGGTGTCGTTGTCGGCCAGGATCAGCACGCGCCGGACGCCAGGCGGCAGATCGACCTGTTCGAGGCCCGATGTCGACAACGTCGCCCAGACCGGCAGATCGGGGCATGCGGTCATCACCGCGAGGCCGGTCTCGATGCCTTCGGAAAGCGCAAGCCGATCGCCGTCGCCGAGATCGGCGAGACGCACCGCGCCACCAGCCACTCGGCCCAGCATCTTCCTGGCCTTGTCGAGTGGCGCCTTGGTGACCGCCACCTTATCGGTGGCGAGGTAGCTGCGGTGCAGGCCGATGACCGCGCCATCGCGGTCGCGGACCTGGCCAAGCATGGCCGGATAGCCGGTCTTCGTCTCCCAATGGGTCAGGTCAGGGTGAAACAGCAGATCGGCGGCCTCGGGCACCATCAGGCCGCGTCCGGTCAGATACCGCGCGACCGGAGAGCCCGTGATCGTCTCCGCACCCGCCAGGATGTGCGCGATCTCGAGCGCGGGATCGCGCTTCAATGGGGGGGGCGTCGGCGGTGCGCGGCGTTCCGGTGCGCCTGGCGCGATGCCCGCGAGTTCTGCTGCCGCGACGATCAGCGCCCGGCCGTCGAGCCCGGTCGCCTCCTCGATGGCGCTGATCGGGCCACCGCCCTGATTGCCGTCGAAGTCGATCCAGTCACCAGCATGCGCGCCGCGCAAGGTGATGACACAGGAGCCGGTATTGCGCGGCGCGTCGCCCCGGATGTTGGCGAGCCGCCACTCGTCGCCCGACCTGCGCCCGCGCGGAAACAGGCGCGGCACCCAAGTCTCGGCGGTCTCGCGCAGGCGCGCCACCACCAGATCGAGATCGTAGCGCAGAGGCTCGCCGCCGAGCGGTTTGGCGTCGTTGAGGTCAAGCAAGGATCACCAGACCTTTCTCGGCCCGCGTGATCGCGGTGTAGAGCCAGCGGTTGCGGTCGGCGGCGCTGCGCCCGAACCCGTCGTCGAACACGACGACGTTCTCCCATTGCGAGCCCTGCGACTTGTGGCAGGTGATGGCGTAGCCCCAGCTGGACTCGATCAGCCCGCGCCGGATCTGCCACTCCCGTCGCCCGCGCTCGGGGTCGTAGGCGACATGATCGGCGTATTCGCCGCGCCAGAAGCTCTGCCGTCCGCCGAGGCTCACCCCGTCCTCGGTCTCGACCATGGCGCTGAAGGCGAAGGCGTCGTCCGAATCCTGCCGCACCTCGGTCAGGGTCAGGAACATGCCGTTGATCAGCCCGAGATCGTGGCGGTTCTTGAGACAGATGATCTTCTCGCCGCCGCCTGTCGGATAATCGGCGCCGAACCCGGCCGCGCGCTTCATTGCGGTGTTCAGCCAGCGCCGCGTCGCGTTGGTGCCGCAGATCACCTGGCCGCCCTGCAGCATCTGCCCAGGGCCGACCTCGTGGCGCGACATCTTCCAGACATGGTCGTCATGCGCGCCGACCGGGATCGGCAGCCCCTGGCGGGCCAGCGTCGCAAGCCGCAGGATGGCGCTGTCGCCCGCCTGGCGGTGCACCTCGGTCAGCATCACGTCCGGTGCAGTTTCGGTGAAAAAGCCTGTGTCCTTCACGGGCGGAAGCTGGCCCGGATCGCCCAGCACCAGGATGGGCTTGCCGAAGGCCATGAGATCGTGGGCCATCTCCTCGCCCACCATCGACACCTCGTCGAGCACCAGGAGGTCCGCGTCGCGCAGGATCGACTGCTCGTTGATCAGGAACTTCGGCTGGTGGATGTCTTCGAGGCGCAGCTCGAGCTGGGCGATGCGCGTCATTGCGAACCCGCGCTCGGCCGGACTCATGCGCGGCAGGTCGCGCCGCAGCGCCGCCAGATCCTCGGTCGCGCGCGCGATCTCTTCGGGCGTCGCCTCCGAGACCCGGTAGATCAGGCTGTGGATGGTCTGGGCGGGCGTGCCCTTGCGCGTCATCACGAGCGCCGCCTTGCCGGTGAAGGCAGCGAAGAGCACGCCGCCAAGCCCGCCCGGGGTCATCGGCTCAAGCCCCAAAGCCTCGATCGCCATGGCGGTGATCGTGGTCTTGCCGGTCCCGGCATAGCCGAACAGTCGAAAGATCTGCTGGTCGTGCCGCCGCGTCTCGTACCAGTCGCGGATCGCGGCGATGGCGCGGCCTTGGGTATCAGAAAGGATGACGGTCATGCCCGGTCCTCCCAGCAGCGGGTTGCGAAGGGGCAGAACCGGCAGAGGAAGAAGTCGGGGCTGGTCGCGATGCGGGGCAGCAGATCGCCTGCGTCCGCGGCGCGCAGCACGTCGACCGCCTTGTCCGACAGCGCCTGCGCGGCGGCCGGATCGAACGGCACATGCTCGTGGTAGAGCTCGCAGGTGTCCTTGTTCAGCGCGGTGAAAAGCGCGGACCCGAGGCCCATATAGGCCATGTAGATCTGCATCTGGCCGAAGTAGACGGGCTTCGAGAGCTGCACGCCTTTCTTCGCCGTGTCCGACCAGGACGAGGCTTTCAGCGCCTTGTGCTCCCAGAGCAAAGGCCATTCGAGGCCGATCTCCGGGCCGCCGACGATCACGCCGTCCACATGGCCACGAATGCGCCCACCCGCCGTCTCGAAACCGAACTGGCCGCCAGCTTGCGTCTGCGTGCGCAGATCGAACCCGGCCTGCCGGAGCCAGCGGATCGCCAGATCCTCGAAGACATGCCCGGCCGCGAAGATGCGAAGAACGCGCCCCTCGAAATCCTTGCCGGGATCGGGCGGCGTGTGGGTGACCTCGTAGACCAGCCGCCGCGCGCAGGGTTCGCCGATGCGGCTGGCGCCCAGATAGTCGCGCGGGCGCTGCCCCTCGCGTTCGGCCTCCAGCGCGGCATCGATGCGGCCGTTGATCCGCGCGCCGAGGGGTTCCGGTTCAGAGGCGTCGCGGCCATAGACGAAGCCCGATCCGTGGTTGAAATCGACCAGCATCCGCACCCCCTCAGAACGGCACATCGCCGTTGTCGGACTGGCGCTGCATCGAGGCCTGAAAGCCGTCGACGCAGGCCTCGATCACGCGGTCGATGTCCGCGGCCGGGCGGTCGAAGAAGGGCTCCATCAGGCCCATCTCCGTCAGCGCCTCGGCGAGCATCCGGCGGGCCTCCACGATGGCGCGCGTCTCCATGTCGGTCTTGTCGATCATGCCGTGGTTCCTTTTGGCGTTGGCCGAGCCCGCCATCAGGCAAGCCATCGAGCAGAAGCGGTAATGAGGGTGACGGTCCCAGCGCAGGCCGTGGCAGTAGCCGAAGCCCCGGGCCTCGCGGCCGCAGTGAGCGCAGGGCACGCGCCGGGCGAGATCGGCGCGCGAAGGATGGCTCCGCCCGTTCGCGGCTGAAACGCTCCCCCGCCGCCTTTCCGAGACGCCGCTCACCCCATGAGCAGCAGGTCCAGCGTGTCGCGCTCCTCCTTGTCCGGTGCGGCGGTCCGGCGCTCGGAGGACAGCACGATGAACCGGCTGATGGCGTTCGAAGCCATGCATTCCAGATCGCGCCGGGTCAGGCTGGCGATGGGGCGGTCGAGACGCCCGCGCGCCTCGAGCCAGCGTCCCATCGCCCGTGCCGCCTCCGTGGTGACATGCGCCTGCCATTCGTCCGGGCTCACGGGTTCAGCCAGGCCGGGCCGTTGCCGGGTTTGGCGGCGGGCGGGGTCTGGGTGGCGGGCTGGTCGGGAGCCGACGGCGCGCCCCAGGCAGGCGCCGCCGGCGCGGAGGCCGCCTGCGGCTGGCCCCATGCCGGGGTCGCCGGCTGCGTGGCTGCTGCGGCGGGCCGGGGCTTGTTTGACGGCTGCGCGGGCACGGGCTCGCCCGCCATCACCTTCTGCCATTCGGGCGCAGTGGGCAGCACGACATGGTCGAGCTTGTTGGCGTCCTTGTAGGCGGGGTTGCGGCTCGGCTCGATCTGGATCTTGGCCACGAAGCTGATCCCGTCGAGATCGGCGAGCCCGCGCAGCACCCGCTTGGCCTTCGCTGCCTCGCTCATGTCCTCGGGGTTCAGTCCAAGCGCGCTGTCGATCATGGCGCGGAAGGTCGATTTCGAGATCTTCCAGCCAATCGACTGGCCCTGCTCGTCGAGCTTCCCGCCCTGCACGGTGAAGTTCTGCCAGAACTTGCGCCGGGCATGCGGGCCCTCGGCGACTGTGAACTCGGCATCGAGCATCAGCACGTCGCTGCCGGGCTGGTTCGAGGGCTTGAGCAGCCCGCGATCCGCGTCGCTCGATCCGTCGGTACCGCCCTTGCGCAGCGTCATCACCACCTTGGCGAAGGTGCCGTCGGGGATCAGGTCGCCGGACTGCTGCGGCTCCACGTCGTTCATGTCGAAGGTCATGTCGTCATCCTTTCCGGGGTTGGTTGATCTTGGTGAGGAGCGCGCCGAGGTCGGGCGGCTCGGTCATGTCGAGCCGGCCGCTGCGGTCCTTGGCCGGCAGGCCGAACGGATTGCCGGACTGGCAGACGAGGCGGCGCGCATTGCCCTTGTCGGGATCGTGCCGCCAGGTCGGGGGCGCATCGGGGCCCGCACCGGGATCCTGTGTGAACAGGCTCATCGTCAGCACCTGATCGACGATGCCGGGGAGCTCGCGGGCGACCTTTCCGCCGTCCATCTGCGGCTGCCAGGTCACCCGGTTCATGTCGTCGACGACCTTCTCGAGGATGCCGACGAAGATCACGGTGCGGCCGGGCGCATGCTGGAGGTGCTTCAAGAGCCCGATGACCTCGCGCGCCAAGAGCCCGTAAGCGCCGCGCGTGTCCGGTTTGCCGGTGCGTTCCGACAGCGCCTCGGGCCGGGTCTTGGCCCATGCCATGGCTTGGCGTGTCAGGTCGGTGATGCTGTCGACGAAGATGATGCGCTTCGTGTCGATCTTCTCGGCCAGCTCGGGATGCTGCGCCCGCAGATGCGCATGATGCGCCTCCGAGAAATGCTCCTCGGGCTGGGCGGCCGGGTTCGCGCCGCCGATCACGCAGGCGATGTCGACCGCGTCGGCAAAGCGGCGGATCGGGATGCTGTCGCCAGGCCAGTCCTGGACGGACTTGAGGCCCGCCTCCAAGTCGATGCAGAGCGTCTCGGCGGGTGGCAGGGTCTTCAGCAGCGTGGTCTTGCCCGCGCCGCTCGGCCCGAAGAGCGCCATCGTGGTCTTGCCCTGCGCCTCGCGCAGCCGGTCGTCAGCGGAAATGATGCGCAGGCTCATTGATCGCCTCCCTGCGGGACGATCTCGATCTTCAGCGTCCCGGGCCGGACGGTGCGCGCGGGCTCGAAACCGGCGCGGATCGCATCGGGCCAGGCGGCGTATTTGCGCTCGGGCACCTTGAAGGCGATGTCGACATACTGCGCGGGGTCGTCCCCGGCGGCGCGGATGCGCTCGACCATGGCGGCGAGGCGATCCTGATCCCAGTCGACCCGCTTCGGCAGATCGGCGACCACGGTGAAATCACCATCGTCGAAGCGGATCGTGCCGGTGTCCTTGCCCGCCGCCTGCCGCTCCTCGGCGGCGCGGGTGGCGTAGCGGACGATCAGCGCGCCATCGAGGCGAGCCTTCGCGGCCTTGTCACGCTTGATGCGCTCATCGACGTCGCGCTGCAGGATGGCCAGCAGTTCGACGGGCAGCTGGGCGATGTCCTGCAAGCCGAGGCCCGGCAGGTCGTCGACGGTGGGGGTGTTCGCGGGGAACGGCATGTAAGGGTCTCCATGATCGGCAAAAAGGGATTGGAAGGCGGTCATCACGCGGCAGCCCGACCACTCGAACCGGTGGCGTGGTCGGGCTGCCCCTGCTCGGCGAGCAGGAGCGCGGACAGCGAGACGGCTGCGGCCTTCGGTTTGGGGCGGGCGACGGCGATGTAGGCGAACTGGTCGGGGCCCGTGCGCTCCTGCACCAGGTGCACGAGGCCCTGTTCGGCCGCCCAGAAGGCGCGCGACCCGAGCCGTGCCAGTTCCGCGCGCTGCTGATCCGGCAACCGGGCGAACATCGGGAAGATGTCGAGAACCAGAAAGCCGCGATGGTATTCGAGCCGGTCGCCCGGCACGGCCTGCGCCACCCAGGCGCAGAACTCGATCTCGGTGAGCGGTCGGCGGGCGCGGACCGTGATGAAGGGGGTGGTGCCCATGAACATGATCTCCTCCTTTCGCCTCTACTCAGGCCGCCGCGAGATCGTCCCAGGCGGGACCGAGACCGTGGACGGTGAGGACGTGACGGAGATCGGCGAGGCGGCGGTAGAGCGCGGACCGGCTGCCGAAACCCTCGGCCACGAGGGCGGTCACGGGGCGATGCGCCAACGCCGCGCAGAACCGGCGATCCTCGGCCGGAAGCCGCGCGAGAGCTGCCTGCAGGGTGTGGTGCAGTTCGGTGACGGCCGCGGCGCAGCAGGTCTGGCCGTGCCAGGCGGCAAGCCCGTCGTCCTCGGTCAGCGTGTCGCCGACCGGCTCGCGGGTACCGGCCAGCGGAACCTCGAGCGAGAGCAGCGACCCACCCTGCGCGCGGCGCTGGCGGTGGTGACGGATGGCGATGCGCGACGACTGGTTGCGCAGGACGATGTTGGCGAAGGCGCCGATGCTGCCGCGCCGGGCGTCGAAGCCGGGCAACCGGCAGATCAGATCGACCAGCAGGTCCTGGCGGAGATCATCGAGATCGGCGGCGGGCAACACCAACTTGCGGTGCAGGCGGCGCGCGGCAAGCGCGGCCTCGTCGATCAGGGTGGCAAGGTCGGCGGGGGAAATCGGGGGATGCATGTCGTGAAGCCTCGGAACATCATTGCTGTTGTTCCGAGGCTGCCGTGCAGCCGCCCCTCATTGGTGGGAATGGCGTGGGAAAATCGTGGGCGAATCGTGGAATGGGTCAGTCGCGAACGTCGATGTCGCTCCTTGACAGGCCGATCGTCATGCCGCGACCGTGTATGGTCCTCACCAGATCGAACGTCTGTTTGCGCGTCAGGCCGTGTTTCTCGAACTGGTCGCGCAGTTCATTGATGACATCGCGGTGGCTGGCCCGGTTGGTGAGGGAATGAAGCTCCTGATAAGTCAGCATGACTTCGCCAGCGACGACCTTCTCCGCCGCTCCGAGAAAGGCGTCGAAGCCGGTCAGCGAAAGAACGATGTCGCGGCCGTCGATGTGCACGGTGCGTCGCGCGCGGGAAATCCGAAGGCGCGCTTCGGGTACCGCTTCGGCCTCAGTGACGGTGGCCGATGTGCGAGCGGCATCGGCAAGGCGCTCCGGTTCGAGACGATCCGTTCCCGTGCCGTCGGAAACCAGAACCTCGCCCAGGACGGCAGTGGACAGACCGGCCTCCTTGAGACGCAATATCAAAGGTGTGCTGAAGTCCGAAGCAATCAGGACCGCAGATGCGCCATTGACGGCTGCCTTGATCGACAGGATCGCGCCGGGCGCGTCGACCAGACAGGAATCGCGGCAGAGCGCGACGGTCACGCCGGAAGGTTCTGTGCCGATCATCCAGATGCCTTCGGCGATCGGGGCTATGCCACCCGAAAGTCCCCCACTTGCCGCGATTCTGGCGACCAGCTTTTCAGGGTCGAGACCGAACCTCCGGAGGTCCTGCTCGTCGAGGACCAGGTCCTCGGCAACGTCGTGCGGACAGCATGCACGAAGCACACCGTTGATGTCCCGGATCGGACGCGCGTCGAGGCCACAGTCACAGTGCGCACAGACCGACCAGCTGTCGGCCTTCCGCTGTTCGATCAGCACCCGCGCCCGCAGCAGGCGGTCGACCTCACGTTCGGGGAACCGGCGCAGCGCCCGACCCGAGATCGAGACCTGCGCACCGCCGTCACTCAGCCGCTTCCACAACCAGGCCAGCATCGCGGTCCTTCTCCAGTCCGTGGCGCGCGATCAGCGCATGGATGGTCTTTTCGAACCGGGTGCGGCGGAAGGCGAGTGTCCCCGGCGGCTTCAGTTTCACGGTGACCTGCGCCGGCCGCTTCGTCTCGGTCTTGAAGAACACCCGGAAGGTGATCTCGCCGAGCCGCCAGCCCTTGCCGAACCGCACCTCGCTGCCCCGGAAGTGCCGAAGGGCGCCCGCCGCATCCTTCGATTCCCATGTCCGGACGTAGCGCCATTTCGCCTCGTCCTCGTCCCATTCGAAATGGTCGGCGGCTGCGGCCACGATCCGGACTTCCAGGATATGCTCGTCGTAGCGGTGGTCGAAGGCGAAATCCGGACCCGCATCGCTGATCAGATCGAGCGTGTAGAGGTCGCGCGCGTCCTTGCCCGAGAAGAAACCGGGCCGCCCGAGGACGTGTTTCGCGAAGATCTCGGCGAGATCGGCCTGTTGAGCCTTCACGACCCCGCCGATGAACAGCCGCGCCTCGGCCGGGGAGTAACGCAGCGTGGCGTATTTCACGGCGCGAAGCGGGATGATCCGCTCGCGATCGCCATCCACCACCGGGGTCGTCGCGACCGGTGCGCCGTGGCTGACCACGAGGTTGATCTCGCCGTCCTCCTCGTAGGGCCCGAGGCGGCAGTATTCCCCCTGAAGGTCGCGGGCGAAGAGTTTCATCGCCGCGGACTTGAAGGCCTCCGTCAACGCCTCGGTCAGATCGGCACCGACATCGCGCTCGGGGCCGCGAAACTCGGCCAGCGCTGTCGGGGCACGCAGCGCCTGGAAGTCCGCCGCAGCCTCGAAGACGCGATGGTGATGCAGATAGGTGTGCAGCGCGACATGCTTCGGGTCGTGCTTCGCCGGGGCCGGGTCGTCCCCGTCCGGATCCGGATCGGCATAAAGCACCACGCCCTGACGGCGCGCCTCGTTCAGGATGATCTGCATCCCCTCGTTGCTGCCGAGGTCCGCCACCCGGTGCAGATCGGCGACAAGCCCCTCGTTCCAGGTGGTGACCGCCTCCTCGAAATACTTCGCGAGTGCCGCCCGGACGGCAGCGGCATCACCGTCGAAGGCGACCGGATGCACCTCATCGCCGAAATGGCGATCGAACAGGACC
Organism: Paracoccus sp. (in: a-proteobacteria); assembly: GCF_039808215.1. Classification (GTDB taxonomy): domain Bacteria; phylum Pseudomonadota; class Alphaproteobacteria; order Rhodobacterales; family Rhodobacteraceae; genus Paracoccus. The sequence continues at coordinate 11,188 of NZ_JBDHSP010000057.1, forward strand.
CGCATCAGCCCCGGATCGACGGTTTTCAGGAACTTCGGATTGACGAATTTCTTGAGATCGGAACCCACGGGGATACCTCGCAAACGGGCGGCTTGTTCTGATTATGTTCTACTCGACAGATCAACCGGGAGTCGAGTCCGATTGGCGGCATTGTCGCGCCGCGCCGCCGTGGGACGTTTCGCGATGCCGGTGAGTAGAGGCCAGAGGAGACGACCGCTCCGAGGCCCGCATGAAACGCCCCAATCCGCTACCGCCCGACCTGATGACCGCCGCCGAGCGCCGCACGGAACTGTGCGGCCTGCTGGCGCTCGGGCTGGTGCGGTTGCGGATGCGGAACGGCAGAGAAGTATCTGACAAAACCGGAGAAAGTTGCCTACACTATCCGGCCGACCAATGCCGTCATGCAACTCCAACACACCGGAGAAATGCATGAACAAGCCCGATCCCATCCCCGCGCGCCTGGCCGCGCTGAAGACCACGCCGACGCCCGAGTTGAAGGCGCAGTGGCGCGAGTTGTTCGACAGCGAGCCACCGCCGTTCAACCGGCGCTACCTTGAATCCCGCCTGGCCTATCGCATTCAGGAACTCGCCTATGGCGGGTTGAAACCCGAGACCATCCGGCGGCTGGAACGGCTGGGCGAGGAACTGGACGGCGGTGACCGGGCGAGGCGCAGCATCCGCGCCGATCACGACCGCCCCATCACCGGCACGCGGCTCGTCCGCGAGTGGCAGGGCGTCGAACAGATCGTCACGGTCACCGCCGACGGATTCGAATGGCAGGGGCGGCCCTACAAGTCGTTGTCGGCCATCGCCCGCGCGATCACCGGCACCCGCTGGAACGGCTGGGTGTTCTTCGGGCTCAGGAACCACAGGGGCCGGACGTGACGAAGCCGCCGGAAAAATCGAAACCCGTCCGCAAGCTGCGCTGCGCCGTCTACACCCGGAAATCCTCCGAGGAAGGGCTGGAGCAGGAGTTCAACAGCCTGCATGCCCAGCGCGAGGCCTGCGAATCCTACATCGCCAGCCAGCGCTCCGAGGGCTGGGTGCTGGTCCGCGATCAGTATGACGACGGCGGCATCTCCGGCGGCACGCTGGAACGGCCCGGCCTGAAGCGGCTGATGGCCGACATCGAGGACGGGCTGGTCGATGTGGTGGTGGTCTACAAGATCGACCGCCTCAGCCGCTCGCTGGCGGATTTCGCCAAGCTGGTCGAGGTGTTCGACCGGAACGGGGTCACGTTCGTTTCGGTGACGCAGTCGTTCAACACGACCACTTCCATGGGGCGGCTGACGCTGAACATCCTGCTGTCCTTCGCCCAGTTCGAGCGCGAGGTCACGGCCGAGCGCATCCGCGACAAGGTCGCCGCATCGCGCCGGAAGGGCATGTGGATGGGCGGTGTCCCGCCCTACGGCTACCGGGTCGAGAACCGGAAGCTGCTGGTCGACGACGAAGCCGCCACGCATGTGTGCTGGATCTTCGCCCGCTTCCTCGAGATCGGCTCGGCCACGGAACTGGCGCGGGAGGTTGGCACGCGCGGAATCCGAACGCCGCGCGGCAACCGAATCGACAAGAAATACCTCTACCGGATGCTCAGCAACCGCGCCTACATCGGTGAGGCGGTCCACAAGGGCGAAAGCTATCCCGGCGAGCACGACGCGATCATCGACCGCGAAGCGTGGGATCGCGTCCACGCCATCCTGCAGGAAAGCCCCCGCAAGCGCGCCGCCCGGACTCGCGCCGACACGCCCGCGCTACTGAAGGGACTACTCTTCGGTCCCGATGGTGCCGCGTTCTCGCCCACCCACACCCGCAAGGGCGGGCGGCTCTATCGCTATTACGTCAGCCAGACTGTGCTGAAGCATGGCGCGGGGGCGTGCCCCATCGGCCGCGTGCCCGCGGGCGAGATCGAGGCGGCCGTTGTCGAACAGCTGCGGGCGGTGTTCCGCCAGCCGGAGATCGTGGCGGGGACGTGGAGAGCCGCAAGGGCGCAGGATGGCGAAATCACCGAGGCGGACGCCCGCGAGGCGCTGACCCGGCTGGTTCCGCTGTGGGACGAACTCTTCCCCGCCGAACAGGCGCGCATCGTGACCCTGCTGGTCGAGCGGGTCGAGATCGGCACCGGAGGCCTGAACGTCCGCCTGCGCATGGATGGGCTGGCCGGGCTGGCGCGCGAAATGACCACCGACATTGGAGCAGCTGCATGACCCACGCCACGCCGATCCCCGAGACCGTCACCATCCACGTCCCGTTCCGCCTCGTGAAGCGCGGCGGGCGGAAGGAGATGCATCTGCCCGAGGGCGCGCCCGCCCAGCGCCGCCCTGACAGCGCCCTCGTCAAGGCGCTGGCGCGCGCCTTCCGCTGGAAGCGCATGCTGGACTCGGGAGAGTTCGCCACCATCGCGGAACTGGCAGCACACGAGAAGATCGCAGCCCCGTATCTGACGCGGACCATGCAACTTGCGCAGCTCGCCCCCGATCTCGTCGAGGCGATCCTTGATGGTCGTCAACCGCGCAGCCTGACGCTGGAATCGCTGCGCCAGCCCCTGCCGGAACACTGGACCGAGCAAAAACGCCTGCTTGACGCAGCGCGCAACAGCGACGATCCGCGGTGAATCGAGGGATTCACGTCTGGACTCGGGCGTGTTAGGGTCAAGAAAAATGGGGCAGGCATGAGCGCAGTATTCACAATTGGCTATGAAGGGACCGACATCGATCGGTTCGTCCGAACCCTGAAGGCGGCCGGGATCAAGAAACTGGCCGATGTTCGCGCCGTTGCCGTCTCGCGCAAGGTCGGCTTTTCCAAGACCAGGCTCGCAGCGCGTCTTGCGGAAGAAGGCATAGAATATTCGCATTTCATCGCCCTCGGCGATCCCAAGCCAGGCAGGGAAGCTGCCCGGGCCGGGGATTTCGATCTGTTCCGCGCTATCTACGGCGCGCATATCGAAACCAGTGCGGCGCAAGAGGCGCTGCGGGAACTGGTCGATTTCGTTCAGGATGCGCCGACATGCCTGCTCTGCTTCGAGCGCGACCCGGAAACCTGCCACAGGACCATCGTCGCACAGGAAGTGATCGACGAGACGGGCTTCGAGATTTTCAACCTGTTCGCCGACGATCCGGATCGATATGTCCGTCACGCTTCAAAGCTCCCGCGTTTCCATCCTGGTGAAGGCCTTACCGCAGCGTAGCGCCAACCACGGGGAGACGGTCTGCTGCGCCGGGGTGACCGCCCATGGCGAGTTCAAGAGGCTTTTCCCGATCCGTTTCCGGCATCTCGCCGACGGCGCCGCGTTCAAGCGGTGGGAGTGGGTCGACTTCAAATATCGCCCTCCCACCAGCGATCGTCGTGTGGAAAGTTGCCATGTGATGGAAGACAGCATCACCGTGGACGGCAGCATGCCCCAGAAAGATCGTGCTCCATTTCTCAACCCACTCGTGTCAGCATCCATAAAGGAGGCCGAGACGGCAGGCAGGTCACTGGCACTGATCCGGCCGCAGAAAACCCGGTTCTTCTTCAAAGCGAAGAAGCCGGAAGAGATCGAGCAGGAACGGCGCACCTATGCTGAAGCCGCGCGTCAGGGGTCGTTCTTCGACGAACAGCTGAAGGCGCTCGAACCCAGTCCTTACGATTTCCGCTTCAAGTTCGAGGATGCCACCGGAGTGCACGACTGCGCAAACGGCGATTGGGAGGCGCATGCGATGTTCTTCAACGGCCGCCGGCGGGAGGGAACCGACCAGGCGGCACTCGACTGGATGAGCAAGATGTTCAACGAAGAATACCCTCGGAAGGGCATGCTGTTCTGTGTCGGCAACATGGCCAAGCGTCCGCAGACGTGGCAGTTGCTTGGCGTCCTGCGGGTGGACGACACCGGCCAGACATCGCTATTCTGAAAACCGGGGAAGCGGACTATCCGTTCTCGTGTAGTGACCGCGCGAGGATTACAAGCGCCGTTCGCCATTCGGCTTGCGCCATCCTCGCCCCCCGGTTTAGTCTGCGCGGGTAAACGGCGGTTCTGTCAGCTCATTTTCGCAGGGCGTTCGGCAAGTTCGTCGCCGCCTGACAGGACGAAGTATTGATGACAGCCGCGAACGCGATCCCCACCACCTTACCCTTGCATCGGCCACCCGCGGCCCGGCGCGCTGATGTCTTGTGCGGAACGTCGCGCGTGGGGCATCACGGTAGCACTGAAGGGAACGAGGGCCGGGCATGTCGCGTCTGACGGATCTGATTGCGCGGGCCAAGGCCAGGGACGGCGCGCTGGGGGAAGAGCTTGAGCGGGAGTTCAGGGCGCTGGCGTCGCGGCGGGCCTTCGGGCTGAATTTCGAGCGGCACCGGCCCGAAAGCGTGGAATTGCCGGGGCGGCCCGTGCGGCGGGGCGACAAGGTGCGCATCTTGGCCCCGCGCGGAACGGGCGCGCGCGGCGATCAGCGTTTGTGGCGGGTGACGCGGCTTGCCGGCCGGGGGGCCGCGAAACGCGCGCAACTGGCGCTGATTGACGCGGAGGCCCCCGAGACGGCCGAGGTCGCGGTTGCCGATCTGGTCGTGGTGGCCGAGTTCCGGGACTACATCTATCCCGGCCTTGTCAGTACCGGGAAGGTGGAGCGCGGCGGCGACAAGCCCTTTCACAGCGTGATCAACGGCGAGAACTTCCATGTGCTGGAGGCGCTGACCTATACCCATCGCGGCAAGATCGACGCCATCTATATCGACCCGCCCTACAATACCGGGGCGCGGGACTGGAAGTACAACAACGATTACGTCGAATCCGAGGATCTGTATCGCCATTCCAAATGGCTGGCCTTCATGGAGCGGCGGCTGAAGCTGGCGGTGGAGCTGCTGAACCCCAACAACAGCGTACTGATCGTCACCATTGACGAGAAGGAATATCTCAGGCTGGGCTTACTTCTGGAACAAGTGCTTCCGGAAGCGAGAATCAGGATGATCTCTACACAGATCAATCCCAAAGGAGTTGGCGTCAGCGAGGGATTTAAACGCGTTGATGAATACATTTTTATTGCGCGGTTTGGCTCGCAAGATGTTACTCCGACCACATCTCCAATTCTGGGAAGTCGGCCGATCGACGGAGTGGAAAAGGACACCGAGAATGGTGAAGAAGAAAATGCTCAAAAAATCGGCCTAGATTGGCAAACGGCTCGTCGGCGCGACCTTTCATCGGTTAGAAGGACACGCCCAGCACAATTCTATCCGATTTATGTAAGCGAGACGACCGGCTTAATCGAAGAAGTTGGCAAGCCGATCCCACACGAGCAAGATCGACTGGATGTGGAGCCACGCCCCGGCTGCGTTGCGGTTTTTCCTGTGCGAGACGATGGCACGGAGATGAACTGGGGAGTGACAGGGCCAACCTTCATCGATAGGTGGAGAAAGGGTTACGCCAGAGCAGGCAGAGCGCAACCTGGTAAGCCACAGCCATACATCATTCAGTACCTAAAAAGCGGCCCTATCGCCGACATTGAAGAAGGAAGGGCTATAGCCGAGGGGTATAATCCGGATGGCTCGGTGATTGCCTATTATGAGGAGGCTGGCGCAAAAGCACCACCGACGCAATGGAACCTTCGCTCTCACAATGCTGAACATTATGGGACGAAAACTGTTCGCGCTTTATTGCCGGGCCGAAAATTTCCTTTCCCGAAGAGTCTTTATGCTGTTGAGGATGTCTTGCGCCTGTTTGTTCGAGGCAAACCCAACGCCATCATCCTCGACTTCTTCTCCGGCTCCGGCACCACGGCCCATGCCGTCATGCGGCTGAACCGGCAGGATGGCGGGCGGCGGCAATGCATCTCGGTCACCAACAACGAGGTGGCGGCCGACGAACAGGCGGCGCTTCGCAAGGCGGGCCTGCGCCCCGGCGATCCGGATTGGGAGAAGTGGGGCATCTGCGACTACATCACCAAGCCGCGCGTCAGTGCCGCCATCACCGGCAAGACGCCGGAGGGCAAGGACATCGCGGGCGACTACAAGTTCACCGATGAATTCCCGATGGCCGAGGGGTTCGAGGAAAACGCCGAGTTCTTCACCCTGACCTATGAGGCCCCGGTCGCGGTCGGCCACAACCTCGCCTTTCAGCGCATCGCGCCGCTGTTGTGGATGCGGGCGGGGTCGGAAGGCCGCCGGATCGACGACCTGCCGGCCGCCGGATGGGAGGTTGCCGATACCTATGGCCTGCTGGTCGATCTGGACCAGGCAGGCGACTTCTGCGATGCGGTCGCCGCGCAAGGCGGTCTGCGCATCGCCTATGTGGTCACGGACGACGACCGCCGGTTTCAGGCGGTGGCCCGATCCCTGCCGGACGGCGTCGAGCCGGTGCGGCTTTACGAGTCCTACCTTTCCAACTTCCGTTTCTCGATGGGCCGCTGAGTCATGAAGTTCACGCTGAAGGATTATCAGGAAGAAGCCGTCGAGAACGTGCTCGTCAACCTCAAGAAGGCGTCGCGGCGCTGGCGCGAGGATGGCGACAGGCATGCCTTCTCGCTGACGGCCACCACGGGCGCGGGCAAGACCGTCATGGCGGCGGCGGTGTTCGAGGCGCTGTTTCACGGTGACGACAACTACGACATCGAGCCCGACCCCGGCGCCGTGGTGATCTGGTTCAGCGACGACCCCTCGTTGAACGAACAGTCGCGCTTCCGTCTGCTGGAAGCGTCGGACCGGCTGACACTTTCGGACCTTGTGGTGGTGCAGAACACCTTCCAGCGCGAGGCGCTGGAGCCGGGGAAGATCTACTTCCTGAACACGCAGAAGCTCGGCAAGTCGAGCCTGCTGGTGCGCGGGCATGATCCCGACGACGAGGGGATCGAGAAGGACGGCCAGATGCGGCTGATGCCCGACAGCCGGTCCTTCACCATCTGGGACACGATCCAGAACACCATCGATGACCCGGCGCTGACGCTCTATCTGGTGCTGGACGAGGCGCATCGCGGCATGCGCGCTGCGACCGGCGCGGGCGAGAAGACCACCATCGTCAAGCGGCTGATCAACGGATCGGGGCCCGTTCCCGGCATCCCGGTCGTCTGGGGCATCTCGGCCACGGTCGAGCGGTTCAACGCGGCGATGACCGACATGCAGGGCCGCGCGACCCTGCCGAACGTTGTGGTGGATTCCGCCAAGGTTCAGGCGTCGGGCCTGCTGAAAGACACGATCATCCTCGATGTGCCAAAGGAGGCCGGCCAGTTCGACACCGTGCTGGTCCGCCGCGGCACCGACAGGCTGAAGGAAATCTCGGCAGCCTGGGCGACCTATGGCGAGCAGCAGGATGACGCGGGAACCGTGCAGCCGCTGATGGTGCTGCAGGTGCCGAACGCGCCGGAACACGATGACATCGGCAAGGCGCTCGACACCATCTACGCGCAGTGGCCGGACCTGCCCGAGGATGCGGTGGCGCATGTGTTCGGCGAGCACAGCGCCCAGACCTTCGGGCGCCACACCGTGCCCTACATCCCGCCCGAGCGCGTACAGGAATCGGCCTGGGTCCGTGTGCTGATTGCCAAGGACGCCATCAGCACCGGCTGGGACTGCCCGCGCGCCGAGGTCATGGTTTCGTTCCGGCCCGCGCGGGACAGGACGCATATCACCCAGCTTCTGGGCCGCATGGTGCGCACGCCGCTTGCCCGGCGCATCCCCGGCAATGAACGGCTGAACTCGGTGGACTGCCTGTTGCCGTTCTTCGACGAAACCTCGGTCAAGGACGTCGCCAAGGCGCTGATGTCCGGTGGCGATGGCGGCGAGGAACTGCCGGGCCGCCGGGTGCTGATCAACCCTGTCGAGCTGAAGCCGAACCCGGCGATCCCCGAGGCGGTGTGGGACAAGCTGCTCTCGTTGCCATCGCAGACCCTGCCGAAACGGCACGCCCGACCGGTGAAGCGGCTCACGTCGCTGGCGCATGAGCTTGCCGTGGATGGCCTGCTGGCGGACGCCGGCAAGGCGGCCCATGCCGAGATGCACAAGGTGCTCGACGGCGTGCGGGCGCGTTACAAGGTGGAAATCGAGACTGCCCGAAAGTCGGTCCTGACCGTCGAAGGCAAGAGCCTGAAGGCCGATCTGAAGGGCGGGGAGATGTCGTTCGACGACTTCCTCGAAGAAGCCGACTACGCCGTGATCGAGGATGCCTACCGCCGCGCCGGACGCACGATCGGCCCCGATCTCGCCACATCCTACAGCAACTACCTTGCACGGAACGAAGGCGACACGGACGACATGGAAGCTGCGCTGATCGACGCCCATGTCACGGTCGCGGCCTTGGGGCTGATCCCGGAGGTTCGCGAAACGCTGGAAGCCGAGGCCGAGAAACTGGCCAATCAATGGCTCACCCGTTTCCGGGTCGAGATCAAGGATCTGTCGGATGAGCGGCAGGACGTCTACCGGCAGATCAGGGAGATGAGCGCGCATCCGATGGATGTGGACCTGGCGCGCCCGACGTCCTGGATGCAGGCCACGACAATCCGCGAGGCGAACGGGTCCGAAACGCCGCTCCCGACATTCGAGATGCACATGCTTTGCGACGAGAAGGGCATGTTCCCCGAGGACCTCAACTCCTGGGAGGGCGAAGTCGTGAGCGCAGAACTCGCGCGGTCGGGAACCATGGCCTGGTATCGGAACCCGTCGCGGGCCAGCCAGGACTCGCTCGGCATCCTCTATGAAGACGGCGGGGAGCCAAAGATCGTCCGGCCGGACTTCGTTTTTCTCGTTCAGCAGGGGGATGGAACCGTAGCCGCCGATATCGTGGATCCGCACGGGATTCAGTTCGGCGACGCGATACCGAAGCTGAAGGGGCTGGCGCAGTACGCCGAACGCTTTGGTGATCAGTATCGCCGGATCGAGGCCGTGGCGAAGATCGGCGACACGTTCCGCGTCCTCGACCTGAAGGAAGTGGCAACGCGTGCGGCAGTATCCGCAGCGACATCAATCAGGGCGCTATATGAGGGCGCAGCAGCGTCCGACTATGTCACCTGAACAGCACCGATGTTCGATGCCGGTCCCGCGCGCCGGGGATTTGGTTTTTCGAACGGTTAAGTTCGTGAGGAACGGGAGATACCATTGATTTCCTATACTTACGAGACTGAACCGAATCGCGCGCGGTTAACAGGTCCGGAGAATATCGACCCGGAGAGAACGCTTTCGAGCCTCCTGGTGCCGGGGGCGGTTAACAGCCGGTCCCGCATAACCCTCGAAAACAACGGAAAAATCCGGCCGCAGCCGGATCGGGAGAACGCTTTCGCGAGGGCAAGTGG
>NZ_JBDHSP010000058.1:0-19835 GCF_039808215.1 Paracoccus sp. (in: a-proteobacteria)
AATCAATGCCCGTCATCGCGCGAAACGGGCGCCCGCCATCATCTGAAATCACTGCCCGCCATCACGCGAAACACGCATGCCGCCCATGCCGGGCTGTCGCGCGGCGCGATCCAGAAGGCGAAGGGGGCCGAGCGGCTGGTACTGTTCGCCGATGGCAGCATTGACGCCGTGGCCAGCGACGCCCGGCGGGCGGAAACGACCGACCCGTCGAAGACCCGGAAGGCTCCCGCCCCGAAACTGAAGCCGGTCCCCGAGGCGGCGATCCAGGCGGTCCACGACACGCTGCGGGGTGAGGAGCGATTTCGCGAAAACGAAACCGGAGGCGCCAGTGGCGCGTCCGGAGCGACGAACGGGCTGGCTGTCCCGGCCGTCGGTGGCGGCACCACGTTCCTGCAGGCGAAGACCGCCAACGAGGTGCTGAAGGCGCAGGAGCGGCGCATCCGGCTCCAGAAGCTGAAGGGGGAATTGATCGAGCGGGTCCGGGCGCTGTCGCTGGTGTTCCGGCTGGCGCGCGAGGTGCGGGACGCGTGGGTGAACTGGCCCGCGCGGTCGGCGGCGCTGATGGCGGCCGATCTGGGCGTGGAGCCGGCCGCGATGCAGAAGGTTCTGGAAAAGCATGTCCGTGCCCACCTCGACGAGCTTGCCGAGGTCCGGCCCGACTTCCGGTGAAGATGACGCGCTGACGGACTTCGACGGCGCGGGCGAGATCCTCCGCGCCTGGGGTGCGGGGCTGCGGCCCGACCCGGACCTGACCGTCTCGGAATGGGCGGACCGGCACCGGATGCTTTCGGGCCGCGCCTCGGCCGAACCCGGGCGGTATCGCACGGTGCGCACGCCCTACATGCGCGAGATCATGGACCGGCTGTCGCCGGGGGATCCCACGCAGCGGATCGTGTTCATGAAGGCCGCGCAGGTCGGCGCGACCGAGGCGGGCAACAACTGGATCGGGTTCGCGATCCACCAGGCGCCGGGGCCGATGCTGGCGGTCCAGCCGACGGTGGAACTGGCCAAGCGCAACTCGCGCCAGCGGATCGACCCGCTGATCGACGAAAGCCCGGAACTGCGCGAGCGGGTGAAGCCCGCGCGCTCCCGCGACGCGGGCAACACCATGCTGTCCAAGGAGTTCGCGGGCGGCATCCTGATCATGACCGGGGCGAACTCGGCGGTGGGGCTGCGCTCCACCCCGGCGCGCTACATCTTCCTCGACGAGGTCGATGCCTATCCGGCCTCGGCCGACGAGGAAGGCGACCCGGTCACGCTGGCCGAAGCGCGGTCGCTGACCTTCGCCCACCGGCGCAAGGTGCTGCTGGTCTCGACGCCCACGATCCGGGGGCTGTCACGCATTGAGCGCGAGTTCGAGGCATCGGACCAGCGCCGCTACTTCGTGCCATGCCCGCATTGCGGGGCGATGCAATGGCTGAAGTTCGACCGGCTGCGCTGGCAGAAGGGCAAGCCCGAGACGGCCGAATACATCTGCGAGGGCTGTGATCAGCCCATCGCAGAGCACCACAAGACGGCGATGCTGGAGGGCGGTGCATGGCGGGCGACCGCCACCACCGCCGACCCCACCACGGTCGGCTACCACCTCTCGGCGCTCTATTCGCCGGTGGGCTGGCTGAGCTGGCCGCGCATCGCCCGCGGCTGGGAGGCGGCTCAAGGGTCGGATGAGGCGATCAAGGCGTTCCGCAGCACGATCCTCGGCGAGACATGGGTCGAGACCGGGGAGGCCCCGGACTGGCAGCGGCTCTACGACCGCCGCGAGGCGTGGAAACCTGGCATCGTGCCGGCAGGCGGGTTGTTCCTGACCGCCGGGGCCGACGTGCAGAAGGACCGGATCGAGGTCGACGTCTGGGCCTGGGGTCACGGTTTGGAAAGCTGGCTCGTCGATCATGTCGTCGTCGAAGGTGGACCCGACCGGCATGAAGCGTGGGGCGACCTGACCGCGCTGCTGGATCGAAGCTGGCCGCACGAGCGCGGCGCGCATCTCAGGATCGCGCGGCTGGCCATCGACACCGGCTACGAGGCGCCAGCCGTCTATGCCTGGTCGCGCAAGACCGGCTTCGCGCAGGTGGCCCCCGTGAAGGGCGTCGAGGGGTTCAACCGCTCGAGCCCGGTGTCGGGGCCGACGTTTGTCGATGCGACCGAGGGTGGGAAACGTCTGCGCCGCGGCGCCCGGCTCTGGACCGTGGCGGTCTCGACATTCAAGGCCGAGACCTACCGTTACCTGCGGCTGGAGCGGCCGACCGACGAGGAGATGGCTGACGGGGCGGCGTTCCCGCCCGGCACGATCCACCTGCCGACATGGGTCGAGAGCGAATGGTTGAAACAGGTCGTGGCCGAGCAGCTGGTGACGGTGCGCACGAAACGGGGTTTCGCCAAGCTGGAATGGCAGAAGCTGCGCGAGCGGAACGAGGCGCTGGATTGCCGGGTCTATGCCCGCGCCGCCGCCTGGATCGCGGGCGCGGATCGCTGGCCTGACGAGAAATGGCGCGATCTCGAGGATCAGCTCGGGGCGCCCCCCACCGGCACCGACCCCGCAGGGCAGATCAACCGGCCGGGACAGGCCCCGCAGGGCAAGCGCCGCTCCGACTGGCTCGGACGGCGCGGAGGATGGTTTTGAACATGACCGACTGGACGGAAACCGAGCTCTCGGCGCTGCGCCGGGCCTATGCCAGTGGCACGACGAGGGTCAGCTATGACGGCAAGTCGGTGGATTACGGCTCGGCCGAGGACCTGCTCGCCCGCATCCGCACAATCGAGCGGGCCATTGCGGGTGCCGGAAGGCCGCTGCCGGTGGCCGGGCTGGCGGGCTTCAGCCGCGGGGATCGCTGATGGCAAGCTGGTTCGACCACGCCATTGCCACGGTGGCCCCGCGCATGGCGGCCCGCCGCGTGATGGCACGTCAGGCATTCGAGACCCTGACACGCGGCTACGATGGCGCGTCCAAGGGTCGACGGACGGATGGCTGGCGCGCGCCCGGATCCTCGGCCGATACCGAGATCGGCATGGCCGGGGCGCTGCTGCGGGACCGGATGCGCGATCTCGTGCGCAACAACCCGCATGCCGCCAAGGCGGTGGCGGTGCTGGTCAACAACGTCGTCGGCGCCGGCATCATGCCGCGCGCCGCCAGCGGCGACGAGGCGCTGGACCGCCGCGTCGACGATCTCTTCACCCGCTGGACCGAGGCCTGCGACGCCGACGGCCAGCTCGATTTCTATGGGCTGCAAACGCTGATCTGCCGCGAAATGGTGGAAGCGGGCGAGGTGCTGGTGCGTCGCCGTCTTCGCCGATCCTCGGACGGACTGTCGGTGCCGCTGCAATTGCAGGTGCTGGAGGCCGATTTCCTCGACGCCACCAGGACCAGCGGCAACGGAGCCGCGCGCATCGTGCAGGGGATCGAGTTCGACGCCCTCGGCAAGCGTCGGGCCTATTGGCTGCACAGCGAACACCCCGGCGATGCGCACGGTGCGCTGCGTGGCGGGTTCGACAGTCGCCCGGTTCCAGCCAGCGACATCGCCCATGTCTACGAGAAGCAGCGCACGCAGGCGCGTGGCGTTCCCTGGGGTGCGCCGGTGATCCGCAGCTTGCGCGATCTCGACGATTACGAGGTGGCGGAACTGGTCCGCAAGAAGACCGAGGCCTGCGTCACCGCCATCGTCTTCGGCGATGACGAGGCGCAGCAGGGCATCGCGCCCGCCGTGGTCGATGCCGATGGCAACCGGGTCGAGCAGTTCGAGCCGGGGCTGATTGCCTATGCCCGCGGCGGCAAGGACATCCGCTTCAACCAGCCCGCCGCCACGGGCGGCTATGGCGAATACAAGCGCGCCAACTTGCACACGATCTCGGCCGGGTTCCGGGTGCCCTATGAGCTGCTGACCGGGGACCTGTCCCAGGTGAACTATTCCTCGATCCGGGCGGGGCTCGTGGAGTTCCGCCGGATGATCGACGCGGTGCAGTGGCAGTTGTTCATTCCGATGCTGTGTCAGCCCGTCTGGCGCTGGTTCATCGAGGCCGCATGGGCGGCGGGCCAGATCCCGACGCCGGATGTGCCGGTGGAATGGTCGCCGCCGAAATTCGACGCCGTCGATCCCTACAAGGACGCGATGGCCGACCTGCTGGCGATCCGCTCCGGCACCATGACGCTGGCGCAGGCCATCGCCCGGCAGGGCCACAACCCGGACGCGGTGCTGGCCGAGATCGCCGCCACCAACGCCAGGCTCGACGAGCTGGGGCTGGTGCTCGACAGCGATCCGCGCCGGGTGACGAAAACCGGCAGCGCCCAGACCAGCGATCCGGGCGCCGATCCTGCGCAACCAGACGCTGCCCAACAGGACTGACCCCATGGACACGATGATCGAACTGCCGGCGCTTCGCCGGTCGGCGGAGCTTGCGCCGAACAGCGTCGACAATGACGCCCGCACCGTCGAGGTGGTCTGGTCGGCCGGCGCCCGCGTCCGTCGCGCCAGCTTCTTCGGCGAGCCCTATGACGAGGAACTGAGCCTCGATCCAGCCCATGTCCGGCTGGAACGGCTGAACGCGGGCGCGCCCTTCCTGAAGGTGCATGAGATCGACACGCTCGACGCCGTCATCGGCTCGGTCGTGCCGGGATCGGCGCGGATCGAGAACGGTCGCGGGATCGCGCAAGTGCGGATCAGCGAACGCACCGATGTCGAGCCGATCTGGCGCGACATCCAAGCCGGGCACATCCGCGCTGTCTCTATTGGCTATCAGGTCCACCGCTTCGACATCTCGAAACCGGATGGCGGGCGCGAGCTGTGGCGGGCGGTGGACTGGACGCCCTTCGAGATCTCGGCCGTGCCGGTCGGCGCCGATCCCGCTGCTGGCTTTCGCGCCAAGGGCGAACAACACGACTGCGTCCTTCACCGCCGGGACGCCCCCATTCAGCAAGGAGCATCCCCGATGACCGACCAGACCAACCCTGCGGCGGGTGGTGCCGCGAACCCCACCGCCAACCAGCCGACCGAGCCGAATGATACCGAGGACACCACCATGACCGAGCCGAAGGCCACCACGACCGAGGCGCAGGGTGCCGGGGTCGAGACCCGCGCGCAGCCGAAACTGCCGAAGACTAACGCCCCTGGCACGCCCGACACCGAGGCGATCGTCACCCGCGCCCGCGAGGCCGAGCGTGATCGCGTCTCCACCATCTACGATCTGGCGGGGCGGCTGAACCTCGAGCGCGGCTTCGCCGAGGATCTGGTCAAGCGCGGGGTCAGCGTCGATGAATCCCGCCGGTTGATCCTCGATCAGGTCGCGGCCAGGTCGGACGAGACCCGCACCTTCCCGCATGTCTCGATCCCGCTCGGCGGACGCGACGAACGCATCACCCGCCGCGACGCGGTGGCCTCGGCGCTGCTGCACCGCTACAGCCCGACGCTCTTCCCGCTGGAGGACGCGGCCCGGCAGTATCGCGGCATGACGCTGCTGGAACTGGCCCGCGAAAGCCTCGGTATTGCCGGGGTCAACACCCGCGGCCTGTCGCGCGACGAGGTGGCGACGCGCGCCCTGCATTCGACCTCGGACTTCCCCGAGATCCTCTCGGCCGTGACCAACAAGACCCTGCGCCAGGCCTATGACGCCTATCCGCGCACCTTCGCGCTTTTCTGCCGTCAGGTGCTGGCGACCGACTTCAAGGCGATGCACCGGGTGCAACTCGGCGAAGCGCCGCAACTGCTGGAGGTGGGCGAGAGCGGTGAGTTCAAGCGCGGCACGCTGGGGGAGTCGAAGGAGAGCTACAAGGTCAAGACCTATGGCCGGGTGGTCGCGATCACCCGCCAGGTGCTGATCAACGACGATCTCGACGCCTTCACCCGGATCCCGGCGATGTATGGCAACTCCATCGCCCAGCTGGAAAGCGATGTGGTCTGGGGCATCATCACCGCCAACCCGGCGATGGCCGACGGCACGGCGCTGTTCCATGCCAACCACCGGAACCTGGCGGGCACGGCGGCGGCGCTCGACGTGACCAGCGTCGGTGCCGCCCGCGCCGCGATGGCCAAACAGACCGGGCTCGACAAGAAGACGGTGCTGAACATCCGCCCCGCCTATCTGATCGTACCCGCCTCGCTGGAACTGAAAGCCGAGCAGCTGGTCGCCCAGAACCTCGTCCCCGCCCAGAGCGGGAACGTCGTGCCGCAGTCGATCCGCACGCTGGCGCCGATCAGCGAGCCCCGGCTCGACGCGGCCAGCGAAACCGCCTGGTATCTGGCGGCCTCTCCGGCCCAGATCGACACCATCGAGTACGCCTATCTGGAAGGCCAGCAGGGCGCCTATATCGAGACCCGCAACGGCTTCGATGTCGACGGCGTCGAGATCAAGTGCCGCCTCGACTTCGGCGCCAAGGCCATCGACTGGCGCGGCCTCTACAAGAATGCCGGCGCGTAAGCCGTGCCCTATTCGCAAACCTGACATGCGGGCGGTCCTGAGGGGCCGCCCTTCGTCTTTCAAGAAGGACATCCCCCATGAAAAACTACGTCCAGCCCGGCAACACCATCACCCTGACCGCGCCCTATGCCGTCGCCTCCGGCGATGGCCTGCTCGTCGGCTCCATCTTCGGCGTGGCCGCCGGGACCGCGGCTCTCGGCGAGAGCGTCGAGACCGCGCTTATCGGCGTCTTCGATCTGAAGAAGGTGGCATCGCAGGCCTGGTCGGTCGGCGACAAGATCTATTGGGACAACACCGCCAAGGAAGCGACCAAGACCACCACCTCGAACACCCTGATTGGCGTGGCCGTCGTAGCGGTGGCGGGCGGCGCAGGCGATACCATTGGCCGGGTGCGCCTGAACGCCTCGTTCTGATGAGCGCCTTTGCCGCCGCCGTCGGCGCGCTCTTCGCCGATCCCAACATCGGCCGGGATGCGGTCTACATCGCCGACGGCGGCACGCCGGTGCTGGTGCGCGTCGTCGCCCGGCGTGCCGATGCGTCGACCTCCTTCGGCGATGCGCGGCTCTGGTCGGAAACAACGCGCGTCGACCTGCGCGTCGCCGAAGTTCCGAATCCGCGCCCCGGTGACCGCATCGAGATAGACGGCGACGCCTTCCTCATCCAGGGCGAGCCCGTCCGGGATCGCGAACGCCTCGTCTGGACCGTGGATCTGAGGCCCACGTGAAACTCGGCATCGACATCGTCGGCGACATCGCCCGGATCATGGCGGCCGAGACCCGGGCCGGCGAAAAGGCCGTCACCACGGCGATGCGCGACGCCGGGACCGGCCTGAAATCCGCCTGGCGCGCGCAGATCACCAGCGCGGGTCTCGGGGCGCGGCTCGCCCGCACCATCCGCTCGGAGGCTTATCCCAAGGGCAAGCCGAGCCTGAACGCCGCGGCACTGGTCTGGTCGAAGGCCCCGTTCATCGTCGGCGCGCATGACACCGGCCCGCTGATCCGCTCGAAAGCCGGGTTCTGGCTGACGATCCCCACGGCGGCGGCGGGGAAATCCACGCGCGGCGGCCGGATCACGCCCGGCGAATGGGAGCGCCGCACCGGCCTGCGCCTGCGCTTCGTCTATCGCCGGACGGGTCCGAGCCTGCTGGTGGCCGAGGGACGGCTGAACACCAAGGGTCGCGCGGTGGCGTCGCGCTCGAAGACCGGTCGCGGGCTGACCACCGTGCCGATCTTCCTGCTGGTCCCGCAGGTCAGGCTGCCGAAGCGGCTGAACCTCGCGCGCGACGCCGAACGGGCGCGCGATGCGGTGCCGGGGCTGATCGTGGCGGGGTGGGTGGACGGGAAGGGCTGACCTTCCTTTACGCCGTCAATAGCCCGCCTCGCGCTGATGGCGCACGGCCAATACTACCGCCGTCTCGCCATCAAACCGGTAGAGCGACACATAGCCACTGTCGCCAAACGGGATAAGCCATTCGCGAAACTCCGGGTCCATATCTTCGACCGGCCGCCCGACACCCGGCTGGTGGCGTAGGATGTTCATGCTCTCACGGATGGATTTGGCTGCACGGCGCGCGGCATCGGGGTTCTTCTCGGCAAGGAAGCGGTAAAGCCTTTCGACATCCCGCAGGGCTGCGGGCGACCAGATCAGTTGTGGCATTCAGGAGCGGCCGCGTCTTCGCCTGCTTCCAGCCTCGCAAGCCAGGCATCGGCCTCGTCATGGGTGACATGCTTGGCCGTAGCCTGATATTCTTCCCAAGCCTGAAGCCCCGCCTGACGAAACGCCTCACGCTTCTCTTCGCGCTCGACGAACTGCGACACTGCCTCGCGCAGCATCCAGTGGGTGGAGCGGTCCTTCGCATCCGCCAGCCGCTTGAGGCGGTCGCGGGTGTCCTGATCGAGTTTCACGGCGATGGGGCGGACGGCGTTCATCGAGACGACTCCGGATGAGTATTCACAGGTATTACCCTTAGCATATCGACCTCCGTCGCAGAAGTCACAATTGAGCCAAGGCCCGTGAAATGCCCACCACCCGCGAAACCATCCTCGTCGCGCTGCACGCGCGACTCTCGGCGCTGCCCGCCACCGCCCTGCGCGGCGAGGTGCTGCCCGAGCGCGTGCCGGCAGCCGGGCTGTTGATCCTGCGCGACGGAGAACCCGGCGAGCCCGAGGTAACGCTGTCGCCGCTCACCTACTACTACCAGCACCGCGCCGAGATCGAGGCCGTGGTGCAGGGTGCGAGCCGGGACGCCGCTTTTGATGCGCTCTGCGCCAGCATCGGCACGGCGCTCGCCGCCGACCGCACGCTCGGGGGCTTGTGCGACTGGGTCGAGGCGGAGGCGCCGCAGCCGGTTGATCTGCCGGTGGACGGCGCGGCCAGCCTGAAGGCCGCGGTGATCCCGGTCATTCTACATTACTCCGTTTCGGACCCGCTTGGCTGACACCACTGGCAATGCGGGTGCTGCGTTCGGCGGGACGACAGTCCACCGGACTGTCGCCTGATCCGCCTCACTCCACGGCCGATCCTTTGGCCTGATCCCGACAATCCAAGGAGACGAACATGGCACGCGCGCAAGGAGTGCGGGCGCGGATGGCGCTCGCGTTCGAGACTGTCTACGGCACGCCGCCCGGCAGCGGCTACACGCGGATGCCCTTCGCCAGCACCTCGCTGGGGGCGGAACAGCCACTGCTGAACTCGGAACTGCTGGGCTACGGCCGTGATCCTCTTGCGCCGGTCAAGGATGCGGTCACGGCGGATGGCGACGTGGTGGTGCCGATCGACGCCGAGGCCTTCGGCTTCTGGCTGAAGGCGGGTTTCGGTGCCCCGACCACGACGGGAACAGCGCCCGGCCCCTTCACCCACACGTTCCAGTCCGGGTCCTGGACATTGCCCTCGATGTCCATCGAGACAGCCATGCCCGAGGTACCGCGCTACGCCATGTATTCCGGCGTGGTCCTGGACCAGCTCTCCTGGCAGATGCAGCGCTCGGGCCTCTTGACCGCCACCGCGCGGCTGGTGGCGCAGGGCGAGACGGTGGCCACGACCAGCAGTGCAGGCACGCCCGCCGAACTCGACCTGATCCGCTTTGGCCATTTCAACGGGGCCATCAAACGCAACGGCACCGCTCTGGGCAACGTGATCTCGACCGAGATCACCTACGCCAACAATCTTGACCGGATCGAGACCATCCGCGCCGACGGCATGATCGACGGCGCCGATCCCTCCATCGCCGCGCTGACCGGCCGCACCGAGGTCCGCTTCGCCGATACGACGCTGGTGACGCAGGCGATCAACGGCACGCCCTGCGAGCTGGAGTTCTCCTACAGCCTCGTCTCGGGCGAAAGCCTGACTGTCACCGTCCACGCCGTCTACCTGCCGCGCCCGCGCATCGAGATTGGCGGGCCACAGGGCGTGCAGGCCAGCTTCGACTGGCAGGCCGCGCGCGACACCACGCTCGGGCGGATGTGCACCGCCGTTCTCGTCAATGATGTGGAGACCTATTGATGATCCGTCTCGACCTTTCCAGCGCGCCGAAATGGCTCGATCTCGGCTCTGGCCTGCGCCTGCACGTCCTGCCCGTCACCACGGCGATCATGGTCGCCGCCCGCAACGATGCCGCCGTCGAGGCTTTGCCCGAGGGGGCGAGCAAGGAGGAGCAGGCGCTGGTGATGGCCAAGGCCGTCGCCCGCCGCGTGCTCACCGGCTGGGAGGGCGTCGGCGATGCCGACGGCAATCCCGTTCCCGTCACCCCGGAAGGCATCGACGCACTTCTGGACATCTGGCCGGTGTTCGAGGGCTTCCAGACCCGCTGCCTCGCGCCGCACCTGATGCTGGACGCGGAAAAAAACGCCTCTGCGCCCTTGCCGACTGGCACTTCGGTGGGGGCGACGCCTATTGCCAAGCCTGCCAAGGCCCGTGCCCGGACTGCCCGGCGCGGCTGAACCGTCCGGAAACGCTGGAAGGTTGGCAGGTCTGGGATCTGGCACAGCGCCTGACCGGGCAGCTTCGCCTCGCCACCGGAATGGGCGGTGGCGCCGTCATCGGCTGGGACATGAATGCTGCCCTCGCCATGGCGCGGGCGCGCGGGGTCGACCCGCTGATCGCCGCCGAATGCCTGCCCGAGATCGAGGCGGTGATGGTCCGCAAGCTCAATGAGCATATGGCCTGAGATGAGAGGCCGGGGTTCAGGGGTTGATCTTCTCGATCAGCGTCACGCCCGGCAGCCCGTCGAAATGCGCGTCGCAGGTGATCAAGATGGCATCCTGCGCACGGGCAGTGGCGAAGACGATGGCGTCGGCCGTGGCGAGCTTGTGCGAACGGCAGGCTTCGGCCGCCGCCAACGCGATCTCGGTGTCGAGCGGCACGATGTTGCAAAGCTGGGTGAAAGCGATCACCTGATCGGCCTTGTCCTCACCCACCTCGCGGGTGAGCCATTTCGCCAGTTCGAGCTGCACCATGGTCGGCACCAGCCAGTCGGATTGCTCGGGCAGATGCGTGGCCACCGCCTCGCCGGTCGGCGATCCGATCAGCCATTCGATCCAGGCGGATGTGTCGACGAGCCGCATCAGACGCGATCCGACCGGTCCCGGAATTCGGTGGCGGAGGCGCCCTTGGCGATCCCGGCCAGCGCCTCTCGTTTCGGCACCGGCACCAGCAGCACGCCCGTTCCCTTGGGGATGAAGGCGAAGGTCAGCCCCGCTTCCCAATGCTGGGCGGTGCGGATCGCCTTGGGGATCGAGATCTGGAATTTGGACGACAGGGTCGCTGTCTCGGCCATCGTCATGCCTCCTGCTGATCGATGCCTGTAACGTAAGACGGCACACGCGCCCCTGCAAGGAATTCCCCGGTCATGGCCCAGAAGAAAGTCTCCGTCCGCCTCGTCGCCGAGGGCGGAAGGCAGGTGAAGGCCGAGTTTCAGGGCGTGGGCGATGCGGGCGAGACCAGCTTCAAGCGCATCGAGCGGCAGGCCGATGTCACCGGCCTGGTGCTGCGCCGCCTGGCCGGCATCGTCGCCGGGGCGCTGAGCGTCCGGCAGGTCGTTCAATATGCCGATGCCTGGACCGACCTGCGCTCGCGGGTCGATCTGGCGACAGGAAGCCAGGCGCGCGGCGCGGCGGTCATGGACCGGCTGGCGTCGATGGCGCGGCGGACCTATTCCGGGATCGAGCAGACCACCGAATCCTGGCTCGCCAACGCGACCGCGCTCAGGGAACTCGGTCTCTCCACCCGCGAAAGCCTCGATTTCACCGAGGCGCTGAACAATGCCATGGTCGTCTCCGGCGCCAAGGGCGAGCGGGCGGTGTCGGTGCAGACGGCCCTGGCTCGCGCCATGGCGCTGGGGAAACTCTCCGGCGACAACCTCAATACCGTGATCGCGCAGGGCGGCCGCGTCGCGCAACTGCTGGCGGCCGAGCTTGGCACCACCGTCACCGGGTTGCGTCAGGCCGGCGCCGAGGGCCGCATCACCGGCGCGGTGATCCAGACCGCGCTGATCGGCAATCTGGAGCGCCTGCGCGAGGAAGCCGACGGCATGCCGGCGACCATCGGGGATGCCTTCACGCTGATCGGCAATGCCGCGATGCAACTGGTCGGCAGCTGGGATCAGGTCTTCGGCGCCTCTGCCATGGTCGCCACCGCCCTGATTGCTGTCGCCGACAACATGGGGCGCCTCGCCGCCAACGGCATCGCCTTCGCCGGCTTCATGGCGGGACGTTGGGTTGCCGCCTTCCTTGCTGCCCGCGTTGCCACGCTGACGCTGTCCGGCGCGCTGACAGTGCTGCGCGGCGCCATCGTGCGCACTGGGATCGGCGCGCTGATCGTGCTGGCGGGCGAGCTGATCTATCAGCTGATGAACATCGTGCAGAAGATGGGCGGTCTGGGCGAGGCCTTCCGCCTCGTCGCCGATTTCGCGGCCGAGGCGTGGAACCGCATGGGGCTGCGCCTCGACGCGGTGATGGCCCGCATCGGCGCTGCCTGGGAGGGGATGAAGGCCACGATCTTCACCCTGCTCGACGATACCGTCACCGGAATCGTCCACTTCGGCGACCGAACCGTCGCGGTGTTTCAGGGCGCCTATGACGGGGCGGTGGCGATCTGGGGTAGCCTGCCCGGCGCCATCGGCGATTTCGCCTTTCAGGCCGCGAACGGGCTGATCTCCGGCGTCGAGGCGATGCTGAACGGCGTCGTCACCCGCATCAACAGCTTCATCGAGGCGCTGAACGCAGCGCTGGCGCTCTTGCCGGAGTGGGCCACTGGCGAAGGCGGCGTGCGGATCGGCACCCTCGATGCGGTGGCATTGGGGCGCATCGGCAACCCCTTCGAAGGTGCAGCCACGGCAGCCGGCACCGCCGCGGCCGACGCCTTCGCCGCCGCCATGGGTCGAACCTATATCACCGCGCCCGATACCGGCCTCGGCGCCATGGCAGAGGCCGCGCGGGGACGTGCGGAGGGCTACGCGGAAGCGGCCGGCATGCTCTCTGACGCTGCATCGCGGCCGATGGCCAGCTGGCAGGCGCTGAAGGATGCGGTGACCGGTGCCGGCGATGAGGCCGGGGATGCCCTCGACGGCGCGGCGACATCGGCGGATGTGCTGACGGCCGGACTCGACGATACCACCGCTGCCGCTGGCCGCGCGGGTGCCGCCGGGCGTCAGGCCGGGGCAGATACGGCTGCGGGGTCGGAAACGGCCGTCACCGGCTGGGCCGCCGTCAGCGCCACGCTGGCCGATTACGCCGCCAATGCGCGCGAGATCGGCGGTGATGTCGGCAATGCACTGGCGGGCGCCTTCACCTCGGCCGAGAACGCCATCGGCGAGTTCGTGAAGACCGGCAAGCTGAACTTTCGCGACCTCGTGACCTCGCTCATTGCCGATCTGGCCAAGCTCGCCGCGCGGCGCTTCATTCTCGGCCCCATCGCCAATGCGCTGTCCGGAGCTCTCGGCAGCGCGGGCGGAATTTTCGCCAACGTCCTGCATGCCGGCGGCATGGTCGGTGCGGCGGGACCGGGCCGCATGGTGCCCGCGCTCGCCTTCGCCAATGCCCCACGCATGCATTCCGGTGGCTGGGCGGGCCTGAGGCCTGACGAGGTTCCGGCGATCCTGCAGCGCGGCGAGCGGGTGCTCTCGCGCCGGGAAGCGGCGGGCTACGGCGCGGGCGGCGCCGCGCAGACCGTCAATGTCACGATCAACGCCCGCGACGCCGAGAGCTTCCGCCAGTCGCGCACGCAGATCGCGGCCGATATCGCCCGCGCCGTCTCGCTCGGGCGCAGGGGCATGTGAGCCTGACGCCGCAGACAAAACGGCGCGGCAAGAATCTCGGAGAGGATTGATGGCATTCCACGAAGTCCGGTTTCCGGACGATATCAGCCGTGGTGCCCGCGGCGGACCCGAGCGGCGCACCCAGATCGTCGAACTGGCCTCGGGCGACGAGGAGCGCAACGCCAGCTGGGCCAACTCGCGCCGCCGCTATGACGTGGCCTATGGCATCCGTCGTGCCGACGATCTGGCTGCGGTGGTCGCCTTCTTCGAGGCAAGAAACGGACGGCTGCACGGGTTTCGGTTCAAGGACTGGGGCGACCACAAATCCTGCCTGCCCTCGGGCACGCCAGCCCCGACCGACCAGCAGATCGGCACCGGCGACGGCACGACGACCGCCTTCCAGCTGGTGAAGCGCTACGCATCCGGCGCGCAGTCCTGGTCCCGGGCGATCACGAAACCGGTCGCCGGGACCGTGACCATCGCTCTGAATGGCGCGCCCCAGCCTTCCGGCTGGTCGGTCAATACCACCACCGGCCTCGTCACTTTCGCCACGGCGCCCGGCGCGGGCATCGCCATCACCGCAGGCTTCGCCTTCGACGTGCCGGTCCGGTTTGATTCCGACGCGCTCGACGTCACCCTCGACCTTGAGCGCCTGGGGTCGATCACCTCCATCCCGCTGCTGGAGATCCGGCGATGAATGACGAGCCCGGCTTCTTCGCCAGCGTGTTGCGCGATCTGGCCGCTTCCACGGCGGTGATCCTCGCCGCCTGGGGCGCGCTTGGCGGCGCGACCAATGCGCTGACCACGCGGATGCGGCTGCGCGATGCATTGCGCCATATCCTCCTAGGCGGCTTGATCGCGGCCGGGATGGGCAGCCTCTCGATGGCGCTCGTCACCAGATGGCTCGGCATGCCGCCCGAGGCGATCCCGGCCGGGGGTGCGGCGGGATCGGCCGCCTATCTGGTCGGCGTCTTCGGCCCGGCTTTCATCGAGCTGATCCTTGCCCGGCTGCGCGGGGCAAAGGGAGGCGGCGATGAATGAGCTTCTTCGCCTTGCGCGCTCCATCCGCTGCGACACGCCCGATCCGCGGCAGGCGTTCAGCCACCGTCTGCGCATCGGCCTCATGATCACCGCGCTGATCCTCCTGATCTCCATCCTCGGATAATCCGCATGCAGATGACAGACCGGGGCCTCATGGCCCTCGTCCGGCACGAAGGACTCGTGCCCGGACCCTATCTCGATACCGCCGGCGTCTGGACCTCCGGCATCGGCCACACCGCCGCCGCCGGAGCCCCCGATCCGGCCAGGATGGCCCGCGGCATGCCCGCCGATCTCGATGCGGGGACCCGTGAAGCGTTTCGGGTCTTCCGTGCCGATCTGGCCCGCTACGAGGCCGATGTGCGGCGCGCGGTGACGGTGCCGCTGGCATCGCACGAGTTCGATGCGCTGGTTTCGTTCCACTACAACACCGGCGGCGTCGCGCGGGCCGCGCTGACCCGCCATCTGAATGCCGGCAACCGCGCGGCGGCGGCCGAGGCCTTCATGGGCTGGCTCAAACCCGTCGCGATCCGCCCCCGGCGCGAGTCCGAGCGAGACCTCTTCCGCCATGGCCGTTACCCCACCGGGACCATCCCGGTCTGGGCGGTCGACCGCAATGGAAGGGTCGATTTCTCGCGGCCCGTGCGGAGGCTGACGGAGACCGAGGCGCTGGCCTTGCTGCGCCCCGCCACCGGCTCACCGCCGCCGGCAGCCATGCCGGATACCGTCGCGCCGCCGCCGGTAGCGCTGACCAGTCGCCTTCTCGCCTTCCTCAAATCCCTGATCGGAGTACCGACATGAACTGGAACCTCGCCCGCGGCCTCGTCTATCTGGCCTGCCTTGCCGCATCCGGCCTCGCCATGGCTGGGCTTGCGGATTTCGATCTCGCCACCGGCACGCTCGATATCCGGCCCTTCAATCTCTATGCCCTGACCGGCGCGGGCGGTGGCGTGGTGTCCTCGCTTCTGGCATCCGTGGCACTCCTGCGCGGCTGGGGGCGGAAGTGAAGTCGCTGTCCCCAGCCCTGCAGGCCCATCTCGACGACGGCACGACAACGCTGGCCTGGTGCTGGCGCATCACCCGTGCCGATGGCGTCACCTTCGGCTTCACCGATCACGACCGGGTCTTGAGCTTCGACGGGACCGACTTCGAGCCAGAAAGCGGGCTGACGGCTTCCGAGGTGCGCTCGGGCTCCGACTTGTCCGTCGATGCGCAGGACGCGCAAGGCGTGCTGTCTTCCGACCGGATCACCGAGACCGACATCTTCGACGGGTGCTGGGACAACGCCGAGGTGGAAGTCTGGCGGGTAAACTGGGCGGCGCCTGCCCAGCGGGTGCTGATGCGGCGCGGGGCCATCGGGCAAATCCGGCGCGGACGGCTGGCCTTCGTGGCTGAGGTGCGGTCATTGGCGCATGTCCTCGGACAGACGGTGGGGGCGGACCTTCCAGGCCACCTGCGACGCCACGCTTGGCGATGCGCGCTGCCGGGTCGATCTGGAGGCATCGACGTTCAAGGGCACCGGCACGGTCATCGACGTCCTGCGTGATCGGGCCTTCACCGCCTCGGGTCTCGGAGCGTTCGCTGCGGGCTGGTTCACCTTCGGCACGGTCGAATGGACCAGCGGTGCCAATGCCGGACGACGGGCCGAGATCATCGCGCATGACCTGACCGACGGCATCGCCGTGCTGACGCTGCTCGAAGCGCCGGTGCGCGCCATCGCCGGGGATGACAGTTTCGTCGTCCGCGCCGGCTGCGACAAGCGCATGGAGACCTGCGGCGCGAAGTTCGCCAATACCGCCAATTTCCGCGGCTTTCCGCATATCCCTGGACAGGATGCCGTTCTGCGCTACGCCACCAAGGATGGCGGGCATTCGGGGTCCGTGTTGTGATTGCCGCCGATCCGAAACTGGTGATCGCGACGGCGCGATCCTGGCTCGGCACGCCCTACCACGATCAGGCCAGCCTGCGCGGTGTCGGCTGTGACTGCCTCGGGCTCGCCCGTGGCGTCTGGCGCGAGGTGGTGGGGCCCGAACCCTTTCCGATCCCGCCTTACAGCCGGGACTGGGGCGAGACCGGCCCGCACGAGGTTCTGGCAGAAGGTGCAAGGCGCATGATGGTCGAAGTGGACCCCGCGGCGGCCGAACCCGGCGCGCTGATCCTCTTTCGCATGAAGCCTCGCGCCATCGCCAAGCATGTCGGCATTCTCACCGGCCCCGAGACCTTCCTGCATGCCTATGAGCGGCTCGGGGTGATCGAGGAACCGCTCACGCCCACCTGGCGGCGGCGCATCGCCTTCGCCTTCCTGTTTCCTCGCCCGGCCGCATCCGCGTGCAAGAAGGCCCGGCGCAAGAGAAAGTCCTGACCCGTGGCCACCCTCGTACTCGGCGTTGCCGGCACCGCCATCGGCGGTGCGATCCTCGGCTTTTCCGGCGCGGCCATTGGCGGCTTCATCGGCTCGACCGTGGGCTCGGTCGTCGACAGCTGGATCGTCTCGTCGCTGGCGCCGACCCACCGCATCGAGGGCGCGCGGCTCGACACGCTGCGCATCACCTCCTCGACCGAGGGGGCGGTCATTCCACGGCTCTATGGCCGGATGCGCATCGGCGGCAATATCATCTGGGCCACGGATTTCCGCGAGGAGACGAAGACCACCACGCAGGGTGGCGGCAAGGGCGGCGGGGGCGGCAAGGTCAAAACGACGGAGTATCTCTATTACGCCAGCTTCGCCGTGGCGCTTTGTGAGGGCTCCGAAGCCGGTCCCGCAGGGACCATTCTCTCCGGTGGAGAGAATGGAGGCGGAGGAGGCCCGGCAGGGCGGGGAATCACCGGCATCGGCCGCATCTGGGCCGACGGCAAGCCGATGGACCTCTCCGGCATCACCTGGCGCTGGTATCCGGGCAGCGAGGCTCAAGTTCCCGATCCTTTCATCGCCGCCAGGATGGGCGCGGCCAACACGCCGGCCTATCGCGGCACCGCCTATGTGGTTTTCGAGGAACTGCCGCTCTCCAGCTATGGCAACCGCCTGCCGCAGCTCTCCTTCGAAATGTTCTGCCCGCTGGCCGATCCCGACACCGCCGAAGGGCTGACCCGCGCCGTCACCATGATCCCGGCTTCGGGCGAGTTCACCTATGCCACGCAAGCGATCCGCAAGACCGATGGCGGGGCGACGCAGGTGGAGAACATCAACGCACTGCCCGACGAGGCCGATATCGTGGTGGCGCTCGACCGGCTGCAGGCCATGGCCCCGGCGGTCGAGAGCGTCAGCCTCGTCGTCGCCTGGTTCGGCGACGATCTGCGCGCGGGATCCTGCAAGCTGCGGCCGGGCGTCGAGGTATCGGCGAAATCCACCACGCCGCGCAGCTGGTCGGTCAACGGCGTCAGCCGCGCCAATGCCTTCCTCGTCAGCCGCGACGATCAGGATCGTCCGGTCTATGGCGGCACGCCGTCCGACTTCGCCGTCGTGCAAGCCATCCAGGAATCGAGGTCGCGCGGGCTTCGCGTCACCTTCTATCCCTTCATCCTGATGGATGTGCCGCCCGACAACAGCCTGCCGAACCCGTATTCCGACAACGCGGCCGAGGCAGGTCAGCCCGCGTTTCCCTGGCGGGGGCGGATCACCTGCTCGCCCGCAGCGGGGTTCGCCGGAACGGTGGACAAGACGGCCGCCGCCACAGCGCAGGTCGCGGCGCTGTTCGGCGCGGCCACGCCCGCCAGCTTCAACGTTTCGGGCGACAGCGTCAGCTTCACCGGCTCGTCCAGCGACTGGGGCTTGCGGCGCATGGTGCTGCATTACGCCCATCTTTGCGCGGCGGCGGGCGGGGTGGACGCCTTCCTGATCGGCACCGAAATGCCGGGGCTGACCACGATCCGCTCGGGCGCCAGCAGTTATCCGGCGGTGCAGGAATATCGGGATCTTCTCGCGGATGTGCGCGCGATCCTCGGGTCGGGGACGAAGATCGGCTATGCAGCGGACTGGAGCGAGTATTTCGGCCACCAGCCGGGCGATGGTTCGGGGGACGTGTTCTTCCATCTCGACCCGCTCTGGGCCGATCCGGAGATCGATTTCGTCGGGATCGACAACTACATGCCGCTTTCCGACTGGCGCGATGGCTTCGAGCATTCCGACGCGGCCGAGGGCTGGCCGGCAATCTACGACCGGGCCTACCTGCAGGGGAACATCGCGGGTGGCGAAGGCTTCGACTGGTTCTATGCCAGCGCGGCCGACCGATCCGCGCAGGTGCGCACGCCCATCACCGACGGTGCTGCGGGGAAACCATGGGTCTTCCGCTACAAGGATCTGCGCGCCTGGTGGTCGAACCCGCATTACAACCGCCCGGGCGGGGTCGAGAGCGGCACGCCGACGGCATGGCTGCCGCAGTCGAAGCCGGTCTGGTTCACCGAACTCGGCTGCCCCGCCATCGACCGGGGCACCAACCAGCCGAACGTCTTCTTCGATCCGAAATCGTCGGAGAGCTTCACCCCGCATTTCTCGCGGGGCTGGCGGGACGATGCGATCCAGCGCGCCTATCTCGAGGCGAGCTATCTCTGGTGGGGCAAGGCTGCGAACAATCCGCTGTCCTCGGTCTATGGCGACCGGATGGTTCGGGTCCCGGAATGCGCCGCCTGGACCTGGGACGCGCGGCCCTATCCGTTCTTTCCGGCGCTGACCGACGTCTGGACGGACGGCGCGAACTGGCGGCTCGGCCACTGGCTGACCGGGCGGCTGGGCGCCGTGTCGCTTGCGGCTCTGGTGCGCCACCTCTGCCTGCGCGCCGGGATGCCCGAATCCCGCATCGATGTCTCCGGCCTCTGGGGCGCGGTCGAAGGCTACGCCATCACCGCGCTGGAAAGCCCCCGTGCCTCGATCACCACGCTGTCGCGCCACTTCGGCTTCGACGCCGTCGAGGCCGAGGGCGTGATCCGCTTCGTGATGCGCGGGCGGACATCCGTCACCACGCTTGCGCCCGACGATCTGGTCGCCTCCCGCGAGGGCGACGTGCTGGAACTGACCCGCGCACAGGAGACCGAACTGCCGCAGGCCCTGAAATGGCAGCTGGCCCGCGCCGACGAGGATTACGACGCGGCGCTTGTCGAAGCCCGTCGCATCACCGTCGACACCACCCGCATCGCCTCGGAGTCC
>NZ_JBDHSP010000059.1:0-19640 GCF_039808215.1 Paracoccus sp. (in: a-proteobacteria)
TCGCTCGCCCCCGCCGAAATGCCATTCGGCGAGGGCGCGGAGCCGTTTTTTTCCGCATCCAGCACCAGATAGGGGCCGAGAACCTTCTCCTGAAACGCCTCGAACACCGGCCAGATGTTCAAGAGCGCGTCGATGCCTTCGGGCGTGACCGGCAGGGGGTTGCCATCGTCATCGCCGACACCTGTCCAATCGACCACGATGCGCCGGGCCACGGCCTGCGCCATGGTCACGGCCAGCATCTCCCTGGGCGAGTCGTCGTCGAGATCATTGAGCGCCGCATCCGCGCGGGCAGCCGCCATGATTGTGGTGGTCACAGGCCAGACCACAAGGCGCAGCCCCGGCAGCAGATCGACCCAGCGCGCGTCGGTGGTCATGTTCAGGCGGATCATGCGTGGTTCTCCAAATGAAAAGGCGACGTGCCGGAGCACGCCGCCTGAAGGTTGATCGGCGAAAGTGATGGACGTGTCAGATTATTGCAGGCAGCATTTCTTGAACTTCTTGCCGCTGCCGCAAGGGCAGGGATCATTGCGGCCGGTCTTTCCGGCCATGATGTCATCAAACGGGTCTTCTCTGTCGGGCTTCAGGTTCGAGGTTATGGCCAGACGCTCGTCGGCCATCTTCTTGAGATATTCCGGTGAAAAGCAATACCAGGTCGCCAGTTCGGCAATCGTGTCCTCGACCGGGTTGTTGCTGCGCTGGCCGGTGAACCAGGCGGGGTGCCCGGCCGCCACGGTTGCCTGCAGCCGTTTGGCAAAATCCTCGAATCCACTATGATTCGGGGGAATCAGGCCACGGTCAAACACTGCGCGCACTGCGGTTTCCATGTCTGAAAGACCAAGGGCGGCGATGCATTCCGTCCATGCCCACCAGACATTCTCGTCTGTGGCGGTGCTGCCCCGGTCGAAGAACTCGGTCAGGAAGGTCGTGATCTGTGGAAGGAGGGTCGGGTCTTGCAGGGCGAGAATGGCCAATGTGTCGAACATCTCGCCGCGCAGGAAGGTCTCGGCCGCATCATCGAGAAGGATGTCGAACAGCGGCTGCAGGTCGCCGTCGAACACGCCGGCCATGACGCGGGCCGAGTCTTCGGTGATCGTATCCCCCAGCACTTCCTCCAGGAACGCCGGATCGCTTCGGAGCATCTGGGCCAGTGGGCGATAGGCGCGGGTTTCGCGCCATTCCGCCAGCAGGAAGAAGATGAATATGAAGGCATTCATGCCTCTCAGATCGTCGGGATGCACGGCTTGCAGCCGCTTGATATAGTCAAGAAAGACAGGGACCATGGCCTCGCGAGATTGCCCCGCCGCTTCCAGCGCCTCGCGTGGCAATGGCCCTCGGTGTTCCAATGCGGCCATGATGTCGGCAGGTGTCATCGCGGGGACCTTCTTCTTTGGCAATCGGGCTGCATCATAGGGCAATTCCCTCCCGGTCTCCAAGGAGCGGATCAAGGTTCAATATTCCTCGATGTCGTTGACAAGGGTGATGGTCGCCATGCGCTCCGGGCTGGACCCGCGCGCGGCCTGCCAGTCGAAGCTGGCCTGAATGCCCTGCGGCCCGCTGATCTCGATGCGGGGACGGGGCAGATAGACGGCATGGGCGGTGACGGTCAGGCTTTCGCCGCTGGTCAGGGTGTATGCGAATTCCAGTTCGCACGGCCCGCCGGCGATGGCCTGGTTCATCAGCACCATATCGGCAAAGCGCAGCTCGATCCGGCCGGTCAGCGTGGCGATGGAGGGATCCGCGCCGTCGATCATGCCGTCGGCACGGATGGTCTCGATCCGGTCGAGATTGTTGGCATAGGTGATCTGGGCCGAGATCACATTGCCCAGCGCTGTCCCGTTACGGGTGATGGCGCCGTTGAAATGCCCGAAGCGGATCAGGTCCAGATCAGCCGGCGTGCCGGCCTGCGAGGTGGCGGCCACGGTCTCACACTGCGCCACAAGCTGGGCGCTGGCGGTCAGCAACCCGGACCGCTGCATGGTCCAGCTGAGCTGGTTGACCATGACGCCCGAGTACATAGCGAAACGCGGCACCTCGGGCATGCCGGCCTCGATCGACATGCTGGGCAGCGCCCAACTCCCCGAGCGGAATTCATGCGTGTACGGCCCCGGCGCGGTGCCTGTGGTGGTCGGGTCGCCGAACGCGGCCTTGAGCCAGAACCCGAAGGCTTCGGCATCAATCGGGATGGTCAGATCGCCATCGGCGGTGATCGCATCCTTGACCGGAGCCAGCGGATCGCGGCCATAGCCCAGCAGTTCCGAACTCAGCAGCGGCTGCTCGGCGCTGAGCGTCGAGGACGCGAAGGGCAGGCGGGTGTAGCCGCTGGCCGGGGCAGTGCCGTAGACCGTTTCGAACGCAGCCGCGAGTTGCGACCGCGCGCCTTGTGCGCGTGCCATGGGGGGATTCCTTCTCCTTAACTGATTTCCGCTAAGAGGCTTGATCTCGGGCTCTGCCCGAGGGCATTCCCGGCGCATGAAGCCATCTTTATTTCTTCGGGTTGCCGCCCTTGCCGTCATCCTGTCCGGCTGTGCGCCGCCACCGCCGCAACAGGCCGATGTCCCGCAGGGCTCGGCAGCGTTTGCCGGTACCGTCAGCAGGGTGATCGACGGCGATACCTTCGCGCTTCAGGGCGAGAGCCGCCGCATCCGGGTCTGGGGCCTGGACGCGCCGGAATGGAACCGGCCGGGTGGGTCTGACGCCACCGCGGCGATGCGGCAGCTGGTTTCGGGCAGGAGACTGCACTGCAACCAGCGTGATATCGACCGCTACGACCGCATCGCCGCCCAATGCTTTCTGCCGGATGGACGCGACATCGCCGCCGTGATGATCTGGGCGGGAGTTGCCACGGAGTACTGCCGCTACTCGCGGGGCTATTACGGCACCTGCTGAGACGAGTGGCGGGTTCCCGTCAGGCCAGCGGCCCGGTTGTGGTGTAGTGCAAGACGACGATGATCACCGCCGCTTTCAGCGTCGCGGCGCCTTCAACGGGCAGATCGACCGACGCCGGGGCTTCCGGCTCGACCCAGTCGCAGAGTCCGCCCAGTGTCCGGTCAGTCACCAGCGCCGCGCCGATAGCGGCGATCAGGTTGTCAAAGGCACCGGCCCGGCCGTTGCCCGCCTGAACAACGACCTCCAACTCGGCGCGGTGCTGGTAGTGATAGCGCAATGGCGAGAGCGTTACCTCCGGCTCGCCCGGCTGGCCGTCGCGCAGGATGATCAGCCCGGCCGCCGGGATCCGCTCGGGTAGCACCTCATCGCGCAGGGTGAGGGTGGCAAGCGGCTGCAGCCGCGCGTGCAGCGCGTAGAGGATGGCTTCGCGGGTGGTGGGCACTTTATCTGATCCAACGCTGAGGGCTCCGTCGACGGATAATTGGAGGCTTTTTCTGCTCTTCGGTTACAGTGCAAAAAGGAACGTGAACCCTGCCGTTGCCGTATTCGGGTACGGTGAAAGGTTGTGGCTCGACGGTATCCCTCACATTCAAGAAATGTCAGGCGTCCTAATCGCAATCATCCTGATACAGGAGGAGGGTAATGAACGCCATACTGTCCCGAACGTCAAAACACCAAAACCCTGCCTGCATCGTCAGTGCCTCTCTCGTAAATAAAACCTTCGGGTCGCTCAGGTTTGCTGGAAAAGTTTCTGGGGTTCGCTTTCCGTCCCGCTTTCTGGCGGGCTGAAATTGAACCTGAAATTCCCGTCGTCACTTACCATTGTATGGCGCATACGTACGGTGTCCCACTGGTTCTGCAGTTCTTCGCCGTAACCAGAGGGCAGCTCATCCACTACGAATGCGAGGAAGGCAAATTCCTTCGCGGTCACGTTAGGCTTAGCCTTGTAGCATCCAGACTGAACTCTGCCGTCAAGTACATAGCAGTAAGCAAAGTCTTCCGGGCTGCATGTAACTGCTCCCCCTGGAGGGCTGGGACAATCGCACCTGCTAGACATCAGTCCATTTCCTTTCCAGAAATCCGGTATCCACCCGGCGTCTCGGTTACTTCAATGCGAATCGGCTTCCTCCCATTGAGCAGGGAGCCAAGCCCGCTTATTGCGTCCTCCTTCGATCGCCAATCGTAATGTCCCGATTTGAGAGGCGCGTTTAGCAAGTGTTCTGGGATATCGAGTGCTGTCACAACCATGCCTCGTGGAATTGTTATGCAGTCGATGCCCGACTTCAAATCTGATCCTTGAGGAATATTAACATTGGTGTGGCCTTCAGTAGGAAGTGGTTCACTTTTCGTGGCCGTGACTTGAATCAAATAAAACATTCTCATCGAGGCAATGCAGATGATGAAGCCGCCAGCCGCGACGAGCCACGGCGAAACCGATGGCCCCTTTTGGGGTGGCACCACATTGGCAAGGGTCGCGATCTTCACTAAAATCCAAGTGCCTATCGCCTCAATGACAGGCGCCCACCAAGGCGCACCAATAAAAGCCAGCAAGCCCGCTCCGAACGTATAGGCGTAGAACCGCCCCGGGCCTCCGCGCCACGCCTTTACAAGCGCAAGTAGGAAAACCCGATTATTCTGGTAGTCTTCTTTGCCCCTGATCACTTGACCTACAAATCGGAGTTCCGTTGCACCTCTTGTCAGGTTAGCACAGTTTGACAGCCTGTTGGGAGCCAGAAGTGTGGGAGCCAGAAGCGATAATGGGTCCTGAACTCAGGAGGATCCTCGTCCTCGGCACCGGTCAGCATGTTATATTACATAGGCGCCGCCTCTCTTCTACGAGTCCTTCAGGCGTTTACCCACCCTGCCACGATCCGCCCCGGCACGCTGTCGACCGCTCGTTCCGCATCGCGCGACAGATCCAGCCGCTTGCACAGCCTGACCTGCGGCACCAGCAGGAAGATCGGCACGGTCGTCAGCCCGCGTCCGGTCCTCGAGCGCGAGGCGGTGGCGCGGCCTTTGCTGTTCAACCGCCCCTCGGCCACCAGCAGGCTCGGGCCCTGGCGGCGATAGACGAAGCGCAGGCGCAACCCGGTGCGGCGTTCCCATTCCAGCGGCGTGATGCGGCCGCCGCGCAGGGATTTTCCAGCGGCGAGCGTGGGGATCGCCAGCCAGAAGCCATCGCGCGAGCGGATCAGCGGTCCCGTGTCATGTGCGCCGATGATCGCCGGAGCCTTCGACCAGACCAGCGCGGCGGCGTTCAGGCTGTTGTTGCCGGCAGGATAGTTCTGCGAGCGAATGGTGCGGGCAAGCCGCGCCCCAAGACCTGCGCCGGTGATCTGGCCGCGCCATGCTGTCTTGAGGCCGGTGCCGGCATCCCTGATTGCGGTTGACACGGCCTTTTCGCCGGCGGCGATCTCCGCCTGCATCAGCTTGGCGATATCCGTGACGGACAGGCTGATTTTCATGCCGGCCTCAGGTCCAGCGTCCAGATCAGCCGCTCGCGGTCGCGCAGGGGTTCCCCTTGGATAACATGGCTGTCCGCGCCGATGACGATCAGATCGCCGGGGCGCGGGGCCGGCAGATCGGCCACGCGGACGTCCACCATGGTGGTATCACTGACAAAGCGCCCGGCGCCAAAGTCGGTGACGCGGTCCGGGGCGCGGGTGATGATGCGGATGGTTCGCTCCTCCGACGTGCTGGCGGAGATCCAGAGGGCCGGCACCGCCATGACGGCATGGCTGAAGATGCGGTCCATGGCGTTGGCGAAGGCGGACACCGGCGAACCCGTCAGTTTGAGCTGTGGATCCGGATCGCCAGCCGCGGCCGCTTGTTGACCGGCAGGATCGAGGCCTCGGTCATCAGGTCGATCCAGCGGCCCTTGTCGTCGAGATGCTGGCGCGCATAGAGCGGCAGGCCGATGGTATTGGCGGTTTCCAGGAGGTTGGCCGGGCCACCATAGGTGGTGAAGGTGTCCATGGTGCCCAAGGGGAAGGCGATGCCTTCGCCTGCGGGCACCAGCCGTTCGCTCGCCCTGGTGGAAAGCGTGACCGCGCCGGAATATTCCTCGAAGAGGATGCCGGCAAAGGGGAAGTTGCGGCGCATGTCCTCGCGCAAGGGCTGGGCGCCGGTCGCGGCATAGAATTTATACGCCTCCTCGACCTTGGCATGGCCGATCAGCTTGTCGAAAAACTCGCGGCTGACCAGGGCATGCACGCTGGTCATCGCCTCGCCCAGCAGGTTGTCCTCGATGGCGCGGAGCACCTCACGGACCTTTCCCTGAACATTGGTGCCGGCGGTGCCGAGCAGGAAATCGACCGAGATCTGCGCCAGCCCGAATTCGGTGAAGTAATTGTAGAGGGTGGTGCCCGCGCCATCCTTCACGATGCCGCGCAGCGCGTTCATCTCCATGTATTCGCGGGTCTGAGCATGCTTGCGCCGCATCAGCATCAGCTTGCGGTTCATCACCTCGACGAGGGGATCGGCCGCATCCGAGACCCCGAGCGCCGGAACTCCCTGGATATCGGCGGGCAGGATCACATCATCATGCGGGATCCATGGCAGGGCGAAGCTGCGCATGGACCGGCCCTCGCGGGTGCCGACGGTGGCGGGACCACCCAGTGGGACCGAGGGCAGCAGGCTCAGGACACCCTCATATTGCTCGATGATCACCGAGCGCTGGCTGACGCCTTCGAAGCGGAAGAGGCCGAGCTGGCCAAGGCGGGTGTAGAGGTTGGGCAGGATGTTGATGGCCTGCGTCATCTCGGCCAGCGAATAGCCGCCGGCATCGAAAGGATTGCGGGTGATGGTCATGGGATGGCTCCGGGGATGTATGGAAAGAGGTGCCGAGGTCGCGCGTCAGGCGCCGTCACGGGTGACGATGCCGACGGCGGTCAGTTCGGCGATCTTGGCTGCGGCCTTGGTGGCGTCGTCGACGCTGGCGTCGAAGACGAGGCCTGCGCGCGAAACGATGGCGGGACCCCGGGCCAGCACGATGCCGGTGGCGTCGGCGGCTGCGGCATCGACGGCGTAAAGCAGCACCGCAGCGGCAGTCTCCGCCCCGTCCGAGCCGCTGGCGGGTGAGATTGTGTATTTGCCGCTGGCGGTGATCTGCCCCAGCACCGCGCCGACCGGATAGGCCGTGCCCGAGAGCAGCGTCACCACTTCGCGGCTGTAGTTCGGGTTCAATTCGTATTTGAGGACATCGCCCATTGATGGCGGTTGCGTCAGGACGGGCATGGTTCGGTCTCCGGATTTTTGGGTTGGGCGCGCGCGGGTGCAGGCGCAGGGGCGGTATTTGCAGCGCTAGGGGAAGGCCTCGGATCAGCGCGAGGCCGCTGATTTCCTTGCCGCCGCCACGATGGGACTTTCCGTCGCCCCGGTGGCCGGGGCGCTGGCGATGATGCCGGCTGCGTCGCTGCGGGCGGCCAGATCGGCCAGCACCTTCGCCCGCAGCGCCTCTGGCTTCAGCCCGCGCGCCACGGCATCGGCGGCGTCGATGCTCACGCCGAGCCGCGCCGCCTGCGCGCAGACCTGTGCGACCTCGGCCGCTTCGGCGCGGATTGCCTCGGGGGACAGGTCCGCCGCTTCCGCTTGCGGCGCCGCGAGTGCCGGGGGCGAGGCCGGTTCCGGCGCGGAGGCGGCGGAAACTGCCGGAGCGGTCTGCGGATCTTCATCGGGATTGGTGGTCATCAGAGGACCCTTTCCTTTTGGGGTGATGTGGCGATGCGTCGGGGCTTTGCCGCTTGGCGTTGCGGCGAAGGCGCGGAAGGCGGTGACGGGATCGGCCACCTCGTCGGCAAGACCGGCGAAGACGGCCGCCTCGCCGCGGAACACCGCCGCCTCGGTGCCGAGCGCGCGGAGCGTGTCGAGGCGGGTGCCGCGCCCTTCGGCGACGGTCTCGGCGAAGATCTGGCGCAGGTCCTCGAGCTCGCCCGCGATCCGGGTGCGGACGGCCTCTGGCAGCGGCTGATACGGATTGGCATCGACCTTGCGGGCCCCTGCGTGGATCAGCGTGACCGCGATGCCCTTCTGGTCCAGCGCCGCGCTCATGTCGCTGTGCATGGCCAGGACGCCGATGCTGCCGACTGCGCCGGTGCGGGGCAGGATGATCCGGTCGGCCTGAGAGGCCAGCGCATAACCGGCCGAGAGGGCGTGATCGGCGACGAAGGCCTGCACGGGCTTGACATGACGCGCGGCCCGGATGCGATCCGCCAGATCGAAGGCCCCGGCCACCTCGCCGCCGAAACTGTCTATGTCGAGGGCAATGCCGCGAATGCCGGGATCCGCCAGCGCAGCCGAAAGCTGTGCGGCGATGCCCTCGTAGGAGGTCAGGCCGGAGGACTGCCCGATCCAGGCGCCGCGGTGGACCAGCGTGCCGGCGATCTCGATCACGGCGATCCCGTCGACGACAGCGAAGGGCTGGCTGTCGCCCTGCACCTGGCGGCGGGTGAGATCGTCACCGAAGAGCGAGGACCGGGCGGGCAGGGTGGCGGTGGCCTGATCCTCGGGATCCACAGCCATTCCCTCGACGCTGATCTCCCGCCCGGTAATCCGCGGGCCAAGGCCGGTCAGGAAGGCCAGCGCCTTGGCGGGATCGACCATCAGGGGCGTGTTGAAGACGCGCTGCGCGATCTGGGTGTGGTGCATCATGCGTCCTCCGCGGGCCGGTGTTCCCGGTCCTCGCCCTCGTCCTTCTCGTGCTGGTCCTCTTTGTCAGGGTCCGTTTCGCTGCCCTGATCCTCGCCGCCGCCACCCGCCGCCTGTGCAGGTGATCCCGGCCGCCGGAAGTCCAGGCCCAGTTCTGCCTCGCGCTGGCGTTCTGCGGCGATTTCGCGGTCGACCTGTTCGGCATCAAAGCCGCGTTCGGCGATGGCCTGCGTGCGGGACTTCAGGCCCGCCTCGATCTGCAGGATTTCCGCCGAGGCATCCTTGGCCGGGTCGATCCAGTCCCATTTGGTCGGCAGCCAGTCGCAGGCGAGGTAGTGGCGCCGGTCGGTGGCATAGCCCGGCAGATCGATGGCGCCCGCCAGCACCGCCATGTCCATCCAGCGCGTCCAGACCGCCCGGCAGAGTTGGTAGACCATCACCGAATGCTGGAAGGCCGAGATGCGGCGGCGGAAGTCCACCAGCGCGATCCGGGTGTTCGAGAAGTTCCCCTTCGCGGTGTCACCGGTCAGATAGCCATAGGGGACGCCCAGCGCGGCGCCGATCTGCAACAGCGTGCGGTACTGGAAGGGTTCGTAAGTGCTGCCCGAGTCCGGGGTGGATGGCGTGGTGACATCCTCTCCGGGATCCAGCCGCACCACCTGGCCCGGTTCCACTTCCAGATCGTCCTCGGCCGGGTCGAGGGCGGTTTCCGGGGCGGGCGAGGTGATGAACATGGCAAACATCGCCGCGGTCTTCTTCCGCTCCAGTTCCGCGTCGTCGTAGAGGTCGAGGGTGAAGAGCTTCACGACGGCCGCGGCGAAGCGCGACACGCCGCGCAGCTGCCCCGCCTCGACCGGGTCGAGGATGTGGATGACCTCGGATGCGCGCACGCGCACCGTCTCTCCCGCCAGCCCCGGATCGGTCATGTCCCCCGGATGGCGGCGCAGGAAGTGGTAGGCCACACGGCGGCCGATGCCATCGAACTCGATGCCCGCGCGGATCGACCCCGTGCCGGGAAGGGGATGGTTCATGTCGAGCGGCAGCATCTCCGAGGGCAGCATCTGCAGCTGCACCGGCACGGTCAGCCCGTCTTCGGCACGCCGCGTCCGGATGCGCAGAAAGACCTCGCCCGCGAGGAACACCTCGCGCGCCGCCCGCCGCTGCAGGCCGAAGAAGTCGGTCAGTCCCTCGGCATCGGCCTCGTCCGTCCAGGCGAGCCAGAGTTTTTGAAGCTCCTCCTTCTTTGCGGCATCGGCGATTTTCGACGAAGGCTTGATGCCGTCGCCGACGACATGGTTTGCGAAGGCGTCGACGGCATTCGCGGCATAGCCGTTGTTCCGCACCAGCCAGCGCGCCCGGGCGGTGATGGTTTCGCCCGAGGCGGCGATCAGCGTGTTGACATGGGCGCGGCTGGCGCGAAAGCCGCGCATGCGGCGTTGCGACTGCGCGGCGTCAAACCCGCCAATGATGGACCCGAGCCGCGCGCGGAAGGCGTTGAGCACCATGGTCACAGACCCTTCGTCGCGACCGTGCCCCAGCGGCGACGCCGGACATGGGTGCCGCTGACAGCGGCGATGCGGGCCTCCAGATCGCGGATGGCCGTGGCCAGTTCGGCGTCCGAGCCATAACTCACGGTCTTGCCGTCGTAGCTGACGCTGCGCAGCCCGGCGTAGCGGGCTTCCTGCAGCGCCGTCAGAAGGGCCTGCATCCGGTCCGGTTCCATCAGTCCCTCATGAATTTGGGTGTATAGGCCCGCCGTTTCCGGCGTGGTGTGGTCAGGGTTCCGGCCTTGGGCTGGGCCGGGTCGGCTGGTGCGGCGTTGGTTGCGACAGCTGCCGGCATGCGAGTTTCCACGCCCGCCTGCGCCTCGAGCCGCCGCCAGGTGGCCTCGTCCCAGCGGTCCGCGCCGAGGATCCATGCCGCCGCGCGGGCGTAGACCCGGCAGTCCAGCGCCTCGTTGCGTTCCCGCATCTTCTGCCATTCCTGATGCGAATAGCCGCGCTTGTTGCGGATGGTGACCAGCTGCTCCGCCACCAGCTGCTTCAGCCATTCGCTGTCGATCCAACCGGGCAGGTGCACGGTGCCGGGGGCATCTAGCGCGCCCAGCGCCCGGTCTTCATCGCTCGGCCGTTCCAGCCGCAGGTAGCGATAGGTCTCGGCCTTGAAGCTGGCCGTGGCCACCGACCACAGCCGCGCGCCCCGGCGCAGACGTTTGCCGCCGATGGTGGCGTCGACGAAGGTCGGGCCCGAGACCGGCGTGGCGCGGTTGAAGCCTTCCAGCCCCTTCAGCGGCGCGACCTGCTCAACCCCGACCCTGCGCGACCAGCCATAGACCGCTGCCGCCTCATAGCCGGTGTCGATGCCGAGTTTTGCCACCGTCATGAAAGCGCCATTGGCATGTTGCCAGCTTCGGCCCAACAGCGCGGTCAGCTGATCCCAGCAGGTGGGATCATCCGGGCCGCCCGGAATGACGATGTGATCGACGAGCCAGCTTTCCAGCCCCCGGCCCCAGGCCCAGATGTCGATCTCGATGCGGTCCTTCTGCACATCGACGCCGGCGGTCAGGAACAACCCCGCCATGGGCACCGTGCCGGACTTCCATTCCTCGCGCCGATCCGCGAGCCGCTGCCATTCCGGCGCCTCGCCCGACTCGACCCATGTCTCGCCCAGCAGCGTGTTGCGCGCCGCGCGCAGCATCTCCTCGGAGCCCTGCGCCGCCAGCCAGTCCCGTGCGATGTCCGCCCAGCTTTTCCAGCCGAGCGGCGAATAGAGCGCCGACAGGTGGAAGCCGATGGCCTTCGGGTCGGCAGAGATTGCCGTCGCGCGCCATTCACCGCGCTCCAGCATCTGCGTCTTGTGATGCTCGGCGATGGGCCGTTCGCAGCCTTCGCAGTGATAGGCCGCCGTGTCAGGCTGCCCCTTCGCCCAGCGCAGCCGGTCGAACTGCAGCCATTGCATCGCGCCGCAATGCGGGCACGGGACGAAGTAGCGGCGCTGGTCCGATGCCTCGAACTCGCGCTCGATGCGCGATAACCCCCGGATCGTGGGCGTCGAGACCATGAACACCTTGCGCCGATGCGCGAAGGTGGTGGTGCGGGCCTCGGCCAGCGTGACCGGATCGCCCTCCTCGTCGGCCGAGGCCGGATAGGCGTCGACCTCGTCCATGAAGACGTAACGCGCCGGCATCGAGCGCAACCCTGTCGCGGAGTTCGCCCCGGTCAGAACCAGGATGCCGCCGGGAAACTCCTTGGACAGCATCGAGTTGCCGGCATCGCGCGACCGGGCCGGATTGACCCGTTCGCGCAGCGCCGGGCTTTCCGCG
This sequence comes from Paracoccus sp. (in: a-proteobacteria), assembly GCF_039808215.1. Classification (GTDB taxonomy): domain Bacteria; phylum Pseudomonadota; class Alphaproteobacteria; order Rhodobacterales; family Rhodobacteraceae; genus Paracoccus. The sequence goes on from NZ_JBDHSP010000059.1 coordinate 11,855, forward strand.
ATCAGCGGGTCAAGGCGACCGCGCGAGGAGCGCTTGGCCATTTCCACGGTCGGCAGCACCGCCAGCATTGGCCCCGGCGCGTGGTGGATCACGAAGCCGATCCAGTTGTTGCCGGCCTCGGTGGCGCCGACCTGCGCCGCCTTCATGAAGCTGATCCGCTGCGCCGGGTGGCGGGGCGAGAGCGCATCCATGATGCCGCGCAGATAGGGGGTGCGCGCCGTCCGATACCGGCCCGGCTCGGCTGAGGCGCGTGACGACAGCCAGCGGTGCTGATCCGCCCATTCCGAAACGGTCAGGTCCGGATCGGGCCGCATGCCGCTGCGCCAGACCCGCAAGATGTCCTCGGCACCGTCGAAATCGAGGTCGAGGCCGTCTGTCAGGTCATCGCTATCCGAGGGAAACCCTGAGATCGGCGAGGGCGTCGAGTTGCGCTCTGACATGGGTTTCCAGCACCCTCTGCAGGATCGCGGCCTCGATAATCACCGGCTTGGCCGTTTGCTTTTCCACCTCCGCGGCCACTTCGGCCGCCATCAGTGCCGCCACGCGGGCCGGCCAGGTCACCCAGACGTCCCGTTCCTGCCGCGCCAGCCGGAACACCAGCGTCTCTGCGCGGGCGCGATCCACCAGCGTGCCCTTCTTCTTCTGGATCCCCAGCTGCTTTTCCTGCGCCTGGTAGACCGTCAGCGCGGTGCGGGCCTTCAGATAGGATGAACTGTCGGCCGGGCCGGAAAACCCGGTGTCGGCACCCGTGCTGCGCCGCTGCTGGTCCGGATCGGTCATCTCCGCCCGACGGGCGTCCGACGCCGCCGCATTGATCGAGCCATCGTCGTACACCACCAGACGACTGGCTCTGCGCGCCTTCTGGATCGCTCCGCGCGACAGACCGGAATGGGCGGCATATTCCCGTTCGCTCATGCCTTTCATGTCGTCGCCGAAAGTCTCAACTGATTGCAAATAAACGGAAATAATTCCTGATTTCGGTTGATTACACTCCGCGCAAGAGCGATTCCAATGGTACGGAAACGATGCACTTCAACCCCCGGAGCCTTTTCATGACCATGGCCATCACCACCATCCGCCTCGATTACGCCGCCCTGCCGGCGCGCTTCGATCCCGGCCGCAAGAACGCCATCGCCGAGGCGATCGAGGCGGAACTGCGCGGGCACGGCATCAAGGCCGACGCCTCGGACGTGATCTCGCATCTCAAGATCGAACTGCCGACCGCGCAGCTGGCCGGTGCCAGCGCCGTGCTGGCCGCTCTGCAGCTGATCTGAGGCCGGCCGATGAGCACCCGCCGCGCCACCGACAACTCCGCAGCCCTCGATGCCTTCCTTGCGAAGAAGATCGAGATCGACAGCATGTTGGCCCGGTTGCAGGCCCTCAGCGCCGATCATTTCAACGCCCATCCCGACGAGATCAACTGGGGCGATGTCGGCACATTGGAGCATTACGCCAGCCTGCTGCGCCGGATCACCGACGCTGCCTTCAAGGAGGGCGAACATGCCGCTTGACCCCGCCCGGCGCCACCAGATCGAACAGGACGCCATCACCGCCGCATGGGAGGCCGAGCGCCTCGCCGCCTGCGACGATGCCATCGCCCTGCTGCGCGAGGTCGCCGATCTGGAATGCGACGACGATGGCGACGTGATCCTCGGTGCCGATGCGGATGGGAACAACGACCTGCTGTCACGCATCGCCACCTTCCTTGCCCGCCCCGACCGATAGGACCCCGACATGGCGAAACTCACCGAAACCCAGACTATCATCCTGACCGCCGGAGCCCAGCGCCCGGACAACATCGCCCTGCCGCTGCCCAAGGGGCTGGCCGGTGCGGCGGCAAAGATGGCCGTCACGAGGATGATCGGCCACGGCTGGCTGCAGGAGGTCGATGCCAACCTCCGACGCGGCGAGCCGCTCTGGCGTGAGACTGGCGATGGCCACGGTACCACGCTGGTGGTCACCGACGCGGGCCTGCTGGCCATCGGGATCGAGCCGGTGGTGGTCGAGACCGTCGCCAGCGCGCGGAAGGCGAAGCCGAAACCGGAACCGGTGCAGATGCCCGACGACATCGCGAACCCCGTCGCTATCCGCGCTGGCACCAAGCAGGCGCAGATCATCGCCATGCTGCAGCGCCCCGAAGGGGCGACGGTCGCAGAAATGGCCGAGGCTACGGGATGGTTGGCCCATACCGTGCGAGGCTGCATCTCTGGCGCCCTGAAGAAAAAGCTGGGCCTGCCCATCACCGCCGAAAAGGTCGAAGGCAGGGGGACGGTTTATTGGCTTACCAACAAGCGTAACTGAAGCGGAAAGGTAAAGTCGGGTTGTTGTAGCTGGGCGCCGTGAGCGGCTAGGCTTTGATTTTTTGGAGACTGGCATCGGTGCAAAAGCTATCCCATCAACAAGCCGGAAGTCTTGGTGAACTGCTGGCCTTGGCCAAGCTGAACACGCTTAGCCTTGCTGCTTACATCAGTCCGGAAGGGGCCCCGGGGCATGATCTGATTGTGATCGTCAACGGTCAGCCGAAGTCCATCGAAGTTAAGACGCGGCAGTTTTATGAGCGACCGACCGAGATTACCCGTTGGCCTGTGGACCTTGGGACAAAGGGCGATGCCGACTATTTCCTGTTCGTCGAGCTTGACCTCAGAACAATCACACCGACTTTCTATCTATTGAGCAACGCGCAGGCGCGTGAAACCAATCGGATCAGTTCTGGTATGGGGAACTGTTATCCTGCGCATGTGCGGCGTCTGATTGCCCCGAATGATTTCTCTTCATTGCTGGCCACGACCTGAAATCCGAAGTCCTGCTCAGTTTACCAGCTTTTCCGCCTTCCTCCCCGTCGCCATCTCCCACCGTCGCACGGCCACATCGCAGTACACCGGGTCCAGCTCCACCGCACAGCATCGCCGCCCTGTGCGTTCTGCGGCGATCAGCTGGGTGCCGGAGCCGCAGAAGGGTTCGAACGCCAGGTCTCCTGGGGCGGTGAAGGTCTCCAGCACAGCCTCGACCAGCGCCACAGGGAAGACCGCCGGGTGCGATCCGGCCGCGCCCAAGCCCCCTTTGTGGCGCATGATGCGGAACACAGAGTCCGGGATGCGGTGGGTCTGGATCGCGTTGCCGGTGCCGGTCTTGCGATTGACCGTGCCGTCGGCCCCGCGCAACCCGCCCCCGCCGAGGGTTTCACCCGCGTGCTTGCTCTCGACCGTTTTGTTGGGCTTCCGCGGCTGGCGGTTGAAGTGGAAGATGAACTCGTGGGACGGAGCCAGCCGCCCGTTCCAGTCGCCCGGCAGGCCGGGCCCCTGGTCCCAGACATACCAGCCGAACCGCCGCCAGCCCTGCGCGCGCATCCAGTTTACCCAGCCTTCCCAATAGGGGATCCACTCGCCGTCGCGGTGGACGAGGCCGAGGTTCACCAGCAGCTGGGCATCGGCGGTGACGGGCGCCGCGGCGAAGACGCCCTGCATCAGCGCATCCCAATCGCCGACCTTCTCCTTCGCCGCGCCGTAGTCGCGCTGCTGGGCATAGGGCGGGGAGGTGAACATCAGCGAGGCCTGCGCCCCGTCCATCAGCTGCGCCACCACAGCCGGGTCGGTGGCATCGCCGCAGATCAGCCGGTGATGCCCGAGCCGCCAGATATCCCCCGGCCGGGTGATCGGCTCGGCCGGGGCCTCGGGGATCGCGTCGGCAGCATCATCGTCAATGGGCGCGCGGTCATCGGCATCGTGAAGCAGGGCGTCCAGTTCGTCCTCGGGGATCCCGATCAGCCCGAGGTCGAAATCCACGGCCATCAGCCCCCGCAGTTCCTCGAGCAGCAGCGCCTCGTCCCAGCCACCCAATTCGGTCAGCTTGTTGTCGGCGATGCGATAGGCCCGGCGCTGCGCCTCGGTCAGGTGGCCCAGCACGATCACCGGCACCTCGGCCAGCCCCAGTTGCGCGGCGGCCAGGACGCGGCCATGGCCCGCGATCAGCTCGCCATCACCGGCGACAAGGCAGGGCACGGTCCAGCCGAACTCGGCCATGCTGGCGGCGATCCTCGCGACCTGGTCGGCATCATGGGTCTTGGCGTTGCGGGCATAGGGTTTCAGCCGGGCGAGGGGCCAGTGTTCGATCCGGCCGGGCAGGAGGGGCGCGTTCATGCCGCGTGCCGCTTGGCCTTGAGGACGGCGAAAGTTTCGCCGTTTTCCACGAGCACCGCCTCCTGACCGGTGAAGGACTGCCAGCGCTCGATGGCGACATCGACATAGGCGGGGTTCAACTCGACCCCGAAGCAAACACGGCCGGTGGTTTCCGCCGCGATCAGAGTGGTGCCGGAGCCCATGAACGGCTCGTAGACCGCCTGACTGGGGCTCGAGTTGTTCAGGATCGGCCGCCGCATGCATTCGACCGGTTTCTGCGTGCCATGCACGGTCTCGGCGTCCTGATCCCGGTTGGCGATCTGCCACAGAGTGGTCTGCTTGCGGTCCCCGGCCCAATGGCCCTGGCCCTTGGCCCGCACCGCATACCAGCACGGCTCGTGCTGCCAGTGGTAATCGCCGCGGCTGAGCACCAGCCGATCCTTGGCCCAGATGATCTGTGACCGTACGGCGAAGCCTGCGGCCGTCAGGCTGTCCGCGACCGTCGCTGCATGCAGCGCGCCGTGCCAGACATAGGCCACGTCACCGGGGAACAGCGCCCATGCCTCGCGCCAGTCGGCGCGGTCGTCGTTCAGCACCTTGCCGGTGCGTTTCGTCTTTGCGGCCCCGGCCTGGTTGCGCCAGGAGGGATCGTACTCCACGCCATAGGGCGGGTCGGTGACCATCAGCAGGGGCCGCACATCTCCGAGCAGGCGCCCAACGACATCGGCCGCGGTGCTGTCACCGCAGATCAGCCGGTGCGCGCCCAACTGCCAAAGGTCGCCAGGCACCGACACCGGCGTGACCGGCAGGTCCGGAACATCGTCCTCGCCCTCGACCGGACCATCGCCGCCCAGCGCCTCCGGATCCCGCAGCAGCGCGTCGAGGTCATCATCGCTGATGCCGAGCAGCGTCAGGTCGAAATCCTCGGCCAGCAGCCCTGCGATTTCGTCACGGAGCAGGGTCTCGTCCCATTCGCCCAGTTCGGTCAGCTTGTTGTCGGCGATGCGGTACGCCCGGCGTTCGGCCTCGTCGAGATGGCCGAGCCGGATCACCGGCACCTCGGTCAACCCTAGCATGGTCGCGGCCAGCACCCGACCATGCCCGGCGATCAGCTCGCCGTCGTCGGCGACCATGCAGGGCACGGTCCAGCCGAACTTCGCCATGCTGGCCGCGATCTTGGCGACCTGATCGCTGCCGTGGATCTTGGCGTTGCGGGCATAGGGCCGCAGCCGGTCAATCGGCCAGGATTCGATTTGGCTCGGCGTGAACACCAGGTCCATGGGGTGGGTCTCGTCTGGGGCAGGGCGGACATGCCGACGCGCGCGACCCCGGAAGGCAGCGTCAGAATCGGGATCCACGATGTGGTGGAAAACGTAAGCGCCCGCGAGGAGTATCCTCCGGGCGCAATTCTTCGATGCTCAAGGGGTAGGTCAAGGAGGGCAGCTTGTCAAATAGAAAATACACGCGGATTCAATGGCTTCACAGCGGGTGGCTTCCGCTGGCTGGCTTCCGGCGCGGTGGCTTCCACAAACTGGCCAAGGTGGCTTCCGCAAAAGAATCCAGCGCGCCAAGGTCGCGATTCCGCAAGTCTTTGATAATGAGTCGTTTTCCCAAAGGCCGCGCGGCAGGTGGCTTCCGCCTGGATTCCCCGGTGAGAATCCATGTCGCTAGCGAAATGCCGCGCTGCGCCCCCCCGCATACGTTCAGCGCCGGGGAGGAACCAGAGGAGGGGGGTATTCGACCGCCTCGATCAGCTTCCCTTGAGAAAGTCGTCGACGAACTCGGATACCGGTGTGACGCCCGAGACCAGCAGATGATCCCTCGCCCTCGTGCAAGCGACGTAGAGCAAGTGCCTTTCAGTGTTGTAGACTTCCTCGAGGTCCGCGTCGTCGGCCACGGACTCGATACGTTCCGATCGCGGAATGACCTCGTCGTCGCAGGCCATGACCACCACCGAACGGAACTCCAGCCCCTTGGCAAAGTGCATCGTGCTGATGGCGACGGCGCCGTCCTCCACTTCGACCTTTTCGCTCAGTTCGACCGAACGAACGCCTGCGGCTTTCGCGGCAGCACGCGCACGTTTCAGTTCCGCGTCAGACCTGACGAAAATACCAACCTCGCGCGGTGCGCAGCCCTCCTTCAGTCGATCCGTGATCCATCCTGCAACCGCTCGGTACTCGTGATCTGCGTCACTGCAGGCCAAGACCATCGGCGGAGGTCCGTCGAACATCGACACCGTGCCGCGCCGCCCTTCTGTATTGCCGTCCACGTCAGAAACGGTTGACGGCAGAAGCCGATCGGCATGTGTGCGGATCTGATGTGACGTGCGGTAGTTGATGCGCAAGGTGAACGAGCGGCCGCGGACATCAAGGCCCAGCGCCTTCCAGGAGAACGGCTGCTGAAAGATGCGCTGGCCGAGATCACCGGCGAAGAAGAGTCCATCGCTGCGCCCCGCAGCCAAGGCGGCGAAGAACCGCGCCTCGGCCACCCCAAGATCCTGCGCCTCGTCGATCACGGCAAAATCGAAAGGCCGAGCGCCACCTTGGGTGAAACCATCCGCAAGACGGCCGAAGACGTCCGACCACGTCATGACGCCGCGCTCTCTCAGTCCCGCGCGGACGCGTTCAAAGATGGACCAAAGGGTCTCGCGCTGCTTGCCGCCGATCCGGGTCTTTCGCCCGAGGCGCGAGACGTCGCGGTAATCCTCCCACGACCGGAGCTGCCAAGCGTCCACGACGTCGTTCCACTCTCCGATCAGGAACTGGGTCGAGAACCGGTGCCCTTCGACATCGGCCGCTGCCTTTTCGATAAGCGACTTGACCAGCGAAGTAGGGGCGATCTGGGGCTGTCCGAAACGTTCGGCGTGAAGCTCATACCCAACGGCCGAGACCGCCTTGACGATGATCCGCGCCGAGATCGTGGGCTCGTTGCCCACGAGGCTGGCCAACTTGGCTCGGAGGGCATTCGCCAGCGGCTTCGAGAATGTCGTCAACAAGACCTTGGCAGAAGGATTGGCACGGGCAAGATGGACCGCACGATGCAGCGCCACGATGGTTTTCCCGGTCCCGGCCGAACCCGAAACCCGAGTCGGGCCGGAGAACGACCGCTCTACCAGATCGGCCTGGGCGGGGTGCAGGAACACCGCCCATTTGTCCCACGGGTAGTCCAGAGCCTGCTTCAGCTCTTCTGCATTGGTGAGCACGCGGAAACGGCGCAGAGCGTCGGGATGGGCAAAGGGATCAGCTTCGGCCGGCACAGGTTCGGGCGGCTGCGGTTTCTCGCCCACGGCAAGTTTCAGCAGCGCCTCCTGCGCTTCTTGCGGCAGATGCTCGATGATGTCGAACAGCGTGTCCTCGGTCGCAGCGCGGACATCGTTCACCCATTCCTCGGGCACACCAAAGGCCATCAGCTCGAACTTGCGCAGGTTGTCGAAGAGGAGGCCGGTGGGTTTGGTGATCGGCGCCGGAATGGCGGTCACGTCCCTCGGCTTGAAGATCTCGACCTCTTCGACCCGCTCGCGCACCTCGACCAGTTGCATCGCACCGGTGGTCGGGTGACGCTCGATCTTGCGCCGTTCGGCCCATTTATAGGCGTCGTCATGGTGATCGACATAGACCAGCAAGATGCTGGCGGGTGTCCGATGCACGATGATCCGGATGTCGGCATTCACC
>NZ_JBDHSP010000060.1:0-18317 GCF_039808215.1 Paracoccus sp. (in: a-proteobacteria)
TCTTGGCGTCCAGGCTCGCGTAGCGGTCTGAAAGATCGAAGAAACCCATCTGCGCCATCGTTACGCTCCGCCAGCCGGATACCTCTGACACCTACCCCAGCCGCCCGGTCAGGGCAATTTTTCGAGGTGCCCATAAATGAACTGAAATACGAACCCTGCTTTGGGCGACATCCTTTCGGGCAGGCACAGGGGCTGGCCGTGGGGGCGACACCCAAGCCATCGAGCGTCTTGCGCTGATCCGGTGAGGGATTATCGTGGCATCTGGACGCCGCAAGCGCGTATGGAAATCGGTGGCTGGGGGGACAGGCCAGATGCAGCCGGCATCGTCAGGTCAGGGACAAGGATGAGCGGCTTGTCGCATCAGGGATTGGCGGATTTCCTGACCAGCCTCGACGCGCGGATCCGCGACAAGGCCGACTGGGGCGAGGTGGCCAGCTATATTCCCGAACTGGCATCCGTCCCGCCTGGGCAGTTCGGCATTGCGGTGGCCCTGGCCGATGGCTCGGTCGTGACCGCCGGGGATGCCGGAAAGCCGTTTTCCATCCAGTCGATCTCGAAGGTGTTCTCGCTGGCCTGCGTGCTGGGCCGGATCGGCGACCAGATCTGGACCCGGGTCGGGCGCGAGCCCTCGGGCTCGCGCTTCGATTCGATCCAGTTGCTCGAGCTTGAACAGGGCCGACCACGCAATCCCTTCATCAATGCCGGCGCCATCGTGACCACGGACGAGATGCTGACCGGCCGGGCGCCCGGCGATGCCCTGGCCGAGATCCTGGGTTTCCTGCGCGCCCTGACCGAGGATGACGACATCCACATCGACAAGGCGGTGGCGCTCTCTGAAGCCGCGACCGGCCATCGCAACATCGCGCTGGCGCATTACCTGAAATCCTACGGCAACCTGCACAATGAGCCAAAGCTGACGCTGGGCACCTATTTCCACCAATGCGCCATCGAGATGACCTGCGTGCAGCTGGCCAGGGCCGGGCGCACCATCGCCGGCCTGCCCGGGGCGCCCGCAATCATCGCCCCGGCCAAGGCGCGGCGGCTGAATGCGCTGATGATGCTGTGCGGGCATTACGACGGGTCGGGCGAATTCGCCTATCGCGTCGGCCTGCCGGGAAAATCGGGGGTCGGCGGCGGTATCCTGATGATCGCCCCCGGGCGGGCCTCGGTCGGGATCTGGTCGCCGGGGCTCAATGGCTTCGGCAATTCCCACATGGGCACCCATGCCGCCGAGCAGCTTGCCCGCGCCATGGGCTGGTCGGTCTTCGGCTGAGCCGCGGGGCCGTCCTGGTGCCGGCGCGCTGGCGTCCTTGCCACCCGCGCCTGCCGCCAGGCCGAGGTCCTGTTCCTTGATCGCTGATACATCGCGGGTCTCGGGAAGGAACACCTTGGCAAGCAGGCCGGCAAGACAGGCATGGACCGCCAGTCGAACCAGCGCATGAGCACGTCGATCAAGGCGGCGGCCACGCTCTTGCGCGGGCTTATCGGGTCGATCATCGCGTCCTTGCCGGGCGGCGATGATGCGCTGGACATGGGTTCTCTCCTTCTGAGGTTCGGGCGGCAGGGGGAAAACGGGCAGGCCCGAAAGCGCGGCGGTTGCCGCCACCGCCGGGTGGTCGGCCGCGGTCTTGAGCCCGGGATAGCTGTGGGGGACCGCGATCCTGATACCGGCGGCCGGACCCAGGGCGCGATGATCGGGCGGGATCCGGGCGATTTCCTGCTGCAGGCGGTGGTGACGCGCGGCTGCACAGATCCGACGGTGGCGAGGAAGGCGGCCGGGCCGGCAGCGTCCGCACCCACATCGCCCCGGCGTCGCCGTCGCGCGCGCCTGGGTGCCGGGCGGCGTGGGAGCATCTGCTCCGCCGCCTCTCGCAACTCGGGGTGCCCCATCGCGGCCAGAAGCCGAGCGCATGTGCCAGGCGCTGGATCGGAGGGGGCATTTCCGGCCGATCGGCGCGCAGACATGGTGCCTGCGCGCGTTCTTTCAACGGTCCCGGAACAAGGCGCCCGCAGATACCGCAAGGTTGCGCGTCGGACGGTCTGCGCGCCTGAGGGTCAGGCCAGATGGCAGGCGACGGTCTGGTTTTCGGCGACCTCGCGCAGCAGTGGCGCGACATGGTGGCATCTCTCGACCGCGATCGGACAGCGCGAGGCGAAACGGCAGCCCTTGGGCAGGTTCACCGGGCTGGGCGGATCGCCCTGCAGCCGCGCGCCGCCGCCGCGCCGCCGGTGTTCGGGCGCCAGCGACGGCGCCGCGGCGATCAGCGCCTGCGTATAGGGATGGCGCGGGCTTTCGAAGATCTGCCGTGCCGGGGCCTTTTCGACGATCTGGCCCAGATACATCACCGCGATCTCGTCGCAGATGTGGCGCACCACGCCAAGGTCATGGCTGATGAACAGATAGGTCAGCCCGGTATCCTTCTGCAGCCGCCTGACCAGGTTCAGCACCTGCGCCTGCACCGCCACGTCCAGCGCCGACACCGGCTCGTCAAAGACGATCAGGTCCGGCCGCGTCGCCAGTGCGCGCGCCAGGCCGATGCGCTGTCGCTGCCCGCCCGAGAACTGGTGCGGGTAAAGCGACTTCAACTCGGGGCGCAGGCCGACCTGCACCAGCAGCTCCTCGACGCGCGCATCGCGGCCCGAACGCTCGCCCTGGTCCAGAAGGTCCATGGGCTGGCGGATGATCCGCCCCACGCGCTCGCGCGGGTTCAGGGACGAGAACGGGTCCTGGAACACCATCTGGAAACGCGGGCGGGCGCGGCGCAGCTCCTCGCCCTCGATGCGGCTGATGGGGGTGTCCTCAAGGTCGATCTCGCCCGAGGTGATCGGTGCCAGCCGCATGACCGCCAGGGCGGTGGTGGTCTTGCCAGAGCCGGATTCGCCGACGATGCCCAGCGTCTGGCCACGCGCGATGTCAAAGCTGACGCCATCGACGGCATGGACGGTGCTGCCACCGCCGGTGGGGAAATGCACCTTGAGATCGCGGACGGAAAGCAGGGGGGTCATGCCATGGCCTCGCTGGTGGTCATGTGGATGCAGGCGGCGGAATGGCCGGGCGACAGCGTGACATGCGCCGGCTGCGCGGCGCGGCAGGCCTCGGTCGCCAGCGGGCAGCGCGGGGCAAAGGCGCAGCCCTGGCCAAGATCGGTCAGCGCCGGCACGATGCCCGGGATCTCGGGCAGGTCCGCGTCCGGATCGGCATCGACGCGCGGGATGCTGGCCAGAAGCCCGCGCGTATAAGGGTGGCCGGGATGGTCCAGCACCGCATCCGCCGGACCGCGCTCGATCACCCGGCCGGCATACATGACCGCGACCTTGTCGGCCATTTCCGCCACCGCGCCCATGTCATGGGTGATCAGCATGATCGCGGTGCCGGTGCGCGCGCGCAGCTCGTCCAGCAGGCCGAAGATCTGTGCCTGCACGGTCACGTCCAGCGCCGTGGTCGGCTCGTCGGCGATCAAGAGCCTGGGCTCGCATGACAGCGCCATGGCGATCATCACCCGCTGGCGCATGCCGCCCGACAGCTGGTGCGGATAGGCGCGGGCGCGCAGCTCGGGTTCGGGGATGCCGACGGCGCGCAGCATCTCGACGGCGCGGGCCATGGCGGCGGCGGGGCCGAGCTGCTGGTGCAGGCGCACCGCCTCGGCGATCTGTTCGCCGCAGGTGAACACCGGGTTGAGCGAGGTCATCGGCTCCTGGAAGATCATGGCGATGTCGCCGCCGCGGATGGCGCGCAGCTCGGACTGCGGCAGCGTCGTCAGCTCGCGACCCAGGAAGCGGATGCTGCCGCCGACCACCTGACCGGGCGGCGAGGGGATCAGCCCCAGGATCGAGAGCGCGGTCATGCTCTTGCCGCAGCCGGATTCGCCGACGATGGCCAGCAGCTCTCCCGGCGCCACCGAGAAGGACACGTCGTCCAAAACATGGGCGACACCGCGGCGGGTGGTGAAATCGACCTTCAGGTTGCGGATGTCCAGAACGGGTTCGGTCATGGTTCAGCGCTCCCTCAGCCGGGGGTTGAAGGCGTCGTTCAAGCCGTCGCCGACCAGGCTGACGCCCAGCACGGTCAGGAAGATCATCACCCCGGGCAGCGTCACCACCCACCAGGCGTCCAGCAGGTATTGCCGCCCCGAGCCGATCATCAGACCCCAGGACATGACGTTGGGATCCGACAGGCCAAGGAAGCTGAGCCCGGCCTCGAACAGGATGGCCATGCCGACAGTCAGCGCGGCCGAGACGATCAGCGGCGGCAGGGCGTTGGGCAGGATCACCCGCCAGATGATGTTGCGGTCATGCGCCCCGATGGCGCGCATGGCGCTGACATATTCCAGCGTGCGGATGCGGCGGAACTCGGTCCGGGTCAGGCGCGCGGTCTGCGGCCAGCTGACGATGCCGATGGCCAGGGTCACGTTCACCAGCGTCGGCTGGAACAGCGTCACCACCACCATGGCAAACAGCAAGGGCGGCAGCACCTGGAAGAATTCGGTGACGCGCATCAGCATATCGTCGACCATGCCGCCATAGAAGCCGGCATAGGCGCCAATGACCACGCCGATCACCATGGTGATCAGCGCCGCGGCAAAGCCCACCGCCAGCGTGGCGCGGCCGCCGGCGATCAGCCCGGCCAGCATGTCGCGGCCAAGGTTGTCGGTGCCCAGCGGGATCGAGGGATCGTCGCCAGGCGGCGACAGCGGCGCCCAGACGATCTCGAACGGATCGACCGGATAGAGCATCGGTCCGACGAAGGTCAGCACCATGACCAGCGCCAGCAGCAGCAGGCCCAGCATGGCGGCGGGGCTGCGGCGAAAGATTCCCCAGGCCTCGGCCATCGGGCCGCGCGCGGCGGGGGCGGAGGTGGGGGCGGAGGTGCGGGCAGGAGCGGTCATGTCAGCGTCCTTTCGCAAGGCGCGGGTCCAGCAAACGCGAGACGAAATCGGTCAGCAGGTTCGCGACGATGACGATGAGGGTCGAGAAGAACAGGATGCCCAGCACGGTCGGATAGTCGCGCGCCAGGATCGACTGGAAGGCCAGCGTGCCGAGGCCGGGCCAGCTGAACACCGTCTCGACCAGCACCGCGCCCGAGATGATGGCGCCGAACTGCATGCCCGCCACCGTCACCACCGGCAAAAGCGCGTTGCGAAAGGCGTGATGGTTCAGCACCCGCCTTTCGCTGACGCCCTTGGCCCGGGCGGTGCGGATATAGTCCGCGCCCAGCACCTCAAGCATCGAGGCCCGCGTGAGCCGGCTGTATTGCGCCAGATAGACCAGCCCCAGGGTCAGCGCCGGCAGCACCAGGTGATGCGCGATGTCCAGCACCCGGACGAAAAGCCCGCCCTGTTTCACCACGTCGATCATTCCGGCCACCGGAAACAGCGGGATCTTGGCCGCGAACAGGATCACCAGCATCAGCCCGGTCCAGAACACCGGTGCCGAATAGCCGATCAGCGACAGCACCGTGACCAGAGACGAGGCGATGCCGCGCGGATTGCGCGCCGCCATCACCCCCAGCCGCGTACCGACCACCAGCGCGAAACCCAGCGCCGCCGCCACCAGCAGCAGGGTCGGGCCAAGCCGCGACAGGATCAGCTCGACCACCGGGCGGTTGTAGAAATAGGACATGCCCAGATCGCCCTGCAGCGCGCGGCCCAGATACAGGCCCAGCTGCGTCAGCACCGGCTTGTCCAGCCCGTATTGCTGGCGGATCGCCGCCATGACCTCGGGGCTGGCGCCGCCCATCTCGCCCGCGATCACCTCGGCCGGATCGCCCGGCGCCAGCTGGATCAGCAGGAAGTTCAACACCAGCACGGCAAGGATCAGGGCAACCGCATAAAGCAGCTGCCGCAGGATACGCTTGAACATCGCTTTGCCTCCGTCCGCTTACTGTTTCAGCCAGACTTCATCCATCGGCCCCATCGGTCCCCAGATCGACACCGGCGGGTTCTGCACCGCCGGCGAATAGACGGTGTGATAGGGCACCTCGTTGATGAAATGGATCGGTACGTCCCTGGTGATCTGGCCGAAGGCCTGGGCGTAAAGCGCCTTGCGCTTGTCCAGATCCGGCTCGACCCCGGCGGCCAGAAGCGCCTTGTCCACCTCTTCGTTGCAATATTGCTGGGTGTTCGACCAGATCACGCCCTTGCGGATGTTGTCGCACAGATAGGTGCGGTTCACCCCGATCACCGGGTCGCCCCAGTTGAACACCTGGTCCATGGTCATGTCGAAATCAAAGGACGCGACACGCTGCGTCCAGGTCGGGAAATCCGGCGAAGAGCGCAGGTTGACCTCGATGCCGATCTTGGCCAGCGCCGCCTTGGCATATTCGGCGACGGCGCGCTGCTGTTCGTCGATGTCGGGGATATAGTCCATGCGCAGCGCAAGCTTCTGCCCGCCCTCGCCATAGCCGGCTTCGGTCAGCAGCGCCTTGGCCTTGTCCAGGTCGAAATCATAGCGCTCGACATCCTCGGTAAAGAACGGGCTGCTCTGCACCACCGGCTCGATCGCCGGTTTCGACAGGCCCGCATGCAGCGCCTTGGTGACAAAGTTGCGATCCACCGCATAGGCGATGGCCTGGCGCACCCGCACATCCGACAGTGCCGGCTGCTTGGTGTTGAAGGCCAGCCAGTTGATCGGGCCGATACCGGCATAGCCCTTGTCGGTCACCTGCATGTTGCCGGATTTTTCCAGCCGGCGGATCAGCCGCGTCGCATCCAGCAGCGGGAACATCTGTGCCTCGCCGCCCTCCATGGCCAGCACGCCGGAATTGGCGTCCTGATACTGGCGGATCACGATGCGGTCCAGATAGGGCCGGCCCTCCAGGAAAAAGCCGTCATAGCGTTCCAGGATGATGTGCTGTCCCGGCTCGAATGCGGTGACCCGGAACGGACCCGAGCCGACGGGCAGGTTGTTCTTGGGATGCGTGGTGATGTCCTGGCCGTCGTCGAACACATGCTTGGGCAGAATCGGCGTCAGGGCCGAGGACAGCACCAAGAGGATCGCCGGATGCGGCTCTTTCATGCGGATCACCACGGTCTGCGCATCCGGGGCCTCGAAGGTGTCGACCGGACCCAGCATGGTCGAGAAGGGGTGGTGTTCCTTGGTCACGCCCAGCGACCAGATCACGTCCTCGGCGGTGATCGGCTTGCCGTCGTGAAAGGTGGCGCCGCTGCGCAGCTTCAGCGTCAGGGTCTTGCTGTCATCGCTGAATTCCCAGCTTTCGGCCAGATAGGGCTGCGGCTCAAAGGTTTCGCCATAGCGCAGCAGCGTGGCAAAGATCTGCGCCGCCGGCACGCCGGTGGCGATGCCCGACTGCACCGCGGCGTTCAGGTGGCGCGGTCTTTGCAGCGAGGCCACGACCAGCGTGCCGCCGTGCTGCGGCTCTTGTGCGGCCAGCGGCAGGGCGCCGCCGAGGGTGGTCAGGGCCACGGCGCCGGCAAGAAGGGCGCGGCGGGTAAGCGAAACGGCCAGGGGCATCGGTCTCTCCTGTGGGACGGGCACCGGATTCTGAGCCGGCGCTGGATGCCCCATGAAGCCGCATTCAGCCGCCCCGCGGCAAATGCATTTTTTATCCACAGTTCCTCAGAATTCCTGAGGGATGTGGGGGCGGATGAAGGCGCGGTCGAAATCGCCCCGCATCGCCTGCATCTCGCAGGTGGCGATGATCGCCTCGCAGACCGGCGCCAGCCTGATGTCGCGCCGGGTCAGCACGCCGGCGCGCGGCGCGTCCAGTTCGCCCGCCAGCGGCAGCCGCACCAGGTCGCCCTTGGCATAGGTCTGCTTGCTCATCGGGCGGATGTTGAAGATGCCATAGCACATGCCGGCGGCGATCAGCGCCCGCATCATGTCGGTCGAGCGCGCCGAATAGACCACGTTCGGCTTCAGCCCGCGGCTGGCGAACAGGTCCATCAGGTAGCGCCGCGACAGATCCAGGTCCAGCACCACCAAGGGTTCGGGCGCCAGCTGTTCCAGCGTCACGAAACGGCCGCTGGCCAGCGCATGGCCGACCGGCAGCGCCGCATGCGGATGGCCGGTGAACAGCGGCGTGAAGCGATAGACCAGTTCCTGCACCGGACCGTAGCACAGCGCGAAATCCGCCTCGTTGGTGTCGACGGCGCGGACGATTTCCTCGGAGGTGCCCTCCATCACGTCGATCATCAGATCTGGATAGCGCTCGCGCACATCCGACAGGATGGTGGGCAGCAGGATCGGTGCCAGCGGCGTGAAACAGGCGATGCGGGCGGTCCCCGAGGTCACCTGCACCAGATCGGCGATCCTGCCGTCGAAACGCGCCTGCGCCGCCAGCAGCAGCCGCACCTCGGACAGGAACTTGCGGCCGTAATGCGTCGAGGCGATGCCGCGCGAGGGCGTGCGGGCAAAGATCGGCTGGCCGGCCTGCGCCTCGAGATGGTCGATGGCGGCGGCGATGGACGAGGGCGAGACGGACAGCGCCTCGGCGGCGGCGGTGATCGACTGGTGGCGCTCGGCCGCCTCGACATAGCGCAGGTGTTTCAGGGTGTAATACATGGCGTCCCTCAGGGAATCAGAGGAATTACCGCGCCATTATGCATTTCACTTGGGATCGGCGTCGCGGCTAATCTGCAACCGACAGCCGCTTTCGACGGAGACTTCGCATGATCCCGACCATTTTCGCAGCCCGGCGCATCATCACCATGGATCCCTCGCGTCCCGAGGCGACGCATGTCATGGTCTCGCCCGAGGGGCGCATCCTGGCCGTCGGCACCCCCGGCGACATGGGCGACTGGGGCGAGGCACGGCTGGACGGGCGTTTTGCCGACAAGGTGCTGATGCCCGGCTTTGTCGAGGGCCACGCCCATATGATGGAGGGCGCGGTCTGGCGCTTTGCCTATCTGGGCCATTACGACCGCATCGCGCCCGACGGGCAGCGCTGGCCGGGCGTCACCACCACCGATGCGCTGGTCGAGCGCCTGCGCAACCGCGCCGCCGACCAGCCCGAGGGGCCGGTGGTCGGCTGGGGCTTCGATCCGCTTTTCGTGCCCGGGGCGCGGCTGTCGCGGCTGGACCTCGACCGCGTGTCCGCGACCCGGCCGGTGGTGGTGCTGCATTCCAACATGCATCTGCTGACCGCCAACAGTGCGGCGCTGGAACTGGCGGGATATGACGCGACCACCGAGGCGCCCGGCGTGCTGCACGCCGAGGACGGCACGCTGCATGGCGAATTGCACGAGATGGGCGCGATGTTTCCGGTCATGCGCCGGGTCGGCGCCAGTTTCCGCAACATGACCGGCGGCACGGACACGATCTGGAACTATGCCCGCTCGGCCTGCCGGGCCGGGGTCACCACCGCGACCGACCTGCTGAATGACCTGGGCGACGAGGTGCTTGAGGAACTGCTGGCCGTCACCGGAGACAGCGCCTATCCACTGCGCCTCGTGCCGATGCTGTCGGCCATGGCCGTGCCGCCGCAGGATCTGGGGCCGCGGGCCCTCGCGCTTGCGGCGCACTCGACCGAAAGGCTGCGGCTGGGCGGGGTCAAGATCGTCACCGACGGCTCGATCCAGGGCTTTACCGCGCAGCTGAATGCGCCGGGTTACTATCGCGGCGACGACAACGGCATCTGGAACATCGCCCCCGAGGCGCTGCACCGCATGGTGGACGACCTGAACCGGCAGGGCATCCAGATGCATATCCACGTCAATGGCGACGGCGCCAGCCTGCTGGCCATCGAGGCGCTGGAGGCGGCGCTGGCCGGGCATTTCCGCCCCGATCACCGCCATGTGCTGCAGCACTGCCAGATGGCCGACCGCGCGCAGCTGCGCCGCATCCGCGCCCTGCAATGCTGCGTCAACCTGTTCGCCAACCACCTGTATTACTTTGGCGACAAGCATTACGAGGTGACGCTGGGTCCGGAACGCGCCAGCCGCATGAACCCCTGTGCCAGCGCGCTGGAACTGGGGGTCCCCCTGGCAATCCATTCGGACGCGCCGATCACGCCGCTGGCGCCGCTGGTCACCGCCTGGTGCGCGGTCAACCGCCTGACCGACAGCGGCCGCCTGCTGGGCCCGTCCGAGCGTATCGGCCTTGACGCCGCCCTGCATGCGATCACCCTGGGTGCGGCCCATACGCTGAAGCTCGATGGCGAGATCGGCTCGATCGAGGTGGGCAAGCGCGCCGATTTCGCCGTGCTCGAGGATGACCCGCATGCGCTTGGCGGCGAGAACCTGCGCGATCTGCGGGTCTGGGGAACGGTCTTTGGCGGGAGGCCGGCGCAGGCGGGGTCGTTCTGACCATGCCGCTGCCGCTGCCCGTCAACATCATCGGCGGCTATCTGGGGGCGGGCAAGACCACGCTGCTGAACCGGCTGCTGACCCGGGGCGACGAACGCATCCTGGTCATGGTCAACGACTTTGGCGACATTCCCGTCGACGCGGCGCTGATCTCGCGCCGCTCGGCCGAGATGATCCAGCTCAGCAACGGCTGCATCTGCTGTTCGATGGCAGGCGGCGTGATGGCGGCCTTCGAGCGCGCTTTGGACCTGGCGGGCAGGGTGGACCGGCTGATCATCGAGGCGAGCGGCGTGGCCGAACCGCAGCGCCTGACCAGCTTTGCCCTGGCCGAGCGCGACCTGCGCTGCCAGGCGGTGATCGTCGTCATCGACCCGCTGACCCTGGCCGAGCGGCTGGCCGATCCCCGCGTGGGCAGGGTCGTCGAGGCCCAGATCCGGGGCGCCGACCTTGCCTGGCTGTCGCGCGGCGATGTCTGCAGCCGGGCGGTCATGCGCCAGGCGGTCAGGCTGGTGGCGCGACTCAACCCGCTGGCCGATTGCCATGCGGCCGTGGACCCGGCCTTTCTGCAGGCGCTGTCGAGGCCGCACGATCATGCCGGCCTGTCGGCCGGGATGCCGGGGCAGGACCATCGCCGGCTGTTCGCCGCGCGCACCATCGCCTTGCGGCCGGCGACGGATCTCGAATGGCTGCGCCGCACCGTCATGGCGCATGCGCGCCACATCCACCGGCTGAAAGGCCATGTCGCCGGGCCGGGGCCGGCCGGGCCTTGGCTGGTCCAGCTTGCCGGCGGCGCCCTGTCGCTGGAACGGGTCGGGCCGGTGGATCCGGCCTTCCTGGACCGGCTTGTGGCCATTTCGCCCGATGCCGAGGCGCTGGCCGCATTCGCCGCCGAGATCGAGTGCGGCGCCCCGCCCGGCAGCACGATGACCGCAACGGGGTAAGGGCGGGGCAAGTTGTGTCGGCGCGGGAATCGTGCCAGCCTAGCGCCGCGCCATCCGCAAGGATCGGCGCGAAAGCCCTGCCCGCGAAAGGTTTGGCCATGCCCGTCGATGCCCCTGTCGAAGCGATCCTTGCCGATCTGGTCGCGGTGCCCTCATTGCCGGGCACGCCGAATGGCGCGGTGACCGATTGCCTGATGGCGCATCTGGACCGCAAGGGCGTCGCGGTCACCCGCATCCCCGGCCCGGAGGGCGACCGCTGCAACCTGTTCGCGACCGTCGGCCCGCGCGACGTTCCGGGTTATGTCCTGTCGGGGCACAGCGATGTGGTCGCGACCGAAGGGCAGGACTGGCATAGCGACCCCTTTGCCCTGACCCGCGACGGCGGGCGCCTGACCGGCCGCGGCACCACCGACATGAAGGGCTTTCTCGCCTGCGCGCTGTCGATGCTGCCCGAGTTTCTGGAGATGGACCTCAAGCGCCCGATCCATCTGGCCTTTTCCTATGACGAGGAAATCGGCTGCCGCGGCGTCGGCCATTTGATCGCCCGCCTGCCCGAGCTTTGCGCCGCGCCCCTGGGCGCCATCATCGGCGAGCCCAGCGAGATGCGTCCGGTGCTGTCGCACAAGGGCAAGCAGGCGATCGCGGTGACCATCACCGGGCAGGCTGGCCATTCCTCGAACCCGGCGCTGGGGGTGAACGCGCTTTACCCGGCGGGCGAACTGCTGCTGCGGATCCGCGACCATGCCGCGCGACTGGCCAGTGAGGGGCCCTTCGATCCGCGTTTCGATCCGCCGCATTCGACCTTGCAGGCGGGGGTGATCCAGGGCGGCGCCGGGGTGAACATCATCCCCGACCGCGCCACCCTGCAGATCGAGGCGCGCTCGATCCCCGATCAGGCGCCGCAGGCGATCATCGCGGAGCTGTTGGCCGGGCTCGAGCGCATCGCGGCCTCGGCCGGGGTCGGCGTCAGCTGGAGCGAGCTTTCCAGCTATCCCGCCCTGCCGCCGCCCGCCGATCTGCGCCTTGCCCGGCTGCTGGAGGAGTTGACCGGCCAGGCCGCGCTGGCGTCGGTCAGCTACGGGACCGAGGCCGGGCTGTTTCATGCCGCGGGCGTGCCCGCGATCATCTGCGGGCCGGGAAGCATCGCCCGCGCCCATCGCGCCGATGAGTTCATCCTGACGAGCGAACTCGACGCCTGCCGGGCGATGATGCGCGGACTGGCGCGGCGAGCCGCGGCGCCTTAGCCGGCATGGCGGGTGGCGCCACGGGTCGCGCCGGCTACTGGCGGGTGATCAGGCGGTGGCCGCGGTGATAGACGAGGCTCACGAAGGTGATCGGCCTGTCCTGCCACAGGGTCTGGCGCTCGATGCGAAACAGCGGATCGCCCAGGGCGCAGCCCAGGTGCCGGGCCTGTTCGGCATCGGCGGCGGTGGCCGAGAACCCGAGCTCGATATTCGAGAACGGCATGTGGCGGCTCAGCCATTCGCTGGGTCCGGTGGCCGAGAAATCGGCCTCGCGCGCCTGCGGCACCACCGCCAGATTGATCCAGCGTTCCTCAAGCTGATAGGGCAGGCCGTCCGAAAGATGCAGGCATTGCAGGTGCCGCATCTGGTTGCCCGCGTCCAGACCCAGCCGTGCCCGCAGCCAGGCCGGCGCCGGCGCCACCGAGGAGGCCACCAGCGCGTAGCGATAGATCGAGCCCCGCGCCTCGACCTCGACCCGGACCAGCGGCACGTCCAGGCGCACCTGCCGCAGCGGCACCGGGCGCACGCGGCTGCCGGCCTTGCGCTTGCGTTCCACGATGCCGTCATCGACCAGTTCGCGCATGGCGCGGCTGACCGTGGCGCGGGCGGCGCCGAATTCGCTGGCCAGCGCCAGTTCATTGGGCAGTCGCGCCCCGGGGGGCCATTCGCCATCGCTGATCCGGCGCAGGATATCAGCCTTGATGTCACGGAAACTGGCCGTCGAGCTCATGCGATTCCCTGGGTTGTGTCCCGAGCAGAACATGGAAACACCCTTAGTGTCCCTGTCGCATCCGACAGGCCAGCTAACCTAAGCCATGCTGGACCTGCGACGGCGGGCTGTCATTATACCTAGGCATAACCACTACCAAGCCCAGTCATAAGAGAGCAAGGCAACCATGATCCTGAAGCTCATCCTGCGACGATTTGTCATCGGTCTGCTGACGCTGCTGATCGTCTCGGCGGTGATCTTCTGGGCGGTCGAGCTTTTGCCCGGCGACATCGCCACCGAGGTGCTGGGCCAGTCCGCCACCCCCGAGACCCTGGCCGCCTTTCGCGAGCGAAACGGGCTGAACGATCCGGCGATGACGCGCTATCTGCACTGGCTGGGGGGCGCGGTGCAGGGCGATTTCGGCCTGTCGCTGGCCTCGCAGCGCCCGATCGCCGGGCTGATCGGGCAGCGGGTGCTGAACACCTTCTTCCTGGCGCTTTATGCCGCGGCGATCGCGGTGCCGCTGGCGGTGGGGCTGGGGCTGCTGGCAGCACTTCACCGCGGGTCGTGGCTGGACCGCTTCATCTCCTCCTCGACGCTGGTGGTGATCTCGTTTCCGGAATTCTTCGTGGCCTATATCCTGATCCTGATCTTTTCCGCCGGGCTGGGGTGGTTTCCAAGCCTGGCCGCGGTAACGCCGCAGATGGGGCTGGGGGCACGGCTTTACGCCACCTTCCTGCCGGCGCTGACCATGGTGCTGATCGTCATGGCGCATATGATGCGCATGACCCGCGCCGCGGTGGTGAACCTGCTGGCGCTGCCCTATATCGAGATGGCGCAGCTCAAGGGCATCAGCCGCTGGCGGGTGATCGCGGTCCATGCCCTGCCCAATGCCGTGGCCCCGATCGTGACGGTGATCGCGCTGAACCTCGCCTATCTGATCGCCGGCGTGGTGCTGGTCGAGGTGGTCTTTGTCTATCCCGGCCTCGGCCAGCTTCTGGTCGACAGCGTGGCCAAGCGCGACGTGACCGTGGTGCAGGCCGCCTGCCTGATCTTTGCCGGCACCTATATCGTCCTGAACCTGCTGGCCGATGTGCTGGGCATCATCGCCAACCCCCGACTTCTGCATCCGAGGTGAGGCCGTGGAGCGTATCTTGCGAAACCTGAGGGCGGCGCCCCTGTCGGCGCGGATCGGCCTGGCGCTGGTGGCGCTTTACGCGGTGGTGGCGGTGTTCGCGCCGCTGCTGGCACCCTTTGCCGAGGCCGAGATCGCCGGCGCGAAATACCTGCCCTGGGCGGCGCCGCACTGGCTGGGCACCGATGCGCTGGGGCGCGACGTGCTGTCGCGGCTGATCTTTGGCGCCCGCAACACCGTGGGCATTGCGCTGGTGACCACGATCCTTGCCTTTCTGCTGGGGGCGGGGGCGGGGCTGTTGGCCGCGGTGCTGGGCGGCTGGTTCGACACACTCAGCGCGCGGCTGGTCGATGTGTTGATGGCGATCCCCTCGCTGATCTTCGCGCTGCTGATCCTGACGATTTCCGGCACATCCGTGCTGGCCCTGGTGCTGGTGATCGCGGTTCTGGACAGCACCCGCGTCTATCGCCTGTCGCGGGCGGTGGCGCAGGGCATCCTGACCATGGACTATATCGAGGTGGCGCGCATGCGCGGCGAGGGGCTGGCCTGGATCATCCGCCGCGAGGTGCTGCCCAATGCCAGCGCACCGCTGATCGCGGAATTCGGGCTGCGCTTCTGCTTCGTCTTCCTCTTCGTCTCGGCGCTGTCCTTTCTTGGGCTGGGGCTGCAGCCGCCGACGGCGGACTGGGGCTCGATGGTGCGCGACAGCGCCAAGCTGATCGCCTTCGCCAATTTCTCAAGCTGGCAGGCGGCGACATTCGGGCTGGCGCCCCTGCTGCCGGCCGGGGCCATCGCGCTGCTGACGGTGGCGGTCAATCTGGTGGTGGATTGGGTGCTGCACCTGTCCAGCGGGCTGAAGGAATAGGCGCATGGAAAAGCTGCTGGAAATCGACGCGCTGCGCATCGAGGCGAAAAACGCCGAGGGCTGGACCGAGATCGTCAGGGGCGTGGACCTGAGCCTGAACCGCGGCGAGATCCTGGGCCTGATCGGCGAATCCGGCGCCGGCAAATCGACGCTGGGACTGGCGGCCATGGGGCATGTGAAACCCGGCTGCCGCATCACCTCGGGCTCGATCCGCTTCGACGGGCAGGAACTGGTCGGCGCCGGCCCGCGCCTGCTGCGGCAACTGCACGGGCGGCGCATCGCCTATGTCGCGCAATCCTCGGCCGCGGCCTTCAACCCGGCCTGGCGGCTGATCGGGCAATATTGCGAGGGCCCGGTGCAGCACGGGCTGATGCCGCGCCAGCAGGCCGAGGCCGAGGCGGTGGCGCTTTACCGCGAGATGCGCCTGCCCGACCCCGAGACGATCGGCATGCGCTATCCGCATCAGGTCTCGGGCGGGCAGTTGCAGCGGGCGATGACCGCCATGGCGCTGTCGTGCCACCCCGACCTGATCATCTTCGATGAGCCGACCACGGCGCTGGACGTGACCACGCAGATCGAGGTGCTGGCCGCGATCCGCGATGTCGTTGCCCGCCACAATGCCGCCGCCATCTACATCACCCACGATCTGGCGGTGGTGGCGCAGATGGCCGACCGGGTGAAGGTGCTGCTGAAGGGCCGCGAGGTCGAGGAGGCGCCGACGCGCGAGATGCTGGCGAACCCGCGCGAGGATTACACCCGCTCGCTTTGGGCGGTGCGCAATTTCCAGCCCGGCGCGCATGATACGCCCGCCCCGCCCGAGCCGATCCTCGGCATCGAGGATGTCTCGGCCAGCTACGGCGCGCATCCGGTGCTGAAGCGGGTCTCGATCAGCGTGCCGCGCGGGCGAACCGTGGCGGTGGTGGGCGAAAGCGGCTCGGGCAAGTCGACCACGGCGCGGGTGGTGATGGGGCTGCTGGCGCCGAAATCCGGGCGGGTGGTGTTTGACGGGCAGGAACTGGACCCCGTGTGCCGGCGGCGCCCGCGCGATTTGCAGCGCCGGGTGCAGATGATCCACCAGATGGCCGATACCGCGCTGAACCCGCGCCAGCGCATCCGCGAGATCCTGGGCCGGCCGCTGGAATTCTTCCTGGGCCTGAAGGGCGCGCAAAAGCAGGCGCGCATCCGCGATCTGCTTGCCCAGATCGAACTGGATCCCGACCTTTTCATCGACCGCCTGCCGGGCGAGCTGTCGGGCGGGCAGAAGCAGCGCCTGTGCATCGCCCGGGCGCTGGCGGCGGAGCCCGAGCTGATCATCTGCGACGAGGTGACCAGCGCGCTGGACCAGCTGGTGGCCGAGGGCATCCTGCGGCTGCTGGACCGGCTGCAGCGCCAGATGGGGCTGAGTTATCTGTTCATCACCCATGACCTTGCCACCGTGCGCTCGATCGCCGACGAGGTGGTGGTGATGCAGCATGGCGCCGTGGTGGAACACGGTCCCAAGGTGCAGATGTTCCAGCCGCCGCATCACCCCTATACCGAAAAGCTGTTGTCCTCGGTCCCCGAGATGGATCCCGACTGGCTGACGCGGCTGCTGGAAAGCCGGCGGGCGCAGAACCTTGGGTCGCAGAACGGGGTGCGGCATGATGCGCCATGACACGGTGCATTGCGATCTGGACCCTGATGCCGCGGGCAAGGCCTCGGGCTGGCTGGAACTCGATCATTCCGACAATCGGCACGACTTTTCCAGCATCCGCAGCCCGCTGGGGGTGATCCGCGGCGGCGAGGGGCCGACGGCGCTGGTGGTCGGCGGCAATCACGGCGACGAATACGAGGGCCAGCTGATCGCCCGGCAATTGTTCGAGCGCCTGGCGCCGCAGGACGTGCCGGGCCGGCTGCTGCTGGTGCCGGCGCTGAACATGCCGGCGGTGCTGGCGCGGGCGCGGGTCTCGCCGCTCGATGGCGGCAACATGAACCGGGTGTTTCCGGGCGCGGCGGGGCAGGGGCCGACGCGGGCGCTGGCCGGGTTCCTGAACCGGAATCTGCTGACCCGCGCCGATCTGGTCATCGACCTGCATTCCGGGGGCGGCAATACCGATTATCTGGACGCGGCCTATCTGACGCTGAGCGGCAATGCCGCCAGCGACCGGCGCGGCGCGGAACTGGCGCGGGGTTTCGGCCTGCCCTGGACGATGGTGGTATCCTTGGGCAGCACCGGGGGCGATCTGGACAGCGCTGCGCTGGCGGCGGGCTGCGCGATGATCTCTTGCGAGCTGGGCGGCATGGCGCGGGTGTCGCGCGCCTCGCTGAGGCATGGCTGGAACGGCATCCTGAACCTGCTGGCGCAGCAAGGCGTCATCACCGCCGGGGCGGCGGCGCGGCTGGCTTCGGGCCCGGTGCGCCAGACCCGTTTCGTCGATCTGGACGCCGGCAGTCGCCATGTCACCGCCATGTGCCAGGCCCTGGCCGAGCCGCTGGTGGATCTGGGCGATGCGGTGGCCAAGGGCCAGCCCATAGCCCGGCTCTATCCGATCTTTGACCTCGCGCCGGCGCCGCAGGTGCTGACCGCCCCGGTCGCGGGCCGGGTGCTGATCCGGCGCCGCGGCGCGCTGGTCAATCCCGGCGACCATCTGTTCGTGATCGGCCCCGAGATCGCCCCCGAGGCCCTGGCGCGCCGCATCGGCTGAGACCCTGCGCGGCGTTAGCAGGCTGCTGAAATATTCGGCTCTCGACTTGGTTTGTGGAACGTGATTCACCTTCCGCAGGGTAGCGGCGGGGGCGATGATGCGCGGGCCGGATGAGACGACCCGGTGTGGGGTGAAGGGCGCCCGGAAATCTGTCCGGTGGACATATTTCAGCCCTGAACGCACGAAGTGCAGGGCCGGAGGCCGTCCCGCCGGCCGAAGCCGAGGCGAACTACTATGCAGCCAGCGAGACCCTCGATATGGTCGCATGACCCGAATGAAACCGCCTCTGGGAAACCCGGGACGCTTCAGATCGACAGCGCATAACCCTCGTGCCGGGTGGTGCGGCCATCAATTGCCGAATGTCGGGATTGTCTCGCGCGACATGTGGGGTGACGTGCCAACTTAACCTTCTTGGCTAACGAATGACATGACGGTTTCGACGGGTCTGCGACCCATGTTGCGATAGCCGAGATGCGG
>NZ_JBDHSP010000061.1:0-18179 GCF_039808215.1 Paracoccus sp. (in: a-proteobacteria)
GCCAAGCCACTTCATATGAGCTTCAGGCCACTGAACTGGCCCATAACTGCCAAAAACAGTGAAAAATCGAGGTGCCCGACAATCCAAACGTCAGGTTGCCCGCCATGGCGACCTGGGCAAGCCCTGACCTCTCCAAGGGTCGGCGATCCTACACCACGCCGCGGGGCACTATCGATCCCCGACTTTGCCCGCAAGTCCCGCGAAGCCGAGGCGCGGGCCTATCTGGCGACCACGCTGGACCGGTTCCGCAATCCGTTCCTTGACCACCGCATCGAGGACATCGCCCAGAACCGGGCGCAAAAGGCCGAGCGCCGCATCGCGGCCCTTCTCGACTGGGTCGGCCCCGCGGGACCGGCCATGCCGCGGCTGCACACCATCCTTGAAAGGGCCCGCGCATGAGCGACCGCCAGTCCATCCCGCCCCGGCCCGAGGCCATCCGCCTGAATGCCGCCAACAATGTGGCGGTCGCCCTGCAGCCGCTGCCCGCGGGCACGGAGAACCTGGGCGTCACCCTGCGCGGCGACATTCCGCAGGGGCACAAATTCGCCGTGGCCGCGGTGGCGCGCGGACAGGCGGTGGTGAAATACGGCCAGATCATGGCCGCGGCCACGCAAGACATCGCGCCGGGCGATCACGTCCACAGCCACAATGCCTCCATGGCCGACAGCCATTCCGAACACGCCAGCGCCGGCGGCACCCTGCACGCCCTGCCCGCGCGGCACGTCTTCATGGGCTTTGCCCGCCCCGATGGCCGGGTCGGGACGCGAAATTTCTCGGCACCATGGCCTCGGTCAATTGCTCGTCCACGGTGTGCAACGCCATCGCCACGGCGGCAACGCACGAGATGTTGCCGCGATTCCCGGGCATCGACGGCTTTGCCCCCATCGTCCACGACCAAGGTGCGGCATGGTCGGCGCCGGCGAGCGGTTCGGGGTGTTCAACATCCAGGAGGTCGGCGGCTCGGCCTCGGCGGTGCGAACAGCCGGTGTCCGGGCTGGTGTCGGACATGCAATACGGCGGATCGGACGGGTTTTCCGGCATCACCGCCAATCCGGGGCGGAGGCTGGCCTCGGACATGCTGGTGGCGGCGGGGGGCACCCCGATCCTGTCCGAGATCCCCGAGATCTTTGGTGCCGAGCATCTGCTGATCTCGCGCGCCGATGCCGGGACCGGCGCGCGGATCCGCGAGGTGATCGCCTGGTGGTGCGGCCATGCGACGCGCAACGGCGCCTCGCTGGACAACAACCCCTCGTCCGGCAACAAGCGCGGCGGCCTGACCACGATCCTGGAAAAATCGCTGGGTGCCGTGGTCAAGGCCGGCCAGTCGCCGCTGTCGGGCGCCAATCTGATCGCCTTTACCACCGGGCGCGGCTCGTGTTTCGGCGCCAAGCCCACGCCCGCGATCAAGTTGGCCTCGAACAGCAAGCTGTTCCGCCGCATGCCCGAGGACATGGGCCAGCGCATCTGCCACCTGCTCCTGGACACCGCCTCGGGCCGCAAGAGCAAGTCCGAGGAATTCGGCTATGGCGACCATGAATTCGTGCCCTGGAAGATCGGCGCGACCTTCTAGGGGCGCGGCCGCGCCGGGCGGGCATTGATCGCGGGACCGATCCGGGCAAGAATGCGCCATCCCCCCGGGGGCGGGGCGGTTTGCGACCTTTCCGCCCCGGCGCCCCGGCCGCAGCCTGAAACCGGAGATCGGACCATGCCCAGACTCGCCCTGCTTCTTTCGCTGGCCCTTGCCGCCCCGCCGGCGCTGGCCAATGATCCCGATAGTTGCCGCACGGTCCGCTTCTCGGACCCGGGCTGGACCGACATCACCGCCACCAACGGCGTCGCCACGGCACTGCTGCAGGGCCTGGGCTATACGCCCCGTGTCAGCACACTGTCGGTGCCGGTCGGCTATGAGGCGCTGAAGAAGGGCGATACCGATCTGTTCCTGGGAAACTGGATGCCGGCGCAGCAGAAGTTCCGCGACGACCTCGACGCCTCGGGAAAGATCGAGGAACTGGTGCAGAACCTCGAGGGCGCCAAGTTCACCCTGGCGGTGACCGAGGCGGGTGCCAGCCTGGGCGTCAGCGATTTCGCCGGTCTTGACGCGCATCGGGACGCCTTCAAGGGCAAGATCTACGGCATCGAGCCCGGGGCGCCGGCGAATCAGAGCATCCAGCGGATGATCGAGGCGGACAAGTTCGGCCTTGGCGACTGGGAACTGGTCGAGTCAAGCGAACAGGGCATGCTGGCGCAGGTGCGGCGCAATGACGGCGCGGGAACGCCCTCGGTGTTCCTGGCCTGGGCGCCGCATCCGATGAACGTGACGCTGAACATCAGCTATCTGGCCGGCGGGGACGCGGAATTCGGCCCCGATTTCGGCGGCGCCACCGTCCATACCCTGGCGCGCAAGGACTGGGTCGCCGCCTGCCCGAACCTGGCACGGCTGTTTCGCCAGCTGACCTTCACCGTCGATCAGGAAAACCTGCTGATGGGCAAGATCCTCGACGACGGTCTTGACGCGGTCGCCGCGGCGCGCGGCTGGATCGCCGAGAACCCCGAGGCGGTGGCGACATGGCTTGACGGCGTGACCACCCTGGACGGAAAGCCCGGTGCCGAAGCCGTCATGGCATCGGTGAACTGATTGAAACGGCCGAATATCCTGATCGTCATGGCCGATCAGCTGTCTGGGGTGCTGTTCCCCGACGGCCCGGCGGCCTTTCTGCGGGTGCCGCATCTGCGCCGGCTGGCCGGGCGCGCGACACGCTTTCGCAACGCCTATACCGCCAGCCCGCTTTGCGCGCCGGGGCGTGCCAGCTTCATGACCGGGCAGTTGCCGCGCCGGACCCGGGTCTATGACAATGCCGCCGAATTCTGCTCGGCCATCCCGACCTATGCCCATCACTTGCGCCGGGCGGGCTATCACACCTGCCTGGCGGGCAAGATGCATTTCGTCGGCCCCGACCAGCTGCACGGCTTCGAGGAACGGCTGACCACCGACATCTACCCGGCCGATTTCGGCTGGACCCCGGATTACCGCAAGCCCGGCGAGCGCATCGACTGGTGGTATCACAACCTCGGCTCGGTCACCGGCTCCGGCGTGGCCGAGATCACCAACCAGTATGAATATGACGACGAGGTTGCCTATCACGCCACGCGCAAGCTTTATGATCTGGCGCGCGGCGGCGATGACCGGCCCTGGTGCCTGACCGTCAGCTTTACCCATCCGCACGATCCTTTCGTCGCCCGGCGCCGATATTGGGACCTTTACGAGGGCATCCCCGAACTGGAGCCGCCCGAGGCCATCCCCTATGCGCGCATGGACCCGCATTCGCAGCGCCTGCTGGATGCCTGCGACTGGCGCGGGCTTGCGGTGACGCCTGATCACATCCGCCGCGCGCGCCAGGGCTATTTCGCCAATATCTCCTATGCCGACGACAAGCTGGGCGAGATCATGGAGGTGCTCGAACGCAGCCGGCAGCAGGCGATCGTGGTCTTTTTGTCGGATCACGGCGAAATGCTGGGCGAGCGCGGCATGTGGTTCAAGATGTGCTTTTACGAGGCCTCGGCCCGCGTGCCGCTGATGATCGCGGCACCGGGCATGGCGCCGGGCCGCGTGGACAGCCCGGTTTCGACCATCGACGTGCTGCCGACCATCTGCGAGCTTGCGGGCATTTCGCTGGCCGAGATCGCCCCCTGGACCGACGGACGCTCACTGGTTGGCGGCGCCGCGGGGCGCGGACCGGTCGCGATGGAATATGCGGCCGAGGGCAGCATCGCGCCCCTGGTCTGCCTGCGCGATGGCGACTGGAAATACTCTGCCTGCGCCGCCGACCCCGAGATGCTGTTCAACCTGGCCGATGACCCCGATGAGCGGCAAGACCGCGCCGCCGACCCGGCAGCGGCCGGGGTCTTGCAGCGGATGCGCGCCATGGCCGCCGCGCGCTGGGACCTTGCCGCCTATGACGCCGAGGTGCGCGAAAGCCAGGCCCGGCGCTGGGTGGTCTATGAGGCGCTGCGCAACGGCGCCTATTACCCATGGGACCATCAGCCGCTGATGAAGGCCTCGGAGCGCTACATGCGCAACCACATGGACCTGAACCTGCTTGAAGAAGCCAAGCGCTTTCCGCGCGGCGAGTAAGCCCGCCGCCCGGGCTATTCCGCCGCCAGCGCCGGCTGCGGGTCGGACCCCGCGGCGCGCACATCGGTCGGGAAGGATTGCAGCCCCGGCCAATAGGCGATGAGCCACATCAGGAACGCCGCCGCCCATGCGAGCGCCGCGAGCCCATGCAGCGGCCCGGGCAGAGCAAACCCCAGATCCGGCGCGATGCGCAAAGCCGTGGCCAGAACCAGCAGCACGGCCCCCAGCCGCGCCAGCAGCGGCAGGCCCAGCGTCTGGCCGCTGTGCAACAGCCCCGCGATGCAGAAGACCGCATGGACCCCCAGCCCCAGCCCGCCCATGAAGGCCAGATGCAGCCCGGCGACCGGCAGCCAGGGCGCCCCCAGCAGCGCCGCCCCGGTCAGGATCAGCCCCGCCCCGGCCAGCGCCGAGGAGCCAGCCAGAAGCAGGATCTCGGCCCGGGCGGTCTCGCGCCCGATGAAACCCTCGGCCACGCGGTCCATGAAGGCGGCGCCGGCGGCGATGATCAGCCAGCCCTGCACCGCCGGGCTGAGCCCGTAACCCATCCCCGCCATCGCCACCAGCACGAGGCCGGGGGCCAGGTTCACCCGCCCCGGATGCGGGCGAAAGGGCGAGCGCGTCTCGCTGGGGTCAAGGATCAGGTTGGTGACCGGCACGGTGATCCGCGCAAGCGCCAGCCCCAGAAGCCCCAGAAAGGCAAAGCCGATCAGATGCACGAAACGGGTGGCGCGCAAAACATCGTCGTTGAGGAAGGCGAGCCGCGCCATGGCGGTTGCCGCCAGCAGCAGCGCCAGCCAGAAGGCGAAGGCCAGCAGCCGGTCGGTCCGGCGCAGGACCGAAAGCCGCAGCAGATAGGCCAGCAGGCAGGCGATCCAGCCCAGATCGGCCAGCGCCCCCAAGGCCCCCAGCCCATCCCAGCCAAGCGCGCCGATGACCCGCCCCAGCCCCCACAGAACCGCCAGGCCCCAAAGCGGGCGGCCGCGCAGCGGCTCGGTATCGGTCCATTCCGGCGCGGCGGTGGTCAGGAACCCGATCAGCGCCGCACCAAAGGCCCCGACCAGCATTTCATGGCCGTGCCACAGCGAAGGCGGCGTGGTGCGCGCCAGCGGCAGGTCCAGCCCGAAACCCAGCACCCAGACCAGCGGGAACAATGCCGCGTAAACGGCGGCCAGCGGAAAGAACAGCCGGAAGCCCTCGTCCCCGGCAATGGCGATGACGCCTTGCGGCAGCGGGCGGGCGTGGCCCGGCGCTTGGGTGCAGCTCATGCGATCTGCCTTTCGTCGACGTCGTGGATATGGCGAAACAGCGGATCATCCGCCAGCGCATTGGCGACCCAGGCCTGCACCTCGGCGTCCGGGCGCGTGCCGGGAGAGCCCGGCAGCGGACGCTGACCCAGGACGCCCGCGCCATGGGTGTCGAGGACCGCGATGCGATGGGCAAGCCGCGCCGCCTCATGCAGGTCATGGGTGATGAACAGGCCCGAGAGCCCCGCCGCCGCGCAAGAGGCGATGACGATGTCCTGCATCCGCCGGCGCAGCGCCACGTCAAGTGCGGTGAAGGGCTCGTCGAAGTAGATGAAATCAGGGCGCACCACCAGCGCCCGGGCGATGGCGACGCGCTGGCGCATCCCGCCCGAGAGTTCCACCGGATATTTGGCCAGATCCTCGGGTTCCAGCGCCACCTGCGCGGCGGCGTCAAGGATGCGGGCCGGGCGGTCGCGGCGCGCGACGCCCGCCAGCCGCAGGACGTAATCCAGATTGCCCGAAGCTGTCGCCCAGGGCATCAGGGCCGGGTCCTGAAAGATCATCGCGTGACGCGCGTAGCCACGCTGAATGCGGCCCGAGCGCGGAGTCAGCAGCCCGGCCGCGACATGCGCCAGCGTCGACTTCCCGCAGCCCGAGGGTCCGACCAGCGCCAAGATCTCGCCCTTGGCCACGGCAAGCTCGATCCCCTTCAGCACCGAGCGGCCCAGATAGGCATGCTCCAGCCGGTGAATGGCAAGTGCGGTCATCGTTTGACCCCCCAGGGTTGCGCGGCCCGACGCCAGCGGTCGATCTCGGCCTTGACCGGCTGGACGAGGGAATATTCCACCGCGATCAGCAAAGCGACCGCGATCACCACCCAGGCCAGCGCGGTGGCGATGTCCAGATTGATTCGCGCATCGGCCAGCGCCCCGCCGATGCCGCCGGCATTGGCCAGCAGCTCGGCCATGACGGCGACCTTGAAGGCGGTGCCAAGCGCCAGCGCCAGCGCCGGAAACAGCGTCGTGGTGGTCTGGCGCAGGCCCACGGTCAGAAAGCGCCGCACAGGCCCTGCGCCGAATGCCTCGGCCATGCGGTCAAGGCCGCGGTCGCGGGTGACGATGCCCTGCGCCGCGCCGAGATAGACCACCGGCAGCGCCGAGACGAGGATCACCACCCGCACCGTCGCATCCGAGCCGCCGAACCAGATCATCGCCAGCACGATCCAGGCGATCGGCGGCACCCCCATCAGCACCGTGACCAGCGGCTGCAGCAGCCGCATCACCGCCGGCAAATAGCCCGCCGCCAGCCCCAGCGCCATGCCGGCCACGGTGACCAGGGCAAAGCCGCTCAGCGCGCGCTGCAGCGTGAGCCCGGCCACCGCCCAGGCCTCGGGGTCCTGCGCCAGCGCGATGGCGGCGCGGATCGTCTCCTGCGGCGAGGTCAGGATGAAGGGGCCGTAGGCCTCATGCCCGGCCTGCCAAAGCGCGGCCAGCAGCGCGAGGCCCGCGAGGCCCGCCCAGCCCGAC
This sequence comes from Paracoccus sp. (in: a-proteobacteria), assembly GCF_039808215.1. Lineage (GTDB taxonomy): Bacteria > Pseudomonadota > Alphaproteobacteria > Rhodobacterales > Rhodobacteraceae > Paracoccus. Next base: position 6,903 of record NZ_JBDHSP010000061.1, read on the forward strand.
CACAGGAAATCCAGCACTCGCCCGGCCCGATCGGCAAACCGGGCGCTGAAGGTCGGGCGAAGGCGGGCGGAACGGGGCGCGTTCATGGCTGGCTCCTGATGCGGGGGCGGACCGGGGTGCGCGGGTTACAGATAGAAGCCGTCATCCGGCAGCTTGCCGGCAATGGCCTTGAGATCGGGGCCGGACATGGCGACCAGCATCCGCTCGATGTCCTCGCGGGCCTCACCAGTCGGGCGGGCGACCAGATGCGAATGGGGAACCGAGGCCGCCAGAAGCGGCGCCGGCATCCCCAGCGCCTGGCTGGCATTGGCCCCGGCCGCCTGCGGATCGGCCAGCACCGCGGCGGTCGCGCCTTGGATCGCGGCCAGGATCGCCGGCACGGTGGCGGCATGGCTCTCGAGGAAGCTGCCGGTGATCGCCAGCCCGGCCTGCGGCAGAACCGGGGCGGCGCCGGTCATCTCGCCCCAGGCCTGTTGCAGGTCGATGGCGCGGCGGATGTCCTTGCCGGCCTGCTTGCCCTGCAGCACCGCGGCGGTGGTCGAGGGCTCGGTGGTCAGCGCCGCCTCGACACGGCCCGAAAGCAGCAGTTGCATGCCCTCGACCGGGCTGCCGGCATAGGTGATCTGCAGATCCTTTTCGGCGTCCAGCCCGTGATGCGCCAGAAGCTGCGCCAGCAGGATCTCGGGCGTGTCGCCGCGGAAGGGCACGGCGATGCTGCGGCCCCTGAGGTCGGGGATCGACGCGATGCCGGTATCGCCCGAGGCGATGTAAAGCAGCCCGTCGGTCATGATATTGGCCAGCCGGATCGGAAAGCCGCGGTTGTAGAGATTGGCCGCCGCCTGCACCGGCACCACCGAGATCTGCATCCCACCCGAGGTCAGCCCGGCGCGCAGCTCATCGGGGCTGCGCCAGGTCGCCATGCTGGATTTTTCGGCGATGGCGGCAAAGGCGTCGTTGGCGACCGCATGGGCCAGCACCACCGAGGGCCCGGCGGGCGGGCCGAACAGCGCCAGTTCGGTCAGCCTGTCCTGCGCCCGCAGCAGATTCGGAAGGCCAAGGGTCGCGGCGCCGGCGGCGGCCCCCAGCAGCAGCGTGCGGCGGGTAAGGTCCAGGGTCGTCATGGCATTCTCCTGCATTGGTTTCGGATGGGTTTGCGGGGTCGGATCGCTTCGCGCAGCAGCGAGCCCAGCAGCAGGGCGATGGCCAGCGGCAGCGCGTAAAGCGCCATCGCCCCCGCCGCCCCCAGCGCTGGCAGCGGCATGAAACCCCGCGCCGGCCCCTGCACCGCATGCAGCCCGATGGCGCCGGCCAGCATCAGCGGCCACAGCGCCAGCCGCCAGCGCAGCCGCGGCAGCGCAGCCGCCGCCGCGACCGGCAGCAGCCAGAGCCAGCCCCAGGCCCGCAGCAGTTGCGCCATCCCGCCCGCCGCCATCAGCGCCGAGAAGCGCAGGTCAAGCGGCCAAAGCCTGCCGCGCCATGTCGCCAGCGCCACGGCGGCCGTCGCGACCAGAACCAGCGCCCCCAGATGCAGGACGATCATCATCACCCGCTGCATCGGTCGCCTCCATCTGGCGGCAGCGTCTGCCCTGCGAGCGCCGTGGCCGAGACCGCCCGGCAGCTGCGGAATGGTCGGCATTGCCATGGGACCTGCTTCTGTCGGAGGGTTCAGGAATATCCGACCAAACTGCACAGTTATTGGGCGCCATGGCCCGCCCTGTCAAGGGAAGGTCGGGCGACAGATTGACGCGACCCTGCCGATCCCGGCCCCGAATTGGCCGGCAGCGGCGTGTCGTCAGCCGCGCAGCTGCCGCATTCCGCCCCTGAAAGCTGCCTGATCCCGGGCCGCGACGAAATCTGGACTTGTTTTGTCAGGAATCGGCCGATAAGGGATGGCCAAGCTCTCGCCCCCGTGTGACAGCCCTGCCGCCCCGGCCTTTTCGGGGCCACCGACATCTTGCGCGTGCAATGGCCATCCTTGCGCGCGCCGCTTCCGGCACTGGAGAGCACATGCCTGCTGCAATCACGGACAGGGAACAAAGACAGCACGCCTTCCGGCCGGCCCGGGCAAGCCATGCGGCGAAGGCGGGGGGCCTCGGCCTGGCACTGCTGCTGGCGATGGGTGCGGCCTCGGCCCTGCAGGCCGAGGCCGCAAGCCCGCCGCGCACCGTGGTAATCGGCGGCACCATTGCCGAGATCGTCGCGGCGCTTGGCGCGCAAGATCAGCTTGTCGGGCGCGACAGCACCTCGACCCATCCCGAGACGCTGCAGCGCCTGCCCGATGTCGGGCCGATGGTGCAGATCTCGGCCGAGGGGGTGCTGGCGCTGACGCCGGAACTGATCCTGGCCGATCCGGGCGTCAAGCCGCCCGCGGCGGTCGAGGTGCTGAAGGCCAGCGGCGTCGATTACCGGGTGATCCCGCGCGTGCTGACCGCCGAGGGCGTCACCGACCGCATCCTGGCAACCGCCGAGGTTCTGGGGCGCGAGGAGGCCGGCGCGGAACTGGCCGCGAAGGTGCGCGCCGATCTTGACGAGGCCAAGGCCCGCGCCGCAGCCATCCCGAAAAGCGAGCGCGTGCCGGTTCTGGCGGTGATCTCGCTGGCGGGTGGCAAGATCATGACCGGGGGCGAGGGGACGACGGTGGACAGCCTGATCACCCTGGCCGGCGGCATCAATGCCGGCCGCGGCATCAGCGGCTACAAGGTGATCACCGACGAGGCGGTGATTGCCGCGGCGCCCCGGGTGATCCTTGTTTCCGGCGACACCGGCGGCCCCTATGCCAGCCGCGAGGACAGCCTTGCCCATCCGGCGCTGGCGCAGACCCCGGCGGCGCGGGACGACCGCATCGCCACCATGGACGGGCTGCTGCTGCTGGGCTTTGGCCTGCGCACCGGCGAGGCGATCTTGCAGTTGCACGAGACGCTTTACGGTCCGGCGGCAACCAAGGGGCAGTGATCCATGCGGGTCCTGCCCTCGCGCCGCGCCATGGGGCTGCTGGCCGGCCTGTCGCTGCTGGTGCTGCTGGCGGCGGTGTCGATCGGTGCCACCAGCCGCTCGCCGTTTCACATGCTGCATGCGCTGCTCATCGAGGGGCTGGACATGCAGGAGCGGGTGGTGCTGTTCAACATCCGGCTGCCGCGGCTGGCGCTGGGACTGCTGGCCGGGGGGGCGCTGGCGATCTCGGGGACGCTGATGCAGGCACTGTTTCGCAATCCGCTGGCCGACCCGGGGGTGATCGGGGTGGCGCCGGGGGCGGCGCTGGGGGCGGTCAGCGCCATCGTGCTGGGCGGCATGGTCGCGCCCTGGCTGCCCTTTGCCCTGGGTCTGCCGGAAATGACCATCCTGCCCGCCTTTCTGGGCGGCTGGGCCACGGTGGCACTGCTGTCGCGCATCGCCTTTCGCGCCGGCAGCACGGACATCTCCTCGCTCTTGCTGGCGGGAATCGCGATGTCGGCGCTGACCGGGGCGGCCACCGGTCTTTTGATCACCATGGCCGATGACCAGCAATTGCGCGACCTGACCTATTGGTCGATGGGATCGCTGGCCGGCGCCACCTGGAGCAAGGTCGCGATGGCGGCGGCGGTGATCGTGCCGGTCTTTGCCCTGGCGCCGCGCCTGGCCTGCGGCCTGAACGCCCTGAGCCTGGGGGAACAGCCCGCCCATCACATGGGCCACCGCGTCGAGCGGCTGAAGCGCTTTGCCATCCTGCTGACGGCGCTGGCCACCGGGGCCGCGGTCTCGATGACCGGGGCGATCGGTTTCGTCGGCATCATCGTGCCGCACATGCTGCGGCTGCTGTTCGGGCCGGATCACCGGCTGATCCTGCCGGCCTCGGCGCTGATGGGGGGCATGCTGCTGGTGGCGGCGGATGTGCTGTCGCGCAGCCTGACCGCCCCGGCCGAGATCCCCATCGGCATCCTGACGGCGCTGATCGGCGCGCCGGTATTCCTGCACATCCTGCTGCGGCGCATGAGGGCCCAGGTCGCATGATCGAGTTGCACGACATTTCCGTGGCCCGCGGGCGGCGCCGCGTCCTGCGCGACATTTCGCTGACGCTGCGCCCGGGCGAGGTCACCGTCATCCTTGGCCCCAACGGCTGCGGCAAGTCGACGCTGCTGGGTGCGGTGGCCGGCACCCTGCCCTATTGCGGCTCGCTGCGGCTGAACGGGATCGAGGTCTCGCGTGCCTCGCCCGAGAGCATGGCCGACCAGCGCGCCGTGCTGCCGCAGCATACCGAACTGTCCTTTCCCTTCCGCGTCGCGGATGTGGTGGCCTTCGGGGCGCGCGGCGAACTGGCGGCCGATGCCCACGCCCTGCCGGCGCGCGTCGATGCGCTGCTGGCCGGGCTGGGCCTCGGCGGCTTCGGTCCGCGCAATGCCATGGCGCTGTCGGGCGGCGAGGCGCAGCGCATGCAGCTGGCCCGCGTGCTGTTGCAGGCCGAGACCGCGGCCGGCGCGCCCGTCTGGCTGTTGCTGGACGAGCCGGTGTCCAGCCTCGACCTTTCGCATCAGATCGCGGTCATGGACCAGGCGCGGGCCTTCGCGCGCCTGGGCGGCGGCGTGCTGGCGGTGCTGCATGACTTCAACCTGGCGGTGCGGGTGGCCGACCGGCTGCTGGTGCTGGACGCGGGCACGATCGTCGCCGACGGCGCACCGCACAAGGTGCTGAGCGACCGGCTGGTTGCCGAGGTCTTCGACTGCGCCATCCCGCTGAACATGGTGCCGGCCAGCGCCCCGTTCCTGCTGGTGCAGTCGGATGCGCATGCGGCCCTGCCGCGGCGCATCGGGGCATGAGGGTGCTTGACAGGAGAGCGCTTGACAGGCGCGTTTAATAGTCTAGTAAATCGCTCAACGATAAAGAAGCCAGGCACAGACCCTTCCGGTTGCCAAGCTATCCCGCCCACAGACTTGCGGACAGATAGGGACAGTCATGGCAATCACGAAACGGCATGCGGCCGTGGCATCGCTGCTGATGCTGACGGCAGCGCAGACCGCCCTTGCGCAGGACGACGAGGTGCTGCGCCTCGGCACGATCACCCTGACCGCGACCGGCCTGCCGACCGAGGAACTGGTGAACCCGGCCTCGATCTCGGTCGTAGCAGACGACGAGCTGCGCAACACCGCGCCGGTCTCGGTCGCCGGGCTGCTGCGTGACCTGCCCGGCGTCGAGGTCGTCGAGGAAGGCATCGAGCGCATCTCGATCCGCGGCGAAAGCTCGCGCCGGGTGGCGGTGCTGATCGACGGGCAGAAGCTGACCGACCATACCAATTACGGCCAGCCCGTGCTGATCGACCCGACGCTGATCGAGCGGATCGAGGTGGTGCGCGGCTCGTCCTCGGTGATCTCGGGCAGCCAGGCCATCGGCGGCGTCGTCAACATCATCACCAGGAAGGGGGCGAAGAAGCCCTTCGAGCTGACCGCGGTCGGCGGGCTGATCGGCGCCTCGGAGGGTTGGCGGGCCTCGGTCTCGGCGGCGGGCACGCTGGCCGCCGGCGCGGGCGAGATCGAATACCGCCTCAGCCACGGGCGCATGGAGCAGGGCGACCGGCGCACGCCGGACGGCATCCTGGAGAATTCGGATTCCAGCGACCGCACGAGCGCGGCCTATCTGGCCTATCGCCAGGGCCGCCACCTGACGGGGATCGAACTGCTCGACTACGACCTGGCGGCCAATGTCCCGACCGGTGATCCCGATTTCGTCATCGAACTGCCCAAGCGCAACCTGCGCAAACTCGGCCTGTTCCACGAGGTGACCGATCTCGCCCCCTGGCTGGAACGGCTGCGCCTCGATGTCCACCGACAGACCATCGACCGCGAATTCCTCAACGACATCACCATGCGCCCCGGGCCGATGCTGAACATCCTGTCGGGCTCGGTCGACCAGCAGCTGACCTATGGCGCCAGCCTGCGCGCCGAGATGCGGCTGACGGAAAACAGCCGCACCGTGGTCGGGCTGGAATATGAGGACGATCGCCTGGAAACCGACAAGGACACGGTGACCACGGTCACCCTGGGCGGCCCGATGCCGCCCATCGTCAGCACGAGGCTGCGCCATGACGAGGCCTCGATCCGCACCAGCTCGATCTTTGGCCAGCACGAGCTTGATCTGGGGCGCGAGCTGACCCTGACCCTGGGCGGGCGCTGGTATGACGTGCGCGCCCGCCACGAGGTCGCCCGCGAAAACGGCGCGGACATGCCGCGAGACGACAGTTCCGACCAACGCGCCCTGTTCTCGGCCGGGTTGGTCTGGCAGCCCGACCCGGATACGGCGCTGCGGGCCAATATCTCGCAGGGCTATGTCTTTCCTTCGCTCAGCCAGCTCTTCCTGTCCACGACGGCGGGCGGCGAGGGCATCATCCTGGGCAATGCCGAGCTGAAGCCGGAACGGGCGACCACATTCGAGCTGGGCGCCCGCCACGACCGTGACGCGCTGCTGGTCGATGCCACGCTGTTTTACAGCCGCGCCCGCGACTACATCGCCTCGGTCGCGATCGATTTTTCCGACCCGCGCAACGTCATCCACCAGTATCAGAACATCGACAGCGCCAAGACCTGGGGGCTGGAGCTGCACGCCGCCTATGATACCGGCTTTCACGGCCTGACCCCCTATGCCACGGCGACGGCGCTGCGGCGTGAATTCACCTATGCCAACGGCTTTTCGACCCGCGACAGCGGCACGGTGGCGCTGTCCGGCCGCCTGGGCCTGCGCAAGTCCTGGGAAATGGGCGAGGTCACCGGGCAGCTTGACCTGTTCCTGCGCGGCCAGAGCGGCGTCAAGCTGCGCAACGAGGACGGCGTCATCACCGACCGCACCGCGGGCTTCGGGACGCTGAACCTGCATGCCTCGGCCGATTTCGGCCAGAATGTCTCGGCCATCCTCGAAATCAACAATATCACCGACCGCAGCTACGAGCCCTGGGATCAGGCGCCGGCGGCCGGCCGTTCGGTCAACCTGTTCCTGACCAAGACCTTCTGAGCCGCCCCGTTGCAGCGCAGTCCACGACAGAGGAGCCACAGTCTCATGGCTGAAGCCAGAGAAAGATCCGCGCCGGCAGGCGCCCCCGCCCCGCGGGGGCCGCCCCCCTCGGGGCCGGTCACGCTGGAAAGCCTGTTCGCCGATGAAACCGGCGTGCCCCTGGCCGACGCTTTTCGCGGTCGCCGCCCGGTGCATAATTTCGTCGGCATGCGCCCGATCGACGCCGGAGAGGTTCCGGCGCTCTGGGCCGAGATCCACGACCGGCCGCGCAGCAATCCGGCGGTGGGCTACGTCCATGTGCCGTTTTGCGAGAACCACTGCCTGTTCTGCGGCTTTTACCAGAACCCCTGGCGCGAGGACAAAGGCGCGCCCTATGTCGATGCGGTCATCGCCCAGCTTGAGGCCTTCTCGCGCCGGGCCGCGCATGAGGGGCCGCCGCTGCAGGCGGTCTATCTGGGCGGCGGCACGCCCACGGCGCTGGCCGGGCCCGACATCGTGCGCCTGGTCACCGCCATCCGCCGTTGCCTGCCGCTGACCCCCGATTGCGAGATCACCCTCGAGGGGCGCATCTCGACGCTGGACAGGGACAAGGCGCTGGCGGCCTATGATGCCGGGGTGACCCGCATCTCGTTGGGGGTGCAAAGCTTCAAGGAAGAGGTGCGCCGCCCGCAGGGCCGCCGCGCCGGCACCGACGAGCTGATGCGCGCACTGGCGGCACTTGTCGCGCTGGATCGCGGGGCGGTGGCCATCGACCTGATCTACGGCCTGCCGCGGCAGATCCCCGAGGACATCGCCGAGGACATGCACCGCGCCGCCGATCTCGGGCTGGACGGAGTGTCGCTTTATTCGCTGCACCTGATCCCGGGCACGCCGCTGCTGACCGCGATCGAGAAGGGCAAGATGGATCCCGCGCCGACCACCGGGCTGGGCGACTATCTGGCCGCCGGCGAGGATGCCGCCCTGTCCCAGGGGTGGGAGCCGATCTCGGCCAACCACTGGCGCGGCAGCCTGCGCGAGCGCAGCGTCTACAACATCGCCGCCAAGGTCGGTCACGACTGCCTGCCCTTCGGCGCCGGCGCGGCGGGGTTCATCGGCGATCTGCATTACCGCATCGGCACCGATCTGGAGGCCTACCAGGCCGCCGCCGGCAGCGACCGGCCGCTGACGGCCGGCATGGCGCGGGGCAGCCGCCTGGCGCCGGCGCTGAACGCGGTCAAGTCGGGGATGGAATTCGGCCGCCTCGACCCGCGCGCCGTCGACCGGGCGCTGGCCGGGCTTTGCGGCCCCGACGCACCCAGCTTCTCGGACCATGCCGCGCCGCTGATCGCGCAATGGACCCGCGCCGGCCTGTTCGAACCCTTCCACCGCTTTCATCGCCTGACCCGGGCCGGCCGCTTCTGGCAGGTGGCCATGACCGGACGGCTTATCAACTGGCTGGGCCAGCACCCCGCAACAGGAGACCTGACATGACCACAGACGCAATCGCCGCCGCAATCGCCGAGAACCCCGCCGGCGCCATCGAGGACATCGCCGCCAAGGCCGGGGTCACGCCGCTGGCGGTCCTCGGCGCCCTGCCCGCGGGCGAGGTCGTCTCGCTGCCCGGCACGCTGTTCACCGAGGTGATGGAGGACATCACCACCTGGGGCGAGATCACCTTCATCGTGAACACCTCGAACATCATCTTCGAGGTCAAGGCGCCGCTGGGCCATGGCAAGGTGGGCAGCGGCATGTTCAACCTGCATGACAAGGCGATCGGCGGCCATATCCATTACCAGAAATGCGACTGCATCGCCTTCGTGCGCCGCAAGTTCTTCGGCATGGATACCGCCTCGATGCAGTTCTATGCCAAGGACGGCAGCTGCATGTTCAAGATCTATCTCGGCCGGGATGAAAGCCGCGCCCTGAAGGCCGAGCAGCTGGCGGCGATGGATGCGCTGCAGGCCCGGCTGCTGAAGGACCACGCGGCATGAGCGGCGGCACGGCGGGGCGGCTTGCCGGTCGCCATCTGTTCGTGCTGGGTCTGGGCTATGCCGCGCAGGAACTGGCGCGGCAGGCCATGGCCGAGGGGGCCCGGGTCTCGGGCACCACGCGCGACGCAGGCAAGGCCGACCGCCTGCGCGCGGCCGGCATCACCATCCTTGCGCCATCCGACGGCGGGCTGCCCGCTGATGCGCTGGCCGGTGTCACCGACCTGCTGATCTCGGTCCCGCCGCAGGCCGCGGGCTGCCCGGCGCTGGCCATGGCCCGCACCGCCCTGCAGCATGCCGATGCCCTGCGCTGGATCGGCTATCTGTCCTCGACCGCCGTCTACGGCGATTGCGGCGGGGAATGGATCGACGAGACCCGGCCGCCGGCGCCACGCGGCGATGACGCCCGGGCCCGCCTGCTTGCCGAGGAGGAATGGCGCGCCGCGGCCCGCGCCGCCGGCGCCGCCTGCGATGTCCTGCGCATCGCCGGCATCTACGGCCCCGGCCGCGACCGTCTGGCCAGCCTGCGCGAGGGCAAGGCGCGGGTGATCGACAAGCCCGGCCAGGTGTTCAACCGCATCCACCGCGACGACATCGCCGGCGCCGCGCTGGCCGCGATGCTGTCCCCCGCGGGCGAGCGGCTGACCAATCTTGCGGATGGGCAGCCCTGCTCCTCGGTCGAGATGATGACCGGGCTGGCTGACATGCTCGGCCTGCCGGCACCGGAAATCACCGCCCATGATCCGGCGGCAAGCGCGGGCCCCATGGCCGGGTTCTTTGCCGAGAACCGCCGGATCCGGAACGACCGCCTGCGCGCGCTGCCGGGTTTTGCCCTGCGCTATCCCGACTGGCAGGCCGGCTACCGTGCCATCATCGCCGCCGAGGCCGCCTGACCCGACCCCACGACAAGGAGAGACCACCATGTATATCGCCATGAACCGCTTCAAGGTCCGCGCCGGTGCCGAGGACGAATTCGAGACCATCTGGAAAACCCGCGAAACCCGGCTGAACGGTATGGCCGGCTTCAGGACCTTCCACCTGCTGCGCGGCGCGACGGACCAGGACCAGGGCTACACCCTTTACGCGACCCACACCGTCTGGGACAGCGAGACCGCCTTCACCGCCTGGACAAGATCGCCCGAATTCGGCAGCAGCCATCGCGATTCCGGCTCGGGCCGGCTGCTGATGGACGGCCATCCCCGGTTCGAGGGCTTCCACGCCGTCGAAGGCGCCTGAGCGGGTAGCCGCCGGCGGGCCGGTGGCGGGCCGGTGGCGAACCGGAAATGCCATGCGCTCCGCCCAGGCGCCGTGCCGGTCCGGCCGCCCCAAGCCGCCCCGCCATCGGCAGGCCGAACCACTCCGATCAGGGTGCGCATTCCGACGCATCCGGTCAGTCATTCCGGGGTATCCGGTCACCTGAGGATCGTTGCCGCGTGGGCATGGATTTGATGTCAAGCGCGGTGGCCTTCGTCAATTTCTTCGTTGGGGTCGCTCGGTCGGCGCAGTGAAGGTCCGTCGAGTTCGAGGCGATAGGCTTTGTGAACCAGGCGGTCGAGGATGGCATCGGCAAATGTCGGTTCGCCGATGACGTCGTGCCAGGCGGTAACCGGCAACTGGCTGGTGATCAGGATCGAGCCGCGCCCGTGCCGGTCCTCGACGATTTCCATGAGGTCGCGGCGCTGACCGGCGGTCAGGCGATCCGGGCCCCAGTCGTCGAGGATCAGCATGTCAACGGCGGAGCAAAATCAGGCCAATGGGCGGCGTAAAACCAGGCCACTTGTGGCGCACGCATGATAGCGCCGTGAGGGCGTAGCCCGAGGGGGGCTCATGCGTGCGCGGCGCTTTTCGTCAGGGGTTTCAGCCGGCCTTTCGGGCGCGGCTTTGAGCGAGGCGACAGCTCTCGCCGTTCATCACGATGATACTGACGTGGTGAGTCAGCCGTTCGAGCAGCGCGCCGGTGAGGCGCTCGGACCCGAAGGGTGAGCCCGCGAACGCCATCGGTCCGAGAGAGCGGGCGAACGGCCATTCGTCGAAGGGCAGGTTGCTGGTGATCAGGGTCGATCCGCGCTCATATCGAGAGCGCGCTCTCGATACCCGTTTGAGCACGCTGAACCTGCGGGTGCCGAAGCTGCGGCAGGGCAGCTATTTCCCGGGCGTCCTTGAGGCCCGCAAGACCTCCGAGCAGGCGCTGGTGGCGGTGATCCGAGGCAAGCCTGGATCGGCGGCGTCTCCACCCGCCGCGTCGAGGAGAGTGTCCGATTTTCTGTGTATCGGTGATCCGGTCCATGCTTCACCGAAAGGAAGCATGCATGACGATCTCCAAGGAAAGACTGGACGA
>NZ_JBDHSP010000062.1:0-17634 GCF_039808215.1 Paracoccus sp. (in: a-proteobacteria)
GCTGTCAAGCGACCCTGCCGGCACCACAAGCAAACCGATCTCCGGCTGGGGGACTGGCAGCGCGGACCCGCAGTCAGAGCAAAAGCTCTTCACGTGGCGTGACCCTGAGAGCCGGAACGTCTTTATGCTTTCCTCGCCTGACACCCAGATGATTCTGGCAGTGGACGAAAACAGGTTTGCCGAATGGGCCGAACCACTGTCCTTACGGCAACGGGTGCAGTGGCACAGGAAAAAGCTCTCGAACTCTCCCGATATCCGGAATTTCACAGCGCCACAAAGGCATTGTCCGGTGGTTGGATTGTCGTCCATTCACACTCCTCTCGACAGGCAAGCCCTCTGCCGCCAGTCGAACGCATTTTCATTGATCCCTTGTATCCGCCTGTTAGATCACGGTCAAAAGGGCTGGTCACGGCGATGCAGAACAAATCTCGATCTTGGTCCGCTCTGAATGTCGGCTTCCATCATTGTGGGGTGATCGGATTGCATCCGCGGAGGTGGGGCGCACCTGTGCCGCGCCCGGGCCCTCGGAAAGTGAGGCCGAAGCCTCACCCGAAGGGATCGTATTCCGAGACGATCACGACTTCGTCGCCGTCGATTTCATCGGCGGGGACGGCGCCATAGGTTCCATCACCTGCCTGGAAGACGACGATCGAGACCATGAGCGTGGCGGCGAGGGAAGCGGCGAAGGCGTGAGCATCTTTGCGGGACATCTGTTTGGCTCCTGTCTTGGAGGCGGAGGACCATCCCCCGCGCGACAGGACCCCGCAGGCCCGAAGACTGGCTGACATCACCGGGTGCGTTCGGCTCGTCCGAATCCACCCGGCGGCACGGGCTCGCCCGTAGTCCGACCCCTCGCGGGTTGATCTCGAAGACAGGATTCGGGGCAAGGAAGGGAATGGCGAGCGGGGGATGGTGCGACCGCTGACTGGAGCCGGGTGTCCCGCTGATGCTATCGCTGCCAGCCTCCCGACAGACATTTGGTACCAGATCTAGTTCCGTGTTGGATTGGACCCTATGGTGCCCCGCGATCTCGCGGGAGAGAGTCGTGATGGGTGAGAGGCCCGCGCTTTGGCGGACCCCTTGGATTCTACAGGCTCAGGCGGCAAGTTCCGCGCCCCCTGCCCTATCGCCGTCCTCGCTGCCGACGATCTCCAGCCGCGCGTTGCGATAGCCTTCTTTGGCGATCCAGAGTTCGGCAGCCGTGACGGACTCGGCCAGGTGGAGCAACTCCGTGCAACCGCCGAAATCCAGCAGGACACGCACCTGCCCAGGCTGTGGTTGCTCAGCGACCTCGAAGGTCAAGGCACTGTCAGCCGAATGAGTCCGCATGATCGTCACGAGAATGACCCCGTCCGAAGAGAAGTTCCCCTCGTGCAGCGTGAACGACGCCGGCGCAGTCCAGGTCGGATAGGGTCGCGGCGGCTCCTTCTTGACAAGACGGCCGACGCCGTTCGAGCGTTCCCAGGCCGCGAGCTTCTTTGTGAACCGAGCGGGCGGCTTGGGACTGCTGTCGGTATAGCGAATGAGCGCGCCCAGGGGCGCGGTTTCGAGAATGGTGGTTGCAGACATGATTCCTCATCCTGAATGCACAAAATTGCATTCATCTTATTGATATTATTGTATTTTATGTGATTGAGGGCGGGTTTCCCCGCCCTCGGATGGTCCAGATCACTCCGCGGCCATCATCGACGCATCATTGCTCGGCAGGTCAGCGGTGAGGAAGGCGGGAAGGTCGAGATCCTCGGTCTGGCCGGCGTCGGAAACGAGCTCAGGCGCGCCCTGCCCTTCCACACCGTCGAATGCCTCTAGATCGTGACGGCGAAGAACCTCCGGCAACCAGCCGCTACCTTTCAGCAGACGCTCGGCTTCGGTCGCCATCTCGCCCTTCTTCAAGTGATCGAGGAGTTGCGCCGTCCCCTCCCCTTTCGCCTCGCGCACGGCCTCGAGGATCCGGGCCTTGGGCACACGGTTCAGGTAGGTATCGGCCGTCGGCTCCCAACCCGCCTCGACCATGTCGAGATCGACCGCCTGTGCGACCAAGTCGGACTGGGCCATCCGCTTGGTCAAACCGCTGGCGGAGATACCGGCACCATAGGGGTTCACCTTCTCATGGAGCGCGTTGATCCCGAAGCTGAGGCAATGCGCGAGCAGCGATAGTCGGCTCCCTTGATCAAGGGAGGTCAAGTAGTCCCAGAGCGCGGCATCGTCGCCGAGCGGCAAGTCGGCCTCCCACTCCGTGTGGCGGTCGTCCACCAGCTTGGCCACCACGCTATCCTTCAGATCGCTCGCCTGCGCCGACATGTAGACGTGACGGACCGAAGCCTCGAGGCAGCTGCCGGCCGAACTGGACGTCCGGAAGGTATCGTTGACGAGCTTCAGGAGCAGCAGCGTCAACGCGACGTCAGGGGAGCGACCGACAGCTTCGCGCAGTGCCAATGTCCGGTGCGCCGTCAGCTCCATGATCAGCCGCTCGGGCAAGGGCTTCAGTGCACCATCGTCCTCGTCGTCAGGCACGTTGGCACCAAGCGCCTGACCGGCAGAGGTGATCACCGTGCCGTGGCCGATACCATCCACATTGCTCCCCGCTGAAAGCTCACCGCCCTGCCCGTCTGCCGCCTGTTCACCGCTGTGGACGTCGGCATCTTCCCGAGGCTCATCCTCGGGCCGCACGAAGCCCCGATAAACGGCAAGCTCGCCATAGCGGTCAAGCGTCACGAACGCCCCTGCCCGTGCGATCTCCTCCTCGTCGAAGATCAGCGGCCGGGCCTCGAGCTTCTCCATCGCGACTTCCAACTCGCCAAGTCGCGCGTCGATCTCTTCGGGGAATTCATCCTGGCCCTCGTATTGCTCTTCGAGCGCCCGGTACTCGGCAAGCAGCTTGGCATGGGCCGCGCCTTCGTCATCCGTCATCGGCGCCGGGTCTCCGCTTAGCCGCCGCAAACCGTGGCTGTAGCCATAGGGCAGGTCGAGCGAGACCTCGATCCATTTCCAACCTTCGGTCGCAATCGCTTCGGCTTCAGCCTGAAGCTTTTCGCTGACCAGACGATCGAGCAGGGCAGGATCTTCTAGCCAACCGCCGTCATCGCCTTGGAAGAGGTCATGCAACATAGTGCCGCCCGCCGCCTCGTACGCCTCGACGCCGACAAAGACGGCGCGCCGGTCCGATGCCCGCACCGAGGTTTCCGTCAGCATCCGCCGGATCTGATAGGGCTCCTTGTTCCACGAAGACTTGATCGCCTCCCAGACTTGAATCTGACGCTCGTGATCCGGATTGACCGTGAAGGCCATCAGCTGCTCCAGCGTCATCTCGTCCTCGGCGTAGAGCTCGAGCAGGGCAGGGGCCACGGCGGCGAGTTTCAGGCGCTGTTTCACCACCTGCGGCGTGACGAAGAAGGCGGCTGCGATCTCTTCATCGCCTTGACCCTTCTCCCGCAAAGCAACGAAGGCGCGGAACTGGTCGAGCGGATGCAGGGCTGCACGCTGCATGTTCTCAGCGAGCGAGTCGTCTTCGGCGAGGATCGCGGAAGTGGCATCCCGTACGATGCAGGGGATGGGCGTCGTCTTGGCCAGACGCTTCTGCTTCACCAGGAGCGAGAGTGCTTGGAAGCGCCGGCCGCCAGCGGGGATTTCGAACTTGCCGGTCTCGGACCCGTCATCCGCCAGAACGGGCCGAACGCTCAGGCTCTGCAGCAATCCGCGGCGGGCGATGTCTTCGGCCAGTTCCTCGACCGAGATGCCGGCCTTGATGCGCCGGACGTTGGACTGGCTCAGCACGAGCTTGTCGAAGGGAATGTCCCGGGACGGGGACAGGGTGACTTTCTGGGCAGATTTCGCCATCAAATCTTCTCCACGACGGGCGCCGGAAGCCACTCTTCCGATCTCACTTCCCGTCACCCCTTTCACAGCCCATCTCTACCTCTCAACATGTCCACCGCGGTGGACATCACGCAGCAGCTGCCCCAGAACGAGAAAGTCTCTCCAACAACAGTGATGGGTTGAAGTCAGTTTCTCTGCGACCGAGCGTGATGCTGTGGAAATACGCTCCAAAGTCTCGGATGCGATTGCTCATTTGCAGAATTATGAAGATGGCGCATGATGCTTTTTGAGAGCCTATCTTCCTAGCAGCCTTCTCGAAGGTGCTTTCGTGGATTCCCATCATTGGAGCGAGCGTTCTTGCGTGGCTTTCGACATCGTGCCAGTTCCTAAGTGAGTTCGTCGCGAACGATGTAGCCTGGTCACAAACGGCTGTGAGCGTTTGCAGGGGAAGTGTTTCGCTGTCGGTCCGGCTTTCTAAATCTTTTTGTTCTTTTTTAGACTTAGAATGGTGACGGACAGTTTGCCCGTCATTGGCGGGCAGTTTCATTGTTTGTGGTGCGTCCACCGCGGTGGACATCTGTTTGCATTGAGCTTCCAGTTCGCCGAGCAAAGTACGATACTCCGCGATCGAGAGCTTCCTCCGAAGAACTCGGCGTACCTGATGAGTGAGTTCGTTCTCGGGGTCAGCTTCGTCGATCTGAGCAAGTTTGGCTAGGATTTGCTTCCGCAAAAACACGCGATCCCGACGAGCGTTTTCCATCGCTTGGGCTGCCGCAAGTAGTTCGCCGGCTCGCGCGAGCAACGGAGCCAGCGACAAGCCATAGCTAATGGACTGACCTTCGGAGGATTTCACTCGGTATCTTTTGCGATTTGGGCTGTCGTGGCGCTTCATGAAACCGAGTTCAACAAAGCGATCGATGTGCCTACGGAGGGTTCGTTCATCGATCCCGCCAACTCGACGGCAGATCTCGTCGTTGGAGGCGAATACCGTGTCTCCGTGCCCAGGCTTGAGAAAACTCAGCATTGCCTGGAGCGTTTGAACATGTCCTGGACGGAGACCGAACAGGCTGCGAGTATCTCTGAGCGCGCGGAAGACTGCCCAGATGTCGGTTTCAGGTGTTGACGTGGCGGGGGTGCCCTCGCCGACGCCAAAGGTCTGAACGGAAAGCTTTGTGAATGCCATGTTTGTTGAACGACGACCGTTGCGGCCCACAACTTCCCCGGCTCTTCCCGCTGTTTTTAGCGAGAAAAGGCAACAAAAAGACGTCCACCGAATCGGTGACTCTTGACCGGTATGTCGGAGATTGCTACATCACAGGTGCTAATCAGATGATGAGGGCTCTCCGGGGGAAACCTTGGGGGGCTCTTTTCTTTTTGGTCTTCGCCTTTCTCCTCTGCTCGTGTTTTTGGTTATGACCGGGGATCAGCTCCCCGAGCCTCTCTCATTCTGCCATTGTTCAAAAAGCTGTCGCAGCGTGGTTTCCGCGCGCTCTTCGAGCCATTGGCCGAATTCCGGGTTGTCCTTGCGGGTGATCTTGATAGCGATCGACTTGCCATCGACTGAAAGTGTGCCGACAGGGCTACCACTATTGTCCTTTACCACGGTCGTTTGGCCACGGGCGCTTTGGTTGGCTGCGCCACGCGCCTTGCTGGAGCAAGCAACATAGACGGCTTGAAACTTGTCCGAGCTTGGAGTGCTGTCAGGCAGAGAGGCAAGTGTCTCACGCGCAATGTCGACAAGCGGAACCTTCTCTGAAAGTGCAGCAAGATCACCCCATTGGCGTCGACCTACGCCATGAGCCGGGCCGATAAGCCGGACAAGTTCGTCAGGCAGCTGCTCGATGACTACACGATGGTTCGACACACCTTGCCGGGTGAGGCCTAGGGCGTCCTGAATGACGCCAGGCTTGTAACCGGCCTCCTGCATCTCTTTGATAAAAAGAGATTTTTCAATGAAGGACGGATCCAGCCGCAGGTTGTTTTCCTGACCTTGCGCGATCAGAGAAGCATCATCATCGAGCGTCCGAACGATCGCTTTGACGGTTCCACCAACTCTTCGAATGGCTGCAAGCCTGCGACGCCCGTAGATGATGCGGTATCGATCCGGTTGGTCAGAGGGGCGAACCATGATCGGCACTTGCTGACCATGCTTGCGAATGCTTTCGGCGAGATCTTCAATGCTGCTATCTTCCAGGATCAGGCGATCCCGGAGACCATCCATATCGATCCGGTCGGGTTCGATATCTCGGATTGAGTTGGCAGTGATTTCCCGGAGAGAATCCCGCAATCCGCCAACCGAGCCAGGTAGCTTCGAGGATTTGACCGGGGCAGGGGAGGGGGCTGCCGACTCTTTCTCGTCTTTCGGTGGCTGGTTGAAGATATTTCGAGCCATTAGCGACGCCCCCATGCCATTTGGATTGTCTGCTCCAGCTCATCGGCAACGCTGTTCACGCTGGTCAAAGCCCGATCAATGGTCTTCCGAATGAGCTGGCTCGGGTCTACCTCATAGATGGTTTGCTGAGTCATGCCGGCGTCAGAAATGGCTGTCGACTTCAGCATCGGTTCAGTCATGACTTGGCCCGCAAGGATTGAGCGCAGGTACCCGGCCATTTGCGTTTGTGGTCCGTCCGACGGCTCGTAGCGTGTGATCAGGAACTTTACGAAGTCCCAAGTGACATGTCGTCCAATCGCCTCTTCGACGGCTTTGACCGTTTCCGAAGCGAGTTTGAGGAACTGGCTCATCGAAGCGATGTCGAGCATGCCGGGGACGACCGTCACAAGTAAGCCCGTGGACGCTGCCAATGCTGTCAATGTCAGGAAGCCCAACTGCGGAGGGCAATCGATCAGCACGATGTCATAGTCTGAGTCGACTTCCTCTAGCGCCAGAGCAAGACGCTCTGCAAAAATCGGCTGAACCCTGCGCGCAAGGGCATTCGCTGTCTCGGTTTCGTACTCGGACAACATCAAGCCAGCCGGGACCATGTCGAGCTTGTGGAAGTATGTTTTCTGGATGACCTCCGAGAGCGGAACCTGATCATCGTATCTCAATGCGTCGTAAATTGTGCCGCCTTCGGCAAATTCGAGCTCAGGCCGGAAGCCGAAAAATGTCGTCAAACTGGCTTGCGGGTCGAGGTCCAGCACAAGCACGCGGTAGCCACGCAGGGCATACCTGTGTGCCAAATGGATCGTCGCTGTTGTCTTCGAGCTGCCGCCTTTGAAATTCACGACCGAAATGACCTGAAGACGGTCGCCGTCTCGGCGGCCAGGTCTGTACGCGTCAGCATTTTTGCCTGTCCGCGCCAAAATGTTGCGGAGGTCGTCAACTTCTTCGGCTGTGTAGAACCTATGACCACGACCGTCAGTGTGAACTTCTGGGAAGCTGCCATCTTTGTGGCGGTTGCGCAGGTTCGACGTACTAACGCGCAGCAACTCGGCGACCTCGGTCGAGCTGAAGCGGCGCAAGGACTTGCGTTCTTCTGGCTCGAACGCAACTTTCATCTGCCGGTCAAGCGACTCAGCAAGACTGTCTGCGAATGCTCCGATGTCGGAAGAGCCTATTCCTTGCGCGTAGCCCGTATTTCGATCATCCATGTTCTGCCGCCTCTCATGGCCTTTGCTAAGGCTCTTCGTCATTCTGACGGTCGAAGCCGCGTCTGACGCGTTTTGCCGTCAGAATGGAAATGCCACGAACATCTGAGTCCGGCAAGAAGAATCTAAATGTAGTGGAAAAGTTATCCACAGCACCAATTTGGCCGCGTGGGGCCTGTGCTGTCTAACGCATTGATTATTAACGATAAAGACCGAACCTGGCGAGGTTGGTATCCTTCGCGATATTTTCTGCTCGCGCCAACTAACCCCAAGGCTTTGTTGGATATTTAGGTGATCTTAGTCCAATTGAGGCGATGATTCTGGAAGATTTGGGCCGAGCGAACAGAGTGGTTTGCCGACCATTAGCGCCTACAAAAGGCCGAGGCGCTCTGCACGCTCCAGCAGCATTCTGACCGAGGAAGGCTGCCAGCTGGTTCGACCGCGAGGGGTGCGCTCACGCATGGATTCGAGTCGGTCGCAGATTGCCTGCAAGGTGATCTCGGGGTCAGCACCTTTGATTGCGGCGACAATCGCAGGCAGGCGATCGTCGGTTTCGCGACGTCCAGCGCGTCCAAGCACTTCAGCGGGCAGGAATCCGTCCCCCACGTATGCCTTCACGGCGCGGAGCAGGCGGCTTTGCGTCCAGCGCCGATCATGGGGCAGGGGGCCATTGATGATCCGCAGGACGTCTTCCCAAGCCATATCGGGGCGCAAACGGCGCACATGGGGCACCCAATCCTGCGCTGTCTCGTTCAAGCGCTCCATGTAGCCGTCCTGCCGTGCCAACCGCACCTTGCGCAGCGCTTCAGGGTCCTTGGCGCGAAGACCTGGGTTACCGCCGACGCGGCCCTTTGAGCGTGCCGAGGCAAGTCCGGCTTTGGTACGCTCGCGGATCAGAGCGCGTTCGAACTCAGCCGCAGCGCCCAGAACCTGCAACGTGAACTTGCCCTGGGGCGATGCAGTGTCGATCGGGTCCTGGAGCGAGCGGAAGAACGCCCCCTTGCCTTCCAGTCTTTCGATCACCTCAAGTAGGTGCGACAAAGACCGCGCAAGCCGGTCGATCCGCACGACGACCAGCGTGTCGCCCTTGCCAATCCGCTCCAGCACACGTGCAAGCACGGGCCGCGCGCGATTGCCGCCCGAGGCGTGCTCTTCAAAGATCTCGGCGCATCCCGCAGACTGCAGTGCCTCAGACTGGGGCAGGGGGGTCTGATCCTCGGTGGAGACGCGCGCATAGCCAATCAGGGGCATGAAACTGGGCCGTTTGCAATTTAATATATTGCCAATAAACGACCATTTGTAAACGAATGCAAGTAAGTGCTCTCTCGTCGCGCTCGTCAAAAAACCCTTGGTTTCCTTGCGCTGAGCGCGATCTGAGAGGTTCCGCCGGTAGTCGCGCGCGCGGACTATATAAAGGGCGCAGGCAGCGGCCACAAAAATGCTTGGGTAGTGTGCAAAAGCACAGTATTTTGCACATATGAAGACGCAAGCCTCTACTTTGAATGATGATTATGACAACCCCCTCATCACCATTGAGGAGGATGAAGAGGCTCACGAAGATGATCTCTGGTTTCTGCCGGGACCACTCGAAGAAGAACCGGATGATTTGCCCCCCGGGCCACGGGCAGAACCGCCCGAGACTGCTGTCATCGAAGACTGGGCAAAGGCAGAAAGCGTTCACGCTGCGCGACTGGCACGGGTCGCTGGACGTCTGGGTGCTCTGGATGACCGGTTGCTGCGCGGCCCGGAAGGCTGGCGGCATCGCCTCGCTTTGATCGAGGCAGCGAACCTCAGCTGGTTCGCAGGGGACCGGGTAAGTTCTGATCGTCTGGCGCTCTGGATATCGATGCGGCTCTCGGGCGCACAGGATGACCCAAATGCCCTTGCAAGAGTTGGATGGGCTGTTCGGCGCCTGACAGGCGGTCCCGAACCAAAGGCTGATTTGGCCGCCTTCCTGGATCGCCGCGATCCCGAGAACATTGAAGACAGCGCTGAGCGTTTCGAAGATCGCGCGGGCGGATGGCTGGATGTAATGACAGCCGCAGCCGAGCTCCACCCAATCACCCGAGCTTGCATGGGCTTTCATCTCTGGAGTCTGGCGGGCCTCGGACAGCACGGCGACCAGATCGAAGCCGCCGTCACCGCGTCCAGGATTGCGGCCTGCGAGGGAAGCGGCGCCGTCTTCGCGCCTCTGGCTATGGGCGGGGCAGGGGGGCTGCGCGTTAGTGGCCCGCCAGTCGATCGTCTCGGGCGCTGGCTTGAGGGCATGGCAACATCGTGCCTGACTGCGATGCGGCACTTAGATGACATTGAGGTTTGGTTGGCGCGAGCGGAATCCGAAATGTCGCCGCTCTCGGGCAAGACGCCTCCGGCGCTGCTCGCCACACTTACAGAATGGCCACTCGTCTCTGCGCCGATGGCCGAGGCCATTACAGGAGCCAGTCGAACTGCCGTTCAGCGCAACCTTGCTTGGATGGAAGCGCGAGGGCTAATCCGTGAGGTAACGAGACAAGGGCGCTATCGGATGTGGTGCGCCGCGAACTGAATGCTGCTGATGGGCTTTCCGAATTCCTTGACGCACTTCTGTCCTCCATAGTGCAATGCCCAGAAGGTGAGATGATCGGCAATCTCTGCAGCTATGCCTCGAGACGGCGCAGCCGCTTGTCGATCTCAGCCACGGGCAGGAAGACAGCATCATCCGCGCGCCAGACTTGCAGCGCGGAGATGAGAAGCGCGACCTCGCAGACATCGGCCGCGTGCAGTTCGTCGATGATCCAGAGCACGCCATGAACGCGCACGGCGCGGGCGGTGGCCACCTTGCGCAGCAGGTTGTCGCCGGTCAGGAGGATGCCGTGCTCCTGGCAGGTTGTCGTCACGAGGGCGAAGCAGTCGTTGGCCGACAGGCGGCGGGAGCGGAGGGGCCTAGAGCGAGGCGAGCGCGAGCACGTAGTTGCCCGTCATCGCCTCGATATGTTCGGAGAGGATCGCAATCAGCCGGTCCTCTTCACGCTCGGCTGCAGCTTTGCCCATAGCGAGGTGTTCGTCATAGGCACGGGTGCGGTAGATCTGGAGCGGCACGGACAGATGCGCCCGCAGCGCGCTGATCCGGCCCGAGATGAGGTCATAGGCCTGCGTGTAATAGGGGTTCGCGCAGTGGTCGAAGAAGGTGCGGTGAAACACGTCATCGGC
This sequence comes from Paracoccus sp. (in: a-proteobacteria), assembly GCF_039808215.1. GTDB lineage: Bacteria > Pseudomonadota > Alphaproteobacteria > Rhodobacterales > Rhodobacteraceae > Paracoccus. Next base: position 10,594 of record NZ_JBDHSP010000062.1, read on the forward strand.
TTGGGTATAGGCGAGCAGCTTGTCGTCGCGCCGGGCTTGATCCATGCGTTCGATGGTGGCCTGAAGCGCCTCGGTCGTCGCCTCGGGCGCGTTCTGCATGGCGAGCTTTGCCGCGCCCAGTTCCATCTGCCGCCGGAAATCCACCAACATCTTGATGTCGCGGGCATCGGGCCGGAACACGACGCTGCCCCGGCGGGGCAGGACGGTGAGAAGACCTTGGTGTTGCAGGATGGAAAACGCCTCACGCACCGGGGTCCGGCTGACGCCCATCTGGGTCGCAACCCGTTCTTCGGACAGGGTTTCCCCCAGCGCGATCTTGGTCGAGATGATCGCCTCTTTCAGCTCGTCCGCCACTTCCTGCGCGAGCGTCTTACGCGGGCGCACTTGGGCCAGCTTCACCGATCTTTTGCTCTTTGCTTCGAGTGCCATAACCGTCTCCCATCCTTCTTCTGAGACGGTATTAACCACATAACCCCTTTTATGAAAGGAGAGAATTATAACTGACATACAATATGCGGATAGTTGACATACAGTATGCTATCGCGCTACTCAGCCCCGGTCAGGGTTGCAAGACCCGGAGGAACTGAGGAGGAATCATGTTCAATCACCCCGCCAAAATCGCCCTGTCGCTGGCCTTTGCGCTGACCGCGCAGACCGCGCTTGCACAGGACGTCATCACCATGCGCGTGGCGCACTCGATGCCCGCGACCCACAGCTATGAGACCTGGATCGCCGATTTCGCGACCGAGCTTGAGCGCCTCGCGCCGGGCCGTGTCGAGGTCGAGAGCTTTCCGAACGCCCAGCTGGGCAGCGAAACCGAATACCTTGAAGGCATCAAGTTCGGCACCATCGAGGGCGCGGTCGTCGGTCGTCATGGTCAGATCGACCAGCGGCTCGAAGTGCTGAACCTTCCGATGATCTACCGCGATGCGGACCACATCGACGAAGTGCTGCGCGGCGGTGGCGAAGTGCAGGCCACGCTCGACGACATCATGTATGAGAACGGCTACAAAGTGCTGGGCTGGGGCGAACTTGGTTTCCGCGACATCACCACTAAGGGCGTTCCGATCCGCAAGGCCGACGACCTGAAAGGCGTGGATATCCGCGTACCCAACGTCGAACCGTGGCTCGTCGCCTTCCGCGAATGGGGTGCAAACCCGACGCCGCTCGACTTTTCCGAGCTTTATTCGGCGCTCCAGCAGGGTGTCGTGGACGCGCAGGAAAACCCACCGGAAGTCATCGTGAACTCGCGCTTCGACGAAGTGCAGGACACGCTGTCGCTGACGGAACACGCCTCGATCCCGTCGCAGTTCATCGTCTCGACGCGCTTCTGGGAAGGTCTGGATGAAGACCTGCAATCCGCGATGATGGAAGCCGCGACGATCAGCCGTGACAAGCAGGTGGCCAACACCCGTGCGGCGAACGAGGCGCTGGTGGCAGAACTCGAAAGCCGTGGCATGACCATCGTGTCGGATGTAGATCGCGAAAGCTTCCGCGCGGGTGCCGAAGCGTCCTGGGCTGCCTTCGAAGGCAAGATCGGCGCTGACCTGATCGAAGCTGTGCAGTCGGCCGGTTCGACGGAATAACCCGATGCAGTGGATCAACCAGACCCTGAAGTTTGTGATCGGTGCGCTGCTGGCGGCGCTGGTCATCACCGTGACCCTTGGCGTCATCTACCGCTACTTCCTCCAGTCCTCTCTCTACTGGGGGACCGAGGTGCCGAACATCATTCTGGTCTGGGTGGTCTTTCTGGGCAGCGTCGTTGCCTATTACCAGCACTCCCATATCGCCTTCACGGTCGTCGCAGACGCTCTGCCCGCCGTGCTGAGGCGTTGGAATAACGTGCTGGTCATGGCGGCGACGCTGTTCTTCTTCGGCATCATGCTTTGGAAGGGCATCGAACTGGCCCAGCAAAGCGCCGGGTCCAAATCGCAGGCGCTGCGCATCTCGCAGGCCTGGATCTATTCCGCCGTGCCGGTGTCGGCAGCGCTCATCCTGCTCATCGCGCTTGGCCGGTTTTACCAAGCGGTGAGGGACGCGCTGATGCCCGGCTCCGGCGCGCTTCCCAATGGAGATCAATGACCATGCTTTTGGTGCTATCCATCTCTTTCATGGTGCTGTTGTTCATCGGCCTTCCCATCGGCTTTGGTATGGGTCTGGCCGCGATGATCGCGCTTTGGTTCGACGGGGGCTATCCGCTGCTCGTCATTGGGCACCGGATGTTGAACGCGGTGTCGTCGTTTTCGCTCGTCGCGGTGCCTTTGTTCATTCTGGCCGGTGCGCTGGCCGGTGAGACGTCGATCGCGCAGCGCCTCGTGCGGTTTGCCGATGCGCTCGTCGGGCATATCCGGGGCGGTCTGGGGCAGGTGAACGTCGCGGCGTCGATGTTCTTTGGCGGTATCTCCGGCTCTGCCGTGGCCGATACCGCCGCTTTGGGTTCGCTCCTTGTCCCGCCGATGGAGAAACAGGGCTACTCGCGCGAGGATGCGGGGGCGGTGACCATCTGTTCCTCCACCATCGGCGTGCTTATCTCACCGTCCATTCCAATGGTCCTCTACGGGATCACCGTGGGCGAAAGCGTGGGGCAATTGTTCCTCGCGGGCATCGTGCCCGGCATCCTTGTCGGCCTTCTGCTCATGGTCGCCGTGTTCACCATGGCCAAGCGCAAGAACTGGCCGCGTCGCGAACGTCGGGCCACCTCGGACGAGCTTTGGGACAGCTTCAAAGGCGCTTTCCTGTCGCTGCTCCTGCCCGTGTTCCTGCTGGGCGCAATCGTGAGCGGCTTCGCCACGGCGACCGAATCTGGTGTGATCGGCGTGCTCTATGCGCTGTTTCTGGGTGGCATCGTCTACCGCGACCAGACGCTGACCCAGATGTGGGGCGTGCTCGTCAATTCGGCGATCAACACGGCGGTGCCGCTGTTCATCCTCGCCACCACATCCGTCACCGCATGGATCGTGGCTATCGAACGCTTCCCGGAAAGGCTCGTCGATTTCTTTGCCGCCGGGGGCTATGGCCCGTGGAGCGTGATCCTGCTGATCATCCTCTTCCTGATGTTCGTGGGGATGTTCATGGACCTCGTCCCTGCGCTGATCCTGTTTGCGCCGATCCTGCTGCCCGTGGCTGCCGCCGCCGATTACGATGCGATCCACTTTGGCATCATCATGATCATGGCGCTTGGCATCGGCCTCGTGACGCCGCCCGTCGGAAACTGCCTCTACCTAGGCGCCGTCATTGCGAGGGTGGGGGTCGGACGGCTCGCGCTCGCCTCGCTTCCCTTCCTTGCCGTGAACGTGTTCGCGCTGCTCGTGGTCGCCTTCTGGCCCGCGCTGTCGATGACGATCCCGCGGCTTTTCTACTGATCCAAACCTACCTGCGCAGGACTGCCCGAACGGCGCGTCTGCCACATCGGAGTATCTCACATGAGTGGTTTTCTTGGGCAAGGCATTCTTGCCAACTGGGGCGGCGTGACCGAATCCGCCGAAATCGACTACAACGCATGGCACAGCCTCGAGCATATGCCCGAGCGGATGTCGGTGCCCGGCTTTATCCGTGGCCGCCGCTGCGTCGCGGTCGAGGGCACGCCCGCCCATCGCAAGTATTTCATGATGTATGAGACCGAGACGCTCGACACGCTCGGCTCTGCCCCCTACCTCGCGCGGCTGAATGACCCGACGCCGTGGACCCAGCGCATCCTGTCGGAATACATCGCGCCCTCGCGCACGATCTGCCGGGTTCTGCGCACCGCTGGTCGTGGCGTTGGCGGCTGGATCGCGACGTTCGAGTTCGGCGAGGACAAGCGCGCCGCCGCTGTGGACTTTGCCGGGACCGATTGGCTCGACGCCGTGGCCAAGATGGACGGCATCCTCGCCGCTCACGCCGTCGAGGGCGACCCGATTCTGGGCCAACAGCCGACCGCGGAAAAAGCGTTCCGGGAATCGCGTGACAAGGACGTGACCGTGGCCGTCGCCCTGATGATCGAGGGCATGGACCGCGCCTCAACCGAGGCCGCTATGGCCGCGCTGACCGAGCGCCTCGGTACGCTCACCTCGGATTGCGTGACGCTTTACGAAACCCAGCATGTGCTGAGCGACGTGGACGCCCGCCGTGACTGAAGGGACCGTAACTGACCTGCCCGACACCGCCCCCCGCATCCTCGTCACAGGCGCTGGGGGGTTCATCGGCGCATGGATGATCCGCGCGCTGATCGCGGAGGGCTATCGCCCGGCGGTGTTCGACCTCAAGGACGACCGCCGTCTGGTGGCCGAGATCTGCGGCGACGCTACCGCAAAGGCGCTCGACTGGGTGACCGGCGACATTCGTGACGAGGCGCAGTTGCGCGTGGCCGCGATGGGCACGCAGGCGATCATCCACTTTGCTGGGATGCTCACCCCCGGTTGCCGGGCCAATCCGCGTCTGGGGGCCGAGGTGAACCTCATCGGCCTGCTCAACGTCTTTGCCGTGGCTAAGGCGCTGGGTCAGGACCGGGTGCTTTATATGAGTTCTGCGGGCGTCTATGGCCCCGATGGGGGCACCGTGCCGCAACCCACGACGCTTTATGGTGCGTTCAAGCTCGCGGGCGAGATCTGCGCGACCTCGTTCTGGGAAGACGACGGAATACCCTCGGTCGGTTTACGCCCATATGTCGTCTATGGGCCGGGGCGCGAAATCGGGCTGTCTGCCGGGCCGAGCCTTGCCGCACGTGCGGTGGCGCGAGGGGAGTCGTTCACGATCCCCTTTACCGGCGATCTCGACATGATCTTTGTCGAGGATGTCGCCAACGCCTTTGTCGCGGCGCTGAAGATGCCCGCCGAGGGCGCGCTGCGCATCAACCTTTTCGGTCAGCGCCTGTCGGCCGAGGATGTGGCGGCGCACATTCAGTCGCTCGCGAAACCGGGTCTCACCGTGACGGCAGACGGCGATCCTATGCCCATCGTTCTGCCCCCGGCGGACGATAGCGCAGGCGTGCTGCCCGGTTGGCGGCTCACGGACCTGACCACGGGTCTGACCAAAACCATCGAACATTACACGGACTGAACATGACCAAAGAACTGGACGGCCATCTGGCCATCGTCACCGGCGGCGCACGTGGCATTGGACGCGGCATTGCCGCCCGGCTTGCGGCCGAGGGTGCGCGCGTCGTAATCTGGGATATGCAGCCCGACCATTTCGACGCCGACGCCGCCGGGTTCACCCCTGCCGCCGTGATGCGCGTGGACGTGGCCGACCCGGACAACATCGCGGCTGCGGCGGGCGAGGTGTCGGAGACATTCGGCACCCCCGAAATCCTCGTGAACAACGCAGGCATCAACGGGCCTGTGCAGCCGGTCGCCGAGTATGAGTATGAAACGTGGTCCCGCGTTCTGCGCATCAACTTGGACAGTGTGTTCCTCGTCACCCGCGCTTTCGTCCCCGCCATGGTCGCCAAGGGCTATGGCCGGATTATCACCGTCGCCTCGATCGCGGGGAAAGAGGGCGTTCCGGGTATCGCCGCCTATGCATCCGCCAAGGCCGGCGCGATCGGGTTCACCAAATCGCTGGCCAAAGAGCTTGTGACCACCGGCGTGACCGTGAACGCCGTCGCGCCCGTCATGGTCGAGACCGAGCTTCTGTCGCAGATGACGCCCGAACATATCGCAGCCTCCAAGGCGAAAATCCCGATGCAGCGCCTCTTGTCCATCGACGAACTGGCCCATGTGGTGCGGTTTGCGGCAAGTCCGGCCTGTTCGTTTACCACCGGTTTCGTCTTTGACGCCTCGGGCGGGCGGGCGACCTACTGATGCCCGCGCAACGTCCCATCGGCCTCGCGCATCTGAGCGCGATGGAGCTTGAGCCGCACGCGCTCATCGACCTCGCTCATGACGTGGGCTGCGCGTCGGTTGCGCTGCGGCTGCACTCCGCCGCCCCCGGCACGCCGGTCTATGAGGTTGAACCGGATTCGCCAGAACTGACCGCGCTGATGCACCATAGCGCCCTGCGCGAGGTAGCGATCAGTGAGGTCGAGCTGGTGCCGATCACCGCCGATCTCGTGGTCGAGGGCCTGCGCCCGCTCATGGCCGTTGCCCGTGCGCTGGCCGCGACGGGTGTGATCGTGACGGGCGACATCGCAGATGCGGAAACGCTGCGGGAAAAGTTTACCGAGGTCTGCCGATTGGCCGGGGATCACGGGCTGCTCGTGCACCTCGAGTTTATGCGCTGGCGGCACATCGGCACCCTGTCCCAAGCCGCCCGGTTGGTGCAGGCGTCTGGGCAGGACAACGCCCGTGTGCTCGTTGACCTCTTGCACCTCATCCGCTCCGGCGGAACCGTGGCCGACCTCTTAGCACTACCCGCTGGCACCGTGAGCCTCGTGCAGATCTGCGACGCCCAGGCCGAACTCATTGGCGACATCATCGACGAGGCGCGGGGTGGGCGGCTTATGCCCTACACCGGTGCGCTGCCGATTGACGCGGCCCTGGCCGCGCTCGGTCCGGATGTCGATTGGGCGCTGGAACTGCCGGGGCTGGGCGACGGCGACGCGCGTAAGCGGGCGCTGAAGCAGTCGGTTTCCGCGATGCAGACGGCGGGCGTGGTCGCCTAAAGGCTCCAATCCCCGATCATCGCGTGCGCGAAAGAGGGCAGGTCGGGCGCGTCGCCTCCCAGATGCACCCGGCCTGCCGTGAGCGGCGCGATCCCCGCTGGCGCTTCGATCCCCCATGTCCCACCCGCAACCTGCCAGCGCGTGCCGCCCCCCGTGACGCCCAGCCCACGCAGGAATGTGGGTTCCGCGAGGCGGTCGTCGCCCGTGAGGCCACGGGGGCTGCCGTCGTCCCAGCCCGCACATACCGTCCGCGCCCGCGACCAGCGCGAGCCGCCGGATCAGACCCGAGGTGGGAGTGGAAAGAACGTGGGGATCATGCCGCTCCAAGTTGACCGGCTGAAAGCCTTCCATCGAGGAGGGGTCTGATGCCGGAGAGTGCAGAATCGTAACCACCCGGTTGGCGCCGCCTGCCAGATTGCGGCGTGAGGTCCTAAGACACGTGCATAGCGACGTCGCTAACG
>NZ_JBDHSP010000063.1:0-17471 GCF_039808215.1 Paracoccus sp. (in: a-proteobacteria)
GCCGCTTCCTATCCGTTTTCGTCAATGATGAAGGGCGCGCCTTCCAACCAACGGCAAAACGCATTTGGGATGTGCTTCTGACGGAGCAGATCGAGCCGATTGCTGCGCCTCAGATCGAGGCGCCGCGCGACTGGTTCGAGAGATCGAAAGGGGCTGCGGTCACGCAAGGAGAGCGGGTGTTCTCCGATCTTGTGACAGAGCACAAGGCTCGGATCGATGAAGAACGCGAACGCGCACTCTACGCTTTCGAAGCTCGACACCAGGCGATTGGCAGGGTGGGGCTTCAGACTGTTCGCGATTATCGACGGAAGCGGCTGCAGAAAGAACATGAAGCTCGGATGGCGCAGCTCGATGCTGCGGCCTCCTACTCGCCCGATCTCAATGCCCTCCTCGTGTTGCGAATTGGCGAAGCGGTGGCTGGTGCACGATGAGTATTTGGGCCGATCGTATCCTGCGGGAGTTTCCCGCAGATCTGTCTCGCTTCTGGATCGCTTTGGATCCGGATGGCCTGCTCTTGGATGAGACCATTCTGCTCGGGCTCCGCGAACGCGATTTTGAGGTTCTCCCGTTCGAAGATTCTGTTTCGTTTAGAACCGAGTATGAAGAGCGTTATCGATCCGCATGGGATGTGGGTCAGAAAGGTACCGCGAAGGCGCTCATCCTGCAGTGGCGGGGCGCGGACATGAATTCCATCCCTTGGGACTACATCAGGGCAGCACGACAAGTCAGCCTGAGCTTGGCTGATCTTTTCCCTAATCTGAATTATGGTGTCGTCCGCAAGCTTGACGCTGAACACCATGAAGGGCTGTTCCAAGCCTACCAGAAGCATGTGACGCAGCTGCTCGGTGAGGCTGAGACCAAGAATTTTGTCCTCACGCACATCTTCAGGCTTAGCCCTTATCTGCTGAATCGACCGGAGGATTTCTGGCGAGAAGCTCTGCGGCTTCACTATCGCGGGGCTGGCCTTCCCAGCCTATTTGCAGACCATGTCGCAACCGTTCTTCGGGACACATCTCTTGGAAGTCTTCCGATTAGTGAACTGCTCGCCTCAAAACCCTTTATGCTTCGCGCAATACAGGAATCCTGGGCGCGTTTCGTCGCAAAATATGGCGTTGAACCTGATGCCCGCGGCAGGGATCAGGAGCTGGTCGAAGGTCATGCGTATGACGTGCCCTTTGATCACCCTGACGTAAGGGTGATCATAGATACCATGTTCCTCGAGGGAGCCCTTCAGCCTATTGAGGCAAGTGTCCGTCCTGAGCACCTTCCCGATTGGATACAGGTTGGTCTGATAGATGACCCTCAGGCACTTGCGCATCTGGTGTCGGAGGGAGCGAAAAGGAACGCGGCGAGTCTACCTTCGGAGGGGGCGTCGCATCGAGATTGGGTAGAGGCGGCGCGCCGCCTTGGAGAACTCATCTACCGCTTCAACGAACTGAAAGCGACGGACGCAGATAACCTGCAGGGGCAGCTCCAGAGATTGCAAAGAGAGGCCGATGCTCGCCTCAAGGATTGGGTGCTTCAGCATTTCGCAGACTTGCCCTCCCTACCCGTCGCAAAAGCGCCGGTGATGGTACATCACGTGCCGCGCTATCTCGCGATGCGCAGGGGCTTTGGCGAAGATCGAATTGCTCTTCTTGTCTTTGATGGTTTGGCATTGGACCAGTGGGCCCAGATCAGGGACCACCTGTCGACCAAGCTTCCCGACTTTTCCGCCGACGAGGGCGGCTGCTTTGCGTGGCTGCCGACGCTGACGTCAATCTCTCGCCAGGCGCTATTTTCGGGCCTCAAGCCACGGGAGTTTCAAGGCTCAATGGATTCGACGGCACAAGAGCCGTCTCTCTGGACGAAGTTCTGGCAGGAAAACGGCCTCCGGAAGCCAGAGGTCGTTTTCCAGAAGGGGCTCAAACGTTCCGACCAATTGGCTCTACTCGAGGACGTACTTTCAAAGCCGACGACCAAGGTCGCGGGCCTTGTCGTCGATATGGTCGATGAAATTGTCCATGGCGCAATGCTTGGGAAACGCGGGATTGCTGGCCAAATTCGCGAATGGTGCGATACCGGCTTCATTGAAAAGCTGTTTCTCATGCTTGCTCAGCACGGCTATCATATCTACCTGACTGCGGACCATGGCAATGTTGATGCCGACGGCATTGGACGGCTCAGCCAGGGCGTTGTCTCCGAGATGAAGGGTGAGCGCGTCAGGGCCTATCGCAGCGGGGACCTTGCTGCATCCGTTCCGCCCGATATCGATGCATTTCAGTTTAGCGGTCCAGGGCTTCCGTCCGACTTCTTGCCAGTTTACGCGAATGAACGCGGCGCGTTTGTGCCAAGAGGGAACAAGATCGTTGCTCACGGAGGAATGGCGTTAGAGGAACTGGTTGTGCCGTTTGTGAAGATAAGAATGAAGAAAGAAGAACATGCGAGCGACAGCACCTCAGATAGGATTTGACCGCTTCATCCGCCTCGAGTGGGCGAAAAAAGCGCTGGAAGTCAGAGCCGGTCTCGCTGACATCAGCGAGCTCGATGCTCTGTTGGATGAAGCCCATTCAGGGCCTGCGGCTAGGAAGAAGACCAGAACCGTACTGAACCGCCTTTGGTTGGAGCCGCGAAAGGATCTGGAGCCTTTTGCTCAACGCGGCGTGGAACTGTTTCAATCGGCACCTTCTACCTCGCCGGCGGCCCTGACATGGGGCATGGCTATCGTGACATATCCCTTCTTCGCCAAAGTGGCCGAGATCGTTGGCAGATTGACCTCGCTTCAAGGCGACTGCACGACCGCTGAAGTGCATCGTCGGATGGCAGAAATCTATGGCGAACGTGAGGGGACCAGACGGATGACCAATATGGTCCTTCAGTCTCAGATAGACTGGGCGCTGCTTGATCGAAGCGACAACGGCAAAACGTTAACCCGGAAGAAAGCCTGTGCGTTGGAGGGATCGGACCTCGTACGTTGGATGACAACCGCCGTTTTGGAAGCCGTAGGTCGTCCTGTCGGACTCGGAACGCTAGAGGCCCAACCGGTGATTTTTCCCTTTGGCCTTGGCGACAATCTTGGCTTTGTTCTCTCATCCGCGTCTGATCTTGACCTGCGCGCGGATAGTGCCGGAAACCAATCTGTCTCGCTCAGAGAATAGGCAACGCCTTTGGCGCTGTCTCACTTCTACGCCAATCATTGTAGCTGGTTCGACGCCCGTGGATTCAGGTTCAACCAGTATCTCGTATGGCGTCGCTCACCAGTTCGGCTGAGCGCACCTTTCTCGACTAGATCCTGCAGATCGCGGGTTGCGGTTGCGCGTGAAGTTCGGGTGATTTTGAGATAGTTGTCGGCGCTGAGGCCGCCTTTGAAACCGCCAGGGCCTTCCTGAAACATTCGAGCGATGGCCTTGGCCTGGCGTTCGTTCAAGTGGTCTCTGTGACGATCGTAGAAGTGTGCCTTGCTGATGAAGAAGCCTACGCGGTCGAGTGTTGCCTGTTGGGCCTTCAAGACAACTTCTGCGAACCAGACGAGCCAATCGGTCACGTCGAGCGTTTTTTGATGCTGCTCAAGCTGATCGTAGTATCCCTTGCGCTCCTTCTCGATGGTGAAGGCGAGCGAGATGAGGGTCGGCTGGCCAATGTTCTGCGCCAGCGACTTTTCAGCGAGGGCGCGACCCAAGCGGCCGTTGCCGTCTTCGAATGGGTGGATACTCTCGAAATAGAGGTGGCTTAGCCCTGCGCGCGTCAGCGCTGGAAGCGGCTCTGCTCCCCCCGGCCCGGTCTTGTTGAACCAATCCGCGTATCGCTCCATCTCAGGCATGACCCGCTCTGAAGGCGGCGCTTCGAAATGGATCGTGGGCCGGTCAAGGCGGCCGGAAACGATTTGCATCGCCTCGGCGTGTTGTCGGTAGGCCCCGATGGTTTCCAACCGACGGTCATGCGACAGGAGCATCCGATGCCAGCGGTACAGTGTCTCATGCGTCAGCGGCTCTGCAAAACTGGAATAGACGTCGACCATCATTTCCGCGACGCCCTGTTCGCGCGGTTTGGCAGGGTAGCTGTCCGGATCGAGGCCCAGATGGCGGCGCAGCGAAGACTGGACACTGAGCCGATCGAGGATTTCACCCTCAATGGCACTCGTCTGCATCGCTTCCTCGCTGAGCAGTTCGATGCGGAGTTGCTCGCGCTCCGGCTGGCTGACATGATGGACCGCGCCGAGGATTTCTCCGGACGACAGCAGAAACGTCTGCTCAAACGGCTCCAGAGCGGAGGCGTCATACCGGAAATCCGGCCAATCGGGCAGCGTCCAGTTCCAAGCCATGAGTTATAGACATCCTTTCTATAACTCAAAAATAGAACACTTCTGAGGTATAGAAGTCAACTCTATCGCTCAAAGGACCTGCGGGATGGGATGACCCATAAACCGACGCGAGACCTTGAGCTAGGCCTTTTCAAGTTGCGTCAGATCTTGCTGACGCGTTCTGGGGGTCTTCGGATCGACAGGGTTCTGTTCCGGCGCTTGAATGAATGGTTCATAGCGAACGTTCGCCATGGCGAGGCCGAACCAGGCAGGCTGCACGTCGCCATTGTTCCATTGGTACAGGTAGCCAACCAGATTTTCAGATGTCTTGCAGAGGATGCGCATGATCGGTTCGCCAGTCAGGCGGGGCTTCGTATTCATAATGCGTTCCTCCTAAATGGACCTCGCAACTCGTCACTACTGAGGTCTGAAATTCCTGTTAGCTGGTGTTAGGACTAGGTTTCTGCAACTGCAAGATGAACCGTTCCGGGTGGGCGAAAATCCACCGGCGAAATGCAAGTTATCTTTTCAGATAGGTATCTTACGGTGCGTGCGGTTCATGCGGCGATGCAGCACGAACAGCAATTTCTTCCAAGATTTTGTCGATCTCGCCCCATATGCGTGGTTCCACCTGGCCGCGGATCAGGGCCCATTTACTCAAGACGTCGAGGGGGTCGTGGTCCCGGAGGAGGACACCCAGGCTGGCCGCATCGACTGCCAGAGATGTCCGGGCCTGCCACTGTGTTTTGCGAGTGCGTCGCTCGTTTGCGACTGGGGCGAAGACCGGCGACAGTTGCCAGCCTTTGACTGCACGGCGCAGGGCGGCACGCACCACATGTGCTGGCTCAACACCACAAGTCTCCAGCGCTGCTTCCTGTCGTTCGAGTGCGTTGACCCTGATGTCGATCTTCCGGGTCGGGCTCAAAGCGCGCGCCGATACGGGAACTCTCAGGCTGGTATGCGGATCAGAGCTTTCCGCGGTAACTTGGTGCGGTGCGACGGCATTTTCCGGCATACGCTCTGACTCGTGCCGATCAGCGTCAACGTCAGCGACTGGGGTGCCTGTCTTTGTTGCTGTGACCTGTGCCTCATCTTCCTTCCCGGGAATCTCGCGGTCACCTTGTTGCAGAGTGGCGGCGTAGGTTGGGTCGGGCCTGGTGATGGTCGGGATCTTCTTGCGCAATCGACTGTCCTCACGCAGCAAGAATGTTGTTGAGAATGTCCGTCGCCTCCTCGAGCGCCTCGACGACATGACGTACATGTGGACGCATCAGAGGGTTTGGATCAGATTGCTTTTCCAGCGCCAAGGCGTGGAGAAGCCCCTTCTGATCCATCTCCTTGTAAGTGTTTCGTCGCATCATGACGGTCTCAATCACCGGAAAACGGGTTAGCGCTTCTTCAATCAGGGCGGCGTCAGCACGGGTCGTTTTCGGGTCAACCATGTTGAGGACGACGTGGTGGCGCGGAAGGCTGGAGGGGTCGTCAACACGGGATTTCAGCTTCTCATACCAATCGGCAGTCTGTGCGCCGACATCGAAATCAGACGTCGACAGCATGACGGGCGTCACAATGTGGTCCGCAAGCACCGCAATGCCGTCTGACCATTCGGCACCGACCCCTGCGGTATCGATGAAGATGAAGTCTGCCGTGCCTGCCATGTAGACCTGATCGATCTGATCCTCGACACCCGCCACGCTTTCGACGGTGGCCGAGCAGAGAAGCGGCGAACTCAGCCCACCGGCTTGCGCCCGAGTATGCCAGGCCCCGAGTACCCTCGTGCTGTCCGTGTCGATCAACATCACTCTGCGTCCGGCGGCGATCGCGGCGCTGATCAAGGCGCGCGAAAGCGTCGTTTTTCCACTGCCCCCTTTCCGGGCCATCGCTGCGATCACCACAAGATTTTCGTTCGGCATTCTGATCCTCCGCAAAAATAGTGAATCGAAACGATAAAACTAAAATGTCGCTAAACGCATGAGGCGGAGGGGTCAAGCAGAAGTCGGGATGCGACCCACGTTTGGCATGCAGCGGGCGGCGTTGTGCGATGACCGTGCGACGTCTGCCGTGGCGCCTTCAGCATTCGTCGCGGGGCACGACACACCCTCCAAATGTCGGGATGCGCTCGGCGATGTACTGCGGACGGACTGCAGGTGACGGATAGCGTGCGCCAGACGACGGGAGGCAGTCTCGCGTATGTCGTTCTGCGGGTGACGCTAGACGGTCAGCACGCGGCAAAACCCGTCTTGCGGGGTGCAAGAGACGGGGCGCGAAAGACGCGATGCGCGGTGCGGAGACCGCATCGCGTGGTACAATGAGCGCGAAGCGCGATCCATTTGACAAAGGACGGGAAATCGCCCCTGCAGGGCGATTTTATATATTGAGTACAAGCCCTTATAGCCGACTCCACTTGCGTTGGGAGTCGGCGGGCTTGTACGAAGTTGGCAAGAAATAGGAACGTTAACTTCAAAATGCCCCGCCGCCGCAGACTGTCAGAGATCGAGCGATCGACCATCGCCCAGGAGCGCCGGAATGGCGTCTCCGCGGCGTCATTGGCCGCGCGCTACGATGTCAGCCTGAAGACGATCTACAACGTGGTGAACCACCGGGATGAGCGTCAGGCAGCGAACTGCAGCCGATCGCGGGTTGTGGGAATCCGGGTCTCGGACGACGACCTGCGCCGGTTCGACGCGGCGCTGTCGCGGCGCGGGATTGCGCACCGCTCGGATGCCATGCGCCGCCTGATGCTGGCGACCGAAGGTGTCTTCTTGCCCGACGACGAGATGTGTGACGAGTTGCGCAACCTCGGCGCCGCACTCAACCGGGTCGGCAACAACGTGAACCAGATCGCGCGACGTCTGAACGAGGCCAAGGTGCGGGGCGAGAGACTGTCCTACCCGGCCTCAAGTCACCGTGACGTCCGCGCCCTTGCGGGTCTGGTCTTCGATCTGGCCGACCAGGTCCAGGAGATGTCGCGTGCGCGGCGCAGCGTGCTGGACCTTGAGATCAGCTCTGCCCTGGCGGGCCTTGCCGAGAGGGATGAGAATGGCGCGAAGTGACCGGGTCCGTGGCATCGACCCGGCGCTATTCGACCAAGGCTGGAGCCGGGTTTCGGGATCCTGGCAGGGGCTTTCCAGGGGCGCGCAGATGGTTCGGGCCGCGCGCGGCTATTCGCCAGCGATCTTCAAGGCTATCTCGAAAGGGGGCTGTCACACCGGGGCGCAGCTACGGGCGCAGCTCACATATCTCACGACGAAGTCGACCCATATCCTCGACAGCCGCGGCACCCATGACGGGAAGAAGCAACTCTCGGAAGCCGAGATCAACCGAGTGGCGCGGCGGTTCGAGAACCAGTGGAACGAGCGCTACAGCCCCAAGCTTGGCCATACGTCGCATCTGCTGATGGCATTCCCGGTTGGGACCAGTGGTGAAGAGGTGCGCGATATCACCCAGGCCGTCTGCGAGAAGTTCTTTCAAGGTGAGGGCTCGCAATTCGACTATATTGCTGCAATACACCAAGATCGCGCGCATCCACATGCGCATATCGTTCTGAACCGCCGCAGTAAGGATGGCGAAATGTTCTTTCTCGGGAAGGATCATCACTTCAACTACGACGCCTTTCGCGAGGCGATGGTCGAAGCGGCCAGAGGACACGGGATCCGGCTCGAGGCAACGCGTCGTCTGGATCGCGGCGTCACGACCTACCGCGCCGAGATCGATGAAATCTACAAGGCTCGCGACGAAGGTCGTCCCCCAGTCGAGCGCCAGAGAACCGGTGCTGACCTGGCGGCCGCTCTGGTAACCGTCCGGCACAACGTTTTGATCTATCGCGGGCTCGCGGCGGAGGCGTCCCGTTCGAATTTCGAAGACGTGTCCGAGGCACTCGAGAGGGCCAGCACCATCCTTGCCAGCGGCGGTCAGATTCAATCTGACGGAGCCATCTACATGTCCCAAGACGAAGCAGCGTTCGACACGCTGATCACCGAGTTTTCTCAGAACATTCGCCAGATCGAGGCGGCGATCGACAGGGCGCCGGCGGCCGAGAGGCCGGTGATCGAGCGCAAGCTGACCGACGTTCTGGCCTCGGTCGCGCATTTGAACCCGCTCGGGGATCGCTCCGCCGCCCTGGTCGATGCTCCATCCCGGGACGGCATCTATGCAAGGTCAAACGCCAGTGAAGAACACCTCGCGCGTCTTGACGATGGAGAGGTGGCACCAAAGCTGGCCGAGGCGTTGCAAGGCACGGGCATCGATGCCGAGGCTGTGGCCGCGCGCCTGCGGGAAGGGGCAGGCAATGCCGCATTGGAGCGCCAGTGGCTGGCACAGGATCTGCAGGGGATTGCCAAAGCAAGCGACCTCGATCTGGAGAAATCTGCGGACCGGGAAGAAGCGCTCGACCGGCTGGAAGCCGTGCATGTTCGGTTGGGCGATGTTCTGACTGGCGTGCGCGTCCTGCGCGCGCCAACCGAGGTCGACGAGGCGGATGACGCTGAGGCTGTCCTCGGCGAGCGGCTGACGACACCTAGGGGTGATCTCGCGCAAGACGGGTCCGACATTTTTGCTCCATCGGAGCGGCAGGCGTTCAGGGCGCTGGTGGCGCAGTTCCGCCGGACGGATTTCGATCATCCGTTCTCCGACGACCCCTCGGTGCGGCGGGCGGGCGCCGTGGAGGTGGAGGAGGCCCGCGTCGCGTTCGATGCCTATGCGCAGAGATCTCCGCAGCATGCCGAACTGGCCTCGATGGCTTGGGAACAGATGACTGACAGTCGAATGCCGCCGCAATATGCGGTATCGGCGCAGGACCGCACGCTTCATGCTGGCGACATGGACCTTGCCTTGCGGGATCCCTCGGATCATCTCGGTCAGATCACGGAAGAGCTCCGCATCCTCGCCCGCTATCGTACGGAGATGCCGGATGACGAATTCGGGCAGGCGGTCCAGGACGAAATCAATCACCTTCGTTCGCTCGGCGCGTCGCGTGCCTATATCAGCGAACGCAGTTTCGAGATCGAGGACCAGGCGCGACAAGACTACGCCGAGCGCCGGTATGTGGAAGAGACAGCGCCAACCGTCATGGCCTTTGTGCGAAACGCCGACGTCGAGCGCCCGCTCTCCGAGTCAGAGCAGCAGGACATCGTCCGGCAGATAAACGAGCGACTAAGCCCCGCCGCAATCGACGCGCTGCGGGCCGGAAACGCGGACGTCCTGGACAAATTCACCGAGGATCAGGTGCGCCAGCTGGAACTCGCCAAGACCTATCTTCAAAGCAGCGAGGTCACCGCGCATGGCCCGGCGATGGAGCGCGTTCTCGATGCTCTGGCCGAAGAGCAGATCGAGGCGCAGCGCCCGCGCCACGCCGCGGCAGATGGTGAGAAGGGGATCACCCATGGATAAAGGCAAGATTGCCCTAGGAGTGTTGAGCCTCGTGCTGGTCGGTCTCGCCATGGGCTATGTCGTGGCGACCGGCTTTGTCATGTTCCGCTATGGGCTTTCTCCCACGCGTTTCGACGTCACCCTGCTTGCCCGCGAATATCGGGGTCTGTCTCAGTCTGCACCGAAAGACTTCCTCTGGGTGAACCTCATCCTGGGCGGCTTCGGCCTGGCATCGCTGATGCTGAGCGTCACGCTCCTGGGGGATGCATTGACCCGCTTCGGGACGACGCATTGGCAGACTCGCAGCGAGATGAAGAGGAACGGTTTCTTTGCCAAGCCCGGCGGCGGCTTCCTTCTGGGCAAGCTCGGCTCCCCGAAATCCAAGCGCCCTTTCCTAGTCTCAAAAACCTTCCCCCACGCGCTGATCGTGGCGCCGACAGGCCGGGGCAAGGGCGTGGGGTTCGTGATCCCGAACCTGCTGACCTACAAGGGCTCTGCCGTGGTGCTCGACGTGAAAGGCGAGAACTTCCGCGAGACCTCGCGCTTCCGCGCCAGCATGGGGGACAAGGTTTTCCGCTTCGCGCCGACCGACTGGGACCGACCGACACATCGCTATAATCCGCTGGCGCGCATTGCTGCCATGACCAACCTCGACCGGCAGCAGATGGAGCTTAAACTCACCGCGAAGCTCTTCCTGCAGACCGACAATGAAAAGCTGAGCGGGCTTTTGGCCGGGGGTATCGACCTCTTCGTGGCGGCCGGCCTTCTGGCCTTCGAGCGCGGCGTGCCGACCATCGGCGAGATCTATCGCATCACAGCCTCGGGGGGCGACAAGCAGAAGGAATACCTGAAGCGTTCACAGGAGGTGAAGAACAAGTCGGCCAAACTGATCTTCGAGCGTATGGCATCGACCAACAACGACACCCTCACTTCCTACCTCTCCCTCCTGATGACATCGGGTCTCGACACTTGGGACAACCGCGCGATCGACGCGGCCACCGCGACCTCTGACTTCTCATTCCGGGATATCCGCCGCCGCCCACATGCGATCTATCTTGTGGTCGAATCCGAGATGATCCGCCCGCTTGCCCCGCTGATCCGCCTCTTCTTTTCGGACCTGATTGCCTCGCTGCAAGCACAGGAACCCGGCGATGATGAGCCCTGGCCGGTGATGATCATGCTCGACGAGTTTGACCGGCTCGGGAAAATGCCAATCGTAGCCGAGAGCATCAAGACGCTGCGCTCCTTCGGCGGTAACCTCGCCATCGTGACCCAGACCATCCCCGCGCTGGACGAGATCTATGGTGAAAACACCCGCAGGTCGCTGCAGGGCGGCGCCGGGGTAAAGCTCTACCTCACCCCGTCCGAGCAGAAGACCATCGAGGAATTGAGCCAGGCTGTCGGCAAGACCACCAAGCGTGTGGTGACCCGCTCCCGTGCTGTTGGACGCAATCCATTCGAAGGGCGCAGCGTCTCGGAGAGGACAGAAGATACCCCGCTCCTGACCGAGGATGAGGCCCGACGCATGGACCTCGACGAGGTCATCCTCGTGATCGACGCGCAGATGCCGATCCGGGCAAGAAGGGTGAAGTATTTCGAGGACCCGGCGTTGAAGGTTCTGCACGCCTGTCAATCGGGAGGCTTCCCATATCCGGACGAGGACGGCCTGCGGCGGGACCGACAGATGTCCGAGACTCGCGAGACAGTGGAGAAGCTGAAGCAAGAGCTACAGGAAGTGCGGGCGGCTGCAGGCGCAAATGGTTCTGGGGTAGCGACCTCACCGACAACGGCGGAGATGCCCGCATCGAATACGCAGAGTTCCACGCCTTCGCGGCCAAATCGTGCGCGGGGTCGAGCAGCTCGCGCGGGAGCTAGTGGAGGTGGGCCAGTGCAGTTGTCATTTGATCCGGTGGGGCTGGGGCTCAAGGAGCCGGATAGGGCAGAACTGGCAGCTGCGGTCCAGACGACACGGGCCATCATTGCAGAATATGCGTGATGCGAGGACGTTGTTCTTGCGGTTCAGGGGATCGGACGGGACACGCATTCGACAATGTTGTTATCGCTTACGACATGGCCATCGGTGTGAAAGCGACCGAAGCCGCCACCGTATTTTGTGAGGAAGGCAAGCGGCCCTCCAAGGTACACTCTATGCGATTGCTGACGTATATTGCTTGATTTGGTTGCGCCGACTTGAGCATTCATCTCGGCAACAATGGCACTCATTTTGTCACGTAAAAACAAATGTAGCCGAAAAGGAGGGCATTCTCAGCCAACTTTCCCCGATTTGTGACAGAAAATGCCAAATTTACATAGGATAAAATGGCACCTACCTTGATGTCATGGACACAAGGGAGGCACCGATGGCGTTCAAGGCAGAACTTCTCAAGAAGAAGCTGAAAGCAGATGGGAAATCGCGCGACGAACTCGCCGCGGCGATCAAGAAGCATAAGCGCACAGTGAGTCGCTGGCTGGCGGGAACCAATCCGCCCAAGCCCAAGGATCTGGAGGCGATTGCCCGCGTTCTGAACTGCAAGCCTCAGGATTTCGATCCGTTCTTTGCCGACGTGGACTTGGGTGAAGTGTCCATCCAGGCCCATGTTTCTGCTGCGTCCCACAATGCCTACGAACTCATGCGTTGGCGTTATGGGGTCAGCCAGAAGCAGATCATGGAACTGGCACCCGTTCTCTTCTCGATTGTGGCCGGACATGCACTGAAAGTGCCGGTGCAGGACGACGAAGTAGCTCGCCTTGCCTTTGAAAACGGCCTCTCCGATCCGCGTCTGCAAGGGGGGCACCTTGAGGACCAAGCCAGCAAGCTCAAAAAATGTTTCGGAATCGAGACGTCACACCCTGGCACCGAAACGTCGCGGAATCTGTTCAGCGAGGCAATCATTCGGCTGTCGGCGCAGATTTCAGACCATGTCGACACAAAGTGGTTCGTGGGGGCAGCGGCCGAAGAGGCCCCGAATGCGGCCGGATTTATATCGGACATTGAGCTCGTAGAGGCTCTCTCTGGGGGGCAACCGCAGCTGGCTGAGGCTATCGCGAAAGGTCGCATTCGGCTGTCCTCGGTTTTGCATCAGGCCAAGGAAGCCAAGGGCGGTGGCCTCTCGATTGAAGAGTTTGCTAAGGCCATTCGGGAAGCGCATGAGCAGGGCATGGAGGATCAGCGGAAGGCAGGTCTCAAGAAGCTGAAGGCCTGGCGCGCGTTCTATGCCGAACGCCATCCGGAACTGGCCGCGGAGTATGATGACCTCGTGGCGAAGCATTGCCATGAAGAAGGTTGGTACCCTGAGCGGTATACGGATGATGACCGTGTTCAAAGCTGGGTGAACCCGTTTCAGGAAGATCTGTATCTCAACGAAGATACGCTTTCTGAGTATCAGAGCCGCAAAGCTGCGGCCTCTGAAGGCGGCAAAATTGCCTTGGTTCTCCCGTTCGAAGATCCGATCTATCGCCGCTTTGAAGAACTCCAGCGTCACCGCTCCAAGCTCAAAAAGCAGTTCGAGGCGGAGTGGGCATGATGGCGGTGTGTGCAGACGCGTCTTTCGTCCTCAGCAACCATGCGGCAACGCGTATGGCCCAACGGAGTATTCGGCAAGACAGTCTCGAACTTGTCCTTCTGCACGGGACACGGGTCAAGGCGTGGCATGATTGCGAGGAGTACATCTTGTCAGGACGGACCGTCCGGCACCTGACAGCCGCTGGCCTCGATGGGGAGATGATTGCAGCTGCGACCAAGGTGAGAGCGATTGTCGACGCCGCAGGTAATGTCGTGACCTGTTATCACCAGCGCAAAGGCCGATCTCGACCGTTCCGCAGTAATTCCTGCCTTCGGAACACCAAGTACATGTGATTTTTCAAGGGACCGCAGAATGCGCTTCGTGTGGGTGGTACGCCCACGAACGATACCGCTGCGGGCTTATTTCAAGACCATGCGAGCGAAGGATGCAACATGTCCGCAATTATCTATCAATCCACAAAATTCTACCATGCGCGCGAACAGTATTTTGCCGTAGCGGGAGAGCACACGTTGCTCCGCCTGACCATTGGCAGCATCGGCGGCCACCAAGGCGGGGCCATCAAGACGGCCACCGCTAGCGATTTTGGTGCCCCGCCGATCTACCGGGACCGCGAAGCGTTGATCAACGCCCTGCAGGTGGGGATCCAGAACCTTATCGGGGGCGAGGTGGACCTTTGCATCGACAGCGATGGCAAAGGCCGCAGGTTCGCCGAGATCTGCCTGTCCGGCACGCGGGATCAGTTGTTCGAAGCCCTTACTCTACTGGCCGATGAGATGGCCCGATATCTGGGGCAGCCGGCAGAGGTCGAACACACCGCCGGCTGCAGCGATCTTCGCGATCTATATGACGACCTGTGCATTGCCGAGGGCTCGCCGATTTATTTGTCGGATGGCGTGTATTTGGGAACTGACGGGCGGCTGCTCTAATGATGCAGGTAATGCAGTTCTCATCCCAGCAACCCGCATGCTGCGCGGCAAGTCCCGCTCTTCCACGATCGAGAGGTTGCCCTCGCAGCGAGGCTTGTCTAGCCTCCAATTCAGTTGGCGTAATGTCATGCTTACCCCCTATTTCGGCCCGATTTCAAAGGCATACGATTCCAGGGTGATCTAGCGCAGAGGCCTGGAGGCTATTTCCGCAAGAGATGCCGTTTGCCAGTAAGGGGGGACACTATGGATATGACGGGAAATCCAGAGCGCTTTGGCGTGTTGCTGCCTCTCTGGCCGGACCTGCATACGCTGGCGACCGAAGCAGAGCAGAATGCCGACAAGCTCCCTGATTTTTCGACCATCCGCCTACGCAGCTTTTCGGAGGCAATGGTTTGCCACCTTTTTCGGCATCATGGTTTGCAATTGAACGATGAAGAGAAGCAGTTCGACCGCCTGCAACTGCTTCAGCAGAATGATCTACTGGATCGGCGGATTCTGGGGCTTTTGCACACCATCCGGAAACTCGGAAACATCGCCGCACACGGAAAGCGTCCTGTATCGGTGGCTGAAGCCCACGATCTGCTCGATGACGCCCTCTCGCTGACCGCTTGGTTCTGCCTTGAAATGCGCCCGGATATTGACTGGCAAGCGCGGGGACGTGCCGCGTCCATAACGCCTTCAGCATGTCATGAGACCTCGCAGGACATATGCCCAGCCGACGCGAGGGAGAACATTGTCCAAAACCGCGACGCTGGCCTAGAGCCCCTGGTCAGGCCACCGCAGACGCGGATCTCGTTGCGGGACATGTTCGAAGAGGAGCTCACGGCCGACCAGCAGAGGGGCATTTCGGCGCTCGATGGATTCCTCGCAGACGACACCCAGCGGGTATTTCTGCTGAAAGGCTATGCGGGAACGGGGAAAACCTTCCTTGCGGGTGGTCTGACCGAGTTCTTGCTTGCCCAAGGGC
Source organism: Paracoccus sp. (in: a-proteobacteria) (assembly GCF_039808215.1). Lineage (GTDB taxonomy): Bacteria > Pseudomonadota > Alphaproteobacteria > Rhodobacterales > Rhodobacteraceae > Paracoccus. Next base: position 15,064 of record NZ_JBDHSP010000063.1, read on the forward strand.
GGATGTTCTCGCTTGCGGCCCCGACAGGGCGGGCAGCCAAAGTCATCACAAAGAAAACTGGGCAGTCAGCGCGAACGATCCATAGCCTGATCTACGACTATAGCGAGATGACCGAGCAGACCGAAGATGACGGCGATGGGTCGGCCACCTTCAAGATGATTGCCAAGGTCCGGAACAATGATGACCCGGTCGATGCCGTCGCCATCATCGACGAGGCGTCGCTCGTATCGAACGTGTATTCCGAAAGTGAATTCTTCCGGTCTGGCAGCGGACATCTGTTGCGGGATCTGATCGAGCACGTGGGTTCAACGCATTCAGGCAACGCCCGAAAGATCATCTTCATCGGCGATCCTGCGCAGCTGCCTCCGGTCGGCATGTCGACCTCTCCTGCCCTGGACGCGGATTACCTGCGTGAGACCTTCGGGCTTGATGCAACCAGCTACGAGTTGACTGAAATCGTCCGCCAGAAAGCTGAAAGCGCGGTAATCCGCAATGTCATGCCCCTGCGCGAAGGCGTTACCAGCGGACGCTTCAGCAGCCTGACGTTCTCTTTCGACGATGACGTCATCCAACTGCCCAAGGACAGTGTCACACCTCTCTATATGAAGATCCGCGAAGGACGCGGCCCCCAGGCGCCGATCATCGTTACCCACTCGAATACCGAAGCCGCCAATTTCAACCGCGCAATCCGGGCAGTACTGTTTCCGGGCAAGGCGACAGTGGCGGCCGGTGACAGCGTGATTGTTGCGGCCAATGGCTTTTGCGGTCCTCATTACGTCGCCAATGGTGAAATCCTGCAGATCGACGCGGCTGAAGCGACGGTCGAGCGACGGTCTGTGCAGTTGCTGCAGAAGATCGGCAATAGCGACGTATCGGAACCCATTAATGTCGCGCTGAATTTTCGAGACGTCATGGTTGCGCTGCCGCAATCGGAAGGTGACGATCTCATCCTGAAGGCAAAGATACTCGACGATTTTCTGCACGGCGACGATGCTAGCTTGGCATCTGCGCAGCAGCGCGCCCTCTACGTCGATTTCCTCAAGCGCCACAAGCATATCGACCGGAACAAAGATCGTGATGCATTCCAGTTGGCCCTGCGTTCGGATCCGTATTTCAACGCTCTTCGCCTTAGGTTTGGCTATGCCATTACCTGCCACAAGGCGCAGGGCGGCGAGTGGAGCCATGTGATTGTCAGTTGCGCAACCCGGCAGAACCCGCGGTCATCGGACTATTTTCGCTGGCTCTACACGGCCATGACCCGGACCAGCAGCAAGCTGTATCTTGTCGATCCGCCGGAGATTAGGCTGAAAGCGGCGGGAACCGGATGGGTTACGCCCTCTACCACACAACCCGGCCCACAAAGCCCGGAGTCCGGCCCTCCCGACCAGCGTGCGATGGCCCCTGAACCAGATGGAGGGGCCCCTTCCCCGGCTTTGTCCCCGCAATCCCTGTTCCGCACTTGGCTTCAAACGGAAATCCGCAACAGGCTGGCCGACACTGGGGTCGAGATCGAGGACGTCGCTCACCACCAGTATCGAGAGGCGTATTTCTTCAAGCGAGGTGCTGATGCTGTTCGGATCGACATCGGCTACAAGGGAAACTGGACTGTCTCTAGCGTGACCTGCCCGAGGCCTGACGGCTTCGCGGAGGAGATCATAGCCCGCATCGCTGGATTGTCGGGCCAGAAACCAGGAACGGGCACTTCGAGCTCGGCCAGCGTGGGCGCGCCTGACCGCCCTTTCCTGCGGGATTTCCATGACCGGTTGATTGCCGCGCTGTCGAAGAAGGGCATCACGGTCGCCAACTTTAAGGAGCAGCAATGGAGCCAGCGCTACACGCTTGCGCGCGGTCCGGACACAGTCACGGTAGACATCTTTTACAACGGCAAAAACCAGTTAACCAAGTTCATGCCCGTCAATCCGTCCCTGAACCCAGAACCATCACTCATCGCGCTGCAGGATGATGTCGGAACCGTTCTGACCGACGAGGTTGTCCCGTGAGCATCTTTAGCGGGAGCCGGCGAAATAGGAGTTTGGGGGCGGGAACTTGGAACCATCGCTCCAAAGAGGTCACCGAACTTAGGAAAGGTGGCCAGCTTGCCGCTGCACATGCACTCTCACTGGAGCGCATCGCTGATTCCGAGGCCGATGACTACGACCGCGCCGCCTATGCATGGTGTTTGATTGCGCTCGTGAAACAGCATTCGGCCGATGGTAATCACATGGCGCTGTCCGACTATCTGGACCAGTTACGGCGCTTTGAAGTCCCGGCCTCAGACGCAATGCTGGCGGAGCATCGCGCGAAGGCTCTGGACCTCGCGAACCCCGACCGCCGTGCCATGCAGTCAGCTCGCATTCTGAGCAAGCAGAGAAAGCACGAGGAGGCCGCAAGGATCTACGCCGACCTTG
>NZ_JBDHSP010000064.1:0-16982 GCF_039808215.1 Paracoccus sp. (in: a-proteobacteria)
ATCGGCACCGGCGACGGCACGGTGACGCAGTTCCAGCTGGTGAAGCGCTACAGCTCCGGCGCGCAGTCCTGGACGCGCAGCATCACCAAGCCGGTCGCGGGGTCGGTGACCATCGCCCTGAACGGCACCCCGCAACCCTCGGGCTGGTCGGTCGCCACCACCACCGGCCTCGTCACCTTCGCCGCCGCCCCCGGCGCAGGCGTCGCCATCACGGCGGGCTTCGCCTTCGACGTGCCGGTCCGCTTCAACAGCGACGCGCTCGACGTCACCCTCGACCTCGAGCGCCTCGGTTCGATCACCTCCATCCCGCTGCTGGAGATCCGGCGATGAATGACGAACCCGGCTTCTTCGCCAGCGTGTTGCGCGATCTGGCCACTTCCACGGCGGTGATCCTCGCTGCCTGGGGCGCGCTCGGCGGGGCGACCAATGCGCTGACCACGCGGATGCGGTTGCGGGACGCGCTGCGCCACATCCTGCTGGGCGGGCTGATCGCCGCCGGCATGGGCAGCCTGTCGATGGCGCTCGTCACCAGATGGCTCGGTCTGCCCCCCGAGGCGATCCCGGCCGGGGGCGCAGCAGGTTCGGCCGCCTATCTCGTCGGGGTCTTCGGACCCGCCTTCATCGAGCTGATCCTCGCCCGGCTGCGCGGGGCGAAGGGAGGTTGCGATGAATGAGCTTCTCCGCCTTGCGCGCTCCTTCCGCTGCGACGCGCCCGATCCGGGCCAGGCGTTCAGTCACCGCCTGCGCATAGGCCTCGCCATCGCAACCTTCATCCTGATCCTCTCAACACTGTTCGGATAGTCCCATGCAGATGACAGACCGGGGCCTGCTGGCCCTCGTCCGGCACGAAGGCATCGTGCCCGGACCCTATCTCGATGTCGCCGGCGTCTGGACCTTCGGCATCGGCCACACCGCCGCAGCCGGACTGCCCGATCCGGCCAGGATACCGCGTGGCATGCCCGCCGACATCGATGCCGGCATCCGCGAGGCGTTCCGACTCTTCCGCACCGATCTTGCGACCTATGAGGCGGCTGTGCGGAGCGCGGTGAAGGTGTCGCTCGCGCCGCACGAATTCGATGCACTGGTCTCGTTCCACTACAATACCGGCGGCATCGCCCGGGCCGCGCTGACGAAGGCTCTGAATGCGGGCAACCGCGCGGCGGCGGCCGAGGCCTTCATGGGCTGGCTCAAGCCTGCCGCGATCCGCCCCCGGCGCGAGGCAGAGCGCGATCTGTTCCGCCATGCGCGTTACCCCACTGGGGCGATCCCGGTCTGGTCGGTCGACCGCAACGGAAGGGTCGATTTCTCGCGGCCGGTGCGGCGACTGACCGAACCAGAGGCGCTGGCGCTGCTGCGCCCCGTCGCAGGTTCACCGCCGCCAGCATCCACGACCAGTACAGCCGCATCACCCGCGGCAGCCGCACCGCCAGCCCACCAGTCGCTCCCGGCGACGCTGACCAGTCGCTTTCTCGCCTTCCTCAAATCCCTGATCGGAGTACCGACATGAACTGGAACCTTGCCCGCGGCCTCGTCTATCTGGCCTGCCTTGCCGCATCCGGCCTCGCCATGGCCGGGCTGGCGGATTTCGATCTGGCGACCGGCACCTTCGATCTGAGGCCCTTCAACCTCTACGCCCTGACCGGCGCGACCGGCGGCGTCGTGTCCTCGCTTCTCGCCTCCATAGCTCTCCTGCGCGGCTGGGGGCGGAAGTGAAGGCGCTCTCGCCGGCATTCCAGGCCCATCTCGACGACGGCACGACAACGCTGGCCTGGTGCTGGCGCATCACCCGTGCCGATGGCGTCACCTTCGGCTTCACCGATCACGACCGGACCTTGTCGTTCGACGGGACCGATTTCGAACCGGAGAGCGGGTTGACGGCATCCGAGGTGCGCTCGGGCTCCGACCTGTCGGTCGATGCGCAGGATGCCGAGGGCGTGCTGACCTCCGACCGGATCACCGAGACCGACATTCTCGACGGGTGCTGGGACAATGCGGCGGTCGAGGTCTGGCGGGTAAACTGGGCCGACACCGGACAGCGCGTGCTGATGCGGCGCGGGGCGATCGGGCAAATCCGGCGCGGACGGCTGGCCTTTGTGGCCGAAGTCCGCAGCCTCGCCCATGTGCTGGGCCAGACGATCGGGCGGACCTTTCAGGCGAGTTGCGACGCCGCGCTCGGCGATACACGCTGCGGCGTGAACCTTGATGCCCCGGCCTTCAAAGGCAGTGGCGCAGTGATCGATCCACTGCGCGACCGGGCCTTCACGGCTTCCGGCCTCGGCAGCTTCGCCGCGGGCTGGTTCACCTTCGGCACAGTCGAATGGACCGGCGGCGCCAATGCCGGACGGTGGGCCGAGGTCATCGCGCATGACCTGACCGACGGCATCGCGGTGCTGACCCTGCTGGAATCGCCGGTGCGGGTCATCGCAGCGGGTGACGGCTTCGTCGTCCGCGCGGGCTGCGACAAGCGCATGGAGACCTGCGGCGCGAAGTTCGCCAATACCGCCAGTTTCCGGGGCTTTCCGCATATCCCCGGTCAGGACGCCATCCTGCGCAATGCGACAAAGGACGGCGGGCACGAGGGCGGCGTGCTGTGACGAAATCTCTCGCATCGGTCGAACCCGGCCACATCATCGCCGCCGCCCGCTCCTGGCTCGGCACGCCCTATCACGACCAGGCCAGCCTCCAGGGCGTTGGCTGCGACTGCCTCGGCCTTGCCCGCGGCGTCTGGCGCGAGGTTGTCGGCCCCGAGCCGTTCCCGATCCCGCCTTACAGCCGGGATTGGGGCGAGACCGGACCGCGCGAGGTGCTGGCAGAGGGCGCGCGGCGCATGATGATCGAAGTGGAACCTGCGGCAGCCGAACCCGGCGCGCTGGTCCTCTTCCGGATGAAGCCCCGCGCCATCGCCAAACATGTCGGCATCCTGACCGGACCCGATACCTTCCTCCACGCCTACGAGCGGCTCGGTGTGATCGAGGAGCCGCTCACGCCCACCTGGCGGCGGCGCATCACCTTCGCCTTCCTGTTTCCCCGCCCGGCCGCATCCGAGTGCAGGACGGCCCGGCACAAGAGAAAGTCCTGACCCGTGGCCACCCTCATTCTCGGCGTTGCCGGCGCCGCCATCGGCGGTTCCATCGGCGGCGCGATCCTCGGCGTCAGCGCCGCGACCATCGGCGGTTTCATCGGCTCGACCGTGGGCTCGGTCGTCGACAGCTGGATCGTCTCCTCGCTCGCGCCAACGCAAAGGATCGAAGGGGCACGGCTCGACAGCTTGCGCATCACCTCCTCCACCGAAGGGGCGGTGATCCCGCGGCTCTACGGACGCATGCGCATCGGCGGCAACATCATCTGGGCGACGGACTTCCGCGAGGAGACGAAGACCACCACGCAGGGCGGCGGCAAGGGTGGCGGCGGCGGCAAGGTCAAGACCACCGAGTACCTCTATTATGCGAGCTTAGCCGTGGCGCTGTGTGAAGGCGAGATCACCGGCATCGGCCGCATCTGGGCCGACGGCAAGCCGATGGACCTCTCCGGCGTCACCTGGCGCTGGTATCCGGGCGACGAGGCGCAGACGGCGGACCCGTTCATTGCGGCGAAGATGGGCGCGGCCAACACGCCCGCCTATCGCGGCACCGCCTATGTGGTCTTCGAGGAACTGGCGCTCTCGACCTACGGCAACCGCCTGCCGCAGCTCTCCTTCGAGGTGTTCCGCCCGCTCGCCGATCCCGACACCGCCGAGGGGCTGACCCGCGCCGTCACCATGATCCCGGCCTCTGGCGAGTTCACCTACGCCACGCAGGCCATCCGCAAGACCGATGGCGGCGTGACGGTGCCCGAGAACCTGAACGCGCTGGCCGACTCCACCGACATAGTCGGAGCGCTCGACCGGCTGCAGGCGATGGCCCCGGCGGTCGAGAGCGTCAGCCTTGTCGTCGCCTGGTTCGGCGACGATCTGCGCGCGGGATCCTGCAAGGTGCGGCCGGGCGTCGAGGTGTCGGCCAAATCGACCACGCCCCGCAGCTGGTCGGTCAACGGCGTCAACCGCGCCAACGCCTTCCTCGTCAGCCGCGACGATCAGGATCGCCCCGTCTATGGCGGCACGCCGTCCGACTTCGCCGTCGTGCAGGCGATCCAGGAGTTGAAGGCCCGCGGGCTGCGGGTCACCTTCTACCCGTTCATCCTGATGGATGTGCCGCCGGGCAACACGTTGCCGAACTCGTATTCCGACAATGCCGCCACGCCGGGCCAGCCCGCATTCCCCTGGCGGGGGCGGATCACCTGTTCGCCCGCGGCAGGTTACGCGGGATCGGTCGACAAGACCGCCACCGCCGCAAGCCAGGTCGCGGCGCTGTTCGGCGCGGCCACGCCGGGCCACTTCAACGTCACCGGCGAGAGCGTCACCTTCACCGGCTCGCCTTCCGACTGGGGTCTGCGGCGCATGGTGTTGCACTATGCCCATCTCTGCGCGGCGGCGGGCGGTGTCGACGCCTTCCTGATCGGCACCGAGATGCCGGGGCTGACCACGATCCGCTCGGGGGCCAGCACCTATCCGGCGGTGCAGGCCTATCGCGACCTTATCGCGGACGCGCGCTCGATCCTCGGGGGCGGGACAAAGATCGGCTATGCGGCCGACTGGTCGGAATACTTCGGCCACCAGCCGAATGATGCCAGCGGCGACGTGTTCTTCCACCTCGACCCGCTCTGGGCCGATGCCGAGATCGATTTCGTCGGCATCGACAACTACATGCCGCTCTCCGACTGGCGCGACGGGTTCGAACATGCGGATGCGCAGGACGGCTGGCCCGCGATATACGACCGGGCTTATCTGCAGGCGAACATCGCAGGCGGCGAAGGGTTTGACTGGTTCTACGCCAGCGCCGCCGATCGCACCGCGCAGACCCGCACGCCCATCACCGATGGCGCAGCCGGCAAGCCGTGGGTCTTCCGTTACAAGGATATGCGCGCCTGGTGGTCGAACCCGCACTACGACCGCCCGGGCGGGATCGAGAGTGGCACGCCGACGGCATGGGTGCCGCAGTCGAAGCCGATCCGCTTCACCGAACTCGGCTGCCCGGCCATCGACCGGGGCACCAACCAGCCCAACGTCTTCTTCGACCCGAAGTCCTCGGAGAGTTTCACCCCGTACTTCTCCCGTGGCTGGCGAGACGACGCGATCCAGCGCGCCTATCTCGAGGCAAGTTATCTCTGGTGGGGCCAGGGCACGAACAATCCGATGTCGTCCGTCTATGGCGGCCGGATGGTCAATGTCCCCGAATGCGCTGCCTGGACCTGGGATGCGCGGCCCTATCCGTTCTTCCCCGAGCTGACCGGCGTCTGGACGGACGGGCCGAACTGGCGCCTTGGCCACTGGCTGACCGGACGGCTCGGCGCGGTGTCGCTCGCGGCCCTCGTGCGGCACCTCTGCCTGCGCGCTGGGCTGGCGGAAAGCCTGATCGACGTCACCGGCCTCTGGGGCGCGGTCGAGGGTTACGCCATCACGGCGCTGGAAAGCCCGCGTGCCTCGATCACCACGCTGTCGCGGCATTTCGGCTTCGATGCGGTCGAGACCGAGGGCGTGATCCGCTTCGTCATGCGCGGGCGGGCCTCGGTCGCCACCATTGCCCCCGACGATCTGGTCACTGCCCGTGAGGGCGATGTGCTGGAGCTGACTCGCGGCCAGGAGACCGAACTGCCGCAGGCGCTGAAATGACAGGTCGCGCGGGCCGACGAGGATTACGACGCGGCCCTCGTCGAGGCGCGGCGTATCACCGTGGACACGACGCGAATCGCCTCCGAGTCCTTCCCCATGGCGCTCCCGCCCGAGGAAGCAGAGCGGCGCTGCCGCCGCGCGCTGATGGAAGCATGGGTGGGTCGCGAGACGGCGGCGTTCCGTCTCCCGCCCTCGCGCTTGGCGCTGGACCCGGCCGACGCGATCCGGCTCCGGCACGATGGGCGGCTGGTCGATCTGCGGCTCGTCTCCATCGCCGACGCCGAGGCGCGCGGCATCGAGACGGTGCGCCAGGACAGGGCGAGCTACGACCTGCCGCCCGGCGATCCCCGCGCGGCCTCGCTGACGCGGGCGGTGGTGTTCGGTGCGCCGGAGGTGGTGCTGCTGGACCTGCCGCAACTGACCGAGGATCAGCCGGCGCATCGTCCGCTCATCGCGGCCCATGCCGTGCCATGGCCGGGCGAGATCGCGGTGTTTCGCAGCCCTTCGACCGACGGGTTCGAGCTGCTCACGACGTTCGGCAGCCGCGCGCGGATCGGGGCGCTGGCCTCGGATTTTTGGTCTGGTCCCACCTCGCGCTTCGATCTGGGCAATGCTCTGGTGGTCGATCTGCTGACCGGCACGCTGGAGAGCGTCACAGACCTGACGCTGTTCGGCGGTGCCAATGCGCTGGCCGTCGAGTCTGCGCCGGGCGTCTGGGAGATTGTGCAGGCGGGCGCGGCCGAATTGCTGGCCCCCGGTCGCTATCGGCTGACCCGGCTCCTGCGCGGCCAGCGCGGCACCGAGGGCGCGGTGGGCAATCCGGCTCCGACAGGCGCGCGCGTAGTGGTGCTGGACGCGGCGCTGGCGTCGCTGCCCATCGCCGAGGCCGATTTGGGTCTCCCTTGGAACTGGCGCATCGGCCCGGCGAGCCGCCCGGTCAGCGACGAAACCTACGTCGCGCAAGCCTTCGCGCCGACCGGCCGCGGCCTCGTGCCCTTCGCGCCGGTCCATGTCGAACAGCCGTGGCGAACGGCGCGCAGTACCGGTGACCTGACCATTCACTGGACCCGGCGATCCCGCGCGCTGGTCGCCGATGCCTGGGAACAGGTCGAGGTGCCGCTGGCCGAGGATCTGGAATCCTACGACGTGCAGATCCTCGACGGGGCCGCCGTCAAGCGGACGCTGACCAGCAACACGACCTCCGCCCCCTACACCGCCGCCCAGCAGATCGCCGATTGGGGCGCGCCGCTCGGCCCCGGCCAGACGCTGGCGATCCGCATCTTCCAGCTCTCGAACCGCCTCGGGCGCGGCACGCCTGCGTCCGTCAACCTGCAATTCTGATCCCAACCTGCGGGAACCCCCATGTCCGACACCACCACCCATCTGGGACTGCCGTACCTGCTGGCCGCTCAGGCCCAGAAGCATGTCACCCATAACGAGGCCCTGCGCCTCCTCGACGCCATGGTGCAGCTGTCGGTCCTCGACCGCACCCGCACCGCGCCCCCAGCCAGCCCCGCGGACGGGGACCGGCATCTCGTTGCCTCGGGCGCGACCGGCCTCTGGGCCGGGTGGGATCTGAACATCGCCTTCTGGGTCGATGGCGCATGGATCCGGCTGGTGCCGCGCACCGGCTGGCTCACTTGGGTCGCGGTCGAGGGGCTGTTCCTCGTCTGGACAGGCAGCACCTGGGAGGTGGTCGGCGAACCCCGCGACGTCTCGGACGCGGTCTTCGGCCTCGTCAACGACGCCGATCCGACGAAGAAGGCCACCTTCTCTCTGGCAGGCATCAGCACCGGGACCACCCGCAGTTTCACATTGCCGAACACATCGTCCGAACTGGCGATCCTTGCAGGCACCCAGACCTTCACCGGCAACAAGACCTTCTCGGGCACGCTGACCGCGTCCGGGACCGTGACGGTCTCGGCGGCCAGCGCATCGATCGGCACAGCAACGACGACTGCGACCTACGGAATGGGAACCGGCGCCACGACGATCGGCGTCACAAAGACGTTGAACCTCGGGACGGGCGGCGCGTCCGGATCGACCACCGTCGTCAACATCGGTTCGGCCACCGCCGGGGCCGGGGGCACGACGGTGGTCAACACGCCCACGGTTACCTTCGCCAATGCCGTCACGCAGGTCGGCATGCCCCAGGCCAACCTGACTGCGCAGCTGCTCGGCCTCGGCGGGGCGACGGCCGACAGCTATAACCGGCTGTCCGTGAACACCCCCGCGGTGCTTCTGAACAACGCCGGCGCCGGAATCGAGGCGACGGTGAACAAGGCCGCCCCGGCGAACGACGCGGCCTTCGCCTTCAAGACCAACTGGTCGGCCCGCGCGCTGATCGGACTTCTCGGCAACGACGACTTCAGCTTCAAGGTCAGCCCGGATGGCTCGGCCTTCTACGAGGCCATCAGGATCGACCGCACCAGCGGCCAGGTGGAACTGCCGCAGCCCACGATCCTGCTCGGCCTCAGCGCCGCGCCGTCGCCCCCGCCCGCAGGCAAAGCGGCCGTCTATGCCCGCAGCCGCGCCGGGGCGCCGTGGATCGACGTGATGCGCCCCTCGGGGCGTGACTTCCCGCTGCAGCCCCATTTCGGCGTCAACCGGATCGCCAACTGGTCCCCCTCGGTCAGCACCACGATCACGACCGAGGGTCTGCCGATCACCTCGGTCGGGACCGTCTCACACCCGACGTTGGCCGCGACGAACCTCGCCACCTCCATGCGCCGCTGGCGTCTGACCTCGGCGGCCGTCGTAGACTCGGTCTCCGACCAGCGTTCCACAGGCTGGGCCTGCTGGCGCGGCAATGCGGCGGGTCTCGGTGGCTGGACCTTCGTCACGCGGATTTCCCTGACGACCCTGCAGGCGACCGGCATGGGCTTCTTCGGCCTCTACGGATCTACCGCCGCTCTCGCGACGACCCTGACACTGGCCGCAGCCATCAACTGCATCGGCATCGGCTTCCAACGCGGCACGCACACCCGGTGGCAGATGGTTGCGAACGACGGTACCGGTGCACCGTCGCTGACCGACATGGGCGCGTCCTTTGCCATCGCCACCGGCGGCGTGCTGACCCTCTACATCGCCGCCCCGCCGAATGGCAGCTCGGTCTGGGTGCGCGTCGTCGACGAGGTGTCCGGCGCGGTCTTCGAGCAGGAGATCAGCGCCGACCTGCCAGCCGCGACGCAATTCCTGTCGCCGCGGCTGTTCCTGAACACCGGCGCCACGGCAGCGGCCGTCGCTTATGACTGCGCCGGGGTCTATCTGGAAACGGATTACTGAGCGCGCGCAGCGTCACGGGTGACTTGCTTCTGGTCGGACTGGGCCGGGCGACATATGCTTGCGGCATGAACGAAGAAGCTGAAAAGCGTATCGCGGCCAAGCTCGCCAAGACCATGGCGATGCTCTGCGTGCGCAACACCCACCTCGAGGCCATCCATGCCGGCAGGATGCCTGTCACCAGAACCGGTGACTGGAGTGACGTGACCGTAGTCGATGCCGACGGCAATCGGATCCCGTGGACCGATGTCTCGCATATCAACGATGACGAGATGCGCGGCCTGATGCGGGATATCGTCAACCGCATCTACACGTTTCACCTCTGCGCCGACGAGCCGGGGCTGCAGGCCGAAATCGAAAAGTGGATGGCCGTCGCAGGGAAGTGGGACGAGCCGGAAATCGATCAGAGGATGATCGGGCGCCGTGGCACCCAGCCGGGAACCTGAGGGCGGCGATCCCTGCTCGACAACCGGATAGAACGGCTTGCTTCAGTCCTTGCCGGGAGTGTCCATCAACCGTTCCGCTTCAAGTCCGCCGATCACTGTCACACTGCCACGGCCCCATAGCGCCACACCCAGAGCAAGAGCGGCAAGACCTGTCGCGACCGCGAAGGTCACGCGCAAGCCGTCGCCGCCGCCCCCGCCGAGGCCGAGCGCATCGGCAATGCGCGGCCCGATGGCGTAGACTGCCCCCATCGCCGAAGCGCCCGCGATGAGGCCGAGATTGCGCGACAGGCCCAGCAGCGCCGAGGTGACGCCCCTGCGATCGCTCGTCGCCTCCCGCATGATGTCGGCCGTGTTCGCGGCCTGGAAAAGCGCGTAGCCGAAGGTGACCAGGACGAGACCGGCCAGATATCCACCGATTCCGTAGTATCCCGGCAGCACCGTCAGCAGAAGCGACCCTGCCACCACCGCCAGCAGTCCCGAGAAGATCACCCGGAAAGCGCCGAGACGGTCCACCAGTTGCCCGGCAGGCGCCCCCGACAGGGCGGCAACGCCGGGGCCGACGGACATTGCAAGCCCGGTCTCGACCGCTCCGAGACCCAGCGTTCCGGACATGTAGAAGGGGCCGACAATCAGCGTCGCCATGACGATCGCCGAAACAAGCGCCAGCGACGTGAGCCCTGTGCCCAGCTTGCGGCCGCGCAAGAGGTCCAGCCTGACGAGAGGTTCCGGTGTACGCGCCTCATGCGTGACAAAGGCAAGAAGTGTGATACCCGCAATCATCGAAAGAAGCACGAGGATCGGCCACGACAGTTTGCCGCTCATCGTCATCGTGAGGGAAAAGGCAAGAAGAGAAGACGCAAGCAGGATCAGCCCCGCGAAATCGAACCCGGACGGCCGCCGTGATCCCATGACATCCGTCGGAAACAGCAGGCGACCGATGAGCACGGCAATCGCGCCCAGCACCGCCAGCAGCACGAATATGGCGGGCCAGCCAAAGCTTGCGATCAATGCCCCGCCAAGAGATGGGCCAAGTGCCGTCCCGACCGCCGACACCGTGCCGAGAAGGCCCATTGCGCTGCCGGTACGGTCCTTTGGCACCAGATCACCTACCATGGCCACGCTCAGCGCCATCATGATCGCGGCACCAAGCCCCTGAAGCGCACGCGCGGCGATCAGGAACCACAGGGTCGGGGCCATGGCGCCAAGCGCCGAGGCGGTGGCAAACACCATGATCCCGGCCATCAGCAGGCGGCTGCGCCCGACGATATCACCGAGCCGGCCTGCACCGACGATGAGGCTGGTTACGGACAGAAGATAGGACACGACCACCCATTGCACGTCGGCCATGGTCGCGTCGAAGGACCTGGCAAGCGTCGGCAGGGCCACATTCGCAATGCTGGTGCCCAGGGACGGCAGCAGCAATACCAGCGACAGTGCTGCAAGGCGGGGCCAGAAGTTCGGGTTCTCCGCAAGGATCGCTTCGGACATCACCGCACCTGCACCGAAGGCGCCTTGACCAGCATGCCGACAAGACGGCGGGCAGCCGGCGCAACCACAAGGACGACCGGAAAGGCGATGAACCAGGATGGAAGCCATGCATTGATCCACAGGCTGACGAAGTCGTCGACTGGGCCGGCGTTGCGAAGCGTCGCGATACCGGACACGATGAACGACATCAGCGCCGACAGGACAAAGCCGAACAGCACGGGGGCATAACGGGGTGACATCGGGGTCTCCTTCATTGATGGACCCCAGAGAGCTAATCCGAAACCGATCATTGCGGAACGCGCACTGATCGCATTTAATAGTTGCACCAAGCGCCATATATGAAGCGGATAAGGCAATGCCGGACCTGAACCTTCTGGTGACGCTCGACGTCCTCCTGTCCGAAGGCAGCGTTGCGGGGGCGGCGCGGCGACTTCGTCTCAGCCCCTCGGCCATGAGCCGGGCCCTGGCGCGCCTTCGCGAGGTGACCGGCGATCCGCTCCTTGTCCGCGCAGGGCGCCGACTGGTGCCGACGCCACGCGCCATCGAGCTTCGTGGACAGGTCGGCCCGCTGGTCGAGGCTGCCAAGGGCGTGCTTCGCCCTGCCGAGGCGCTGGACCTGTCGCGCCTTTCGCGCCGGTTCACGTTGCGAGGCAGTGAGGGCTTCGCCGAAACCTTCGGACCTGCGCTTCTGGCGCAGATCGCCGATCAGGCCCCCGGCGTGACGCTGCAATTCCTGACCAAGCCCGACAAGGACAGCGCCCCCCTGCGGGAGGGGGAGGTCGATCTGGAAACCGGCGTGATCGACGCCACGACCGCCCCCGAACTGCGCGCAATGCCCCTGTTCCCGGATCGCTGGATCGGTATGGTCCGCGCCGACCATCCTCTGAGCCACGGGCCAGTTTCACTCGAACGCTATGCCGAAGCCAGCCATGTTCTTGTTCAGCGGCGCGGTCTGCACGCCAACGAGATCGACGAGGCGCTGCGGGCTGTCGGCTTGCAGCGACGGATCGTGACGGTGGTGAGCGGTTTTTCCACCGCCCTTGCGCTGGCGCGCGCGACCGACCTCATCGCCTCTGTTCCCGCGCTCCACACGGCCGGCATGCGCGGGGGACTGCACAGTTTCGATCTGCCATTCACGATAGCGCCGTTCACCGTCTCGATGCTCTGGCATCCGCGGATGGACGGCGATCAGGCGCATCGCTGGTTGCGTTCCTGCCTGCGCCGCGTCTGCACCACGGTAACGGGCGCCGGCGGCTGATCCGCGAACCGCCAGGCCAGAAGAACGCCGACCTGCGGGAGTGGCTTCAATTGATGGCAGCGGTTCGCGCAAACGCGGCAATCTCGTCTGCGACATCGTCGTCGTGACCAAGCCAGATATGCCCGCCCGAGGGGTAGATCACCAGCCGGTTTGACGACACCTGCCCGGCGATCGTGCGGGCTGTCTCGGCGGTCCCGAACCGGTCGTCCTCGGCCGAGATGATCAGCGTGGGTGCGGCGATGCCGGACAGTTCGATCCCGGCAGGGCTGCCGGCGAAATGGCCGTCGTTCATCATGCCTCGCGTCCGCTGGCTGATCGGCATCAGCCCGTTCAGGATGTGATAGGCCCTGTCGCGCTCACTTTTCGAGACGGTTTGGAGGAGTGCGGGATCCGTCGCCAGCAGTGTCCCGATCAGTTGATCGGGGAAGAGCTTCAGCAGCGCCCAGAACCACGGATCCGATGCCATCACCCTGTCGGCGAGGAACTGTTGAAGGCGTGTGAACTCGACCGGATCACGGTTGCTGAGATTCGCGGCCGGGACGAGAAGGATCAGACTGGCGCAGCGGTCCGGGTGCCGCAGCGCGAATTGCGCCGCCGAGAGCGCCCCCGCCGATCCGCCGGCGACGGCCAGCCTCTCGATGCCCAGATGATCAAGCAGATCGGCGATGGCATCGGCCTGATTGGCCGGCGACGGGTCAGGCGGGAAGTCGCTGCGCAGATAGCCGAAGCGCGATGGCGCGATCACCTCGAAGCCGCGGGCGATCAGCGCCTGCGAGAACAGCAGGCCCTGATCGAAGCCGCCGCCGGTACCGTGGATCATCAGGAACGCCTCGCCCCTCCCGGCGATCGCGTATTCAAGGGTGCCGAAACGGGTCTGCACCAGCTGGCTGCTATGCTCGACCCTGCGTCTGGCGTCTGCCATGGTCGCCAAATAGGAGCCGCCCGCAAGGCCCGCGCCAAACAGGGCCGCACCCGCAGCGCCTGCCAGCACGTTCCGGCGTGTTAGCCCTGCCATGTGTGACCCTCCCGACTTGTCTGCAACCGGCACTTGACGCGCCGCTTTCGATGCTCGTCATTGCCCGGCTGCGCGCAGCCGGTCGTTTCGCACCGGGAATCTCCCGTCGATGGTCAGGCCAAGCGGCTCACCGCCGAAGGGGGCATCCGGCGGAATGCCGCGCTGTGCGTGGATGTGAAGATGCGGCTCGGAGCTGTTGCCGGAATTGCCCAACTCGCCGATCGGATCGCCGGTCTGCACCCGGTCTCCCTCCTCGGGCAGCACGCTGCCCTGCCGCAGGTGGGCGAGGGCAACGACGAATCCGCCGCAGTCGATCAGGATGAAATTGCCGGCAAGATGGTCAAGGTCCGTTGCGGGCACCTGCATGTCGGGGAGACCGTCGGACGCGACCACGACCCTGCCGTCGCAGGGCGCCATGATCGGCGTGCCGAAGCCCGCATACCGGGCCGGATCTGCCGGGCGCCAGCCATCGGTGCGAAACCCCATGGGCGTGATGCGGATGAGGTCGACCGCGAGACTCTGTCCACGCCAGCGGCGATAACGCTCGACGGTTGGGTCGAACGTGCGAAGATGGGCATTGACGGTCGCGGTCGAGCCGCCATGCGCGACGATGAAACTTCCCTCAGAAAAAGGGGACTTGATATTCACCGTTCCGGCTTCGGGCAGTCGGCGCCCGGCCAGGGCCTGCGTGGACAGCCAGGTGCTGAAGACCCCGAGTGCGGCGAGGAGGATCAGTGCGACAGTGGCAGGCCAGCCCTGTGGCCGCCGGTCGCGGCCCTGCAACCGGCCGCTGGCCCGCAGCCACCCGACGATCGCGGCGAAGGCCAGCCCGAAAAGCCAGGGCACCCACCAGGGCGGCATCACCCATGGCGCGACCAGCCCGAGCGCCACGAGAACCGCGGCTGTGGCGCAAGCCTGCACCATGAACGCCGCCGCCCCGGACGCCGGAAAGGCCGCCAGCCAGACGAGCAGCGCCGCCGGCAACCCGATTTGGAGCAGCATCAGCGGCACCGTCATGGCCTTGTCCCTGAAGGCGGGATGAAGGTGACGTCCGTCACATCCGCGATGAAGAACGGGAAATACGCGTCGGTGCCGAAGTGATTGCCCGCCTCGACATGAGTGGGCAGTTGGAAGCCGCCAAAGTCCCGAAATTCGGAGAGGTGACCGCCGAAGGGTTGCAACCGCCAGGTCTTGTCAGGGTTGGCATTACTCCAGCGCGGGAAAACGACCGTGACCGGCCGGCCCTCGGCATCGACGCTCACCTCGACCGGCTGCGCGATCCCGTCATGCGTGACGGTCACCCGGGCGGTCGTGTCATCGACCGCTTCCCAGACCACGCCGGGGCCGGGCAGCAGCGCGGCAGGGGTCCAGAAGACCGCCTCGGCGACATGGCGCCCGAAGGCCGAGCGCCAATGGTCCTCGTTCCCGCCAGCCCGCGCCACCGGGACCAGCCCCATGAGCCAGAAGCGCGTCCAGCTTTCGCCACCCACTGCCGCATCCGAGCCGGAGATGCGCATCGACCCGCGCCGCGCCGCCATGCTCCAGATGAAGCCTTCGGGCGAGGCCAGAACCTGACGCGCGGTCATCGCCATGTAATCGGGCGCCTCCCTGGTCCCGAGGCTGAACTGACCGGCCATGGTGATTTGGGCCACGGTGAAAAGCGGGGTGCCGGGATGGATGCTGAAACGGAAATAGCGTTGCGCCGGCTCGGGCAGTCCTTCAACCATCGCCGGGTCAAAGCGGGCGGGGCGAACGGGCTGCAGCGCCGACAGCGCCACACCCACCCGCCGGTCAGCGCGAATGTCGGACAGACGCCAGAACCAGAGTGCCGCAACCGCGACGAGGAGGCAGAGACCGGCAATCAGGATCAGGCTTTTCACCTGGCGCCCCCGCTTTGGCCTCTGTCCGGGTCCCCGAGGATTACGCTTTCCAGCCCGCGCCGCACGCTCGGCTCCGCGGCAACAGCCGTCCGCCCCATCCGCAGCAAGATCTGCGGATGCCCGGCCGTCGCTGCAACCTCTCGCAACCGCTGGCGGAGATCCTCCACCTCGATGGGCTGGTTGAGATAGGATGCGGTGAAGCCGTGCGCGGTCAGCACGAGCAGCACCCGCAACAGCGCGCGGCCGGTCGCAATCCAGTCCGCCGGCCCGTCGCCGGGGCTGGACAGCAGGCCAAGCGCGGGCGTTGCGGCAAGGATCTTCTTCTCGTCCGCCGCAGCAATGCCGTCGCCCATGTCAAAGGTCCGGATCATCAGCCGCCCGACCGCCGAGAGCACATCCGGCATGCCGAAGCCGGCGCCCGACATCCCGTCGCCGCTGCCGGACCGGCGCGAGCGGATCCACAGCGCCAGTTCGCGGCGAAAGCGCGGATCGTCGAATTGCCGCCGGTTCCCTTCGCCGACCAGTGCTGCGATGCCGCGTCTCCTATCCTCATCGACGATGACGTCGAGCGTGACGCCGAAACCGGCCGCGACATCGCGGCAGGTCTCGACCAGGGCGTCGGGCAGTGGCTCCATCGCGAAGGCCGCCCTCGTGGTATGGCGATCCGCAATCGCATCAAAGAGTGCGGCTTCCGCCGCAGAGGCCGGCGCGCCCTGCACCACTTCGATCGTGGCCAGCAGGTCGGGGTCGCGGTCATCGGGGAGGATATTCACGACCGGATCGAGGCCAAACCTGCGTGCCGCCACCTCGAACGTGCCGAGTGCGGCGCCGCAACTGATCGCAAGCTCGCGGTCATGGGGATCGACGACCGGCAAGGCGCGGTGGCGGTCGGCGATCAGCTGAAAGCCAGTTTCGGTGATGCGGAACAGCCAAGGCTGGGTGTTGTGCCCGGATGGCGCAAGGATGGCGTGGGGCAGCAGAAACACGACCTGCTCGCGCAGGGGTGCAGTTTCCGGGAAATAGTTCTCGCTGCTCATCAGGACATGCTCCTCACCCTGGCTGATGCGCCTCGTCCTGGAACTTCGCCGCTGAGGCGGCAACCACCGTAGGAATGCACGGGTTCCGGGCCACCCCAGTCTACTACAGAAGATCGCCGCTTTTCGCTTTGATCCTGATCAGGCGACAGCCGGACAGGCTCGGCTGGAGCACACTCATGCGGCCAGATGCAGCCTGCCTGCTGATTCCGCAGATGCTCCTGCCGGTAGTGATCCGGCCGGCCTCCGCAGGGAGGGCTGACCAGGGATCAGCGATCCTTCTCGCCTCCTTGTCCGCTGACCGGTTCACGCATATGCCCCGGACGACAGGTCAGACGGCGCTTCCTGTATAGTCCTCGCGGATCATGAAGTGGATATGGGGTGGATGCTGCTCTCCCCCGATGGCATCGCGAAGCGCCAGACACACGGTATCGAAGCAGAGACTGAGGGAGGTGGCTGCCATGGGAGCCTCTGGCGGATGCCCTCGGCGTCAAAGCCGTCAGGCTTTCTGCGGCTCGCGTCCTTACCGCGGATCATGCCGCATCGCGCGTGTAGGACGTGATGATGCCGCCGAGCTGGCGCCGGCAGCGGATCGGGCCGTCGCGGGCGGGACGAAAATCGACCTGCAGCACATTGTTCCCGATGTCCCGGCCGCGATGCGGGCGCTCGACGTTGTAATGGCGCACCCATGTGCGCAGGATGTAGTCGAGCTGCGACCGGCTGAAGCAGACGAAGAAATCCAGGCATTCTCGCTTGATGGTGCCGATGAGGGATTCCGCAAAGGCATTGGCGTTCGGCGCCCGGTGCGGGATCTGGATGACGCGGGCGGCTTCCGATGCCCAGACGGTATCGAAGCTGGCGCTGAACTTGGT
>NZ_JBDHSP010000065.1:0-16731 GCF_039808215.1 Paracoccus sp. (in: a-proteobacteria)
GGTTCTGGCAGGCTTCGACACCCGCCACGATACGCCGCCTTCTCAGGCCCCATCACCCATTTTCAGCCATAGCCCCATAGACCCAAGGCTTGGTCATAACCTGAACCATCGCCCGTATAAATAGGGGTGCCAGCGGATCGAACGTATCCTTGACACAGAGGTGCGCCGAACGATAAAGCGGCGCACCAAATCGTGTCAAGCGACTGTCAAGATACGATTTTACTGGTCGAGGAAGCTGCGCAGCTTGCGCGAGCGCGAGGGATGCTTGAGCTTGCGCAGCGCCTTGGCCTCGATCTGGCGGATGCGTTCGCGGGTGACGCTGAACTGCTGGCCCACCTCTTCCAGCGTGTGGTCGGTGTTCATGCCGATGCCAAAGCGCATGCGCAGCACCCGCTCCTCGCGCGGGGTCAGGCTGGCCAGAACCCTTGTCGTGGTTTCCTTGAGGTTTTCCTGAATGGCGCTGTCCAGCGGCAGGACGGCGTTCTTGTCCTCGATGAAATCGCCAAGCTGGCTGTCCTCCTCGTCGCCGATCGGGGTTTCAAGGCTGATCGGCTCCTTGGCGATCTTCATCACCTTGCGGACCTTCTCCAGCGGCATCTGCAGCTTTTCGGCCAGTTCCTCGGGCGTGGGCTCGCGGCCGATCTCGTGCAGCATCTGGCGACCGGTGCGCACCAGCTTGTTGATCGTCTCGATCATGTGCACCGGGATGCGGATGGTGCGGGCCTGGTCGGCGATGGAGCGGGTGATCGCCTGGCGGATCCACCAGGTCGCATAGGTGCTGAACTTGTAGCCGCGGCGATATTCGAACTTGTCCACGGCCTTCATCAGGCCGATATTGCCTTCCTGAATAAGGTCAAGGAATTGAAGGCCCCTGTTCGTGTATTTCTTGGCGATCGAGATCACCAGGCGCAGGTTCGCCTCGACCATTTCCTTCTTGGCCTGGCGCGATTCCTTCTCGCCGCGCTGCACCTGGGCGACGATGCGGCGGAATTCCTCGATGTCGACGCCGACATGCTGGCCGACCATGGCCATTTCGCCGCGCAGCTGCTCGACCGGCCCGCGCGAGCGCTCAAGCAGCGCCTGCCAGCCGCGGCCCTTGTTCTCGCCCATGCGATCGACCCAGGTCGGATCAAGCTCGCTGCCGCGATAGGCGTCGATGAACTCGCGCCGGTTGATGCGCGCGGCGTCGGCCAGTTTCACCATGCCGGAATCGATGGTGACGATGCGGCGGTTGATGCCATAGATCTGGTCCACCAGCGCCTCGATACGGGCATTGTGCAGATGCAGCTCGTTGACCAGGCCGACGATGCGGCTGCGCAGTTCCTGATAGGCGCTTTCCTGCGCGGCGGAAAAGCTGCCGTCCTCGTTCAGGGTGGCGGACATGCGGTTGTCCTGCATATGCGCCAGTTCTTCATAGCCCTGGGCGATGGATTCGAGCGTCTCCAGCACCCGCGGCTTCAGCGAGGCCTCCATGGCGGCCAGCGACAGGTTCTGGCCGTCATCCTCGTCGTCCTCGTCCTCGCCGCGGCTCATCGGGTTGCCGTCGGCGTCCAGTTCCTGCTCGTCGCGGACGGGGGCGGCGGCCGGACCCGAGCCTTCCGCCTCGAGCACCTCTTCCTCCTCGCCCTCATCGTCCATCGCGCGGGTGAAGGTGTTCTCAAGGTCGATCACGTCGCGCAGCAGGATCTCTTCCTCGAGAAGTTCCTGGCGCCAGAGGGTGATGGCCTTGAAGGTCAGCGGGCTTTCGCACAGGCCGGCGATCATCGTGTTGCGCCCGGCCTCGATGCGCTTGGCGATGGCGATCTCGCCCTCGCGCGAGAGCAGTTCGACCGAGCCCATCTCGCGCAGATACATGCGCACCGGATCGTCGGTGCGGTCCAGTTTCTCCGTCTCGGTGGTGGCGATCGCCACCTCGCGCGACCCCGAGGCGGTGGTCGCCAGCGCGCCGCCCTGTTCGGGCTCCTCGGCCTCCTCGTCGCTCTCGACCACGCGGATGTCCATCTCCGAGAGCATGGACATCACATCCTCGATCTGGTCGGAACTGGCCTGTTCGGGCGGCAGCACGGCGTTCAGCTGGTCATAGGTGATGAAGCCGCGCTCGCGCCCCTCGGCGATCATGCGCTTGACCGCTGCCTGCGACATGTCCAGCGAATGATCGTCGTCCTTGCTGTCGGGCTTCTGGTCGTCGTCGTTGGCTGCCATGCTGGTTCCCTTGAAACGATGATTCGCGAATCGCGCGAATCGGGGTCGGCTGTCGGAGAGTTCTAGCGCGAATCGCGGGCAGTTTCAAAGCCCGCGGTCCGGCGGGAACCGGAGTGATTCGGCGCGTGCGATTCGCACCGGTTCAGCGGCGCGGCTTGCGCCAGATCTCGTTTTTCAGCGCCGCGTCCAGGATGGCCCGGAACGCCTCGCTGTCCTCGCCCTGCTCGGCCATGCCCGACAGCGAGGGCCGGTCCGCCCGGTCCAGCGCCCGCGCCGATTGCGTCACGCGCCAGGTCAGCCCCTCATCCGCCAGGCCCTCGATCTCGGCCTCGGCGCGGGCGACCTCCTCGCGGGCCGAGCGGCGCGCCTCGATGCGATCCAGCGCATTGGCAAGGATTCCCGCCGCGGCATCGCCGTCATGCGGGCGCAGGATCGCCGGGGCCGCCCTCACATGGGGCTCGGCCATGATGCTTTCAAGGGCGCGCTGGCCCGCCTGCGACTGCGCGCCCGAAAGCAGGTCGTGGATCAGCGCGGCCCGTCCGGCGTCCTGCGGCTCAAGCCGTTCAAGCCGCGTCTCGACCGGGCCGATCAGCCCGGGATGGGTGGCGCAGATCGCCAGCACCATGGCCTCGATCAGCGCTTCGGCCTCGTCCTCGCCGGCCTCGGGCGAGGACAGGCGCGAGGCCCGCGTCGAGGCCACCGGCGCCACGGGCTGCAGCCGCGCCTCGCGACCCTGCCAGCCCGCGCGCGCCGGACGCGGCGCAGCATCGCGGCGGCGCGGGCCGAACAGTTCCCATTTCAGGTTCTTCAGCGCCGAAAGGTAATGCTCGCGCGTGTCCCGGTCGGGGATTCTCGCCACCGCATCGGCCAGCGCCTTGTCCAGCGCCGCCCGGCGTTCGGGGCTGTCGAAAACCCGGCCCTCGGTTTCGCGCCGCCACAGCAGATCGACCAGCGGCCGCGCCTCGTCAAGGATCGCCGCCATGGCCGCCGGGCCGCGGGCGCGGATCAGATCGTCCGGGTCCAGCCCCTGCGGCAGGAAGGCAAAGCGCAGCGCCTGCCCGGGCGCGGCCATCGGCAGCGCCAGGTCGATCAGCCGCATCGCCGCGCGCAAGCCCGCCGTATCGCCGTCCAGCGCGATCACCGGCTCGGGCGAGACCCGCCACATCAGCCGCAGCTGCTCTTCGGTGATCGCGGTGCCCAGC
This sequence comes from Paracoccus sp. (in: a-proteobacteria), assembly GCF_039808215.1. Lineage (GTDB taxonomy): Bacteria > Pseudomonadota > Alphaproteobacteria > Rhodobacterales > Rhodobacteraceae > Paracoccus. Next base: position 3,405 of record NZ_JBDHSP010000065.1, read on the forward strand.
GGCGCCACGGCGCCCTCAAACCCGGCGCGCACCAGCGCGATCACGTCCATATAGCCCTCGGCCACCAGCAGCGGCGCGCCCCTGGCCACCGCCGCCCGTGCCGGACCGACATTGTAAAGATTGCGGCCCTTGTCGAACAGCGCGGTTTCCGGCGAGTTCAGGTATTTGGCGCGCGCGTTCGGATCCATCGCCCGGCCGCCGAAGGCGATGCAGCGCCCGCGCCCGTCGCGGATCGGAAAGATGATGCGGCCACGGAAGCGGTCGAAGGGCGCGCCGCCACCGTCGGGCCGGGCGGCAAGGCCGGCATCCACGATCGCCGCCTCGGCCACGCCCTTGCTGCGCAGGGCGTTGAACAGACCCTGGCGCTGGTCGGGGGCAAAGCCGATGCCAAAGCGTTCGCAGGTGGCATCATCCAGCCCGCGCCGGGCCAGATAGGCACGCGCATCCGCGGCTGCGCCCATGCCCAGCTGCAGCCGGAACCAGCGCACCGCCTGCTCCATGACCTCGACCAGTTCGTTGCGCCGGTCGCTGCGTTCGGTGGCGCGCGGGTCGCGCTCGGGCATGGCCAGCCCGGCCTCGGCGGCGAGCAGTGCCACCACGTCAAGAAAGCCCATGCCCTCGGCCTCGCGCAGAAAGGTCAGCGCATCTCCCTTGGCGTGGCAGCCGAAGCAGTAATAAAAGCCCTTCTGGTCATCGACGTGAAAGGATGCGGTCTTTTCGCCGTGAAACGGGCAAGGCGCCCACCAGTCGCCGCGCGCCTGGTTCGAGCGGCGCAGGTCCCAGACCACCTTGCGCCCGATGACGCGCGACAGGGGTACGCGGGCGCGGATCTCGTCAAGGAACTGGGGCGGCAGGCTCATGCCAACCTATATCGGATCAGGCGCGGGCGTTGAAAAGAGGATTCGCGCCCACCGCGCCGCGCACGAGGTCGCGGTAGACCGCGGTCACGCGTTCCTGATCCAGCCGCCCGCCCTCGCGATACCAGTTGGTGACGCCGGTCAGCATGGCGATCAGCGCCATGCTGGCCAGGCGCGTGTCGGGCACCGTCATGCTGCCCTCGGCCTGGCCGGCGATCAGGATCGCCTGCAGCGCATCCTCATAGCGGCGGCGCAGCGCGGCGATGGCGGCGCGGTTCTGCGGCGTCAGGCTGCGCAGCTCCATATAGGCCAGGAACACCGCCTCGGGCCGTTCAAGGCTGGTCTGGATGTGAAAGCGCAGGAAGGTCTCCAGCCGCTCAAGCGCCGGACGGGCCGGATCGTCCTGCCAGGCAGCCAGCAATTCCTCCATATGGCCGCGCAACAGGTCGGCCAGCAGCGCCTGCTTGTCCGGCGTATAGCCATACAGCGTACCGACCTGCACCCCCACCTCGGCGGCGATCTGGCGCATCGACACCGCGGCAAAGCCCTGCCGCGCGAACAGCCGCCGGGCGGCGTCGCGGATCAGCGGTCCGGTGATCTCGGCCCTCGAGCCATGGGTGCGTGCCATGCGCCCTTCTAGATGCGGCGCGGGCGGCGCGAAAGAGTGCATCTTGCCCCCGCCTTGCCCGCGGTCCTATGGTCCGGCCATGAAACTGCGGGGGCATGGGATGAATTTCGGGCCGATCCGCGCCATGCTGGCGCTGGCCGCGCTGGCGGGCTGCGGCGACATGACTGGTGATTATCCGGCGCTGATGCCCACCGACCGGTTGCTGGCGGCGCCGGAGCTGCCGGCCCATGCCGCGGATGCCGCCACCGATCCGGGCCCGGCCACCGCGGCGCTGGATGTCCGCGGCCGGGCGCTGGCCGGACAGGGCGGCGCGGCCCCGGCCGGGTCCGATCTGCAAAGCCGCGCCCGCGCCCTGCGCGAAAGGGCGCAGGCGCTGGCCGCCGAACCCCTGGCGCCGCCGGACTGCCCCGCGGATGATCCCGGCTGCGCCTCCGACCCCGGAACCTGAAGAAGGAGCGCAAGCCATGCCGGTGATCACCTGCATCGAGGATCTCAAGCGCATCTACCGCCGGCGCGTGCCGCGGATGTTTTACGACTATGCTGAAAGCGGCAGCTATACCGAAAGCACCTTCCGCGCCAACAGCGAGGATTTCCAGCAGCTGAAGCTGCGCCAGCGCGTCGCGGTGGACATGTCGAACCGCAGCCTTGCCGGCACGATGATCGGGCAGCGGGTCGCCATGCCGGTGGCGCTGGCGCCGGTCGGTCTGACCGGCATGCAATCGGCCGACGGCGAGATCAAGGCCGCCCGCGCTGCCCGTGATTTCGGCGTGCCCTTCACGCTGTCGACCATGTCGATCTGCTCGCTCGAGGATGTGGCCGCGGCGGTGCGGGCACCGTTCTGGTTCCAGCTTTACGTCATGCGCGACCAGGAGTTTCTGGAAAACATCATCGCGCGGGCGAGACGCGCGAATTGCTCGGCGCTGGTGCTGACGCTGGATCTGCAGATCCTCGGCCAGCGCCACAAGGATCTGAAGAACGGCCTGTCGGCGCCGCCGAAACTGACGCTGCCGGTGCTGCTGGACCTGGCGACGAAATGGCGCTGGGGCCTCGAGATGCTGCAGACGAAACGGCGCAGCTTCGGCAATATCGTCGGCCACGCCAAGGGCGTCGGCGACACCTCGTCGCTGTCCAGCTGGACCGCCGAGCAGTTCGACACCCAGCTCGACTGGGACAAGATCGCCCGCATCCGCGACCTCTGGGGCGGCAAGCTGATCCTCAAGGGCATCAACGACCCCGAGGACGCGCGCATGGCCGCCGGTTTCGGCGCCGACGCGATCATCGTCAGCAATCACGGCGGGCGGCAGCTGGATGGCGCGGTCAGCTCGATCCGCATGCTGCCCGAGATCGTCAAGGCGGTCGGCAGCCAGGTCGAGATCCATCTCGACAGCGGCATCCGCTCGGGCCAGGACGTGCTGAAGGCGCTGGCGCTGGGGGCGCATGCCACGCATATCGGCCGCGCCTTTGTCTATGGGCTTGGCGCCATGGGCGAGGCCGGGGTGACCCGCGCGCTGGAGATCATCCACAACGAGCTTGACGTGAGCATGGCGCTTTGCGGCGAGCGCGACATCGGCAATGTCGGCCGCCACAACCTGCTGGTGCCGCCGGCCTTCCTGACCCCCTATGCCTGATCGCCCCCGGCGCCCACGACCGGGCCGTGGCGGGCGGGGTCCGTGCCAAGCCCGGGCAGCGGCAGGCGGCTGCAGGCCAGCGCAACCAGCGTGGGCAGACCAAGCGCGAACAGCATCAGCCCGGCAAGCTCGGTGACGCCAAGCGCGCGCGCCAGCTGCAAGGCCATGACATGCAGAAAATAGATCGCCGCCGAGATCGGATCGAGCCGGATCGGCGGCCGCGGCATCCGTGTGGCAAGAATGAGCAGGAACAGCGGCGGCGCGGTGAGATAGCTGGCCAGCGGAATGTCGAGCATGACCATGACCCCCCAGCGGTCCTGCACCAGCCAGGCCTCGGCCATCAGCAGGCAGGCGCCAACGATTGCCGCGACCAGCAGGCGCCGGTCCTTCCCCGGCCAGTCGGACCCCGGCCGCGCTGCGCGCCGCCCGCAGAGATAGCCGATGCTGACAAAGGGAAAGCAGGCAAACAGCCCGTTCGCATATTTGTGCGCGCCGACATGCACGATCCCCGACAGATCGACATATTGCAGCCCGACGCCGATGACCGCGCAGACCGCCGCCGCCAGGACCAGCAGCCGGTGCCAGCCCGGCAGCCATCTTTCCCCGATGGCGCGCAGCCCCAGGATCATCAGCCCGGCCAAGAGGATGCCGGCCATGAACCACAGGTGGAAATAACCCCGCACCAGCACCTTGACCAGCGACAAGAGGCCATGCACCTCGCCCAGCCAGAACGGCAGGTAAAGCAGCATCCAGAAGGCATAGAGCAGGAACACCCGCCACAGCCACTGCCGCCCCTTGCCGCGCGCCACCGCGGATTGCAGGAAATAGCCGGTGACGATGCAGAACAGCGGCACGATCAGCCGCATCAGCCCGTTGCCCAACACGAACAGCAGCGGCGTGGTATTGGTCTGCATCCATGACGTATGTGCGAATGCCACCAGCACGGCCAGGCACAGCTTGAGGTAGTCCAACGAATGAATACGGTGCAAAACAACAACCCAGGGACGATATGCCCATGGCATGCCGGCAATGGCAGCAACTGGCAAGCTGTATAAATCGCCAATGCGGCGGAATTGCCGCTTCACTTCCCGGCGCATTGCCGCTATAGGCCCGGTTTCGGCCATGCACCCTTGGAGGATGGCCGCGAACCGTCAACAAAGGAATAGCAAGATGGCCAAAGAGATCCCTGATCTGGTGGTCGAGGCACGCGCGGGGACAGGCAAGGGGGCCGCCCGCCAAGCTCGCCGCGCAGGCAAGGTGCCCGGTATCGTCTACGGCGACGGCAAGGAGCCGCAGCCGATTCAGATCGAATTCAACTCGCTGCTGACCAAGCTGCGCGCCGGTCGCTTCATGTCCACGCTGTGGAACCTGAAGGTCGAAGGCCAGGACGACGTGCGCGTGGTCTGCCGCGCCGTGCAGCGCGACGTGGTGAAGGACCTGCCGACGCATATCGACTTCTTGCGCCTGCACCGCGACACCCGGGTGAACCTGTTCATTCATGTGAACTTCGTGAACCACGAAGCCTCGCCCGGGCTCAAGCGTGGCGGCACGCTGACCGTCGTGCGCCCCGAGGTCGAACTGATGGTGACCGCCTCCGATATTCCCGATCACATCACCGTTGACCTGACCGGCAAGCAGATCGGCGATGTCGTCCACATCGAGGACATCGACCTGCCCAAGGGCGTCAAGCCGACCATCGACCGCAACTTCGTGATCGCCAATATCGCCGCGCCCTCGGGCCTGCGTTCGGAAGAAGGCGCCGAGGAAGCCGCCGAGGGCTGATCCCGGCCAGCAGTCATCGTGATCGGGCGGCATTCCCAGCGGATGCCGCCCTTTCTCTTGCCGGGCGCCGATGCTATCACGCCCGCCTGATGCAAAGAGGCAGGACATGGAACCGATCCACATCATCGGCGCGGGGCTTGCGGGGTCAGAAGCCGCCTGGCAGATCGCGCGCGCGGGCGTGCCCGCCGTGCTGCATGAGATGCGCCCCGGGGTCGGGACCTTCGCCCATCGCAGCGGCAATTGCGCCGAGATGGTGTGCTCGAACAGCTTTCGCTCCGACGACGACCAGATGAACGCCGTGGGGCAGCTGCATTGGGAAATGCGCGCGGCGGATGGCCTCATCATGGCCATGGCCGACCGCCACCGCCTGCCCGCCGGCGGCGCGCTGGCCGTGGACCGCGACGCCTTTTCGCAAGGCGTCACGCGGGCCCTGCGGGCGGAACCCCTGATCAGCTTCGCCCCCGGCGAGATCCGCGAATTGCCCAGCGAGGGCCGCTGGATCGTGGCGACCGGGCCGCTGACCTCGGCGTCGCTGGGCCAGTCGATCCTCGCGGCGACCGGCGAAGGTTCGCTCGCGTTCTTCGACGCCATCGCCCCCATCGTCCATGCCGAGACCATCGACATGCAGGTCTGCTGGCTGCAAAGCCGCTACGACAAGGGCGAGACCGAGGCGGAGCGCACCGCCTATATCAACTGCCCGATGACGCGCGAGGACTACGAAGGCTTCATCGACGCGCTTCTGGCCGCCGACAAGACCGAGTTCCACGAGGGCGAGACGGCGGGCTATTTCGACGGCTGCCTGCCGATCGAGGTCATGGCCGAGCGCGGACGCGAGACGCTCCGCCACGGCCCGATGAAGCCGGTGGGCCTGACCAATGCCCATAATCCCTCCGAGAAACCCCATGCCGTGGTCCAGCTGCGGCGTGACAACGCTTTGGGAACGCTATATAATATTGTGGGCTTCCAGACCAAGATGAAATACGGCGCGCAGACCGAGGTGTTCCGCCGCATTCCCGGGTTGCAAAACGCCAGCTTCGCGCGTCTGGGCGGCATCCATCGCAACACCTTCCTGAACTCACCGCGGTTGATCGACGACCGGCTGCGGCTGCGGGCGCGTCCGAACCTGCGCTTTGCCGGTCAGGTGACGGGCGTCGAGGGCTATGTCGAATCCGCCGCCATGGGCCTGCTCGCCGGCCGCATCGCCGCCGCCGAGGCGCTGGGGCGCGATCTGGCCCCGCCCGCGCCGACGACCTCGATGGGGGCGCTGGTCCATCACATCACCGGCGGGGCGGATGCGAAAACCTTCCAGCCGATGAACGTGAACTTTGGTCTTTACCCGCCGCTGGATGCGATGCGCGGTGGCCGCAAGGGCCGCAAGGACCGCTACCCGGCCTATACAGACCGCGCGAAAGCCGATTTCAACCAATGGCTTGCAGGACAGGTTTGATCCGGACCCGCTTCGCCCCCTCACCCACCGGGCCGCTGCATCTGGGCCATGCCTTCGCCGCGCTGACCGCCGCGAAACTGGCCGATCCGGGGCAATTCCTGCTGCGGATCGAGGACATCGACCACAGCCGCTGCCGCCCCGAATATGAGGCGCTGATCACTGAGGACCTGCATTGGCTGGACCTCGACTGGCCTTTGCCGGTGATGCGCCAATCCAAGCGCCTGCCCGCCTATCACGCGGCACTGGAGCGGCTGACGGCAATGGGCCTGACCTACCCCTGCCAATGCCGCCGCGCCGACATCCGGGCGGCGCTCTCGGCCCCGCAGGAAGGTGCGTCGCCGGTGATCGGTCCCGATGGCCCGGTCTATCCCGGCCTCTGCCGCCACCGCGACATGCACGACGCCGGGTCCGAGGACGCGATCCGGCTGGATGCCGCCCGCGCCCTTGCGCATCTCGGGCTGAACGAAATCGCCTTCCAGGACGAGGGCACGGGCACGCGGCATCGCCTGAGCGCACAGGACTTCATCTCCGGCGTCGGCGATATGGTGCTGGCGCGGCGCGGGATGGGCACGTCCTATCACCTCTCGGTGGTGGTCGATGACGCGGCCCAAGGGATCACGCTGGTCACGCGCGGGCTGGACCTGCTCGATTCGACCTTCATCCATATCCTGCTGCAAAAGCTGCTCGGCCTGCCGGTCCCGCGCTATCACCATCACCGCCTGATCCGCGACGATAGGGGCAAGCGGCTGGCCAAGCGCGACGACGCCCGTGCCCTGCGCCTGTTTCGCGCCGAGGGCATGACCACGGCAGAACTGCGTCAGATGCTGGGGTTCTGAGGCGCCATGATCTCGACCTCGGCGCCGGCGCGGATCGCGGTGTAGAAACAGCTTTGGCGATTGGTGTGGCAGGCCGGGCCGGTCTGCTCGACCAGCAACAGCAGGCAATCGCGGTCGCAATCCACGCGCATCTCGACCAGCCGCTGGACATGACCCGAGCTTTCGCCCTTGGCCCAGAACGACTGTCTTGATCTGGACCAGTAGGTTACGCGCGTGTCCTCAAGCGTTTTCTGCACGGATTGCGCGTTCATCCAGGCCATCATCAGCACCTCGCCACTGCGGTGGTCCTGGGCAATGGCGGGGATCAGCCCATTGGTGTCGTATTTCAGGCTGGCGGGGTCGAACATCGGCTTTCCTTTCGGCTTGGCGATCCCTATCTAGACCCGGCGGCTACAGGGGAAAAGACCATGTCCGACAGCGATCTGATGCAACTCTATTCCCGGCGCATCCTGGCGCTGGCATCGGACATCCCGCATCTGGGCAGACTTGAGCATCCGACCGGCAGCGCGCACCGGCGCTCGCCGCAATGCGGCTCCTCGGTCACCGCGCATGTGGTGATGGCCGATGGCCGCATCGCCGATTTCGCGCAGGAGGTGCGGGCCTGCGCGCTGGGCCAGGCCTCGGCCGGAGTGCTGGGCCAGCTGGCGCTGGGCCGGCGCCGCGACGAGATCGCCCGCGCCCGCGACGAATTGCAGGCCATGCTGAAAGAGGACGCGCCCCCGCCCGCGGCCCCTTTCGAGGCGCTCGAGGCGCTGCTGCCGGCGCGTGAGTTTCCCAACCGCCATGCCTCGATCCTGCTGGCATGGGAGGCGCTTCTGGGTGCCATCGACGCATCTGCGACATGAAAAGGCCGGCCCCTGGGGGCCGGCAGTTGCGCGCAGGATCGCCCGGGGAACGGGTGCGGCGCCCCGGCGAAAGGGGCCGCGATTGCGCGGGGCAGGATCAGGCCAGCGGCACCGTCGGCAGCGAGAACAGGACGATCGCCGTCACCGAGATCGCGATGCTGCCAAGCAGGTCAGAGAGGAATTCGCGGTTCATGGGAACTCTCCTGGGGTTGTTTACCATTTGTTCTCATCTGGCGCGGCAAAAGTAAAGAACTTTTTAAGAACTCCGATGCGCGCTAGCCGGCCTGGATCAGGCGGATGGCGCGATCCTGCTCCATCAGCCACAAGAGCAGCCGCACGGCGCGGCCGCGCTCGCCCTGCATCGCGGGGTCGAGTTCCAGGAAACTCTGCGCATCCTTGCGCGCCAGCGCCATCAGCGCCGCCTGGCGTTCCAGATCGGCGATGCGAAAGCGCGGCAGGCCCGACTGCGCGGTACCGATGACATCGCCGGCGCCGCGAATGGCAAGATCCTCCTCGGCGATGCGAAAGCCGTCCTCGGTGTCGCGCAGGATGGCCAGCCGGCGGCGACCGCTTTCCGACAACGGTTCCTGATACATGAGCAGGCAGCTCGAAGCGCCCGCGCCGCGCCCGACCCGCCCGCGCAGCTGGTGCAACTGCGCCAGGCCAAAGCTTTCGGCGCGTTCGATCACCATGATCGTCGCCTCGGGCACGTCCACGCCCACCTCGATCACCGTGGTCGCGACCAGGATCTGCGCCCGGCCGGCGGCGAAATCGGCCATGGCGGCGTCACGCTCTTCGGCCGGCATCTGGCCGTGCACCAGGCGCACGCCCTCGCCCAGGCGCGCGCGCAGGGCGCGAAACCGCGCCTCGGCGCCGGTCAGGTCAACGACCTCGCTTTCCTCGACCAGCGGGCAGACCCAATAGGCGCGCCTGCCCTGCGCGAGCGCTGCCGCCAGATGCGCGACCACCTTTTCGATGCGGCTATCCGGGATCGCGGTGGTCCTGACCGGCTGTCGGCCCGGAGGCTTTTCGTCCAGCACGGACAGATCCATGTCGCCAAACTGCGCCAGCGCCAGCGAGCGCGGGATCGGCGTTGCGGTCATCACCAGCATGTCGGGCGCCAGATGCCCGCCCTTGCTGCCCAGTTCCATCCGCTGGTTGACGCCGAAACGGTGCTGCTCGTCGATGATGGCAAGGCGCAGGTCGTGGAAGGTCACCGTCTTCTGGATCACCGCATGCGTGCCCAGCAGGATGTCGATGCGGCCCTCGGCCAGGTCGGTCAGGATATTGGCGCGGGCATCGCCCTTGTCGCGCCCGGTCAGCGCCTCGATGCGGATACCGGCCAGCGCCGCAAAGGGCTCCAGCGCGCGCAGATGCTGGCGCGCGAGGATCTCGGTCGGGGCCATCAGCACCCCCTGCCCGCCGGCCTCGACCGCGGTCAGCAGCGCGAGGAAGGCGACCAGCGTCTTGCCGGCCCCGACATCGCCCTGCAGCAGCCGGTTCATCCGCCGCGGCGCCGCCATGTCGGCGGCGATCTCGGCCAAGGCGCGGCGCTGCGCCCCGGTCGGCGGCCAGGGCAACCCGGCCAGCACCCGGTCGCAAAGGCGCCCGTCGCCCTGCGTCACCTGCCCGGCCTGTCGCCGCCGGTCGCGGCGCAGCAGCGCCAGCGTCATCTGATGGGCGAAAAGCTCGTCATAGGCCAGGCGCCGGCGGGCGGGATCGGCGGGCGACAGGCCCTGCGGACCCGCGGGCGCATGCGCCGCGTGCAGCGCCGCGGCCCAGTCCGGCCAGCCCTCGCGCGCCAGGAGGCCGGGGTCGATCCATTCCGACGCGGCGGGCAGATGCGTCAGCGCCGCCTGCACCGCCTTTTGCATCACCCCCTGGGTCAGCCGCCCGGAAAGCGGATAGACCGGCTCAAACCCGGGCGGCGGCGGCTCGGCCGGCGTGCCGACGTGGTCGGGATGGACCATCTGCGCCATGCCGTCGAAAAGCTCGATCTTGCCCGAGATGAGGCGCCGCTCGCCCGGTGGCAGCTGCCGTTCAAGCCAGTCGCGGCGCGGGTGAAAGAACACCAGCTGCAGATCGGCGCGGCCATCGGTGCAATGCACGCGCCAGGGCCGGCCCTTGGCCGTCGGCGGGTTGTGGCGGGTGACCGTGACCTCAAGCGTCACGATCTCGGGCGGGCGGGCCTCGGCCAGCTCTGCGATCGGGCGGCGGCGGATGCCGGAATGCGGCAGCGTCAGCACCAGATCGCGCAGGCGCGTCACGCCCAGCTGCGCCATGGCCTCGGCGGCGCGCGGACCAACCCCCGGCAGGGTGTCGACCCCGGCGAACAGCGGGAACAGGGCCGGAGGCCGCCCCGGCGTCATGCTTTCGCGATCGTCAGCCATTCGTCCTCGTCGATGACCCTGATGCCCAGCGCCGCGGCCTTGGCGGCCTTCGATCCCGCGCCGGGGCCGGCGATCAGCAGATCGGTCTTGGCCGAGACCGAGCCCGCGACATGCGCCCCCAGCGCCTCGGCCCGCGCCTTGGCCTCTGACCGGGTCATCTTCTGCAGCGTGCCGGTAAAGACCAGGGTCTTGCCGGTGATCGCGCTGTCGGTCGCGCGCGCCTCGGGGGGCAGGATGGTCAGCATCCCCGCCAGGCGGTCGATGGCCGCGCGTTCGCGCTGATTGGCGAAGGCCTCGGTCAGCGACAGGGCCAGTACCGGGCCGATGCCGTCCGCTGCGATCAGGTCATCCCAGGCCGCCGCCGCGGCCGCAGGCACCGCGGCCGCGGCCAGAGTCGCGGCGCGCGTCTCGGCCAGCCGCGGCCGCCGCCCCTCGACCTGGGCGCGGGTGCGCTCGGCCAGCACCGCCTCCTCGGCCAGACGAAAGCCCTCGGCGGCCGGAAAGGCTGCGTCAAGCGCGGCCTCCAGCGCCTGCCAGTCCCGGAAATGCCGCGCCAGGTCCTGCGCCGCCACCTCGCCGACATGGCGGATGCCCAGGGCGAACAACAGCCGCGCCAGCGCGATCTCGCGCCGGCGGTCGATGGATTGAAACAGACTTGCGGCGCTTTTCTCGCCCCAGCCGTCGCGGTTTCTGAGCTGCGCCAACTGGCCGGGGCCGTGGCGATCGCGCAGGGTGAAGATGTCGGCGGGCTCGCGGATCCAGCCGTCGCGGAACAGTTCCTCGACTACCTTCGCGCCCAGGCCTTCGATGTCGAAGGCGCCGCGCGAAACGAAATGGCGCAGCTTCTCGACCGCCTGCGCCGGGCAGATCAGCCCGCCCGAGCAGCGGCGCACCGAATCGCCCTCGTCGCGCAGCGCCGCCGAGCCGCATTCCGGGCAGGCGGTCGGGAATGTGAAGGCGCTGGCCCCGGCCGGGCGCTCGCTCAGGTCGACATCGGCGACCTTGGGGATCACGTCGCCGGCGCGATAGACCTGCACCCAGTCGCCCACCCGGATGTCCTTGCCCTCGCGGATCGGCTGCCCGTCGGCGCTGCGCCCGGCGATGTAATCCTCGTTGTGCAGCGTCGCGTTCGAGACCACCACCCCGCCCACGGTCACCGGCGCCAGCCGCGCCACCGGGCTGAGCGCGCCGGTGCGCCCCACCTGGATGTCGATGCCCTCAAGCCGGGTCCAGGCGCGTTCGGCAGGAAACTTGTGCGCCAGCGCCCAACGCGGCGTGGTCGCGCGCATGCCCAGCCGCGCCTGCATCGCCAGATCGTCGACCTTGTAGACGGTGCCGTCGATGTCATAGCCCAGCGTGGCCCGCTGCCGCTCGATCTCGGCCCAGGCAGCCAGCATCTCGCGCACGGAATGACAAAGCCGGGTCAGCGGATTGGTCCGAAAACCAAAGCGGCCGAGCGCCGCGATCGCCTCGGTCTGGGTGCGGGCAAAGGGCGCACTGACCTCGCCCCAGGCATAGGCAAAGAAGCGCAGCGGCCGCGCCGCCGTCACCGCGGCGTCAAGCTGGCGCAGCGACCCCGCGGCGGCATTGCGCGGATTGGCAAAGACCCGGCCGGTTTCGGCAAGGTTCAGCTGCGCGAAATCGGCATGCGACATATAGCACTCGCCGCGGACCTCAAGCACCGCGGGAAAATCCGTACCCGCCAGGCGCTGCGGAATGTCGGCGATGGTGCGGGCATTTGCGGTCACGTTCTCGCCCGTGGTGCCGTCGCCGCGGGTCGCAGCCTGCACCAGCAGGCCGCCCTCATAGCGCAGGGAAAGCGAGAGGCCGTCTATCTTCGGCTCGGCGGTGATGGCAAGCGCCGCATCCGGCGCCAGCCCGAGGAAATTGTGCAGCCGCTGCACGAATGTCTCGACATCCTCGGCGGAAAAGCCGTTCTCGAGCGAAAGCATGGGCAGGCGATGGCCGACCTTGCCAAAGCGCCCGTCCGGCGCGGCGCCGATCTGGCCGGTCGGGCTGTCGGTCGGCGCAAGCCCGGGAAAGCGCGCCTGCAGTGCCGCCAGGCGGCGCTTGCCGGCGTCGAATTCGGCGTCCGGGATGAAGGGCGCGTCCTCGCCGTGATAGGCGCGGTTGGCCCGCGTCAGCAGATCGGCCAGGGCCGCGATTTCGGCTGCAGCGGCCTTGGGATCAAGATCCGTTTCCTCGGGGTTCAGTGGCACGGGTTGGTCCTGCCTGTCGCCGCTCATGCCGCCCTCGTCGATGGTCGATGTCACCTGTCAGCCTATGGGATAGCGGCACGGCCCGCGCAATGTCCAGCGCGGCCCTTGGCGGTTCCGGCGCTGGCAGGCGGTGGGCAGGCGCCTGTCGCAGCGATTGGAAGGTCCGGGCGCGCGACCTGGAAAAACCGGCGCAAACTGCGGACAGAGCCCCAAATGGCTCCGAGCCACCGTCGAGGCGCGCGACAGCTGACATAAAGAGTGTCCTGACCCAGCGGAATATGCTCAGTTAAGCTGCTAAAGCATTTCTGTTGAACCCTGAATCGCTGGGGTTCCGTCGCAGTGCGGATCGTGATTCCCTTCTGTCTGGGAGGACGGATCATGTCAGCACCCTTGCCGTCGGCGCTTCGGACGCGGTTTCAGCGATATATTGAAGAGGGCCTGAGCGGTCGGGCGGCGGCGCTGCGGCTGAAGCTCTCGCCGGCGACCGGAGCACGTTGGGGCCGGGCGATCAGAACCAAGGGGCATGCTGAGCCATTGCCCCAGGGACGTCCCAAAGGGCATGGAAAGCTTGCCCCGCACCGAGCCTTTTTCGAAGAACTGCTCGAACAGGATCCCGACAGAGCTATGGCTGAATTTGGGTGACGCGGCTTGATCATGCGGCGCGGCTTTGGCTGGCATCGTCAGCGGCGACGCCA
>NZ_JBDHSP010000066.1:0-16498 GCF_039808215.1 Paracoccus sp. (in: a-proteobacteria)
AGCCACTCTCCTTGAAAGGAACTGACATGAAACGTCGTATGCAACAGGGCTTCACCCTGATCGAGTTGATGATCGTGATTGCGATCATCGGTATCTTGGCTGCCATCGCGATTCCGATGTATCAGGATTACACGGTTCGCGCCAAGGCGTCGGAAGGTTTGTCTGTCATGACGCCGTGCAAATTGGGCGTCGCCGAGTATTACTCGTCCAACAGCTCGCTTGCGAACACGAACGCGCTCGCCGGCTGTGATACCGGTGCGACGAAGTACGTGTCCGGCGTTGCGGTCGGTGCGGGTGGGGTCGTGACGGCGACCTTCTCGGCGCCGCCGGAACTCGCCAATAGTACCCTCACGTTGACTCCGTCGGTGATTGCCGGCGCTACGGGCACCTTCGCGCTGGACTGGAAATGCTCTGGCTCGATTGCGTCGAAATATCGCCCTTCAAGCTGCCGCTAACTTTCCTTACCGTCAGAACCTGTTCGTGACCGAAAACCCGCCTTGCGGCGGGTTTTTCGTTTTTCGAAGCCGTGTGTCCATGCCGGCGTGATACAACGAGACCGCGCGTCGAGTACAACGTAGCCTATGCCACGGTGCCGCCGGCGCGCAACCGGAGTCGGTACGTTCCGCGGGCCGTTCATCGCTTTAATCGCGCAATCAAAAAGCACTTTTCCGAGAACAAATGCAGCCGAATTCACAGCTCGGTTTCTCCGGCAGCGCCGCAAGGACGTGGATTGGTTTCGCAATGGCCATCGCCGTCGTGGCAACGGTATATTGGCCCAGCTTGACGTTCGGATATGTCTACGATGACCGCCTGTTGTTTCTGGTAGACCAAAGATTGCGGGATGGCTTCGCAAGCCTTGGCAACATAGTGATGCCGGTTCTCGATGGCACCACCTATTTCCGGCCGATGGTGCTGCTGAGTTTCGTGATCGAATTTGCGCTTTCCGATGGCAATCCACGTGTTTCGCACGCCGTGAATTTGGCTATCCATTTGATCAATTGCGCATTGGTTGGCTTGCTGGCAAGAAATTGCGCCAGGATGGCCGTGCGCGGGGCACCCAAGAACAGTCCAACCCTTTGGGAGGATTGGGTTGCGCCCGCAGCCGCGCTGCTGTACGGGTTGCATCCTGCGATGGTCGAGAGCGCTGCCTGGGTCTCGGGTCGATTCGATCTGATGGTCACGGCGTTTTCTTTGGCCGCGCTGGCGTTGGTGACGTCTCAATGTAGGTCGAACCTATCGTGGTGGGCGGCGATGTGCGTGCTCTTTGCGCTCTTTTCAAAGGAAATGGCCATCACATTGCCCGCCATCATTTGGATATTTCGGGCGGTCGCGACAGGAATATCGCCGGTGCGGTTTGGTGAAATGATGCGATCGAACACTACTCTGATCACAGGTATCGCGGCAAGTGTTGTGATTTATCTGGCGATCAGAGCGGTTGTTCATCCCGGCATGATACATGTGGATTCGTCCGTCTCGGCACTTGCCGATAGTCCGTTACGGGTGGTTTTGCTGGTCGCTGCGACGCTCTTGTTCTATCTGCGCCTGCTCGTCTATCCGTATCGGGACACCAATCCCATTCATCCTTTGGAAATCGACGATGTCTTGCGATTGACCAACGCTAGCACGCCTTCATTGGTGTGTTTGAGCCTCACCCTTCTTCTGCCACTTGTTGCATGGCGGTTGCGATCGACGACGGCGTGGTTGTTCTTTGCAGCAGTGATTTCGCTGCTGCCCGTGCTGAATATAATCCCACTTCGGTTGGGCGGAAATATCGGCGAGAACCGATTCCTCGCGCTCCCATTGGCGATCGTGGTTTCGGCGGGGGTCTACGGGTTCGCTCGGGCGATGGCGTCGTCTGTTGACCGCCGTAAGGCTTTGCTTGTCTGCGCTGCGCCATTCGTCGTATTGTTGGTGCTAGGAAATATCGCGTTCGTGCGCGCCATTTTGCCAATCTGGCGTAGTGACGCGACATTGTTTGCATCCAATTTCACACAGTATCCCGGCGACGTACGCGCCACTGCGTCCTACTTGCAGGCGACCTCGCACACGCCGGATCGCGCTGCCGCGTTGGCGCGCGTTGAAAGGCAGCTGCGCGGGCAGGAGGTGGCGCCCGCATTGCTGACGCCGTATGCGGTCGCGCTGGCCCTCGAAGGGCGCAAGAATGAGGCGATCACGTTCTTCGATCGTGCGCTTGAGATCAAGGACACGAACGGTTTGCCTGATATGCAAACCATTTCGCGTTATGCGGAGGTGCGGCAGATGTGGAATGAGCCCGCGGCTGCGGAGCCGCTCATCGCGCGCGCACTGGCGCTACGCGCGGCTAAACACGCTGCGGGAGACGATTACCTGATTTCGCATCTGGAAATGAGGCAGGCGATCTTGACGGGTGACATCACACGATTTTCGAAGGGATACGCACTGCTGAAAAATTCCGTTCCGGTGGAAATGCAAGCGGCGTCGCGGCTCGGCATGACAACGTTCAGGACGACGTTTTGCCAGGTCTATGCCAGTGGCAGCGACAACGCATTTTGTCGCAGTGAGGTATGGCAACGTTTGATTCAGTAGCGCGCAAGGCCTTGGCGCGCGGTGCGTCACGTGGGCTCGGCAGATCGCAGAATCGATGTCCAAACCAAAGCTATCACGGTGGTGAGCACCACCCAAAGTGCGCCTTGAGACACCCAGGATGCGAGATCGCCGACCCACGGCCGACTCCATGAGAATGGGCGGCGTGCGACAAAGTTTTCGGCGGCGTGGCGTTGGGCGGGTTCACTCAGACGAAACCCATCACCCGGTTTGCATCGGTTTTCTGCCGGGTGAATCAGGCAGGCCGGATTGAAAATGAAACTCTGGCCGTCCGCGTGCTGGGCGAGTACTGGGCCGGCGGTAATGCGTTCGATCTGAGGGAAGGCTTCCAGGCGGTAGCCGTAAATCGGGTTGTAGCAATAGCCCTCCGATGCGCCCTGCAACATCGAATCGTTGCGGTTGAGCGGCAAACCGTCAGTCGGCGCCTCGGCAACGCGATCAATAGCAATCGGTGTCCCTGAACGCACCAACGCGGCGTGTGCGGCGGCTATCGGCCTAGGGTCGTAACTCTGGATTTCACCGTTCCGATAGTAGGCGGTTGGCATCGTCATTGGGCCGAGCCATACCAAAAGCGCCGCACCCACGGTGAGTGCCGTGCGTCGTACCTCCGGCTGGCTAAGCGCGAGTTGCTTTGCGACGGGCAGCGCCAGCAGCACCTGTGCCAGCGGGATGTAGATGACCAGCCAACGCATTGGCCATGCCGCGCTATTGAGGATCGGTATTGCTTTCAACACCGACCTAACCGTGCCTTGATCCCATAGCAAAAGGATTGGCAAGCACAGCAACGCGAGTGCACACGCTCCCACGAGCATCTTGACGCTCGACGTTGCTGATGAGGACCCGCCTCTTGACGCCCGCGCTGAGGCGTGCGCGGGCATCGCTTTGGTTGCTCTCGATCGGACAAACAAAATGTATGCGACGCCGGCCATCAACAATGCACCCCAGCCGAATTCCAGTGCCCACTCGTGCGGAAAAGCCGTGAATTGCACATTGGTCATACGGCGCTGCGCAAAAAACGCAGTCCATTCCGATGGCGCGAACAGCGCCATGAACCCCGCGACCAAAGCGTCGTAAAGATTCGGAAAACCCGGGAGCGAATAAAAATCGCGCGGAAAGTTGCGCATGAGGCTAGCAGCCTCGTACAACTTCGAAGCGTTGATCGCGATTGCCATGACGGCGCCGATCGTCACCCGCCAAGCGGCTAATGCCAAAGAGAGCTGACCTGTCAGCGCAAGGACAAGCGAAAGTAGCGTGATGCCTAAAAAAGTGGGCACCATCATTCCGGCGAAACCAAACTGAATCCAGCCGGTGAGACCGAGTGCAACCATGAGCGACGGTATTCCGACGCGAGAATGCCAACGCGCGGCAACCGCGGTCGGCCAGGAAATCGCCAGCATCACCCAGGGCCACAAGGCAAATGCTTGATATCCCGATTCACCGACTGCCGAGCGCATCGGCTGGAATGTGTTAACCATACCAAGCAGGGCAAAAATCGCCGAGGGGTGCCGGGGCCAACGCAGTGTCATTCGCCCTAGAAAATAGCTGCCCCAGAATGCCAAACCGCTAAATATTAGCGTTCCGATCGCAACCGCCCGGAATGGGTCAAGAAGCACTGCGAGCCATTGTATAGGCGAATAAAATCCAGCCTGCGGGTCAGCGAAAAACGCAGTGCCAGCGCACCAGGCTGGGGTGAACCAAGGCGGATTGAACAGCCCACCGAAAAATCCGTTTGCGTAGAGCCAATTCGCGCCCTCCAGAAGGGCGATTCCCGATAAGGAAAAGTCGTGCCCAACGTGATCCGGCGACTGATAAAACGGTTCAATCATGAGCAAGTAAAATGTGGCCGTACTGAAAACAAACATAAGCCACACACCAATACTCGCGCGAACCGCGCGCGCAGCGCGCGCAAATAAATGTCGAACCGCGACGGGTCGTTCCGAAAACGTGAACGACCGCCCCATAGCGAAGCCAATCACGGCCTGCGTGGCCATGACGCAAGTCTGCGCCACGAGCGGGTGCAGCCCTTGGGCAGCGAGGGCTTGAAGCATGAAAACGCCGGCACCTAGGAGGCCGGCGTACACCAATTGAAAGCGCCAAAACTGAGCGATTGCGCTTCCTTCGGTAGGACGAAATACCCAATTCCTTTGTGTAAGAAAGGACTGCGTCGTGGCAATGCCGTGCGCCAGCACCGCCAACAGCCAGAGAGGTGCACGCGATTCGCCAACTGACCATACGGCCGCGAAAGCGAACCACGCGAATAGCGTATTCCACAGACCCATTGCGACGTATCGCAGTGGCACGCTATCGAGTAATTTTTTCATTAATATTGACTGTCGTATCAATCGCTTCGGTGTTGCCAAAATTCAAGCGCCAGCGTTCCACTACGTGCGGAAAATTTTGCGCGCGTTGATGCAAGGATGCGATATATTCGCCAACTAACCCTGTAATAAATATTTGCACTGAGCCAAACAAAAAAATCCCTATCAATAATGGGGCTTGTCCAAGAGGAAATTGACTCCAGAATACCAATTTTGCTATCAAGTACAAAATAGCGATCGAGAAACCAACGATGGACAGGATCAACCCAAGTAGTGTCGCGATGCGAATGGGAGCTCGCGACATGCTGGTAAGGCCCAAAATTGAAAAATCGAACAATGTTAAAAAAGTCTGGGTGCTGGCGCCGCTGCTGCGTTTGGGTTTCTTGAATGTAATCGTTTTGATTGGCAGGCCAAATTCCGATACCAAACCGCGCACATAAGGGTATGGGCCAGCGGTTTGGCGCAGCAGTTCGACAATTCTTCTATCGTACAAGCCGAATCCCGTAAATGCAGGAATCGGTTGGGCTTCTGCCACGGTAGAGATGATGCGGTAGTAAAGTTTTCTCGCCAGGCCCAGTAATCCGAAATTGATTGGCTGCTCATACACGCCAGCTACAACGGAAGCTCCTTGTTCCCATGCTTCAATGAACTGCGGTATCAGTTCAGGTGGGTCCTCCAGGTCGGACGCCATGCCTATGACTGCAACTCCACCGGCTTGCAGCATCGCATGAAATGGCGATCGCACATGGCCGAAATTGCGCGCATTTACAATGAGCTTAACTCGTGGGTCGTGCGCGCATAATTCGGTGATTCGCTCCACGGTGGCGTCTTGCGAGCAATTGTCGATAAATATCAATTCCAGACGATATTTGTGCGCCATCGTCTTCCATATCGCAACAATTCGCTGATACAAAGGCAAGACATTATCTTGTTCATTAAAGCAACCCGTGACAATGCTTATCAGCGGCGGTGATGTTCTTTGTGTCTTGGCTGTCGTCATGAAAGGCACCAATCGGTTCGGCAGTGAGGTTCTTCGTTCCGCTTGTCGCTCGCAATCATCGGGGGCGGCCACGCCGGGCCAGCAATTCAGCTGGCCTGGTAATTGCGCGGTGTTGCTGCCGCATGCAATGTTGGGTGGGCGGATCCCCATGCCTCAGGAAACAATAGCCGCTCAGCGGGCACGGCGGCCGCCGTATCTTCGGGGCGATCTCCCATGCAAGCGCTCGCTGCGGCCAACCCAGGGCGTCGCTTGGCGGGCAGTGCGGCCTTGCTGCTCAGGGGTGGCGTGAAGGCGTCAAAAGTGCGTATCTCGTCGAAAACGTCTTCCCAATCAAGGTGCTCAATGACGCGCCGCGTCGGCACGAAGCGTTTGTTAATCGCGATCGTCGGGCGCCCGATGGCGTGCTGTTGGCGCGGTTGCGCCAACGTTTCGGCGACGCCATCATAGACTCGTGTGTCATGGTACCCGATGCTGTCGTAGCGCCGTTTGAATTCCTCCGCGACGTCGTTCGCCTGGTTGGCAGGGCCGCGTGCCAACGGGGCGGTAAGGGCATCGCGCAGTGGTGGGTCGATCATATCGGGCGCAAACGGGCGGATGGGGTGAAAACCCGCCGTATCGACGGAGACGTTCATTGACGCCAAGCTGGACGACGCAGCGTGAATCAGTGTTCCGTCCAGTTCGAACACGATGCCGCGCGCTGTCATAGGGCCTCCCAGGCCAGCAGCAGGCCCAGCACTTCGCCCTGGCGGGCACCGTTGTTGAATGGCAGGTGCAGTGTGTCGAGCACGCGCAGACCAGCGCGTGCGGCCAGCTGGCGTAGTGCCGCCTCGGTAAAAAAGTTGATGTGCTCGTGCCAATGGCGCTTGTGGGGCGTCATATCGGTGCCGGGTGGGTGTTGGCGTATCAACGCCTCGTGCGGTACCTCGACATACAAGCGAGTTTGCGGCCCCAGGTGGGCGGTCAGCTCTTGCAGTACGGCCAGCGGGTCGGCCACGTGTTCGAGCACCTGCATGCACACCACCAGGTCGTAGGCGGGCGTGGCGTGGTGCGATGCAAAGGGGGGGGGCGCACTCTGCCCCTGTAACGGGCAGAGCGCCGGAAATGTCGTGTACCCGCACCCGCGCACAGCCTAGGAAGGGGGTGTTGCGGCCATCGCCACCGCCCCAATCAAGAATCAGCGGCTGTGGAGGCAGGTGGGGGGTCAGCCAGGCTTCCACCTCGGCCACGTAGGCATGGCGGTGTCCGTAGTCCTGCGCCACTGTGGCCGCATAGCCCGGCTCAAAGCGCTCGCGTTGCCGCGTATAGGCCGGGCCGCGATAGCCTTCGTAGAGTGCTGCCATTTGCATGGGTGTGAAGCGCAGGTCCAGAAACAGCACGCCGCAGGCGCGGCATTGCAGTGAATGGCACAGGGTGTAGGCCATGCCGGGCTGGAGGTCGCGCAGCCCCCAGTCTGCCGTGATCTCCAGCGGCTCCTGGCCCAGGGCGCGGCTGGCAACGAAGGGCATGAGCACAGCGGGCGAGGACGCCAGGTTTTTTGCACCGCAGCAAATGCAGGCGTCGGCCAGTTCAATGGTCTTCATTGCAAAGTCTCCACATGACTACATGGCGTGCTGTCTCCTGCACTGCGTCTTGCAGGGTGTAGCGCAAGTCCAGCCCCAGATCGGTACGCGCCTTGGCGATGCAGGGTACGTAATGTTGGCGCGCACCGCCCACAGCCCGCGCCGCGATGTGAACGGGCTTGCCCGGCGCCAGCAGGTCACGCACCTGGTATGCCAGTTCTGCAATGCTGAGGGCCCTATCCGAGCCGACGTTGTAGGCCTGGCCTGAGCGGCCTTGGTGCAGCAGCACGTCGAGCCAGCGGGCCAGGTCGCGCTGATCCATATAGGAGCGAATGGGGGAGCCATCGCCGTTCACCGTGATCTGGGGGTGGGCAAGCGCATCGCGGATGAAGTTGCCGATGGCGAAATGCACATCGAGCGGCAGATCGCGTCCGACGAAGGCAAAGCAGCGTGCCACCACGGTCTGGATGCCGTACTGCTGCAGGTACAAGGCGCACAGGTGCTCGGCGCAGCGCTTGGCAACGCTGTAGGCGTTGCCGGCGTCCAGCGGGTCGGGCATGGCGTGGTAGTCCTCGGGGATTTGGGCCATGCCCTGCGGCTGCGTGCCATAGACACCGCCGGAACTTGTGAGCAGAAAGCGCGGGATGCCCTGGGCCACGGCGTAGTCCAACAGGTGGCGCGTGCCATCGACGATTTGGGTGTAGCGCTGCAAGGGCGTGAGTTGCGGCCCCAGCGTGGAATCCGCCGCCGCGTGCAGCAGGTGCGTGAACGCCATGCCCATAGGCAGGCTGGCGGGGTGAAGGATGTCCCCCGCGTGCCAGTGCAGCCAGGGCAGCGCAGCGAATTCCGGGTGCTGAGTTAGAAAACCATCCGGGTTGCGGCTCAGCACAGCAACGTGTGGTGGAGCCGGGGCCTCCTGCCAGTGCCGCAGCAGGGCCTTGCCGAAGAAGCCGGTACCTCCCGTCAGCAGCAGGTTCATGGTCATTTCACTCTACTTTTGATAGCTATCCGCGCTTTTTGGCAGGTCGTTAGAGGTCAATTTCATTCAAAACCCTGGTAAGGCACCGCGTACAGCACGGAATCGAACGAGTTGCACCCGTGCTGGCGGATGTGAAAACGGTAGCCCTCGCCGCACAGTTCGAACAGCAGTTCGGGTAGCTCCCAGATATCCTGGGGGTTGTGATAGAGCGACACGGCCAACACCGGGCGGCATCGCCCAATGAGTTGCTGCGCGCCGCGCAGCGCCTGGGCCTCGGCGCCTTCGATATCGAACTTGATGAAGTGAACGTGTGTGCCTGGCAGCAACTCGTCCAGCGCCACTGCCGTGACGGAAGCACCCATACCCCCCCCCGCAGCAGGGTTTCCATTGACAAGAGTACAAGCTTCGCCCTGGCCAGTCTGGAACAGCAGGCTGCCATGCGCTTGCGCCGCCGCCAGCGGCAGGCAGACGGCCTGCGCCGCCACACGTTGCGTCAGCCGCGCGTAGTTGGCGGGGTCAGGTTCCAGCAGAAAGGCTTGCGTGCAAGCGATCCCGGGCTGGGCAAGTAGATCGTCGAAGCTGTCGCCATCGTAGGCGCCGCAGTCCACGTAGGTAATGGCCCGGCCATGCAGAGCGGGCAGGGTCAGCGCGTTGAAATACTGCCGATCGGCAGACCGGAAGCTGGCGTAAGCCATGTCCAGCCCCAGCCGAAAGGCGCAGATGCGGTAGAGCGTGCGCACGCTCTCGGCGTCGGCCAGCCGCTGCGCCACTTGGGCGATCCGCTCCAGCCCATTTAGCAGCAGGGCGCGGGGGCTGAGCCAGAAGCGCCAGCCCAGCGCTTGGGCCAGCGGCTCGTAGAGCGTCCAGGGCATCAACGGCGGATCGAACCCGGCGGCGGCGGGCAGGGCCAGCAACTGGTCGTAGGGCGTGTCGCGGTTGAAGATGCCCAGGGCCAGTTGGGCCTGGGGCGCCTCGCGCGCAAGCGCGCGCCAGTCGAGCACGGGCAGGCCCAGTGCTGCACCAGTGCGCGGGGTGGTTTCCACGAACCCGGCGACGGCGATGCCTCGTGCCTGCATGGCGCTGGCAAGGCTGCGGCCGAAGCTGCCCGCGCCGAAAATCCAGCAGGGGCGGCTGGGATCCAGACCGGGCGCGGCAACTGGCTCGCGCAGGCGCAGGAAGTCCGCTGTGTCCGTCATGGCAATGAGCGGATCGTCAGCGCTTCGCTGCGAATCTGCTGCAGCGTGCCCGGGTCGAGGAAGGGATGCATATCGTCCAGCTCTGGCGTGACGAACTGGCCTTGTTCGTCCACGCGCGACTTGATGCGCGGGGCGAACTCCTGCCGGGGATCGACGTGCAGGTCGATCAGCAGCGGGCCATCGCCCTGCAGCAGCCCGTCGAGCCGGGGCAGGTCGTGCTCAGCGGCGATGCGCTCGGCGCGCAGGCCGTAGGCCCGGGCCACGGCGGTGAAGTCGGGGAACTCCACACCCGACTCGGGCGTGGCGCCAATCACGCGGCCAAAGAAGTTCTCGTGCGTTTGCCAGATCGACAGGTAGCCCCGGTTGTTGAGCACGATGACGATGACGTTCAGGCCCATGGTCTTGAGGGTTTGCAGCTCCTGGATGTTCATCTGCAGGCTGCCATCGCCCGCGAAGCAGACCACGCGGCGGGTACCCTGCGCAGCGGTGGCCGCACCCAGGGCTGCGGGCAGGTCGTAACCCATCGAGGCGGAGCCGGAGTTGCTGAAAAGCCGCTGCTCCTTTTGCAGTGCGCCGACCTGGAAGGGCAGGATGCAGGCGGAAGCGTTGCCGCAGACGACGACGTCGTCAGGCCGTAGCTGCGCAAAAATACGGCTGACCATGACGTAGGGGTTCAGCGGCGCACCGGGCTGTTGCTGGTGCTCCGCCGTTGCGTCGTAGCGTTGACCGATCTGCTGGCACCACTGCACCCAGAGCTGGTAGCTGGGCAAGGGCAGATTGGCCAGTTCGTCTTCCAGCGCATCGAGAAAGTCATTCAAATCCGCCGCCACACCCAGGTCGGGCTGCAGCGTGGGCTTGTTCAGCTCTGCCGCGTCGATGTCCACCTGTGCCAGCCAGGCATTTGGGGCGAAGGCATCCCAGTTGTAGCTGGTCTGGCGGATGTTCAGGCGCGAGCCCAGCACCAGCACGCAATCGGCGGCCTGCAGGCAAAAATTGCCCGGGCGGGTGCCGATGGTGCCCGGGCGGCCCGCGAACAGCGGGTGGTCGGAGGCGATGAGGTCGTGCGTCCAGGCCGTGGCCAGGGGTATGCCCAGGCGCTCGACCAGCGCTAGCAGGCGCTGTACGGTGCCCGAGATGCGTACGCCCGTACCGCCCAGGATCAGCGGGCGGTGAGACTGGCGCAGCCGCTCAATGATGGTGCGGCAGTCAGCGCGCAGCGGCTCTGCGGCCCGCTTGGCGGCAGGCACTGGGGGGGCGGGGATCTGGATTGCCTCGGTCGATTGCTGGATGTCCAGCGGAATATCCAGCCACACAGGGCCGGGACGCCCGCTTGTGGCTTCCATCCAGGCTTGGGGCAGCAGGGTTTCCAGCTCTTTTCCGGCGCGCACGAGGCGCGCGAGTTTGCACACCGGGCTGGCCATGGCGATGGTCGGGCCTTCCTGGTCGCCGAGCTGGCGCAGGCCGCGCACCTGGCTGGGGTCATGAAAGTCGATGCAGGTTGCGCGCTTGATCTGGCCCGACAGGACGATCATCGGAATCGAGTCGGTGAACGCGCCATACACGCCATTGAGCGCGTTCACCGAGCCAGGGCCAGTGGTCAGCATCACCACGGCGGGCTTGCCGGTGATGCGTGCATACCCCTCGGCCGCCATGGCGCAGGCTTGCTCGTGGTGCATGAAGGTGCAGCGCAGCTGGTCGTGCCCGCCCAGCGCCTGATTGAGGAACATGGCCCCGCCGCCGGTGACGGTAAAGACCTGCTCCACCCCTTGGGCAGCGAGCCAGTCGGCGATTTGTTCAGCGATACGCTTCACCGTCAAAGCCCCCGATTCAAGATCAGGCTCTTGAGCGCGGGACTCTCGCTGTAAGGACCATCAATATGGTCAATGGTCAGGCGCTCATTGGCCTGGATGGGTTGCAGCAAGCGTTCTCCATTCATCACTTCGCGGCAAGACAGTTGCCCCTTGTGCAGAGGAATGGCCAGATAAAAATCCTTTTCAAACTGTTCCTTCTCGAACACATAGCCAGGCGCCAAGTCACGGCGCGCATACGCGCCACGCACCAGCGCATTGAGATATTCTGTTTCCTTGCGGGAAATGATACGACGGCTGCCACTCACACCACCACACATCTCCTTGGCTTTGTGAAAGGCTTTGAACCATCTATCGCACTGCTCGGGCAGGGAGCAGTAATTGGATACGGGCACGTTTTCGTACTGAATGTCGATGTGGCGCTCCCAGGTGCGTGCGCCCTTGCCGTAAGAAATCAACATGGATGAGTGCCAATCATGGTACTCGTGCGTAGATAAGCCAATGACATGGCGGGGGTAGCGGCTGCGCAGATAGTCAATCTGATCCAGATGCAATTCACCGTCTTCACTGGGATAAAGAGAAACGCAGTGATTGATGGCCAATGGAATATCGCGCCTTTCAAAAAACCGAACGATGTCGTCCAAGTCTTTTTCCGAAGCCCCCCCGGTGGAAATGATGGTGGGACGGCGGGTGGAGGCAATTTTTTCAATCAAGGGCCAGTCGTTCATATCGGAGCTGGCAATCTTGATGAGGGGCATATCGAATTCAACACACAAATCCACCGAAGCCTCATCAAAAGGAGTCGCCATAGGAATGCAACTGAGATTGCGAATCTCATCCACCATGCGCGAAAATTCCTCCCGGGTGAGCTGGGTATCTTCGGTTTTCTTGACGTAACGTAGCTCGGTATTTCCCTTGAAGCTGGGATGAATGAATTCATCCACATCCCGAAACTGCAGCTTGATGGCAGCCTTGACGTTGTTGTAGCGCACAATGGCCGCATGGTCACGGATGATTTTTAGCCCACGCTCCAATCGACCCCAGTGGTTATTCGCCAACTCCAAGACAAACAGATTTTCAAATAAATCTTTATCACGCTGGCTGATGGATCGCATTTCAGTTCTCCTGATTATTCATTTATTCATCAAAATCAATACCCAGATAGGCGCGGATTTTGGCGACTGCAAAATCCAGCATCGCCGTCGTCAAGGCCGGCTGCACGCCAACCCAGAAGGTGTTGTTCATTACCCTGTCGGTATTGCTTAATTCTCCACTGACGCGGTAGTTCCTGCCCGGCATATAAGGCTGGCGCGTGAGGTTGCCCGCAAACAGCAGGCGGGTGCCCACCTTGTTCTGATCCAGGTAGGTCAGCAAGTCCAGGCGCGAAACAGGGGCGTTTTCCCGCAGCGTGACGGGAAAGCCGAACCAGGACGGGGCCGAGCCTTCGGTGGCATGGGGCAGGATCAAAAATTCTTCACAGTCGCGCAGCCGCTCGTGCAGGTACGCAAAGTTGGCCTTGCGCTGGGCGATGAATTGCTCGGCTTTTTCCAGTTGCGCCAGCCCGCAGGCGGCTTGCATGTCGGTGATTTTGAGGTTGTAGCCCAGGTGGCTGTAGGTGTATTTGTGGTCGTAGCCTAGTGGCAGGTTGCCCAGCTGCTGGCCAAAGCGTTTGCAGCAGGTGTTGTCTTTGCCCGGGGCGCAATAGCAGTCGCGCCCCCAGTCGCGAAAGCTCTCGGCGATGACTTTGAGCTCCAGGTTGTTGGTGAACACCGCTCCGCCTTCGCCCATGGTGATGTGGTGCGCGGGGTAAAAGCTCAGCGTGCCAATGTCGCCAAAGGTGCCCACCATGCGGCCCTGGTAGGTGGAGCCGAGGGCGTCGCAGCAGTCTTCCACCAGCCACAGGCCATGCTTTTTGCACAGCGCGGTCACCACCTCCAGGTTGTAGGGGTTGCCCAGGGTGTGGGCCAGCATGATGGCCTTGGTTCTGGGGCTGATGGCGGCCTCGATCAGACTGGCGTCGATGTTGTAGGTGCCCAGTTCCACGTCCACGAACACGGGCACGGCGCCAAACTGCAGGATGGGGTTGACGGTGGTGGGAAAGCCCGCCGCCACGCCGATGACCTCATCGCCGGGCTGGATGGCGCGATCGCCCAGCTTGGGGGATGTGAGGGTGTGAAAGGCAATCAGGTTGGCGGAGGAGCCGGAGTTGACCGTGATGGCGTGTTTGACGCCAATAAAGGCGGCCAATTTTTTCTCAAACTCTGCGTTAAAACGGCCTGTGGTCAGCCACCCGTCCAGGCTGGCCTCGACCATGTACTGAAGCTCTTGCGCGCCCAGCAGCTTGCCCGACGGCGGCACGGGTGTGGTGCCCGCAATAAAGGGTGCAGGGGCCAGGCTCAGGGCGGCGTATTGCTCGACCAAGCGGGCAATTTCGGTGCGTATCTCTTGCGGTGTCCGACCTTGTGCTGTCATGTGTCTGCCTCAAAAGCGGTCAAATCCGTTTCGCACAGCGTGCGTGCATCGCCACCTTGCGCATAGCCGCAGTACCAGGCCATGGTGCGCTCGACGGCTGTGGCCAGGTCCCAGCGCGGTGCCACGCCCAGCGCCTGGCGCGCGTGGGCGGTTTCCAACGCCAGCCGGCCGGCTTCGTGCGGTTGATCGTTATCGTTGCAATAGCTAGTTGCGCTTGTTGGGTAAGCGCTAGCGGCCATGTTGATTACTTCACCCACGTTGGCCACCTCGTGCGGCAGGGGGCCAAAGTTGTAGGCGCCGGCGAGCTGTGGCGCAGCCCATAGGCGCTCGGCCAGTTGCAGGTAGGCGGCGAGGGGTTCGACCACGTGCTGCCAAGGCCGGGTGGCGGCGGGGTGGCGTAGTTGCAACGTTTGGCATGCCTCCCAAGCGCGCACGGCGTCGGGGATAAGGCGATCGCTTGCCCAGTCGCCGCCGCCAATCACGTTGCCGGCACGTGCGCTGGCGACGGCCACGCCTTGGGCGGCGAGAAAGGCGTCGCGGTAGCTGGCCGTGACCAGTTCAGCTGCGGCCTTGCTGGCGCTGTAGGGGTCGTGCCCGCCGAGCGGGTCGTCCTCTCGGTAGGGATAGACCCATTCGCGGTTGCGGTAGACCTTGTCGGTGGTGACGACCACGACCACGCGCGCATCCGGTTGGCCGCGCAGAGCGTCGAGCAAATGGGCCGTGCCCTGTACGTTGGTGGACCAGGTCGTCAGCGGATCAGCGTAGCCGGTGCGCACCAGCGCCTGCGCTGCCAGGTGCAGCACGATCTGCGGGCGCGCCGCGCGCACTAACGCAGCCACGGCCTTTGCGTCGCGGAGGTCGCACCAAGGGCTGGCCCCAAGATCCGCACCCACGCGCGCCACGGTGAATAGGTTGGGCGTAGTGGCCGGCGGCAGCGCTAGGCCGGTCACCTGCGCGCCCAGGCGCGTGAGCCACAGTGCCAACCACGCGCCTTTGAAGCCACTGTGGCCCGTCAGCATCACGCGTTTGCCGCGCCAGAAGTTGATGGATGGGGGTGGGGTGCTCATGCCCAGGTTTTCCACGGCGCCTTGCCGCTGCCCCAAAGTTCTTCCAGTCGGTTTTTGTCACGCAGCGTATCCATCGGGTGCCAAAACCCCGTGTGGCGGTACGCAGATAGCTGTCCGGCGCGTGCCAAGGATTCGATCGGCTCGGCCTCCCACATGCAATCCTCGTCAGGAATGTGGCGCAGAGCCTGGGGCGATAGCACAAAAAATCCGGCGTTGATCCAGCCGCCATCGCCCATGGGCTTCTCTACAAAGCCACGCGCTTGCGTTCCGTCGAGATCTACTGCGCCGAAACGCCCGGGTGGCTGCACCACGGTAACGGTGGCCTCGCGCCCCTGCGCACGGTGAAAATTGAGCAGTGTGGTGATGTTTACGTCAGCCACGCCGTCGCCATAGGTCATGCAAAATTCGTCGCCATCGAGATAGTGGGCGACGCGCCGAATGCGCGTGGCGGTGAGGCTGTCTTCCCCGGTTTCCACCAGGGTGACACGCCACGGTTCACCTACCTGCCGATGCACGTCAATGTTGCCGCTGCGCAGGTCAACCGTGATATCCGCCAGGTGCAGGCGATGGTTTACAAACCATTCTTTGATTTGATAGCCCTTGTGCCCCAAGCAGACGATGAACTCGTGAATACCGTGCGCTGCGTAGCCTTTCATGATGTGCCACAGGATGGGCATGCTACCGATCTCGATCATGGGCTTGGGGCGCGTCGCCGTCTCTTCCGACAACCGGGTGCCTTTGCCCCCGGCAAGAATGACGGCTTTCATACGCTCCCCTTTTCCCGGTTTGACGGCGCGCTATGCGAGAGTGGTCGCGGCTCGGATGCTCGGCGGGCTGGATTGCCGACGTTCTTGCCCGGGATTTCGGCGCGGGGGATGACAAAGGGCGTCGAGTTCATCTTCCGTGTAGACAAACTCTGGCTGACATTTGCGTAACGAAGGTGGGAAAACTTGACGTCTTGAATCGCGATCGAGTTGCCGGGCGCGCTTTGAGGGAGTGGTTGGTTCATCTTGCGGTGTTCCGGTGTGCGTGTCCGCGGCTGCATTGGGTCGTTGAAATCAGACGGCCACGCAAATTATGTGCCGCCGAGGCGGTACGTGTTTCACGCTGGTGTTCTCGTTCCGCAGGCTCGCGCCTACCACCCGAAGCGGCCAAGCGCGGTCGAGCCCGCGCCTACCACCCGATGTAGGCGACGGCTTGACGTCGCTTTTGGGGCATCGATCATCGCATCGTGGCAGGTGACTCAACGTGACCAAGCGCGGTCGAGCCCGCGCCTACAGCCTGATGTAGGCGACGGCTTGACGTCGCCTTTGTGGCATCGCGCATCGCATCGTGGCCGATGACTCAACGCGACCAAGCGCGGTCGAGCCCGCACCTACAGCACCTCCAGATGCGCCGCCGTTGCGTCGACGACCGCGCGCAGCGACACATTGCGGTCTAAGGTCACGAAACGGGCGTGGTTGGCCACGGCGAGGGCGAGCAGGTAGATGTCGGTGGTGATGGCAGCGGTGAGCAG
>NZ_JBDHSP010000067.1:0-16396 GCF_039808215.1 Paracoccus sp. (in: a-proteobacteria)
AGGAGAACCGAGATGAGCACCTACTACACCGTCACCGTCCCCGTCGAAGGCCGCGATGGCAAAACCCGCTTCCGCCGCGTCGGCGTCATGTTCCAGCAAAAGGACGGCTCGAAGAGCGCCTTCAACATCAAGCTGGACTTCCCCATCGGAGCAACCGAGCTGGTCCTCTTCGCGCCGAGCGATGACGGCGAAGGCGACGTCACCGAATGACCATCAGGGGCGGCGCAAGCCGCCCCTGCTTCGCTTGCGCGAGGTCAGCCTTCCCGGCTGTCGCCCGGAGGCAGGCAGGTCTTGCCGTGTTTATTCCATCCGAAAAGAAAGCGTTGAGACAGTCTGGCGCGTCCCGGCTTCGCTGTGACCGGGCTCCACCTTGCGGCCTGCGGCCTTCGCCCGAGCCGCGCGAGCGCGTCTCGGCCCATGCGGGTGACGATCCCTCGCGCGAGGCCGGCATCGAGGGTGCGGCTCTAGTCGAGCGGTGCTCGTCATCGACAGGCCGGAACAAGCCGGGGGAAGCCCGCGCATCGTGCGCGAGCTGATCTGATCCGATTGCCGGGTCAGGGGATCGACGGGCCTCGCGGCCCGCTCACCCCTGCCCCGCAGGCTTTTCCATTTCATCTGTCCGCCACGCATCCCCTGCCGGGCCGGTCAAGGGGCAAGCGCCGCTGCGCGTCGTCGTCCGGGCGGGCCGTGTCCTCGCCCTGCGGGCTGCGGGCCGCACCACCCCGCCTTGGCCTACCCCCTGACAGTCCCGGCCGGGGCCACGGGCAGGGCTGCGCCCTCCCGTTCTGCCCTTCGGAAAGCACGGGGCTTTCCAAGGTCAGAAAGGAAGGTCCCGCCCATCGGCGGAAAGGGCAACAGACCCACCCGCCCGTCGCAAGAGGAAGGAGACCACAAATGGCGCTCGAACGATTCCCCGACCTGAACTGCCGCAAATGCGGCGAGCAGAACCCGGCTGTCTATCTCGCCCCCGTGTCAGTCGGCGCCAAGGGCACCTGCATCTGCCTGGCCTGCGCCCGATCACGCGGCTGGCTCGATCACGACGACAACCTCAAACCCGGAGTGAAGCTGTGATGCAGGCACGCGATCTCATTCACGCCAGCCTTGAGGCCGCCGAGGACATGCACCGCGCAGGCCGGATCAGCGATGCGACCTGGCGGCGATTTCTGACCCTCTGGACCTGGGCTGCCCCGCGGTTCTCCGAACCTGCGTGCAGCTTGCGCTTTCCCGATCCCGACATCATCGGCGATCAGGAGGCGGGGCACCTGCAGGCGAAGCGCCATCAGCAAGGGGACGAGTTGATAGGTCCGGGGTTCGAAGGCAAGTTGCGCGACCGAGCGGAAAGGGCCTGCTCCCCGTCGAAGGGTCAGCCGCATCGCGTCCGCAAGAAGCGCTGCCTTCGCCTGGACAGTCGGCACTGCATCGGCGGGCAAGTCGAAACGTGCCGCGGCAACAGGCTGGGTCTCGAGCGAGGGGTCAAGGATGACCGTGTCACTCTCGCTGCCGGAAAGAGGGCGTAGCGCCAGAATGCCCTCGCGCGGGGACGGCAATGCCACCCATTCCCGCCCACGGGCGCGCACCAGGTCTCCGGGAGCAAAATTCACGGTCATCAGGTCAATCCTTGAACATCGAAATCAACGCGTCGGGCACGCCGTCCGCGCAATTCTCAGGCAATTCGAAAAGGGTCCAGCCCTTGGCGTCAGCGATCTCTTGCGCGGCCGCGGACAGGGTGCCGGTGCAAGCGGCGACGAAATGGGTGCGCCAGGCGAAATTCATTTCCTGGTCAGCGAAGCTGACGGAAGCGCCATCCGGGGCCGGGATGCCCGCAGTCTTGAAGGCTACATCCCACTCGTAGATGCCGCCAGCAGGTCGGGATGATCCGGCAGCCAGCACAATCTCACCCCGAGCCAGATCGATCAGCATCTGTTTTGCCTCGACGCTGGCGCGGTCAATCAGCTCGTGGTCTGGCTGGTTGAAATAGGACAAGAGGCAGCGATAGCAGCCCCGGACACAGGCCCCACTGTCCCGGTCGACCAGAAGCGACGCATCCCCTGCCGCGATGGCGTCATCGACCTTGTCGAAATGCATGAGGGAAAGAGCTTCCCGTGCGACCTTGCCCAAGGCGTGTGCGTCTTCGACGAGGCGGTTCAGGACACCGGCACCGCCCTCGGTCGCTTCATAAGCGAGGATCGAGCGCCGGTTGTCCCGGGCGGGCAACGGCTCGCCAAGGATCTCACCCTCTTCAAGCTGATAGGTGACCGCGATCCCGCGCAAGAGCGCATGTTGCACGGTCGCGATGGTTTCAGGGGCGTAGGCATCCGGATCGAGGAAGCGAAGCAGCAGCGCGTTCTTGCGATCGCGCACGATCGGCACGATGCGGACCGGTCGCACGACATCGGGCGGCACATCGACATCCGGTTCCTCGTCTTCCGACTTTGCCCAGTAGCCGCTGCGCGGGTCGATGTTGAAACCGAAGACGGTCTGGTTCTTGCGCCGTTTCAGGCCCTTGTTGATGCGGCTGATCTCGGCACTGTTGGCATACTGGAGGGCGAGGATGGATGTTTCGCCACAACGGAAATCAGCCTCGGTAACCTGGAGGCGGCCATCTTTTCGCGGCCAGGAAAAAACCGTCTGGATGTCAAAACCCTGGCGAACGCGCTCCTCGTCGTTCGCGGTGATCCGGTCGGCAGGGGCCGCTTCGACATTGTCGATCCGAAGTGTCCGCTGGACCGGGACCTCACCCGCCATCGGTGAGTTGCACGCGTGACAGCGTTCGACTTCACCTTCGTGGCAGGCGCCGCAGTTGGAGCAGATGAAGATGTCCTTGGTGGCCAGCTCCGAACCATCCCCGGTGCGGACCTCGGGCGGCAGCTTGGCCTTCATCACCCGGTAGGCGCGGCCCTCATGATAGATCAGGCTGCGCGGTCCGAACTCGGAGATCGCCAGAAACTTTGCGCGTTGCAGGAAGGAGCCGGCTTTGCCCTCACCGGGGACGAAGGCGTAGAGCGGCAGCCGCGGGAAGTTGTACCCCGGCAAAAAGCCTTCGGTCGCAAGGTATCGATACGAATAAAAGTCCGATCCGTTGGTGGCCTTCCCCTGTTCAAGAATGGCGATCTGGTCGCTTGCCTGCATCTGGGCAGCCTTGATCTTGCGCCGGTCTGCACCGGAGAGGCCCGTGATCTCGGACCGGCTGTTCGCCTCCATCAACTGGGTCCGCGCCGAATTGTAGAGTTCGCGCCAGCGATCAAATGCACGGTCAAATTCCTGCGGTGCGCGCATCGCGACTTCGAGGATGAAATCATCCTCGTCGCCCATCCAGGCAGGTTTCTTGCCGTCCATTGAGGCAAGTATCTGGTCCAGCACCCGCTTCATCGGCGCTCGCGCAGCCGTCACGAGGCTTGGCCGGGTGATGACCTCGATCACTTCCTGTTTCAGCGGGTATTCCGCCTCCTTCAGGTCTAGGATCTCGGGGATATCCGGCGACAGCGCCAGTTTGGCCTCGGCCAGCCAAACGGCGTGCAAGTGCGAGCGGACCAGTTCTTCATTGGTGATGTCGAGCGCAGGCGGCCTGACGACCCCGGCGACCATGTCGTTCCTGCGCTCGAAGAAATACTGATCGTGCGGAGACTGCGCCGCGCAATAGGTCACGATGACCGCCGCCTGCCCGGATCGACCGGCACGGCCTGCCCGTTGTGCGTAGTTGGCAGGCGTAGGCGGGACGTTGCGCAGATAGACGGCATTCAGCGCAGAAATATCGACGCCGAGTTCCATCGTTGGCGAGCAGAAGAGCGCCGGCAGGAACTGATCGGACTCTCCGGAAGCCTTGATATCGGCTATGTTCTCCTTGAGCTTCGCACGGTCGTCATCCTCGAAGCGGAACCGCCATTCCCGCCACTCGCGCTGCCTTTGCGAAACCTGAGCGGTATGCTCGCGACCTTCCAGACCCCAATAGGTGCTGCGGCCCTTCTTCAGGTCGGTCGCAATGGCGTTGTAGAGATCGTGGAAATAGCGGTTCCCCTGCGCCACTCCGGTTCGGACGGCCTCGCCAGGGACAATTCGAACAGCCGAGGGAGACAACCGCCACCCAAGCAAATCAGCCTCGATTTCCACGAGCGAAACCAGACCTTCGCGTGCCATAAGTTCAAGAAGGCCGGTCATCACGACCAGGTATTCGTCCCTGTTCAGCTTCGTTCCGATCATGCTCCTGCGATTGATCGACCGTCCGATCCGGGAGTTGTGCCCGGCACGGATGATGGTCTGCTCTTCACGCAGCCCGACGCGATCCTTTCCGGGCGCCTGCAGGAATAGCGTGGATCTGCTTCGGGGGGTTTCCTTTTGGTCGATGGCCCAAGGCGCCCGCAACAGGTTCCGCGATTTTTGTCCGACCGTGTCGAGGACGGTCAGATCAAGGGCTTCGGTGCTGACGGCCAGACCTTCCAGCAACGCGCCAAGGATTTCCTTGAGCAGCTTCTTGCACGCTTGCGCGTCGAGGTCACCAAGTGCGGGATGCACCGCCATCAGGGCCTCGCGATCCTGCGCGATGTCGTCGAGCCCGATGAATTCGACGTCGACCAACTTGAGCACCGACAGGCTGGGGTTGGTGTAGCGCCATCCCCGTCTCAGGTCCGTCCAGACCCGATGAGCCAGGACCTTGGCAAGCGAGCGCTGTGCGTCCTCGCGCACCACGGCGCCGGCTTCGGGATCCAGCATCCAATGGATGCGGGCGTCCTTGTTCGATGCCGTGAAGCCGAGCGCCTTTACAACCCGCAGGCCGAATTCATCCTCAGCCATGCCGTCCGAGCCCGCGTCGAGGACGGCGCGCAAGATGGCGCCGCGCAGCAAGCTTACGAACAGGTAGTCGTTGAAGTGCCCCGCCTGAAGGGCGGCGTCCTGGCGGTTGTCCGTGAACCCGAGCAGCTTTCGCTTCTCGGCGGGGACGCCGCTGGCATCGCCGTTCATCCATTCAAGGGCGGTCGATACAAGGTGCGTGGTTGCCGAGCTCCGGCCTTCTCCCGAAAGGCCCGCAAGCTTGCTGCGCTCCCGCATGCTCGGATGGGGTTGATCAAGGCAGCAGGGACAGAACCCGAACTTGCCCGGAATGAACCAGAAACTGACGCCGTCCGGGCTGTAGCGTCCATCGGGTCGCACCGTGACCGGCTCGGGCAACCGGCCCTTCCGGTTGGCGCGCAGACGTTCGATGCCGTTGCGCTCTTCACGCCAGTCTTCGGGATAGGTCTCCACCTCGCCGGTGAAAGCGTAGTCCGGGTCGCTTCCGCCGACGGGCGTCAGATAGCCAGCGATATCGCCATCCGGGTCCGGGATTGGCGTGTCATCGATGTTTCTGGGCAGGAAGTGAAGCCCGTCGGCATCCTCGGATTTCGTGACGACATGGACTTCATGGCCGCATTCCCTGCAGAACCGCGTCGGGTAGAGGCGATGGCCAGGCGCATCCGGATCTTCCAGCTGGCCCTCGAACAGGACCCGCCTCGGGCGACCTGTCAGCGTCGTGAAAATCTCACCGGCACCGGAAATGAAGCGATGCAGCTTGAACGCTAGGAAGGCGCTGGACCCTTCGCCACCGCGCTCGGTTTCCGGCAGGCTGACGCGGGTCAGAAATTGCTCGAAACCACGTCGGCAGGTTTCCTTGTCGAGACCGCTATCCTGCGCGAGCTGCTCTACGGCGTCGTCGAACGGGACGGGCTTCTTGCGCTTGAGCTCCTGGCCGTCATCGAGACCGATCGCAAGCTCTGCCCATACCGCGAGCGGATGGCGCCGCAGCGCCTCATCCGTCAGTGTTTCAGGCACGTCGCTGCCAAGCGCCTTCGCGAGCTGCTCTCGAGCGTCGTCCAGATTCAGCCGGTCATCCGTCGCGCGCTGAAGAGACTCGTCGATGACGGCATCAGGACCGATCGACGCCCCGAACAGGCGCGACGCAACGTCGGCCACGGCCTTCGCGCGCCCGGCCTCCGATCCCTCGCTTGCCATCGTGGCCGAGGTGCCGATGCAGATTGGTGCTTTGGTTGGAGCGCAGCGATTCCGAAGGCGGCGCACGAGGATCGCCACATCGGCGCCCTGGCGCCCGCGATAGGTATGCAGCTCGTCGAGCACGATGAACTCGAGGCCGCTGGCATTGTCGATGACTTTGGTATCGAGGGCGTCCTGCCGTGTCAGGAGCAGTTCGGCCATCATGAAGTTCGTGAGCAGGATATCGGGCGGATTGTCAGCGATCCGCTGGCGCTCTTCCTGACTCTCCTGACCCGTGTAGCGCCGCACCACCGGTTTCAACTCGTCCGGCAACCCGGATTGGGAAATGAACTTCTCGATTTCCTTGATCTGGCTGTTGGCCAGGGCATTCATCGGGTAGACGATGATGGCGCGCGTCTTGCGCGGCTGCCCGGCCTTGCGCGAACGAACGATGGCATCGACCACAGGGACAAAGAAGCACAGGGATTTTCCTGAGCCCGTGCCCGTCGTCACTACGAAGCTATGCCCCGCCCGCGCCTTGGCGATGGACTGCGCCTGATGCCGGTGAAACCTGATGGGGGTGGTGCCGATCCGGAATATCCGGGCTGTTGCCTCGTCCAGATCCCCCGACACGACAAGGTCATCCACCGTGGGGCCCGATAGAAATCTGGGATTCAGCGAAACCAGGGCGTCGGGCCAGAAGCGGCCTTCGTCATATTGGCGCGCGACCTCGGCGGCAATGTCCTCTGCCCGGATTGTGCTGAAAGACCGCGAGAAACGCGCATAGGAATCGATGAGATTATGGTCGAATTCAAAAGCTTTCATGGAAAATCTTACTGCTCCTCTGCCTGATCCCGGCGGCCGAGGATCGCGTCACGGTTCAAAAGTACGATCTGCTGATCCTGTGGGCGCCGTGCCGATGGATCGGTATCGAGCCCCAGACGCCTGAGCGCGTAATAGAGCATCGATTTCTGGACCGTGATCTCGGTCAGACCTTCCTCACCCATCCCATAGTCCAGGCGGATTGCTTGCTTCTGACCCTCCGACAGCCCCGGATGGGGAGCAATCACCAATGTGACTTCGGTGTGCCAATCGACGTCCTGCGCGCCAGATGAAATCGCTGAGCTGGACTGATCACTGTCCCGCGTCGAGATGATGCGGGAAAGCAGGAAGTCCTTGAAAACTCCGTCCCGGCGGCAGAAGGCGCGGGCATGCCAGCGGAAGCCATCAAAAGCGTAGGCATGAGGCTCGATCCAGCGCCATGATGGTTGCGGGGTGCTCATGGACTGATACTGGACTTCGACAGCCTGCGCTTGTTCGAGAGACTGGTTGATCGCTCTGAGGATCTCTGGACGGATGATCCGCGCCGGTGTCGGCGATACATGGAAGGGTGGGATCGTCCGCAGCCACGATGATGCAGGTTCCAGAGTGCCCATCCGCATCGCAAGAAGCGGCGTCAAATAGCCTTCAGCAGAGATGTCGAGGAAAGCGGGCTTGAAGCCCTTGGCGCAGCGGTAGGTCTTCTCGACGCCGTCGTAGACGAGGTTGTCCGGCGCCAGTTCCTGATAGGCTTTGAAGTCCTGCGACGCTTGGGTCTGTGAGACGCTGAAGCGGTCGATCAGGTCGGACCTGTTGAGCCGCCCATGCCAATACGCGCGGAACTCAATGAACTCGAAGCGAACTTCAACGCCATGTCTGAGCTTGCCGCCGATCATTTGCCCTTACAGATTCTGGTCCAAACAGTTTCTGTAATGATACTGCGTGCTGCGGTATCCGCTGTAAACGGGATCAAATGGAGAACCTGTCAACGAGGAGTTGTCCGGTCACGTCCTGTGACGCGGCAAAATGGAAGTGCGGCGGCCCGTTCGCGCCCTTCGGCGATAGCGCCGACCAAGAGCCGCTTCCAGACCGCAGGTCACGCCGCCTCGCGAGTGTAGGACGTGATGATGCCGCCAAGCTGGCGCCGGCACCGGATCGGACCGTCACGGGCGGGGCGAAAATCGACCTGAAGGACGTTGTTCCCGATCTCCCGCCCCCGGTGCGGTCGCTCGACATTGTAATGGCGCACCCATGTGCGCAGGATGTAGTCGAGTTGCGACCGGCTGAAGCAGACGAAGAAATCCAGGCATTCGCGCTTGATGGTGCCGATGAAGGATTCCGCGAAGGCATTGGCGTTCGGCGCCCTGTGCGGGATCTGGATGACGCGGGCGGCCTCCGATGCCCAGACGGTATCGAAGCTGGCGCTGAACTTGGTGTCGGCATCGCGGATCAGGAAACGCGGCGTGATCCCCTGTTCCGCGCACCACATCAGCGTGTTGCGGGCCTGTTGCGTCACCCATGCCGAGTCGGGGGCGTAGGTCGGGGCGCTGCAAAACACGCGGCGGCTGCCGAGATGGATGAAGATCAGCACATAGGCCGTCAACGGCCCACGGGCGGTCAATACGGTCTTGGTGAAGAAGTCGCAGGCGACCATGCTTTCCATATGTGCCCTGACGAAGGTGGTCCACGGCAGGGCCGGCTGCTTTTTCCGCTTCTCGGGGCTCGGATGGATGCCCGCCTCATCGAGGATGCGCTTGACCGAGTTGGCGCCGGCATAGAGCCCGAGCTTTTTCAGCTCCCCGGCAATCCGCTTGTAGCCCCAGAGGAGGTTTTCCGACCCGATGCGGATGACGACGTCGCGCAGTTCCTGCGTCAATCGCGGCCTGCCCAAGGGTTTGAAGGGGCGTCCACTGCGCATCTGGGCGAGCCAGCGCCTGTAGGTCGCGGGCCTGGCCACCTCCATGAGCCCGTCGATATCATGCCCGAACTCCGCTCCGATGCGCAGCAGTTCGGATTTCTCGGCAGGCGTCAGGATGATCCTTTGCGCCGGGATGCGGGCCCGCAGAATATGGATCTGGGCCCGGAGCAGCCGCATCTGCGCGTTGTGCCGCGGCATGAAGAGCCGGGCCAGGAGGATCAGAAGGAGAGAGAACGTCGAATTCATCTTGCCGGGCTCCAGCACGGCGCTTAAAAAATTGCCGTCATGTCAATGCGATGAGACATGCCTACATTTTGGCACCCCTCTCAGGGAAGGCCAAAACACACAGGCTGACGGCGGTCGTCAAGAAACTCCGGCTAGGGTTTCGATGAAGCGGTCAATCGCGGGCTTCCCCCGAAATTTTGCTGTCCGACAATGATGCGCAGGAGTTCGCGACGCTTCCGTGCAGCGCGATACAGGACGGGAGAGAGTTGGGTGCCAGGTTGGCTCCCTCCGGCGGATGACCACGTCGCGCAGCTCCTGCGTCAGGCGCGGGCGGCCCACCGCAGGTTGGCTCCCTCCGGCGATTGCCCTGCATCAAGGCGGCGGGCACAGGCGGCAGATCTGAAAAAGGCCCGGCGTGATACCGGGCCTCTTTCCGTTCATTGCGCGCGAAGGATCACGCCTGTTCGTCGGCCTCCGGCATGGCCGGGGCGATCAGCGCCGCGGCGGCCTCGGCCTCGGCGCGACGCGCCTCGATCACCTCGCTGTCGCGGTCCGAGGCGATGCGGCGAACGCGGGCGGTGGCGCCGCCGGTGCCGGCCGGGATCAGACGGCCGACGATGACGTTCTCCTTCAGCCCGACCAGCTTGTCGCGCTTGCCCTGCACGGCCGCCTCGGTCAGCACGCGGGTCGTTTCCTGGAAGGACGCGGCCGAAATGAAGCTGCGGGTCTGCAGGCTGGCCTTGGTGATGCCCAAGAGCACCGGCTCGCCCGCGGCGGGGCGGCCGCCCTTGGCCTCGATCTTGGCGTTTTCTTCCTCGAACTCGTCGCGGTCGACATGCTCACCCTTCAGCAGCGTGGTGTCGCCGCTGTCGAGGATCTCGATCTTCTGCAGCATCTGTCGAACGATCACCTCGATGTGCTTGTCGTTGATCTTCACGCCCTGCAACCGGTAGACGTCCTGCACCTCGTCGATGAGATAGTCGGCCAGAGCCTCGATCCCCATGATGCGCAAGATGTCATGCGGCGCCGGGTTGCCGTCCATGATGTAGTCGCCCTTCTGCACGAAGTCGCCTTCCTGCACCGGGATGTGCTTGCCCTTGGGCACCATGTATTCGACCGGCTCCAGCGTGTCGTCGGCCGGCTCGATCGCGATGCGGCGCTTGTTCTTGTAGTCCTTGCCGAAGCGCACATAGCCGTCGAGTTCGGCGATGATCGCGTGATCCTTGGGGCGACGGGCCTCGAACAGTTCCGCCACGCGGGGCAGACCCCCGGTGATGTCCTTGGTCTTGGCGCCCTCGCGCGGGATGCGCGCCACCACGTCGCCGGCGCGGATCTCCTGGCCTTCCTCGACCGACAGGACCGCGTCCACCGACATCGGGTAGGTGACCGGGTTGCCCTGCTCGTTCCTGACCGGCTCGCCGTCCTGATCGACGATGATGATCTCGGGCTTCAGCTCGTTGCCCTTCGGGGCCGAGCGCCAGTCGGTGACGATCTTCTGCGTCATGCCGGTGGCGTCGTCGGTCTCGTCGCGCACCGAGATGCCGCTGATCAGGTCGACATAGCGCGCAAGGCCCGGCTTCTCGGCGATGATCGGCAGGGTGTAGGGGTCCCATTCGAACATCTTCTGGCCACGCGCCACGGCATCGCCGTCGCGCACGAACAGTTTCGAGCCGTAAAACAGCTTGTGGCTGGCCAGCGTGTCGCCGGCGGCGCCGCGGATGTGCAGCTGCATGTTGCGGCTCATCACGATCAGCTCGCCACCTGCGCTTTCCAGCGTGCTCTCGTTTTCGAACACCACCGTGCCTTCCTGCGCCGCGGCGATGAAGGACTGCTGGCCACCCTGGGCGATGCCGCCGATGTGGAAGGTGCGCATGGTCAGCTGCGTGCCCGGCTCGCCGATCGACTGCGCGGCGATGATGCCCACCGCCTCGCCGATATTGACCAGCGTGCCGCGTGCGAGGTCCCGGCCATAGCAGAGCGCGCAGATCCCGTCCTCGGATTCGCAGGTCAGCGCCGAGCGGATGCGCACCGACTGCACGCCTGCCTGTTCGATCTCGTCGGCCTTGCGCTCGTCGATCAGCTCGTTCTTGCGCAGGATGATGATGTCCTCGCCCGGAACCAGCACGTCCTCGGCCGCGGTCCGGCCCAGCACGCGTTCGGAGAGCGGGCTGACCACCTCGCCGTCGTTCACCGCCGCCGAGGCGGTGATGGCGCGTTCGGTGCCGCAGTCATGCTCGCGGATGATGCAATCCTGCGCCACGTCCACCAGACGCCGCGTCAGATAGCCCGAGTTCGCGGTCTTCAGCGCCGTGTCGGACAGACCCTTGCGCGCGCCGTGCGTCGAGTTGAAATATTCAAGAACGGTCAGGCCTTCCTTGAAGTTCGAGATGATCGGAGTCTCGATGATCTCGCCGTTCGGCTTGGCCATCAGGCCCCGCATGCCGCCCAGCTGCTTCATCTGGCTGACCGAGCCCCGCGCGCCCGAATGCGCCATCATGTAGACCGAGTTCGGCTCCAGCTCGGCGCCGCTCTCGTCCTTGCGGGTGGCCGAGATGGTCTTCATCATCGCGTCGGTCACGCGGTCGTTGCATTTCGACCAGGCGTCGACGACCTTGTTGTATTTCTCGCCCTGGGTGATCAGACCGTCCAGATACTGCTGCTCGAAGGATTTCACCTGGTCCTGGGTTTCCTCGACCAGGGTCCATTTCGTCGGCGGCACCACCATGTCGTCCTTGCCGAAGGAGATCCCGGCGCGGAAGGCCTCGCGGAAACCCAGCCCCATGATCTGGTCGCAGAAGATCACCGATTCCTTCTGGCCGCAGTAGCGGTAGACGGTGTCGATGACGTTCTGGATGTCCTTCTTGCGCAGCAGGCGGTTCACCAGCTCGAAGGGCGCCTTGGCGTTTCGGGGCAGCAGCGCGCCCAGGCGCAGCCGGCCGGGCGTGGTCTGGTAGCGCTTGACGACCTCGTTGCCGTTCTCGTCGATCTGCGGCAGGCGCGCGGTGATGCGGGCATGCAGATGCACCTCGCCGGCGGCGAGCGCGTGCTCGACCTCCTCGAGGTTGGCGAATGCCATGCCCTCGCCCTTCATGCCCTCGCGTTCCATGGTCGTGTAGTAAAGACCCAGAACCATGTCCTGCGACGGCACGATGATCGGCGCGCCGTTCGCCGGCGATAGCACGTTGTTCGTCGACATCATCAGCACGCGGGCCTCAAGCTGGGCCTCGAGGCTGAGGGGCACGTGCACGGCCATCTGGTCGCCGTCGAAATCTGCGTTGAAGGCCGAGCAGACCAGCGGGTGCAGCTGGATCGCCTTGCCCTCGATCAGGATCGGCTCGAACGCCTGGATGCCCAGGCGGTGCAGCGTCGGCGCGCGGTTCAGCAGCACCGGATGCTCGCGGATCACCTCGTCAAGGATATCCCAGACCTCGGGACGCTCTTTCTCGACCAGCTTCTTCGCCTGCTTGACGGTCGAGGACAGACCCTTCGCCTCAAGACGGCTGTAGATGAAGGGCTTGAACAGTTCCAAGGCCATCTTCTTCGGCAGGCCGCATTGATGCAGCTTCAGTTCCGGCCCGGTCACGATCACCGAACGGCCCGAGAAGTCGACCCGTTTCCCCAGAAGGTTCTGACGGAAGCGGCCCTGCTTGCCCTTCAACATGTCGCTGAGCGATTTCAGCGGACGCTTGTTGTTGCCGGTGATGACGCGGCCACGACGGCCGTTGTCGAACAGCGCATCGACCGATTCCTGCAGCATGCGCTTTTCGTTGCGCACAATGATGTCGGGCGCGCGCAGCTCGATCAGTCGCTTCAGGCGGTTGTTGCGGTTGATCACCCGGCGATACAGGTCGTTCAGGTCCGAGGTGGCAAAGCGGCCACCATCCAGCGGCACCAGCGGCCGCAGTTCCGGCGGAATGACCGGAATCACCGTCAGCACCATCCACTCGGGACGGTTGCCCGATTCCAGGAAGCTCTCGACGATCTTCAGCCGCTTGATGATCTTCTTCGGCTTCAGCTCGCCCGTGGCCTCCTTCAGCTCCTCGCGGAGTTGCTCGGCGGTGGCAGCGAGGTCGATATTGGCCAGCATCTCGCGGATCGCCTCGGCGCCGATATTGGCGGTGAAGGCGTCGGCACCATACTGGTCCTGCGCGTCGAGGAATTCCTCCTCGGTCAGCAGCTGGCTATAGGTCAGGTCGGTCAGACCCGGCTCGATCACCACGTAGTTCTCGAAATAGAGGATGCGCTCAAGGTCGCGCAGGGTCATGTCCAGCATCAAGCCGATGCGCGACGGCAGCGACTTCAGGAACCAGATATGCGCCACCGGGGCGGCCAGTTCGATATGGCCCATGCGCTCGCGCCGGACCTTT
Source organism: Paracoccus sp. (in: a-proteobacteria) (assembly GCF_039808215.1). Taxonomy (GTDB): domain Bacteria; phylum Pseudomonadota; class Alphaproteobacteria; order Rhodobacterales; family Rhodobacteraceae; genus Paracoccus. The sequence goes on from NZ_JBDHSP010000067.1 coordinate 13,291, forward strand.
TGCAGCGTGACTTCCACGCCGCATTTCTCGCAGACGAGGCCGCGGTATTTCATGCGTTTGTATTTGCCGCAAAGGCATTCGTAATCCTTGATCGGGCCAAAGATCCGGGCGCAGAACAGCCCGTCACGCTCGGGCTTGAACGTGCGGTAGTTGATGGTTTCGGGCTTTTTCACCTCGCCATAGGACCAGGCGAGGATTTCCTCGGGCGAGGCCAGTGAGATCTTGATTTCGTCGAACTGTCGCGGCTGCGCCAGCGGGTTCAGGGGATTGGTGGCAAGTTCCTGGTTCATTTTCAAATCCTAATGAGCGGCGCGTTGGGGAAAAGCGGGGCGCTGGCGCGCCCTCACTCCTCGTCCTCGGCATCCAGGAGTTCCATGTTGAGGCCCAGACCCCGGACCTCCTTGACCAGAACGTTGAACGATTCCGGCACGCCGGCCTCGAAGTTGTCCTCGCCCTTGACGATGCTCTCATAGACCTTGGTGCGGCCGGCCACGTCGTCCGATTTCACCGTCAGCATCTCTTGCAGGGTATAGGCGGCGCCGTAGGCCTCAAGGGCCCAGACCTCCATCTCACCCAGACGCTGACCGCCGAACTGCGCCTTGCCGCCCAACGGCTGCTGCGTGACAAGCGAATACGGGCCGGTCGACCGCGCGTGCATCTTGTCGTCGACAAGGTGGTGCAGCTTCAGGACATATTTCATCCCCACGGTGACCTTGCGCGCGAACTGCTCGCCGGTGCGGCCGTCAAAGACCACCGACTGGCCCGAGCTGTCGAAACCGGCACGGCGCAGCGCGTCGTTCACATCCGCCTCCTTGGCGCCGTCGAAGACCGGCGTCGCCACCGGCACGCCGCCGCGCACGGCATCGGCATGTTCGACCAGCGCGGCGTCGTCCAGATCCGCGAAGGTCTGGGCGTAGAACTCGTCGCCATAGCCGTTCTTCATCGCCTCGCGCACCGGGGTCAGGTCGCCATTGCGGCGATAGTCCTGCAGCGCCTCGTCGATCTTGATGCCCAGCCCGCGCGAGGCCCAGCCCATGTGGGTCTCGAGGATCTGGCCGACGTTCATGCGCGAGGGCACGCCCAGCGGGTTCAGCACCAGATCGACCGGCGTGCCGTCGGCAAGGAAGGGCATGTCCTCGATCGGCACGACCTTGGAGACCACGCCCTTGTTGCCGTGACGACCGGCCATCTTGTCGCCGGCCTGCAGCTTGCGCTTTACCGCGACAAAGACCTTGACCATCTTCATCACGCCCGGGGGCAGGTCGTCGCCCTGACGGACCTTTTCCACCTTGTCGTCGAAACGGTTGTCCAGCGCGCGTTTCAGCGCGTCGAATTGCTGGTTCAGCGCCTCGACTTCCTTGGCGGTGTCCTCGTCGGCGACGGCCAGCTGCCACCACTGGCCGCGGCTCAGCTGACCCAGAACCTCGTCATCGACGCTGACGCCGGGCTTGACGCCTTTCGGACCCTTGACCACTTCGCGGCCCATGATCAGCGTTTTCAGGCGCGCATAGATGTTGCGCTCGAGGATCACCAGCTCGTCGTCGCGGTCGCGCGACAGGCGCTCGACCTCCTCGCGCTCGATCTGCAAGGCGCGTTCGTCCTTGTCGACGCCGTGGCGGTTGAAGACGCGGACCTCGACGATGGTGCCGTAGGCCCCCGGCGGCAGACGCAGCGAGGTATCGCGCACGTCGCTGGCCTTTTCACCGAAGATGGCGCGCAAGAGCTTTTCCTCGGGCGTCATCGGGCTTTCGCCCTTGGGGGTGATCTTGCCCACCAGAATGTCGCCCGGACCCACTTCGGCGCCGATATAGACGATGCCGGCCTCGTCGAGGTTGCGCAGCGCCTCCTCGCCGACGTTCGGGATGTCGCGGGTGATTTCCTCGGGGCCCAGTTTGGTGTCGCGCGCCGCCACCTCGTATTCGTCGATATGGATCGAGGTGAACACGTCGTCGCGGTGGATGCGCTCGGAAATCAGGATCGAGTCCTCATAGTTGTAGCCGTTCCAGGGCATGAAGGCGACGACCACGTTGCGGCCGATCGCCAACTCGCCCTGATCGGTCGAGGGACCGTCGGCGACGACCTGACCCTTGACCACCTTTTCGCCGACCTTGACCAGCGGGCGCTGGTTGATGGTCGAGGACTGGTTCGAGCGCTTGAACTTGCGCAGGCGATAGATGTCCACGCCCGCATCGCCCGCGCCCAGATCCTCGGTCGCCCGGATGACGATCCGCTGCGCATCGACCTGGTCGATGACGCCGCCGCGCCGCGCCATGATGGCGGCGCCGGAATCGCGCGCCACGGTCGCCTCCATGCCGGTACCCACAAACGGAGCCTCGGCGCGCAAGAGCGGCACCGCCTGACGCTGCATGTTCGAGCCCATCAGGGCGCGGTTGGCGTCGTCGTTTTCCAGGAAGGGAATCAGCGCCGCGGCGACCGAGACCAGCTGCTTGGGCGAGACGTCGATCAGATCGACGGCATCGACCGGGTTCAGCATGAAGTCGCCCGCCTGACGGGTCGAGATCAGCTCATCCGTGAAACGACCGTCCGCGTCCAGCGTCGCGTTCGCCTGGGCAATGGTGTGGCGCATCTCTTCTGTCGCGGACATGTAGACCACGTCATCGGTGACCTTGCCCTCGATGACCTTGCGATAGGGGGTCTCGATGAAGCCGTATTTGTTCACGCGGGCGAAAGTGGCGAGGCTGTTGATCAGACCGATGTTCTGACCTTCCGGCGTCTCGATCGGGCACATGCGGCCGTAATGGGTCGGGTGCACGTCGCGCACCTCGAAGCCGGCACGCTCGCGGGTCAGACCGCCCGGCCCCAGGGCCGAAAGACGGCGCTTGTGCGTCACCTCGGACAGCGGGTTGGTCTGGTCCATGAACTGCGACAGCTGCGAGGAGCCAAAGAATTCGCGCACCGCCGCCGCCGCCGGTTTCGCATTGATCAGATCCTGCGGCATCACGGTGTCGATCTCGACGCCCGACATGCGCTCGCGGATGGCGCGCTCCATGCGCAGCAGGCCGATGCGATACTGGTTCTCCATCAGCTCGCCGACCGAGCGCACCCGGCGGTTGCCGAGATGGTCGATGTCGTCGATCTCGCCCTT
>NZ_JBDHSP010000068.1:0-15628 GCF_039808215.1 Paracoccus sp. (in: a-proteobacteria)
GATCACGAACGGCTCTCGATCCGCCGCCAGTGCGAACTGGTCTCGATCTCGCGCGCGTCGTTCTATCGCCAGCCCGCTCTGGCCAGCACCGACACCACCCGCGCCCGCCTTCTCGAAGCCCTGCTCCACGAGGCGCTCAACCCCATCGAAGCAGCCGCGATGCAGGCGGCGGAATGAACGAGGAGGTCGACTGGTCGGTGGTCGCCCGCCACCTCGACGACCTCTATACCGCTGCCGATGGTCTCGAACGCCTGTTCCCCGGTCGCAAGTTCACGCTGGACGGGCATCTGGTCGGCAGCGTGGGCGAGGTCGTCGCAGCCTATATGTTCGACTTGGACCTGAACCCGGCCTCAACCTTGGGTCACGACCCAAAGGCGCCGGACGACAGAAACGTCGAGATCAAGCTCACCCAAGGCAAGAGCGTCGCCATCCGGCATGAGCCGGATCACCTTTTGGTCCTTCATCGCCCGAAAGGTGGCCCAATGCGCGTGGTCTTCAATGGTCCGGGCACGCTAGCCTGGAGCAACGCCGGCGCCGTGCAATCGAATGGGCAAAGACCGATCTCGGTCTCCAAGTTGTCCCGCCTGGCGCAGAATGTCCCAGAAGAGGAAAAGCTCGCTCAGATCCGCGATGCGCCTGTTTGATTGCAAACCTGCGCGTTTCACTCCGCTGGAATTGTCAATTTCCGGCGCGACCGCCGCTTAGTAGCGGGGATTGCTATCAGGCAATCGGTTTCGCCAGGGTTGACGCGCCGGATCGCCCTTAATATATCGCCAATCGTCGATTAACGATATGAAAGCCATGACGACCGCGACCGAACCAACCCCGGATTCCCAGATCGTCGATGTCGCCAAGGCTCTTGGCCATCCGGCACGTCTGCGCATCCTGCGCCTGCTTGCAGACACGCCCGACTGCATTGGTGGCGATATCGTCGGGGCCATCGGCCTTGCCCAATCCACCGTCTCTGAACATCTGCGCATCCTGAAGGCCGCAGGGCTCATCACCGGCGAAATCTCCGGTCCGAGGGTCTGTTACGCGCTGAACCCCGCCGCATTCGAACCGCTCGCCAGCCTGATCACGACGTTTACCTCACCCAAGGAAAGCGCCTGCTGCATCCCCGCAAAAAGGTAGTCTCATGGGGCTCTTCGAACGCTGGCTGACCCTGTGGGTCGCCCTTTGCATTCTTGCCGGGTTCGTCCTCGGCAATACCCTGCCCGGATTGTTCGGTGCATTGGCCGGGCTGGAATATGCCTCGGTCAATCTGGTCGTCGCGGCTCTGATCTGGGCGATGGTCTATCCAATGATGATCACGATCGATTTTCGCTCTCTCAAAGCCGTGGGCCAACAGCCAAAGGGGCTGGTCATCACGCTGGTGATCAACTGGCTGATCAAACCTTTCACCATGGCAGCGCTGGCGGTCCTGTTTTTCCACTACATCTTCGCCGGGCTGATCGATCCGGACAAGGTGCCAGAGTATGTCGCGGGCCTGATCCTGCTGGGTGCGGCGCCCTGCACTGCCATGGTCTTTGTCTGGTCGCAGTTGACCAGGGGCGATCCGAATTACACACTGGTGCAGGTCTCGGTGAACGATCTGGTGATGATCCTGGCCTTCGCGCCGATTGTGGCCTTGCTGCTGGGCGTGACCGAGATCTCGGTGCCCTGGGAAACGCTGGCCCTGTCCGTCGCCCTTTATATCGTCATTCCGCTGATCGCGGGCTGGCTGACGCGGTGCGCGCTGATTGCCCGCAGCGGTGTAACGGCAGTCGAGACTTTTACCGCGCGGATCAAGCCAGCCTCGATCGCGGGCCTGTTGCTGACGGTGGTGCTTCTGTTCGGCTTCCAGGGTCAGGTGATCCTGACGCAGCCCATGTTGATCGCGTTGATCGCAGTGCCGATCCTGATCCAGTCTTATGGCATCTTCGCGCTTGGCTATACCTGGGCCTGGGCCTGGCGGCTGCCGCATCGGATCGCGGCCCCCTGCGCACTGATCGGCACCTCGAATTTCTTCGAGCTTGCGGTGGCCGTCGCCATTGGACTGTTCGGCCTTCAATCGGGCGCGGCTTTGGCCACGGTGGTCGGCGTGCTGGTCGAGGTGCCGGTGATGCTGTCGCTGGTCGCCATCGCCAATCGCACCCGCGACCGCTTTCCGGCCTGATCGGAAGAATAGGAAATCCCATGTCCAAGCATGACACCCCGAATATCGACGACACGCTCTTTCCCGGCATCGCCCGGGAAAAGCTGTTTGCTTCGGCAACGGCATCGCATCCGCCGCGCATCCTGATGCTTTACGGCTCGCTGCGCGAGCGCAGCTTCTCGCGGCTTTCCGCCGAAGAGGCCGGGCGTATCCTGACCCGGCTCGGGGCCGAGGTGCGCTTTTATAACCCCTCGGGATTACCGCTGGTTGATGACGGCGCGGATGCGAACCATCCCAAGGTCCGCGAGCTGCGCGATCTGGTCGCCTGGTCCGAGGGCATGGTCTGGTCCAGCCCCGAGCGCCATGGCGCAATGACCGGGCTGATGAAGACTCAGATCGACTGGATCCCGCTTTCCGAAGGGGCGGTGCGCCCGACACAGGGCAAGACGCTGGCGGTGATGCAGGTCTCGGGCGGCTCGCAAAGCTTCAATGCCGTCAATCAGATGCGGGTTCTGGGTCGCTGGATGCGGCTTGTGACCATTCCCAACCAATCCTCGAACCCAAGGCGTTTCAGGAATTCGACGAGACCGGCAGGATGCGCCCCTCGCCGCTTTACGACCGGATCGTCGACGTGATGGAGGAGTTGATGAAATTCACCCTGCTAACCCGCGACCGGGTGGAATATCTTGTCGACCGCTATTCCGAGCGCAAGGAAAGCGCCGCGGCGCTGATGAAACGGGTAAACCTCGCTGCCGCGACCTGACATCAGCGGCGCCGCCATACCTTGAACGATGACACCAGCCGGATGGCCACCAACCCCGGCAGCAGGATGCCCTCGGGCAGCACGCTGAGCAATTGGCTACTCGCAGCCATATCCGACTGGACGAACTCAGAGGCTGGCGGCGCTAGCACGACGATGCGGCATGATGGGGGTCGAAATCAGGTGATGCGTCGTAGTCGCGCCCCTCATCGCAGATCACGCGACCTCACAGCCAAGGTGATGCACTCGGCATCACTGGCGCTCACTGGCGCTCACTGTCAGCGAGCGTCAGAGAAAATCCGGCTTGCCCAGAAAACGGAATGACCGCCCATCGGGCGGCCATGGAAAATCAACTATTTGCAAAACCTTTGCCCCGAACCGGACAAACTTTGCCCCAGTTGGCAGCAACTATGGCCCGAATAACAAAAATCAGTGCGTCCACTGCCCGCGACGGTCGGGGGTAAAGTTCTCGCCATAGCCGCGGGGGCGGACGTTGGCGGCGCGGGCCTGGGGTTCCTGCACGTCATATTCCAGCCCGTTCTCGCGGGCATAGTCCTCGGCCTGCTTGCGGGTCTGAAAGCGCAGGCGCACCTGGCTTTGCGTGTCGTCGCTGCCGGTCCAGCCCATCAGCGGGTCGATCTCGCGCGTGTCGGCGGCGGGAAAGACCAGCAGCCAGTCCTTGCTGCGCGCGACGCCGGACTGCATCGCATTGCGGGCGGGCTTGTAGATACGAACGCGCATGGCGGGATCCCTTGTTCTTGCCTGTCAGCCTTATCCCCGAAGCCGCGCAGAGGATCAAGATGCCGGTGTTGATATCGCGCCCGCCCGGCCCGGAAAGGTCGCCGTGACAGAGCAGGCCATTGAGAGTGCAAGGCCCGAGGTGCTCGATTGCCTGGAGGGAGGGAGCAAAGGAATGTGGAGCCGTCGCTCGGCTTCGTTGACTGGGTTAGTGGCTGGCCTGCATGATGGAACGGAAATGCCACGCGACCGCGTTCAAGGCAAAGTTGCCACTGGAGGCCATCCGCGAGAAACTGACGACGGCAGGGTTGGCCAGGAGTTGAAACGCCATCGCTCCGCCCCATGGGCGTCGGAGAAGGTGATCCTGCGCGCCGTGGTGCCGCAGGTCATGCCATGATGCACGGTCCAAGCGCTGCCTTGGTCAGATCGTAATCCGGCGTCAGCACCCACGATCCAAGATGTTCTTGACCAGTGTCGCCATCTTCGCAGTTCTCAAGGCGGATCTGATCCGCCCGCGCGCCCGCGAGGGCATGGCGGTCGCGTGCCGGGGGCAAGCTGCGCCGCAAAAGGCCCAAGCTGTCCGAGCGTCAGCAAGAGAAGCTTCGCCGCAGGCATGACGCCGGTGATCATGTGACCAGCGACCTGGCCGAGGCGCTTTCAGTCACAAGTCCGACGCTCTGTCGGGCACTCGCCCGGCAACCTGCCGGTTCCCGAGCGAACATTGCCGTCAGGAGCCGGCCGCGGGCTGGGCTCCGGTCCTGACCTGCGGCGCGGCCGGCCCATTGCGTCTGGAATCGTAACTCGCATGGCAGTCACGCGGGGTCTGGCGGGATCCTCCTGCTCTGTTGCCGGCCAGGATGCACGGCCCCGCCCGACGCAGATCGCCGTTGCAATTCTGGCACGAAAGCGCAATGTTCGGCTACCGGCTCAGGTATCAGCTGGACGAATGCCGGTGATCGCAGAGGCAGCCCTTCGGGGCGTCACCGGCATTCTGCCATATCTCGGGACATGTCGCCATGACAACACTGAGCGAACACGAGCCACCCCGCAAACACCAGTCAAGCAAGGCCGCGGCCAGCGCCTGGATCGGCTCGGCCCTTGAATATTACGATTTCTTCATCTACGCGACCGCGGCTTCGCTGATCTTTCCGCAGATGTTCTTCCCGTCCGAGAACCCGCGCGTGGCGATCGTCGCCTCGCTGGCCACCTATGGCGTGGGCTATGTCGCGCGGCCGATCGGCGCCTTCGTGCTTGGCCATTGGGGCGACACCTACGGGCGCAAGAACGTGCTTTTGCTGTGCATGTTCCTGATGGGTTTCTCGACCGTCGCGGTCGGGCTGCTGCCAACCTATGCCCAGATCGGCATCCTCGCGCCGATCCTTCTGGTCATCCTGCGCCTGGTGCAGGGTTTCGCCGTCGCCGGCGAGATCTCGGGGGCGAGTTCCATGGTGCTCGAACATGCGCCCTTCGGTCGCCGCGGCTATTTCGCCAGTTTCACCTTGCAAGGCGTGCAGGCGGGGCAGATCCTTGCCGCCGCCATCTTCCTGCCGCTGGCGCATTACATGCCGGAATCGGCCTTTGCCAGCTGGGGCTGGCGCATCCCGTTCCTGCTTTCGATCTTCGTGATCATCGCCGGCTTCATCATCCGCCGCGAGGTCGATGAGACCCCCGCCTTCCGCCAGGAGGAGGACGAGCACGTCAAGCCGGTCTCGCCCATCGTCGATGCCTTCCGCAACAACCTGCCCGATATGCTTCGCGTCGTCTGCATGGCGCTGATGAACACAATCCCGGTGGTCACCACCGTATTTGGCGCCGTCTATGCGGTGCAGGCCGCCTATGGCATCGGCTTTCACGTCGATGTCTATCTGTGGATTCCGGTGCTGGGCAACATCGTCGCGGTTTTTGTCATCCCCTTTGTCGGCAATCTTTCGGACAAGATCGGCCGGCGCCCGCCGGTGATCGTGGGCGCGCTGGCCTCGGGGCTGCTGAGCTTTGGCTATCTCTATGCGATCTCGATCCACTCGATGCCGCTTGCCGTGGTCATGTCGCTCTTGATGTGGGGCATCGTCTATCAGGGCTACAACGCCGTGTTCCCCAGCTTCTACCCCGAGCTGTTCCCGACCCGGACGCGCGTCACCTCGATGGCGATCGCGCAGAACACCGGCACCACCATCACGGCCCTGCTGCCGGCGCTCTTTGCCACCGTCGCCCCGCCGGGCACGGAAAATATCCCGCTGATCATCGGCGGTATCACCTTTGGCATCACCGTGATCGCGGCCATCGCCGCATGGTCGGCGCGCGAGACCTACCGGCTGCACATGAACGACCTCGGCCAATCCGGCGCGACACCGGTTCCCAAGGACGAATATGATCGCGCCCGTGCCGCCGCCATCGCCGGCGCAGGAGCGGCCTGAAAAGTCGCGCCGAAACCGCCTCGGCAACTTCGGGCGGTTGCGGCGCCATCCCCTGGCCATGGGGGCATTGCCTCTGGCCTGGGGTCACGCGGCGACGCACCAGCGATGCGTCAGCGCAAAGGCGCCCAGGGCAAGGCGGCGGCGGAATTCGGACGGGGTGGCGCTGGCCAACGCCTCAAGGCCCTGCGGGGCAGCGGCCAGTACCGGCCGGATCGCAGCGCCGGCGAACAGCGCCGGTGCCAGGCTGCGCGGCACCTCGCGGCGCAGCGACCGGGCGGCAACGAGTTGCCGTCGCGCAAGCGCGGCGATTTCGGCCAGGGCGGCGGGTGCCGGGTCCCACAGCCCGAGGCCAAGCCCCTGCAGCACCGGCAGTGCCGCAAGCCAGCTTGCCAGCCCGACGCCCTCGGCCTGGGCGGCGACGGCGGGCATCGCCGCCTTCGGCCCGTCGAGGGCCTCGGCGGCGAACAGCGCCAGCGGCACCGCAGTCGCCCGCACATAGGTCGCCACCGCCTCGGGCCCGTCATGGGGCTCGCGCGCGGTGTCACGGCGGCGCGCCTCGGCCAGGGCCGTGAAGGCGCCGGCGCGCGCGCCCCAGGCCGCGGCCAAAGGCGCCAGCAGTTCATGCAACTGCGGTTTGCCGGCGGCGATGTCGTCGAGCTGCTCGACCCACCATTGCAGGCGCATCTCGGCCAGCAGCGGCTCTGCCGTGGCGAGGGGCGCGCGCGCCAGTTCAAGGTTCAGGGCGTAAAGCGTCACCAGCCGCGGCCGCGCCGCGGCGGGCGCCAGCAGGCAGATGCCGAAACGGTCGGGGTCGTGTTCGCGCAGCACGCCCGCGCAGTCATCAAGGCTCATGCCGGCACCACGCCGTCGCGCAGCAGCTTCCAGCGGATCGCATCGACCAGGGCCTCGAAACTGGCATCGACGATATTGGGCGAGACGCCCACCGTTGACCAGCCATGGCCCTGCCCGTCGGCGCTGTCGATGATGACGCGGGTGGCAGCCTCGGTGCCGCTGCCGGTGATGCGCACGCGGAAATCGACCAGATGCATGTCGTCGATCGCCGACTGATAGGGGCCGAGGTCCTTGGCCAGCGCCCGCCACAGCGCGTTCACCGGGCCGCGGTCGTGGCCTTCGTCATCCAGGCTTTCGCTGACCGAAAGCATGCGCTCGCCGCCGATCTCGACCACCACCACCGCCTCGGAGACCGAGATGCGCCGGCCAAGTGCGTTGCGGCGGCGCTCGACGGTGACGCGATAGCGCTCGACGCCAAAGAAATCCTGCATGCGGCCCAGTTCCATGCGCGCCAGCAGCTCGAAACTGGCCTGGGCGCCGTCATAGGCATAGCCCGCATCCTCGCGCGTCTTGACCAGATCGAGGATGCGCGCCAGCGCCGGATCGTCGCGGCGCACCTCGATGCCGGCCTCGGCCAGGCGCGCGCGCAGGTTCGACTGCCCGGCCTGGTTGGACATCGGGATGACGCGTTCATTGCCGATCAGTCCCGGGGCGACATGCTCATAGGTCGCGGGGTTCTTCAGGATGGCGCTGGCGTGCAGCCCGGCCTTGTGGGCAAAGGCGGAACTGCCGACATAGGGCGCGGCGCGCAGCGGGGCGCGGTTCAGGATCTCGTCCAGCCGGCGCGAGATCCGCGTCAGCCCCGCCAGCCCCTCGGCCGAGATGCCGGTCTGCAGCTGCGAGCGATAGGGCTCTTTCAGCAGCAGCGTCGGGATCAGCGTCGTCAGGCTGGCATTGCCGCAACGCTCGCCCAGCCCGTTCAGCGTGCCCTGGATCTGGCGCGCGCCGGCATCGACGGCGGCCAGGGTGCAGGCGACGGCATTGCCGGTATCGTCATGGCAATGGATGCCCAGATGGTCGCCGGGAATGCCGCCCGCGATCACCGCGCAGGTGATTTCCCCCACGCGCGCCGGCAGCGTGCCGCCGTTGGTGTCGCACAGGACGACCCAGCGGGCGCCGGCCCCCAGCGCCGCCTTCAGGCAGGCTAGCGCATAGTCCGGATCGTCGCCATAGCCATCGAAGAAATGCTCGGCATCGAACAGCGCCTCGCGGCCCTGCGCGACCAGATGCGCAACCGAGGCGCGGATGCTTTCAAGGTTTTCCGCAAGGCTTGCCCCCAGCGCCTCGCGGACATGAAAGGGATGCGTCTTGCCGACCAGGCAGACGGCGCGCGTGCCGGCGTTCATCACCGCCGCCAGCACATCGTCATTCTCGGCCGAGCGCCCTGCCCGCCGGGTCATGCCGAATGCGGTCATCGTGGCGCGGGTCTTGGGGGCGGCGGCAAAGAAATCGCTGTCGGTCGGGTTCGCGCCGGGCCAGCCGCCTTCGATGTGATCGACGCCCAGCCGGTCCAGCATCAGCGCGATCTCTGCCTTCTCGGCGGCCGAGAATTGCACGCCCTGCGTCTGCTGCCCGTCGCGCAAGGTGGTATCGTAAAGGTAAAGGCGCTGCATCACAGCGCCTCAAGCTTGGCTGCATCGAAACCTGGGCCGGCGATCAGCTCGACGCCTGCGGCCGACATGCGCACCTCGACCCCCGCCGCCAACAATGCGGTTTTCAGCGCATCCACAGCCGAGAAATCCTTGCGGGCCCTGGCCTCTAGCCGCAGCGCGGTCAGGCGCTGGGTCAGTGCCGAAAGGTCCGGTCCGGTCTCAATCCAGCCGCCCAGATCGTCGCTGAGCAGCCCCAGCAAGTGCGCGCCGGCCAGCAGCCCGACGGCATCGCCCTGCCCGGCCAGTTCGTGCAGCGCCGCAATCGCACCCGCGGTATTGAGGTCATCCGCCAAAGCGGCGGTGACGGCGGGTGCCGGGCTGGGCGCAGGGTCGATCCCTGCGACCAGGCCGCGCCACTTGCGCAAGGTGGCCTCGGCCTCGCGCGCCTTCTCCGATGTCCAGTCCATCGGCTTGCGGTAATGCGTGGAGAGCAGCACAAAGCGGATCACCTCGCCGGGGATGCCCTGATCCAGCAGGTCGCGGACGGTGAAGAAATTGCCCAGCGACTTGGACATCTTCCTGCCCTCGACCTGCAGCATTTCATTATGCAGCCAGACGCGGGCGAACTCGCCATGCGGATGCGCGCAGCGGCTTTGCGCGATCTCGTTCTCGTGATGGGGGAATTGCAGATCGATGCCGCCGGCGTGGATGTCAAAGCTTTCGCCCAGCAGCTCATGCGACATGGCCGAGCATTCGATATGCCAGCCCGGGCGGCCGCGGCCCCAGGGGCTGTCCCAGCCCGGCAGTTCCGCGTCCGAGGGCTTCCACAGCACGAAATCCATCGGGTCTTCCTTGAAGGGCGCAACCTCGACCCGCGCGCCCGCGATCATGTCATCGACCGAACGGCCCGAAAGCCGACCGTAATCCTTGTAGCTGCGCACGCGAAACAGCACATGGCCCTCGCGCGCATAGGCATGGCCGCCGTCGATCAGCGCCTCGATCATGGCGATCATCTGGGCGATGAAATCGGTGGCCCGGGGCTCATGGTCAGGGCGCGCGGCGCCAAGCGCGTCCATGTCGGCGTGATACCAACCGATGGTTTCCTCGGTGCGCTGGCGGATCAGTTCCTCCAGCGTGCCGGGGGCGCCCTCCTCGCGCCGGGCCAGGGCGGCGGCGTTGATCTTGTCATCCACATCGGTGAAGTTGCGCACATAGGTGACGTGATCCGCGCCATGGACATGGCGCAGCAGCCGCGCCAGCACGTCGATCACTACCACCGGGCGCGCATTGCCCAGATGCGCGCGGTCATAGACCGTCGGGCCGCACAGATACAGCCGCACATTGCCCGCGTCGATGGGCTGGAACAGCTCTTTTCGGCGCGTCTTCGTATTCGTCAGCCTGATCTCGACCATGACTTCCCCTTTGCGGGCGTCATCAGGTCACCGTGAGCCGCCCGCCTGATTGTTCAGCCGGCAGTAATGCAGCGGATGGTGGCGGTTATCACCTTCATGCGGCCGGCTTAATGCATTGTCTTGCCTCTGCCAAGAGAGGATGAGAAACTTGCGCCATGAGCCGCGAACTCGTCAATGAAATCTGCGCGAAGCAGCCGGGGGCCGAGTGGTCCGACCCCTGGGGCGGCGGCCATGACTGCTGGAAGGTGGGCGGCAAGACCTTTGCGGTGACCGGCGCCGCCGGCACGCATGTCTCGGTCAAGACCGACAGCGCCGAGACGGCCGAATTCCTGATCGAGACCGGCGTCGCCGATCGCGCCCCTTATCTGCACCGCAGCTGGGTGGCGCTGCCCCTGGACGCGGCCCCGGACGAGCTGGCGCATCGCATCCGCCATTCCTATCGCCTCGTGCGCGCGGGGCTGCCGCGCAAGACCCTGGCGACGCTGCCGGCGCTATAGATCGCTACAGCAGCCGCCCCTCGCCCCGGTCCAGGAACAGCTCTATGCGCCGGCGCCAGTCGCCGATCTCGATGCCCTGCCCGGCCAGCCAGGCGTCGTCGAAATAGGTGCCGGAATAGCGGTCGCCGCTGTCGCAGATCAGCGTCACCAGCGCGCCCTTGATGCCGCAGGCCATCATCTGCGAGGCAAGGCAGAGCAGCCCCATGAAATTCGTCCCGGTCGAGCCGCCGACCCGGCGGAACAGCCGCTCGGACAGCACATGCGCCGCGGCGATCGAGGCCGCGTCCGGGATGCGGATCATCTGGTCGATGACGCCGGGAATGAAGGACGGCTCGACCCGCGGCCGGCCGATGCCCTCGATGCGCGATCCGGCGGCGGTAGTGGTCATGTCGCCGCTCTGCCAGGCGTCATAAAAGGCCGAGCCCTCGACATCGACCACGCAAAGCCGGGTCGCCAGGTTGCGATAGCGGATGAAGCGCCCGATGGTGGCCGAGGTGCCGCCGGTGCCGGCGCTCATCACCACCCATTCCGGCACCGGCGCCGGCTCTCCCGACATCTGCCGGAAGATACTGTCGGCGATATTGTTGTTGCCGCGCCAGTCGGTGGCGCGCTCGGCATGGGTGAACTGGTCGAGGTAATAGCCCCCCGCCTCGTCGGCCAGGCGCTGCGCCACGGCATAGATCTCGCCCGGCCTGTCGACGAAATGGCAGCGCCCGCCAAAGCGCGCGATGGCCTCGATCTTTTGCGCGCTGGTCGTGCGCGGCATCACCGCGGTAAAGGGCAGGCCCAGCAGTCGGGCGAAATAGGCCTCCGAAACCGCGGTCGAGCCCGAGGAGGCCTCGACCAGCACGGTGCCCTTGCGGATCAGCCCGTTGCAGATGCCGTAAAGAAACAGCGAGCGCGCCAGCCGGTGCTTGAGGCTGCCGGTCGGATGCGTGCTTTCATCCTTGAGATAGACCGCGATACCGCGCAGGCCCGGGAAATCCGGCTTCACCATATGCGTATCGGCCGAGCGCCGGCCGTCGGCCTCGAGGATGTCGATGGCCTGATGCGTCCAGTCGCGTTCCTCCTGCGACAGGACCCTCGACGATCTGGCGCAATCCTGCATGCCCGCGGCTGCCATCCCCTGCCCCCCATCCCCTTGCGCCAGTCTTGGGCGAAAACCGCGGCCGCGGCAAGACGCGCCGACCGAAAAAGGCCCGCCCCGGGGGGCGGGCCTTGCGTTTCCGGTCGCGGGGGCTTCACTCGGCGAAGAAGGCGAAGCGGATCACGAACAGCGCGGCGACCAGCCAGGTCGCGGCATGGACCTCGCGCGCGCGCCCGGTCAGCAGCTTGATCGCGGCATAGCTGACAAAGCCGAAGGCAAGGCCGTTGGCGATCGAATAGGTAAAGGGCATCATCAGCGCGGTCAGCACCGCCGGCGCGCTTTCGGTGACATCGCCCCAACTGATTTCCTCGAATTCGCGCACCATCAGGCAGGCGACGTAAAGCAGCGCCGGCGCGGTCGCATAGGCCGGGACCGAGCCCGCCAGCGGCGCAAAGAACATCGCCGCCAGGAACAGCGCCGAAATGACCAGTGCGGTCAGGCCGGTGCGCCCGCCCGCCTGCACGCCCGAGGCGCTTTCGACATAGGCGGTGGTCGAGCTGGTCCCCAGAAGCGAGCCGGCGAGGATCGCGGTCGAATCCGCCATCAGCGCACGGCCAAGGCCCGGGTTGGTGTGCTGCGGCCCCTCGGTCAGCAGGCCGGCCCGCTTGGCGACGCCGATCAGCGTGCCGGTGGCGTCAAAGACCTCGACCAGCACCATGACCAGGATGACGTGAAAGATGCCGATCCCCAATGCGCCGGCGATGTCAAGCTGCATGAAGGTCGGCGCGATCGAGGGCGGCGTGTCCATGATGCCGCCAAAGCTGCTGGCACCGACAGCGATCGACACCACCGTGACCACAAGGATGCCGATCAGGATCGAACCCGGCACCTTCAGCGCGTCGAGCGCCGCGATGATGAAAAATCCAAGGATCGCCAGCAGCGTCCCGGTCTGCGTCAGATCGCCCAAGCCCACCAGGGTCGCGGGATTGTCCACCACGATGCCCGAATTCTTCAGCGCGATCAGGCCCAGGAACATGCCGATACCGGCGGCGATGGCGCTGCGCATCGAACTGGGGATGCCCGCGATCAGCCAGCGCCGGATGCCGGTCGCCGACAGGATCAGGAACACCACGCCCGAGATGAACACCGCCCCCAGCGCCTGCTGCCAGGTAAAGCCCAGCGTGCCGACCACGGTAAAGGCGAAGAAGGCGTTCAGGCCCATGCCAGGCGCCATGCCGATCGGCCAGTTCGCCCAGAGCCCCATGATCGCCGAGCCGATCGCCGCGGCCAGGCAGGTGGCGACAAAGACCGCGTTGCGGTCCATGCCGGTGGATGACAGGATCTCGGGGTTGACGAAGATGATGTAGGCCATCGTCAGGAAAGTGGTGATTCCCGCGATCACCTCTGTTCTTGCGTTGGAGCCATGGGCCGTGAGGCCGAAGTGCTTGTCTAGCATTTTCCCTCCCATTGGCGGCGAGACCGCCGCAGCCGTCACACTAGGGCGGACAAAACGTCGCACATAGCCCGGACTTAGCGTAACAGTTTCAAGATGCTGTTTGGAATTGACGATTATCAAGGATTAATTGCGTCTGTTTATAAAAGATGTCACCTTGCCTGATGCCCGCCCGGATGGTGTTTCCTAGATAGCCGGAACGAAGCAGAAGGACGCAAGCGATGCGATACAGCCGCGACATGATCGGATATGGCGAGAAGACGCCGCACCCGCGCTGGCCGAACGGGGCCAGGATCGCCGTCCAGATCGTCATGAACTATGAGGAAGGCGGCGAGAACAGCATCGAGCACGGCGACGCCGCCTCGGAAGCCTTCCTGTCCGAGATCATCGGCTGCCAGCCCTGGCCGGGCAAGCGGCACTGGAACATGGAATCGATCTATGACTACGGCGCGCGCGCCGGCTTCTGGCGGTTGCACCGGTTGCTGAAAGACGTGCCGATCACCGTCTACGGCGTCGCCACCGCGCTTGAGCGCGCCCCCGAACAGGTCGCCGCCATGCAAGGCGCCGGCTGGGAAATCGCCACCCACGGGCTGAAATGGATCGAATACAAGGACGCCCCGCGCGAACTGGAGGCCGAGCACATCGCCCGCGCCGTCGATCTGCACACCCGCGTCACCGGCGAGCGTCCGCGCGGATTCTACCAGGGCCGCACCTCGATGAACACCGTGGCGCTGGGCTGCGAGGAAGGCGGCTTCGAATATCTCGCCGACAGCATTGGCGACGACCTGCCCTATTGGCATGTCCACAACGGCAAGCCGCAGCTGATGGTGCCCTATACGATGGACGCCAACGACATGCGCTTTTCCTCGGGCCAGGGTTTCGGCACCGGGGTCGAGTTCTTCGACTATCTGCGCGACAGTTTCGACATGCTTTACGCCGAGGGCGAGGCCGGCGCGCCCAAGATGATGTCGATCGGGCTGCATTGCCGCCTGGCCGGCCGCCCCGGCCGCGCCATGGCGATCAAGCGCTTTCTGGATCATGCCCGCAGCCATCAGGGCGTGTGGTTCGCGACCCGTCTCGACATCGCGCGCCACTGGGCGAAAACCCATCCCTGGCAGGCACGCGAGCGTCCGTCCCAGATGGGCCGCGAGGAATTCGTGGCGAAATTCGGCAGCGTCTATGAACATTCGCCCTGGATCGCCGAGCGCGTCTGGGACGGCGAGATGGGGCCGATCCACGACACGCCCGGCGGCCTTGCCGCGCGCATGGCCCAGATCTTCCGCTCGGCCTCGGACGAGGAACGCCTGGGCGTGCTGCTGGCGCACCCGGACCTGGCGGGCAAGCTGGCCGCGGCGAAACGCCTGACCGCCGACAGCACGCTGGAACAGGCCAGCGCCGGTCTCGACAGCCTGACCGACGCGGAACGCACCAGCTTTGACCGGCTGAACACCGCCTATGTCGAAAAGCACCGCTTCCCCTTCATCATCGCGGTGCGCGACCACGACAAGCCCTCGATCATGGCCCACATGCAGCGCCGGCTGGAAAACGACACGCCAACCGAACGCGCCGAGGCCGAACGCCAGGTCAGCCGCATCGGCGAGTTGCGCCTGCAGCACATGCTGGGCTGACCCCCCGATTTGCCGCGCCCTGCCCGCCGCGGGCAGGGTCCACCCGAATGCGCCGGCATTCCCGGCCAATGGAGACGAGCCATGACCGCGACCTATGCCGGGCCCTTTGCCGGCCTGCCGCCGCAGACCGACCTGACGACCGACACCGCCACCTTCACCGAATCCTATGCCGTGATCCCGGCCAGCACGATGCGCGACATCGTGACCAGCTTCCTTCCGGGCTGGAGCGGCATGCGCATGTGGATCATCGCCCGCCCGCTGTCGGGTTTCGCCGAAACCTTCAGCCAGTATATCGTCGAGCTGGAACCCCAGGGCGGATCGGAACGGCCCGAGGATGACGCCGGCGTGCAATCGGCAATCTTCGTCACCGATGGCGCGATCAGCCTGACGATCGACGGCAAGACGCATGAACTGACCCCGGGCGGCTTTGCCTATATCCCCGCCGGCACGCCCTGGAAGGTCAGGAACGGCGCCGATACCTCGCGGTTTCACTGGTGGCGCAAGCGCTGGCAGGCGGTCGAGGGGCTGGACAAGCCCGAGGTGATCATCGCCAGTGATCGCGACATCGCGCCGATCCCGATGCCCGACACCAATGACAGCTGGGCCACCACCCGCTTCATGGACCCGAACGATATGCGCCACGACATGCATATCACCATCGTGACCTTCAAGCCGGGCGGCTCGATCCCCTTTGCGGAAACCCATGTCATGGAGCACGGGCTGTTCGTGATCGAGGGCAAGGCGGTCTATCGCCTGAACCGCGACTGGGTCGAGGTCGGCCCGGGCGATTTCATGTGGCTGCGCGCCTTCTGCCCGCAATGCTGCTATGCCGGCGGTCCGGGGAATTTCCGCTACCTGCTTTACAAGGACGTGAATCGCCACGCGCCGATCTGGAAATAGGGCAAGGGGGGCAGAGGCCCCCCTTTCAGATTCCGGCGCGGCGAAAGGTCAGGTTGAGACGCAGCGCGCCCAGGACCGGATGCAGGCCCCCGAAGTTCGACAGTTCCGCGGGCATTTTGAGCCTGCTTGAGTATCCAGCATATGCAAAATCAAGGCATTAC
>NZ_JBDHSP010000069.1:0-15079 GCF_039808215.1 Paracoccus sp. (in: a-proteobacteria)
CCTCGCTCGCAGCATCATGCCGCCATTGCGCGGAAAATCCACTTATCCCGGCTGTTCAGATTTTCGCAGCCACCTCTCAGCATCAACTTGTGGGTAACTGCAAGGCCGGTCAAACCTTTACGAATTCGGCCACGCCCTGCCGATTCGCATCGCGAGTCTCAGGCGCATAGAGGCGATCATCGAGGATGCGGCCTCCGATCTTCCAGAGATGGTCCGCGATATCTGCCGCGACCTGCGCCAACAGATTGCCGAGAAGGCGGTGCGGATCGATGCCCTGATGAAACAGATCAGGTCCACGTCAGAAAACACCGAAACGGCACGTCGGCTTCAGACCATGCCGGGCGTCGGCCCGGTCACAAGCCTGGCCATCGAAGCCTTCGCGCCACCTCTGGAAACCTTCCGGCGTGGGCGCGACTTTGCCGTCTGGCTCGGGCTCGTGCCCCGACAGAACTCGACCGGAGGCAAGCAGCGCCTCGGCCGGGTCAGCAAGGCCGGGCAGGCTGATATCCGGCGCCTGCTGATTGTCGGCGCGATGTCGCGTCTGACATGGCTGGGCCGCAAGTCGATCCGGGAGGGAACCTGGTTGGCCCACATGCTGGACCGCAAGCCGAAGATGTTGGTGGCCATCGCACTCGCCAACAAGATGGCCAGAACGATCTGGGCCATGCTGACGCGCAGTGAGAATTACAGGGATCCGATGCCGATCGCAGCCGCCTAGAACCTGTCAGGCAAGCGGCGAAACGGCATCGGTGCAACGGAGGTGCGAGAAGGCGACAACCAGAATGGGCAAAACGATCGATGAGATCAGGGTGGGAAAAACCAGTGACCCACTGTGGGCAATCAAGTCCTGAGGCCAGATTTGAACCCCATCCGCTGATCACCATACCGGCCTGCGGCAGAATGTATGGCCGCACAATGAGGCCTGAAGAAGACCGAGCTCGATCACCTGTCCAGCTGCTCAAATTCCTCCTTGCATCTCGGGCGGCAACCACGGAAGAGGGGCAGCCTGGCTCAGCCGGCGGTCCAGATCGCCGATGCGCCGCGTCAGCAGCGCGAACAGCCCCTCGCGGTCCAGGTCGCGGATGAAGGTCGCGTTCGGCGCCCTGCCGCTGACCCGCCACCAGTCCGCCACGGTCATGCCCAGGGTGAATTCGCCGCGGGTCTCGATCTCGACATTGATCAGCCGACCCGAGAACAGCTCCGGCTGCAGCAGCCAGGCGATGGTGCAGGGATCGTGCAGCGGCGCGCCCTCCGAGCCGTATTTCTCGCGGTCGTGGCGCTCGAAGAAATCGGTCCAGCCGGCGACCGCCTGGCCGACGCGGCCCATGGCGCGCAGGCTCTCGACCCAGGCGCGGCTGGTCAGCGCCTTGTGGGTCACGTCAAGCGGCATCACCGTCAGCGGTGCGCCGGCAGCAAAGACCAGCTGCGCCGCCTCGGGGTCGACGAAGATGTTGAACTCGGCGGCGGGGGTGATGTTGCCGACCTCGAAATAGGCGCCGCCCATCAGCACGATCTCCTGCACGCGCGCAATGATGTCGGGGGCGCGCTGGAAGGCAGTGGCGATATTGGTCAGCGGCCCGATCGGCACCAGCGTCACCGAGCCGGGGCTTTCGCGGCGCAGGGTCTCGATCAGGAAATCGACGGCATGGCCGGGGGCAAGCGGCAGGACCGGCTCGGGCAGCGTCACCCCGTCCAGCCCGGTCTTGCCATGCACATGCTCGGCGGTGACCAGCTTGCGGTGCATGGGCGCGTCGCAGCCGGCATGCACGGCCAGGTCCGGGCGCCCCGCCAGTTCGCACAGCGCCCGGGCATTGCGTTCGGTATGGTGCAGCGGCACATTGCCGGCGACGACGCTGAGGCCCAGCACCTCAAGCTCGGGGCTGGCCAGCGCCAGCAGGATGGCCACGGCATCGTCCTGGCCGGGGTCGGTATCAATGATGATCTTGCGCGCCATGCTGCCCTCCGCCGGCTGTGGCGACAGGGAAGCGCGAGGCCGCCGGCGATGCAAGCCCCAAGACCCGGCATCTCGCCCCGGGGGCCTTGCCGGTGCCGTCACGCTGCGGCGATGATCGCCCGTGCGGCAGCATGGCCCGAGGCCCAGGCCCATTGGAAATTGTAGCCGCCCAGCCAGCCGGTCACGTCCACGACCTCGCCGATGAAATACAGCCCCGGCCGCGACCTGGCCTGCATGCTGCGCGAATCAAGCGCCCGCGTGTCCACGCCGCCCAGCGTCACCTCGGCGGTGCGCCAGCCTTCCGAGCCGACCGGGCGCAGCGTCCAGTTGCCGATCCGCTCGGCCAGGCGGGCGATCCCGGCCCTGGACAGTTCCGCCAGGCGCGTCGTGCCGCGACCGTCTTCCTCGGCGATGGCGCTGGCCAGCCGGGCGGGCAGCCAGCGCGCCAGGGCCGCGGCCAGGCTGACCCGCCCCCCTTGCCCGCGCGCCTCATGCAAGGCCGCGGCGATGTCGATGTCTGGTGCCAGATTGACCGAGATCTCATCCCCGGGTTGCCAGAAATTCGAGATCTGCAGGATCGCCGGTCCGGAGAGGCCGCGGTGGGTGAACAGCAGCCCGTCGCGGAACATGGCCCGGCGGCGGCCGCTGCCGTGCCGGACCTCGGCCATGAGCGAGATCCCCGCCAGCGGTCGGCACAGGTCCAGATCCTGCTGGGCAAAGGTCAGCGGCACCAGCCCGGCCCGGGGCTCGACCAGGCCAAGACCGAACTGGCGTGCGAGGTCATGGCCGAAGCCGGTGGCGCCCATGCGCGGGATCGACTTGCCGCCCGTGGCCACCACCACCGCGCGCGCCCGGATCGCGCCGCCCGGAACCTGGATGAGATAGCCGGTGGCGTCGGCCTCGACCCGCCCGATGGTGGTGGCAAGGCGCAGCTGCGCGCCGCGCATCCGGTGCAGCAGCAGATCGACGATCTGCCGCGCGCTCTGGTCGCAAAACAGCTGTCCCAAGGATTTTTCATGCCAGCCGATCCCGGCAAGGTCCACCAGTGCCACGAAATCCCGCGGCGCATATCCCGCCAGCGCCGAGGCGGCGAATCTGGGATTTGACGACAGGAAACGATCCGTAGAGGCGAATAGATTGGTAAAATTGCACCGTCCGCCGCCAGAAATGCGAATTTTTTCACCAGGAGCCTGCGCATGGTCAAGCACAATGACTCGCGGCGCGGTACCATCGCAAAGCTGCATGATCGAGCCGGCGCAGAACAGCCCTGCGGCGCCGGCGCCCAGTATGGCAATATCGAAATGTTCCATGCCGGGGCGGATAGGACGCTTCGCGCCGGTCGACAAGTTTTTTCGGTTTTACCCTTGCAACCCCGGACGGCCTTAAGTAGACACCGCTCCACAGTTGGGGCGTGGCCAAGTGGTAAGGCATCGGTTTTTGGTACCGTGTACCGTAGGTTCGAATCCTACCGCCCCAGCCATCTGATCCAGAGATGTTTATATCACAGGCACTTAGAGCCGTCGCTGTGGAACTAGTGACATCACGTCAGCGTGATGACGCGTTCGCGGCGCGCCTTCCCTGCTGCTGCCCCCCTTCGAGGGCCGGCCATGGGCATTGCCAACTACGTCATTCGTCGCGGCTACCACTACGTTTGGCGCCGCCTATATCGCGGCAAGCCGATCCAAGCGCCGCTTGGGACCGTTGATCCCTTTCAGGCCCGCCGTCTGGCTGGCGTTGCCACTGCGGCATCTCTCGCCGGCTGGAATCTCCTTGACCACGGGCAGGCCACGTTACAGACCGTCGCAAAAGGCATCCGTGCCGCGATTCAGCGCGAACGGGCAGCCATAGAAATGGAAGCCGCCGGGATGGACCCGGCCCCTGACGGAGCGCGCGCCTTCTTCTTTTTCTTCTTGCACGACGCCCCAGACGATGAGCCGCCGAAAAAGCCGGCAGGCAAGACCAACGGCATCGTCCGGCACAATCATCAGGCCCCGGCCCAAGCGGTGGCGGCATTGCCCACACCCTCGCCAACGCCGGCCAAAGTCACGCCTGTGGCCCCGGCGGTTGCGGCCATCGCACCGAAACCGCGCAACGCCCCGACAGCGGCAGCCACGGCCGTCCCTACCCAAGCGCCAGCCGAGCCAGAGCCGGCCCCCGAGCGGCCTCGGCTCAAGCTCAAGCGCGGGTATGAGAAGAAGCCAAGGACGAAACGCGAGCCGGTGACGACCACACGGCCTGCCGGCGATGGCTTCTCGGCCAACATTCTAGACGTGACGGAGCGCATGAGCCGCACTCACGCCCGCACCAACCGGGCCAATGAGAAGACATTGACTCAGACGAAGGCGGTGGCAGCACTATTCTGCGAAGTGACCGGCGTGACGGACGTGCGCAAAGTCAAACAACGGCATCTGGCGATATTCGTTGACGCAATGGACCGCCTGCCGCCAACATATCGCCGGAGTGAGGCAGAGCGGAAAAAGACCATCCATCAGATCATGGCGGAAGCGGAAAAGGCTGGCGTTGCGGTCGGCATGTCCGTCGCCACGATCAACCGCAACCTGTCCCATCTCTCCAAGATTTTCAAAGCCGCCAGAGGCGAGGGATTGAAAGTCGATGCGAGCATCGACCCGTCTTTGCTGCGCCGCATCGAGAAAACGGCAGCAAAAGACCAGCGCGACGCATTCACATTCAAGGACGTGCAGAAGCTGTTCGCCGCGCCCGTCTGGACAGGCTCCAAGTCAAAGCGCCGCCGGCGCGAACCGGGGTCGGTCGTCATCCGCGATTGGCTATATTGGGTGCCGCTGATCGCCGCATACAGCGGCGCACGGAGAGAAGAAATCTGCGGATTGGAAACCGCCGACATCAGCGAAGAAGACGGCACCCCTATCATGCTGATCCGTCCAAACGGGCGGCGCGGGCTGAAAAATCCGCAAAGCAAAAGGCGCATCCCGATTCATTCGCATCTGATCGAACTGGGATTTCTCGACTATGCGCAGAGCCAGCGCGACGCGGGCAGACCGGAACTTTTCTACGACCTGCAAAGAAAAAGTGCCGGGTCGCAGATTGGAGATGCCATCGACTACATGTGGCGCAATATCCAAGCCGATCAACTTGGGCCGCAGCCGAAGAAGTCCTTTCACTCGTTCCGCCATTACGCCGTTCAGGGCTTGAGGGCGGAGTCTGACGTGGAAAAGCATATCCGGGCCGAGCTTTTCGGCCATCTAGTCGGAGATATCGAGGACGACCGCTACGGCAGCCAGTCGCCAATCGAGCAGCTTTGCGTTGCCGTCGAAGCTCTACCCCGAATTTTCTAATTAGGACCGATAAAGGAGAGAGCGCTTCCGCCCCCCCCCCGGCGGGGGCTGGCCTCCGATACTTGACGTCTCCGGCCCGCCCCCGCCTCATCTCTGATCTACAGACTATCTCCTGTGAGGAATGGCCCGATCCCGGGCGCAGACGGTGCTGCAACGACCAAAGCGCGTTCGGGGCGGTCGCTGGAACTCCCCACCCCGGAAGTCCTGATCGAGGAACAATTTCGTGAAGGAACGGATTTCCAGCATAGGTCACAATCGGGGTCACGGTCGCCCACCATTTCCCGTGACAATCACTTTGAAATCAATGGGAATTTTCAGAAAGATGAAATTCGCCCCATCGTCATACGCAGCATCGCAATAGTCATTGGTGGCGACAGATGCTTACGAGTGGTGACGCCGTTTCTGCCTTGATGCGCCACGCGCCGAGAGTGTCCCATCAGGTAGGGCTGTCAGCTTTGCACTTGCCGAGACCTGCCGGGAAGTGGTGTAAAGCGGAAAACTGCAAGCGGGGACAGGCGCATGACGGAACTGGTGTTCAAGGGCAAGGAATTCGTCTGGAACCATCACCTTGCCGTGCCCGCCCGGCCCCTGATCCCGCAGCCCGAGAAGGGAATCGGCGAGGTCCGGCTTGACGGCAACCTGATCGTTCAGGGCGACAACCTGCATGCGCTGAAAGCCCTGTTGCCGATGTATGCGGGCAAGGTGGACTGCATCTTCATCGACCCGCCTTACAACACCGGGAACGAAGGTTGGGCCTACAACGACAACGTGAACGCCCCAATGATCAAGGAATGGCTGGAAGCGAACCCTATCGGGATCGAAGACGGCCTGCGCCATGACAAATGGTGCGCGATGATGTGGCCGCGCCTGCGGTTACTGCATGAGTTACTCTCAGACAGCGGAAGCATTTGGGTCACGTTGGACGACAACGAGATTCATCGCTTCAAGCAAATGCTCGATGAGCTATTCGGGGAAGACGGGTTTATCGCGCAGATTGTTATCCAATCAAACAAGCGCGGACAAACATATAAGGATATTGCTAAGACGCACGAGTATCTTCTCGTCTATGGAAAGAGTGAATCCGTTTCAGTTAATGAAATTGAAACGGAGGGCGCAAATCTACCATCAGTGGATTCTTTTGGAAATTACTCGGCGCGAGAGCTAAGGAATCGGAATCCAAAGTTCGGCAGACATAACAGGCCAAATCTGTTCTATCCCTTTTACGTATCCGAAGAGTTAAAAGACGATGATGGAAATCATCGCCTTTCAGTGGAGGAGTATCCAGGGGCTACGGCAGTGTATCCCAAAAACAGCGAAGGGATTGATAGCTGCTGGAGGTGGGGAGTCGAGCGAGCGAAAAAATTCACGACCGACGGAACAACTGAGTTCATATATGGCGCGAAAACCAGAGGCGGCGAATGGCGTATTTTTGAGAAATATCGCAAGGAATCAATAAAGGCTAAAACTATCTGGACCGACAGTAAATATATTTCCGAACAGGGCACGGTTGAACTGGGCGAGCTTGGGTTAGGGGATCTCTTCCAATTCCCTAAGCCTCTTGGAACGCTCGAAACAGTTATCGCCTTGGCCGCCAGCGAAGATTCTATCGTCCTCGACTCCTTCGCCGGTTCCGGAACAACCGCCCATGCCGTTCTGGAAGCCAATAAGCGCGATGGAGGTAATCGCCGCTTTATCCTTGTCGAAATGGAGGACTATGCCGACCGGTTGACCGCCGAACGGGTGCGGCGGGTGGTCAACGGCTATGACTTCAAGGGCACGCAAAAGGCCGAACTTCTGCGCGAAAAGCTGAACTGGCGGGCAATCGAGAAGGCCGACACACTGGTTCACAAGGTGCAGGGCATCGAAAACTTGCACGGGCATGAATTCGACCGGATCAAGAAAGAGGTGAAGGACGGCGAACTGATCGTCACAGGCGAAAAAGCCGTGGCCGAACGCGCCGAAGGGTTGGGCGGCAGCTTCACCTATTGCACCCTTGGGGAACCCGTCGAACTTGACCGCATCCTGACCGGCGACGACCTGCCCGGCTTTGACGCCTTGGGCGGCATCCTGTTCCACATGGCAACGTCGCAGCCGGTGCCGCCCGGCCAGATGGATGCCGACAGTTTCCACGTCGGCATGGTCAACGGCACCCGCGTCTGGCTGATCTATCGCCCCGATCTGGACTGGCTGAAATCGCCCGATGCCGCATTGACCCTGACCTTTGCCCGGCAGGTGGCCGCAGCATATCCGGACGACCGCCACCTTGTCCTTGCCCCCGCCCGCTATGTCAGCCAGCGTCTTCTGGATGCCGAAGGGCTGACGGTGGAGTTCGTGCCTTTGCCTTTCGCGCTGTATCGCGTCGAACGGGTGTAAGCCATGCGGACGCTCGATTATCAGCAACGGGTTCTGGACACGCTGGACGTCTATCTTGATGAACTCAAGGCGCGGAAGGTGGAAGCCGACCAGATTGACGCCCTGCGTGTCCAGAACCCGAACCTGCCCATTGCCGCGCTGGACTTTACCGAAACCGCTTGGGCGAAGGTGAAGGAGGCAGGGCGCTTGCCCGCGTCCCGTGCGGGGGTGCCCTTCTCGCCTCGCAAGGACGGCATCGGGCGTGCCGTGCCGAACGTGACGCTCAAGGTGCCCACAGGCGGCGGCAAGACGTGGCTGGCCGTGAATACGGTCAGCCGGATCATGGGGCGCTATCTGGCGAAGAACACCGGGTTCGTGCTTTGGGTCGTGCCGAACGAAGCAATCTATTCGCAGACGCTCAAGCATCTGAAGGACCGTCAGCATCCTTACCGGCAGGCGTTGGACCGCGCGGCGGCAGGCCGAGTAAGGATCATGGAAAAGGGTGACCGTCTGGACGCCCGCGACGTGGACGCGAACCTCTGCGTCATGGTGCTGATGTTGCAGGCCGGGAACCGCCAGAACAAGGACACGCTGCGCATGTTCCGAGACCGGGGCGATGTGCATGGCTTTTTCCCGCCCGAGGGCGATCAGGCGGCACATGCCCGTGAACTGGCGGCGACCCCGAATTTCGACGGCTATCAGGGTCTGTTCCCGATGGTGAAGGACAGCCTTGGCAATGCCTTGCGGAAAATCCGCCCTGTCGTGGTGATGGATGAAGGGCAGAAGGCCACGTCCGATCTAGCGCATGACACGCTGTTCGGCTTCAACCCGATCTTCGTTCTGGAACTGACGGCCACGCCCAAGGACGTTGCAGAAGGTCGCCCGCCGAACCCGCGCCCGGCCCGCTATGCGAACCTTCTGGTTGAGGTGACGGGCCGAGAACTGCACGCGGAAGACATGATCAAGATGCCGCTGAACCTTGATCCTCGGCAGGGGGCGGACTGGCGCGGCACGCTGACGGCGGCGCTTGGGCGGCTGAATGAATTGCAAGCCGAGGCAACCGCCTACGGGGCCGACAAGGGCACGTTGGGTTATATTCGCCCCATCATGCTTGTGCAGGTGGAACGCACCGGCAAGGAGCAGCGCGACGGCCAGCATATCCACGCGGACGATGTAAAGGAATGGCTGCTGCAATCGGGACTGGACGACGCGGAAGTTGCGATCAAGACCGCCGAACAGAACGACCTGAACCAGCCCGAGAACCAAGACTTGCTTTCACCGACGAACCGCGTCCGGGTGATCGTAACAAAGGCCGCGCTGCAAGAGGGCTGGGATTGCCCCTTTGCCTATGTCCTGTGTTCGCTTGCGGCGGCATCTAATCTGTCGGCCATGACGCAGCTTGTGGGCCGCATCCTGCGCCAGCCCTATGCGCTGAAAACCGGCGTTCCGGCGCTGGATGAATGCTATGTGGTCACGCATCACGCGGCCACGAATACGGTGGTTGAAGCGATCAAGACCGGGCTGGAAAAGGACGGGCTGGCCGATCTTGTGCTTGAGGTTCCGCAGGGCGGTGCCGCGCAGAACCCAGGCACATCCCGCCGGATCGAACGGCGACCGGGTTTCAAGACCATGCAAATCTATCTGCCCAAGGTGCTGCGGCAGGATGGCGCGGCCTTGCGCGAACTTGACTACGAAACCGACATTCTGGCGGCAATCGACTGGCGCGACTTCTCGACCGCCGCCGTTGCCGCCGCAATACCGGAGAACCCCCGGCAGGCGGCGGCGCAGTTGCAGCGCATCGCCCTGACCGATGCCGGGGAAGACGCCTATTTCAAGGGAGAGGTCGTTGCCGCAGCGGCAGAGGCCCTGCGCTTCGAGGCGTCCTATGCGGTGCGGGTGATTTCCGATCTGGTGCCGAACCCATTCGTTGCCCGTGGTCTTGTCGGCCAGTTGCTGACGGCCTTGAAGGTGCGCGGCTTCGATCAGGTGAAGCTGGGCAGCGCGTCCGGCGTCATCATCGACACATTGCGGCTTGCGCTTCTCAAGGAACGGGATGCCCGTGCGGAAGCCTTGTTCCGCGAAGACGTGAAGGCCGGGCGCATCCAGTTCCGCCTTCGGCTGGACGGCAACAACTGGCAGATGCCCGATCACATCGCCACGACCGAAGCCGCGAACTCGCCGCACCTGACGGGGGCGCAGGGCGGCCCACTGGAACGCAGCCTGTTCGCGCCGGTCTTGCGAAACGAGTTGAACGGCGAGGAACAGAACGTTGCTGTTCACCTTGACGGCGAAGCGGCGGTCAAATGGTGGCACCGCAACGTTGCGAAAACCAATTACGGGCTGCAAGGCTGGAAGCGCGGGCGCATCTATCCTGACTTCATCTTCGCGACGGGCAGCAATGCCGGTGCCGGGCGCATCGTCGTCATGGAGACGAAGGGCGACCACCTGCAAAACCCGGATACTGACTACAAGCGCGGCGTGCTGAACTTCCTGACCGAAAGCTTCACATGGGATCAGGCCGTTCCCGCCGGGCAATTGCAGATTGCCATGACCGGCGAAACTGTCGAATGCGCGCTTGTGCTGATGCAGGATATACCCACAATCCTACCCGGACTGATCGCGAAGTAGAGCAGCCACGGAATAATTGACCCTCGCCGGGATGTCCACGCTAGGTAGACGCACCTACAAACTTCGTTGTCTCCGTCCTTGCCCTGCTGCATCCGTGATCGACACTCTATCTCCTGCGGCCTTTGGCCGAATTGCCGGGCTTATCGCCCGTGCCCCCCCCTCTCCGCCGTCCTGACGGCGGTTCCGTTACCCCCCCCAAAGGGGTAACGGCCAACATGCTGCTGGACCGCTGAAATTGTGACGCCCATGGGCGCGGGGAGACCCCACCCCCCCTATGATTAGAGAGGGAAAAGGCCGCAGGGGCAGTAAGAAAAGGAAAGGACGGTGAGAAAAGGAGAGGTTGCAAATTCTGGGTCTGGCTCACGCAAGCGCCCCGGAAACCAAAAAAACCAATGAGGCAGGGCGAGTTATCCAAATAGAAACCACAGCATCATTGTAAATACCAAGGCCACGCAGCCCGCCAAGTTAGCCAAGGCTATATTCCCGCGCGGCGCAGTTATATTTACAAGCACATCATTCAATTCTTTAGAGCATTGAACCTCATACCCGGCAGCATACGCATCGGCAACTCGAACAAAAGCCTCCTCATCCACTTCACTTTGATTAACGGCAACACTCCTGTATGCTTGAAGCATTTCCGGAGAGTGAATTTCATCAGTAATTGCTGTTGCCTCATCAATAATCGGTGACAGATTACGTTGCAAATCAATTTCACAAATTCGGAGATGATGAATTTCATGACGGATGGATTCTTGACGTTCGGCCCGGCAATCTGAACCTGAAAATTCTTCCCCCACATAAATTCTTGCGTGTGTGACCTCACCAGTATCGGCCCTGCATCGCTTGAGCATGGCAACAGCGTTGGGATAAGCAGACCGGGGCAGCTTGTAAATAATCCTGATCGGTGATCCGTATATTGCACAGACAAAAACCTGATCCCGTATCTTTTCCAGTATCCCCATGAGGCTTACAACTTTCCCGTGATTATTACGTATAAAGTATTGATTTATATGAAGAGAGTGTCTATCCTGTAAAGTAAGAAAGCAAGCAATGTTTTCACCGGGCATAACCCGCATGAAAACGTCGCCTGCGGCTCCAAAAGGGGGAAATGAACATGGATACGGAAAACACCCGCAAGCGTGAAATTCGCTTCGAACTCCGCCTGAATGACAGGGAGCGCGCAGCCATTCGACAGCAGGCCGAGCAACGCGGCCTTACCGAGTCAGCCTTTATCCGCATGTCCGCTTTGGGTCAGCCGCTACCGACGCGAAAAACCGAGATCGAGGTCGAGGCCGTCGCCGCGCTCAATCGGGTTGGGTCCAACCTGAACCAGATTACGAGGGTCGCCAATGAGTCAAAATCCCTGAATGCCGACAGCATTAAATCGCTTTCGTCGCTCTATAAGAGCATCAAAAGCATTTCCGCGCAGATCGAGAGAAAAATTCAATGAATAACGTTCGAGCCGTGCGGGCCGTGGTCGCAGTATCTGTTGCCATTTTGGTCGGAGCAACCAACCTCACTGTTTACGTCCTAACCGCTATTGGGGCGGCGGTCGGCCGGAAAGCGAAGCGTAAATGACTGCGTTCAATGTCCTCAAGAGCATCGCGGATAACCCAACGGAAATTTACATCCATGCCGATAAGCCGTTGAGGCGGTCAGTTGAGTTGTTTTTCAAAGACAGCGCCGCATTCACGAAATTCGGGCAGGTGCTGGCCCTCGTCTCGAACCGCGTAGACACCGACGCCGCCCTTGGCGCGGGTGCCCGCGACGACGACCTTTGCACTATCGAAGTGATCGATGGTGACACCATCACGCACATGCTGGCCCATCTCGCAGGACCGGAACGACCCTGTCTACGGGAGGTGATGGACCGTTTAGACGGTCCAGACGAGCCGGGACCATGGGACCCATCAATCTGATCAACGACCATAAGGAAGGATAAGCGATGACTACGGATGAACGGGCGAAACTACGGGCGAAACTGGCCGTGCTGCGCGGCATAAGCCTTGAAGAGCGGGTTGAAATGCTGGTGCAGCGCGCCGACCGGGATCTAGAGCTTTTGCAGGGCATGAGTGCGGAGGAACGGGGGCGATGCAGCGCGCCTACACCGATGCGGCGCGGGAAGGCTGATGATCGGTAAGACCACCAAAGGTCACGACTTCGCCGGGCTGGCGCGGTATCTGGCGCGCCCCAGACGACCCGGAATCCGGGTCACCTTCAAGAAAGGAAAGAACGTGAACACCAGACAGGACGACACGACCGACCCCGCCGCAATCGCATTCGAATGGTGTCGGGATTTCCGGGCGGCTGGCGAAATGGAAATGGGCCGGTTCTGGTCACGCGTTGCGCGCGAGATCGAAACCGGACGCGCTATCGACGCCCCCATGCTTGAAGAAGCGATCAGCGCGGCGGAAGAAAACCTGCGCTCAAGTCATCAGGGAATCAGGACGGAAGCGCGCATCCTTCTGGAAACGCTGCGGGGCATCCCCAAGAAGGAACAGAAATGATGCAACATATCATCCCAAACGGCCCGGCGGAGACCGACCGCATCGCAGGGGGCGATTGCACGGCGGCAAAACTTCAGTAAAGCCGGGGGCCGAGCATGATCGCGAAAATCCGGAAAGGCGCGGAGTTCGACCGGCTGGCGCGCTATCTCACAGCCGACGACCGAGGCGAGGTGCTAGACATGCGCAATCTCGCATCAGAGACGCCCGCAGATGCGGCGCAGGAAATGCAGGTGGCCGCATCCGTCAGCGTCAGGACGCGGCAGCCGGTCATGCATATCGTCGTGTCCTACGATCCGAGGGACGGCGACCCGAGCAACGAGGACATGCGGCAAGACGCCGCTGAGGTGCTGCGCGGCCTTGGCCTGTCTGAAAATCAGGCGATGGTGATCCGCCATCGCGACAAAGATCACGCTCACATGCATATCATGGCCAACCGCGTCGGCGCGGATGGGCGGGTGGTCAGCGACAGCAACAGCTATGCGAAGGCCGAAGCCGCGTTACGCCAGATCGAGGCCGAGCGCGGCCTAACCGCCGTGGCGGGCCGTCACGCCCCCGACATGGAGGGCCAGCGCATGACGGGTCCGCGCAGCAGCCACGACCCACGGCAGCACACAGCCCCGGAGAGCGTCCGCCAGACCCTGTTGACGGCCCGCAGCAAGCAGGCACTGGACAGCGGGCTGGCGCGGGATGGCTGGCGGATGGAGATCACCCAGAAGCCGGGCAAGAAACCGGGGGCCGTCCTGATCGGGCCGGAAGGGCAGAGAATCGGCGCGGGCAAGATCGACCGCAACGCGACACTGGCGAAGGTCAACGCCCGGATCAAAGACGGCGACAAGCCGACCGAGGCGGCGGACGCAAGGATCGGCGCAAGGATGACCGCGCCGCATGGTGCCGGGACAGGCATGATGAAACTGCCCGGTCGCAAAGCGGGCAAGCCCGCCAGTGTGAAGAAGGCAGGAACGGAAGGTCTTCGGCTTATCGGACAGATCGCCGCCAGCACCGCGAAGGGCGGGGTATTGCTGGGGGCCGCAGCCGCCGGGCGGCGACGCAAGCCGGGACAGCGCGGCATCGGGGGCTTGTCACTATGAGACTTTTCATGATCGCGCGCCTTCGCCCCATCCCCCTAGTCCGCGCAGTGCGAAAGCGACCAGCGCGCGAGGGCAAGGCGGAGACGTCAGGGAACGGGCTAATTGCGGCGTTCCACGCCGTATTTGGCAAGCCCGCCACGGCGAAGCGCAGGCCCCGTCCCGCAGCGGCTGCGATGACGCGCGGCACGGGGCGGCAACCGGAGGTGTTGCGGGCGGAATATCAACCATGGCGCACCCGCAGCAACAGAAGCTCAAGTCCCAAAAAGAACTTGATCCCCATCAACCGCCGCTCACGAGCGGTTAACACGGAGACTCATATGCAGATCGAACGCAACATGCCCAAACATGTCATTCCGCCCGCTGCCCGGCTGGACGAAACCCACGCCCGCCAGCAAGAACGCCGCCGCGCAATCGCCCCCCGCGACGCGAACAGCGCCGCAATCACGGCGCTTTCCGATGCACTTGCCGCACCCGAGAAGTTCGACAGCTTGGCCAAAGCCAAGGAGGAGCACAAGCGCGCGACTGTGGATGGCATCCTTGCGGCAATGCCCAAGCACTTCATTGAGATGGGCAAGCCCGACTTCCAGCCGCTCGACATTCTCGCGATGCAGCGCGCAATTGTCTGGATCATCCAGGCCGACGCCTACGGCCACGGCGCCACCGTCGACGAGCTTACCCCGATGATGACGCCCGCCACGTGGGCGGTTTTCTCCACAGCCGCACGCGAAATCGTGACGCGTCTGGCCGGGATCATCAGCGCCCCGGAACTGGACACCGCGCTTGTAAGCAAGACTGCTGCCGAAATGGCTGGCATCGAGGTCGAGTAAGAAGGGGGGGCGCAGGCTGACTGCGCCCCATGGACACACACCAATGTCACCCAGCCATGCGGGCGGCCAGCGTCGGCACGAATTGGTGCAAATGATCCTCCAGCGCAGCATCAAGCACGGCCTCACCGACAGACAAACCACCGGCCAGCCATGCCGGGCGAACGTCCATCGCGCCCCGCAAGTCAGCAACTTTCATGCCCTGCTGCACCAGAGCCTTAAAGAGACGGTCGCCGCGGCATTGCGCGGCCAAGTCCCACCTAGTCACAGCCGGACGGACAGCCCCAAACCGCCCCCCGGCCCGCGTCGTTGTGACGGCCTCATCA
The DNA here is from genome assembly GCF_039808215.1 of Paracoccus sp. (in: a-proteobacteria). Classification (GTDB taxonomy): domain Bacteria; phylum Pseudomonadota; class Alphaproteobacteria; order Rhodobacterales; family Rhodobacteraceae; genus Paracoccus. The sequence continues at coordinate 14,994 of NZ_JBDHSP010000069.1, forward strand.
CCGGCAGCCGCCGCCCGGACAGCAGCCAAGGCATCCTCGGCTTCGACCTGCGACGCCTCCAGCTCAACCCTGTTCACGGTGTTCTG
>NZ_JBDHSP010000070.1:0-14967 GCF_039808215.1 Paracoccus sp. (in: a-proteobacteria)
CTGGCCGGCCACCAGAAGCTGAAGAACCTGATCGTGCTTTGGGACGACAACGACATCACCATCGACGGCCGCGTGTCGCTGTCGGATTCCACTGACCAGCGGAAGCGTTTCGAGGCCTCGGGCTGGCGCACGCTGTCCTGCGACGGCCATGACGCCGCCGACATCGGCCGCGCGCTGGCCGACGCCGCCAGCGGCAAGGACCACCGCCCGGTGCTGGTCGCCTGCAAGACGCTGATCGGCTTTGGCGCCCCGAAGAAACAGGACAGCTCGGGCGCGCATGGCTCGCCTCTGGGCGCCGATGAGATCGCCGCGACCCGCGCCGCCTATGGCTGGGAGGCACCCGCCTTCCACATCCCCGAGGACATCCTGACCGACTGGCGCGCCATCGGCAGCCGCGGCCGCGCCACGCGCGAGGCCTGGAACGCCCGCGTCGACGCCGCCGCGAACCGCGACGAATTCGCCCGCCGCGTCTCGGGCGCCACCAGCGAGCGGCTGGCCCCGGTCATCGCCGCGCTCAAGGAGCAGGCACTGGCATCCAGACCCAAGGTCGCGACGCGCAAGGCCAGCGAGATGGTGCTGGAACTGGTGAACCCGGCGCTGCCCGAAACCGTCGGCGGCTCGGCCGACCTGACCGGTTCGAACAACACGAAAACCAAGGATCTGGGCGTCTTCGACCCGGAAAACCGCAAGGGCCGCTACATCAACTACGGCATCCGCGAACATGGCATGGCGGCGGCGATGAACGGCATCTGGCTGCACGGGGGCCTGCGCCCCTATGGCGGCACCTTTATGTGCTTTACCGATTATGCCCGCGGCGCCATGCGGCTCTCGGCGCTGATGGGCCTGCCGGTCACCTATGTGATGACCCACGACTCCATCGGGCTGGGCGAGGACGGCCCGACCCACCAGCCGGTCGAGCATCTGGCTTTGCTGCGCGCCACGCCCAATACCGTGACCCTGCGCCCCTGCGACCTGATGGAAACCGCCGAGGCCTGGGAGATCGCGCTCTCCAGCGAGGCGACGCCGACGGTGCTGGCGCTTTCGCGCCAGAACCTGCCGGCCCTGCGCGACACCGCCGGCGAGAACCTGACCGCGAAGGGCGCCTATGTCCTGCGCGAGGCCTCGGCCGCGCCGAAGGTGATCCTCATGGCCTCAGGCTCCGAGGTGGAGATCGCCGTCACTGCCCGCGAGACGCTCGAGGCGGCGGGCATCCCCACCCGCGTCGTCTCGGTCCCGTCGATGGAACTGTTCCGCGACCAGGATGGCGAATACCGCAAGGGCGTGCTGCCCGCCGGCACGGTGCGCATCGCCATCGAGGCCGGCGTGCGCCAGCCCTGGGACTGGCTGCTTCTGGGCGAACGCGGCCGCGAGGAAGGCTCGGCCTTCATCGGCATGACCGGCTTTGGTGCCTCGGCCCCGGCCCCGGTGCTCTACAAGGAATTCGGCATCACCGCCGATGCCGCCGTGGCCGAGGCGAAACGCCTGCTGGGCTGACAGATCGCGGGGCCGCGCTGGCCATGGCGCGGCCCCGCTTGCAGGTCTTTTCCGCTTTCCAGATAGCCGGCGCGCGCGCCCAGGGGCACAGATGCCGCCCGCGGGCTGCGACACCGCCACGAGGCGCCAGCCAAGGGCAGTCAGGACGCCATGAAACCGCCCCCCCCTCTTCTCGCCCCGGCCGGCGACCCGGCGCGCAGGACGCAGATGCGCGGCATCGCGCTGCTCTTGGCGGCGATCTTCATCTTCACGCTGATGGATGCCATCGGCAAGTTCCTGTCGGTGCGCTATCACCCGATGCAGGTGGTCTGGGCGCGCTTTGCGGTGAACCTCCTGATCGTGGCGCTGATCCTTGCCCCCCGCCTGCGCAGCGCACTGGCGACGCGGCGGCCGGTGGTGCAGCTGTTTCGCGGCCTGACGCAGCTGGGCTCGATCCTGCTGTTCTTTACCGCGCTGCAGTTCATCGGCCTGGCCGAGGCCACGGCGATCATGGACATCAACCCGGTGCTGATCACCCTGGGCGCGGCGCTTTTCCTGGGCGAAACCATCGGCATCCGCCGCGCGCTGGGCATCCTTGCCGCGCTGTGCGGTGCGCTGATCATCATCCGCCCGGGCGCGGGCGTGTTCCAGCCGGCGGCGATCCTGCCGCTGCTGGGGGCCTGCACCTATGCCGCCGGTGCGCTGCTGACACGGGTCGCGCGCGAGGACTCGACCGCGACCTCGGTGCTGTGGTCGGCCATGGTCGGCACGGTCCTGTCCTCGCTGGCGGTGCCGTTCTTCTGGCAGCCGATCCAGCCGGCGCATCTGGGCGCCTTCCTGGCGCTTGGCGCGCTGGGCACGGTGGCGCAGGCGCTGCTGATCCGCGCCTTTGCCCTGGCCGAGGCCGCCGCCATCGCCCCCTTCGGCTATACCGGGCTGGTCTGGGCCGGGCTCTGGGGCTGGCTGTTCTGGGGCACCGTTCCCGATCTGTGGACGGTCACCGGCACCTTGATCATCGTGGGTGCGGGGCTTTATGTCTGGATGCGCGAGGCCCGCGCCATGCACAGACCCGGACAGGCCAGACCCTGATGACCGAGACCGATCCTGCCCCCGAGACCCCCGACCTGCGCGACCGGCTGGCCAATGGCGCCTTCCTTGCGCTCATGGCGGTGGCGCGCGTGCTGCCCTATCGGCTGCGCATCCCGGCGATGGGCTGGTTCTTTGCCCGCGTGCTGGGGCCGCTGGCGGGCTGGCGCCGGCGCATCCGCGCCAATCTCGCCCTGGCACGACCCGATCTTTCCCCGCGCGAGGTGCGCCGGCTATGCCGCGAGGTGCCCGACAATGCCGGGCGTTCGCTGGCCGAGATCTATGCCGGAGACGAGTTCACCGCCCGCATCCACCGCCGCGATCCGCTGACCGGCCCAGGCGTTGCAGCGCTGGAACAGGCGGCGCAGGCCGGGCGGCCGGTGATCCTGGCGGTGGCGCATTTCGGCAATTACGACGCCATGCGCGCGGCGATGGTCGGGCGCGGCTGGCCGGTGGGCGCGCTGTATCGTCCGATGAACAACGCGGCCTTCAACCGCCATTACATCCCCGCCATGCGCGCCATCGCCGAGCCGATGTTTCCGCGCGGCCGCGCCGGGCTTGCCGCCATGCTGCGCTTTCTCAAGGGCGGCGGTTTTCTGTCGCTGGGCTTCGACCAGTTCGACGACCGCGGTACCGAGCTGCGCTTTTTCGGCCTGCCCACCCGGACCGTGCTGACGCCCGCGGAACTGGCGCTGCGCTATGACGCGCTGATCGTGCCGGTCGCCGGCATCCGCCAGCCCGACGGGCTGAGCTTTCGCGTCGAGGTCGGCGCCCCGGTGCCGCATGGCGACGCGGCCGCGATGATGCAACAGCTGAACGACGATCTCGAGGCGCGGGTGCGCGCGCATATGGCGCAATGGTTCTGGGTGCACCGGCGCTGGAAACGCCGGGGCTAGGCGGCGAATCCCGTTCCCTTGCGGTGGGCGACGGTCTATAACTGCCGGCAATTGCACCGCGCGATGCAGAACGCGGATCCCGGCAACGACAACCAGAGGACGGCATGAGCGACGATTCCAACAACGCTGATCACGGCAAGCGCGATCACGAGGGCGACGTCGCCTTCATCCAGGCCCTTGCCGAGTTGCTCAACCGCAACGATCTGACCGAATTGACGGTCAAGCGCGAATATGATGAGAACGACCGCCTGACGGTCAGCCTGTCCAAACAGCACCGCCAGGTCGCGATGCAGGCCGTGGCCGCCCCCGCCGCCGTGCTGGCCCCGGCCGCCGTCGCCGTGACCGCCCCCGCCGCGATCGCGGCCAGCGACGATCCCGCCAGCCTGCCCGGCATCGTGACCTCGCCCATGGTCGGCACCGCCTATCTGTCGCCCGAACCCGGCGCCGCAGCCTTCGTCAGCATCGGCCAGCAGGTGCGCGAGGGCGAGACGCTGATGATCGTCGAGGCGATGAAGACCATGAACCACATCCCCTCGCCGCGCGCCGGCACCGTCAAGCGCATCCTGGTCGACGACGGCAGCCCGGTCGAGTTCGGCGCCCCCCTGATGGTCGTCGAGTGAGTTAGGCCATGTTCGACAAGATCCTGATCGCCAACCGCGGCGAGATCGCGCTGCGGGTGATCCGCGCCTGCCGCGAAATGGGCATCGCCTCGGTCGCGGTGCATTCCACCGCCGATGCCGATGCCATGCATGTGCGCATGGCCGACGAATCCGTCTGTATCGGCCCGCCGCCCTCGACCGAGAGCTACCTGTCCATGCCCGCCATCATCTCGGCCTGCGAGATCACCGGCGCGCAGGCGATCCACCCGGGCTATGGGTTCCTGTCGGAAAACGCCGGCTTCGTGCAGATGCTCGAGGATCACGGCATCACCTTCATCGGCCCGGCGGCGGAACATATCCGCATCATGGGCGACAAGATCACCGCCAAGGAAACCGCCAAGGCGCTGGGCATCCCGGTGGTGCCCGGCTCGGACGGCGGCGTGGCCGATGTCGAGGCGGCGCGCCGCGTCGCCGCGCAGATCGGCTATCCGGTGATCATCAAGGCCACCGCCGGCGGCGGCGGCCGCGGCATGAAGGTTGCGGCCGACGCCTCGGCGCTGGAGACCGCCTTTCGCACCGCCCGCGCCGAGGCCAAGGCCGCCTTCGGCAACGATGAGGTCTATCTCGAGAAATACCTGCAGCGCCCGCGCCATATCGAAATCCAGGTCTTTGGCGACGGCCGCGGCCGCGCCGTGCATCTGGGCGAGCGCGACTGTTCGCTGCAGCGCCGCCACCAGAAGGTGCTCGAAGAGGCCCCCGGCCCCGTCATCACCCCCGAACAGCGCGCCCGCATCGGCGGCATCTGCGCCAGGGCCATGGCCAAGCTTGGCTACCGCGGCGCCGGCACCATCGAGTTCCTCTTCGAGGATGGCGAGTTCTATTTCATCGAGATGAACACCCGCCTGCAGGTCGAACATCCGGTGACCGAGGCGATCTTCGGCGTCGATCTGGTGCGTCAGCAGATCATCGTCGCCGCCGGCGACGAGATGGAGTTCCGCCAGGAGGATCTGCAGATCCGCGGCCATGCCATCGAGGTGCGCATCAACGCCGAGAAGCTGCCGAACTTCACCCCCTCGCCGGGGCGGATCAGCCAGTTTCACGCGCCGGGGGGGCTGGGGGTGCGCATGGACAGCGCCATCTATGACGGCTATCGCATCCCGCCCTATTACGACAGCCTGATCGGCAAGCTGATCGTGCATGGCCGCGACCGCCCCGAGGCGCTGGCGCGGCTGCATCGCGCGCTGGGCGAGCTGATCGTGGACGGGATCGACACCACCCTGCCACTGTTCCGGGCGCTGCTGGAAAACCCCGACATCCAGCGCGGCGACTATTCCATCCACTGGCTGGAGCGCTGGCTGGCGGACAAGGCCGGCGCCTGACCGCCACCGGAACCGGAACAGCGCATGGGCCAGAACCTGACCGCGCGACAGATGCTGGCGGGCTATGCCCGCGGCATCTTTCCCATGGCGCGCTCGGCCGAGGATCCGCAGCTTTTGTGGTTCGAGCCGGGGCTGCGCGGCATCCTGCCGGTCGGGGGCGTGCATGTCTCGCGCTCGATGCGCCGGCATCTGCGCGGCTGCGACTGGCAGGCCAGCCTCGACCGCGACTTTGCCGGGGTGATCCGCGGCTGCGCCGACCGCGAGGAGACCTGGATCAACCCGGAACTGTTCGCGCTTTACCTGGACCTGTTCCGGCAGGGTCATGCGCATTCGCTGGAAATCTGGCAGGGAGACGCGCTGATCGGCGGCACCTATGGCGTGTCGCTGGGCGGCGCCTTCTTTGCCGAAAGCATGTTCTCGCGGCGAAGCAATGCCTCGAAGGCGGCGCTGATCTGGCTCTCGGGGCATCTGGCGCGCTGCGGCTTTGCCCTGTGGGACACGCAATATCCCAGCCCGCACCTGGCCTCGATGGGCGGGATGACGATCAGCCGCGCCGAATACCGGCGGCGCCTGGCCGTCGCCTCAGCCCGGCAGGCCGATTTCAACGCATGGCCGCTGCCCGACCGTCAGACCTTGCTGCAGGACATCACCCAGACATCATAGCGCGAATCGTCCAGCGCCGAGAGCGCCGGCGACGAGGCGATCATCCAGCCGGCAAAGACCCGGGCATTGGCGCGCCGGTCGGTAATGGTCAGTTCGGCGAAGGCGTCGGAACTGGGGTCGGCGGCCGGATAGCGGCATTCGCCGAGGCTGATCTCGAGCCGGCCGAAGGCCACGCTCTCGCCCACGGCCAGCGAAAAGCTCTGCGCCCGGCCGGTGGTCTTGTCCAGCCCGCGCAGCTCGGCCCGGGCGCCGCGCGCGGTTTCCGGGCCGCGCGCCGCCGCCACCGCCGCCTGGCGCTCGGCGGCCGAGGGCTCGACCGGCACCACCGCGGCAGGATCGTCGCTGAAGGCCGGATCGACCATCAGGCTGTCGTCCTCGGCCGGGTCCTCTTCCTGCGCAAGGACCGGGGTCGCGGCCAGAAGCAGGCACAGGCAGGCCCGCGCCAGAAGATCGGTCACGGACTGTCCTCCGATGCCTGGGAATCGACGAATTTCATCATCAGCGACAGCAGGCTGACCGCGCCCTGGACATCCTCGATCTCGTCGCCGGGGGAAAGGTTGTCGGGGGCACCGCCGGGCTGCAGTTCGATATAGGCGCCGCCCAGCAGCCCGTCGGACTGGATCAGCGCCGCGCTGTCGCTGGGCAGGGCGATGTCCGCGGGCAGGCGCAGCCACGCCTCGGCCAGGAAGGTCTGCGGGTTCAGGTCGATCGCGGCGACGCGCCCGACACGGACGCCGGCCACGCGCACATCGGTGCCGACCTCGATGCCGTCGACATTGGGAAATGCGGCGCGCAGGTCATATCCGCCGCCCAGCCGCGCGGTCACGGCGCTGCCCGAGGTGGACCACAGCACAAAGCCCGCGGCGACGGCCAGGACCGCCGCGCCGACCCAAAGCTCGGCCCGTTCGGCGGTGGTGGTCATGCGCCTACTCGGGCTGCCATGCGTCATAATCGCGCCGCGCGAGCGGCTCGGCGCGCAGGATCGAGCCGGCGGGATGGTAGGCGCCCGCGGTGCCGGTCTGGTTTTCCTCATGCGGCTTTTCCCAGACCTTGACCGCCAGCGGGTCCTGGGTCGGCGGCAGCTTGAAGGTGTGGTGCAGCCAGCCGTGCCATACCGGCGAGATGCGGCTGGCCTCGGATTCGCCGTTGTAGATTACCCAGCGCCGCTTGCCGCCGCCGGACTGGTAATAGACATTGCCCTGATCGTCCTCGCCGACCCTTTCGCCATAAAGCTTGGTCCAGACCTGGGTGTTCAGGGTCTGGCTGTTCCACCAGGTCAGAAAGCGAAGCAGAAACGACATGGGTGCGGACCTCTTGCAGCGGTGTCGGGCGAAGATATGGCGCAAGTCGCGCCGAAGGTCCAGAGAAGCTTGCACCCCGTCGCCCGCTGGGCGCAAGCCAAGTGCTTTCGTCGGAAAAGCCACCGGCGGGTCAGGTTTGATTTGACATCGCCCGGCCACTCGCCTCCGATGGTTGCATGCGATATGGGAAACCGGGCGGTTCTTCCGCCGGCTGCGAAGATTTTCAGAAGGATATTCGCATGGATGACGATTCCCGCCACTTTCACCGCCACCCGCCCCCAGCGGAGCCGGCAGAGCGGCCATTGTCGCTGGCGCATCCGCTGCTGGCGCTGAGCGGGCAGCTGCGCTGCCGGAGCTTGGACGAGGTGGCGCACGTGCGCGAGTTGCTGGACGAACATGCGGCGCTGAGCCGGGCCGAGCCGGGGAACCTGCGCTTTGACTGTGCGCCGGCGCAGGATCCGCTGGCCTGGGACCTGCACGAGCTTTATGCCGACGAATCCGCCTTCGAGGCGCATCGCAAGCGGCTGCACGCCAGCCGCTGGGGCCGGGAAAGCCACGGCATCGCCCGCGATTTCCACCGCGATCACGTCACGCCGGTCATCCGTGCGGAATCCGGCCGCGACCATTCGCCGCTGGCGGCGCTGCTGACCCGCGCCTTCGGCGGCAGCGACGAGGCGCGGCTGGTGGAACGGCTGCGCGCCGACGGCGATCTGGCGCTGTCGCTGGTCGCCAGCGCCGCCGATACCCTTCTTGGCCATGTCGCCCTGTCGCCGCTGACGGCCGAGGGCCCGGCGCTGGCGCTGGCGCCGCTTGCGGTGCATCCGGCGCTGCAGGGCCGCGGCATCGGCACCGCGCTGATGCGCGCGGCGCTGGCGGCATTCCCGCGCCATGCCATCGTGGTGCTGGGCGATCCGGCCTATTATCGGCGCTTCGGCTTTCGACCGGCCGATCTCGACTCGACCTATGCCGGGCCGCATCTGATGATCCTCGGACCGAAGCTGCCGGCGGGCAGCCGCATCGACTACGCCCCGGCCTTCGCCGCGATCTGAGCGCGACGCCTCAGCCTGCCTCGGGCGGCGGGGTGCCGCCCGGCAGGCGCAGGCGCACGCGCTTGACCCGGTGCGGATCGGCATCGACGATCTCGAGCTCGGCGCCGCCCTCCTGGACGATGACCTCGCCCTGCACCGGCACGCGGCCGGTCAGCATGAAGATCAGCCCGCCCAGCGTGTCGATCTCGTCCTCCTCCTCGTCGCTGGCGAGGCGCAGGCCGGTCTCGGCCTCGACATCCTCGATCGGGGTGCGGGCCTGGATCAGCCACTGGCCGGGGCCTTCCTGGATGACCAGCCCGGCCTCGATCTCGTCATGCTCGTCCTCGATCTCGCCGATGACCTGCTCGATCAGGTCCTCGATGGTCAGCAACCCATCCACGCCGCCATATTCGTCGATGACCATGGCCATGTGGATGCGTTTTTGCTGCATCTGCTGCAAGAGCACGCCGATCGGCATCGAGGAGGGCACATAAAGCAGTGGCCGCAGCATCGGGCGCAGCGCGAACCTGACCGGCGGTTCGGCGCCAAAGCCGTATTTCAGCGCCAGATCCTTGAGATGGATCATGCCCAGCGGGCTGTCCAGCGTGCCGCGATACACCGGGACGCGGGAAAAACCGTGCTCGCGGAACATCGCGACCAGTTCCGGCAGGGTGGCGCTGACCGGCGCGGCGACGATCTCGGCCTTGGGCACGGCGACATCATCCACCCGCATGCGGCGCAGGTTCAGGATGCCCGGTGCACCGGATGCGGCCAGGCGCTGGCCCTCGGGCACGTCCGCCCCGGCGGCCTCGGCCTCGCCGCCGCCAAAGGCGCCCAGGATGCGCCCCAGGATGCCGCGTGTGGGCGGCGCCTCACGCCCGTCGCCGGCCTCGGCCGCCTTCGCGGGATCGGCGGATGCGGGCGTGTCGGGACTTCGGTCGTTTGTCATGTCTCGTGTTCCAGATAAGGGTCGGGAATGCCCAGCTTGCCCAGGATCGAGCGCTCGGCGTCCTCCATCGTTTCGGCATCCTGATCGTCGACATGGTCATAGCCCGCCAGATGCAGGAAGGCATGCACCAGAAGATGCGTGGCGTGATCGGCAAAGGGCTTGCGCTGCGCCTCGGCCTCGCGCGCGCAGGTGTCAAAGGAAATGGCGATGTCGCCCAGCTCGTCCGTGTCGGGCGGCGCGGGATGGGCGCCGGGCAGATGCGGCTCGAATTCCGAGGCGGGCCAGCTCAGCACATTGGTGGGCCTGGGCTTGCCGCGGAACTCGGCGTTCAGCTCGGCGATGCGGCGGTCGTCGCAGCCCATGACCACGACCTGGAAATCGCCCAGGGACAGCCATTCGCCGACGGCGCGGGCGGCGCGTTCGGCCATGGCGGGCAGGCCGGCATCCTCCCAGCGCTCATCCTCGAGGACGATGTCGACGATCTCGGGTGCTGCGGCGTCATGCATCGGCCTGGCCCCCGCCGGCAAGGCGCGGCTCGCGCCGCGGGATGCGCTGGCCGCGCTCGTCGAATGGCTCGCCGCGCGCCAGCGCCGCCTCGGCGTCAAGGTCATAGGCCTCGATGATGCGGGCGACCAGCGGATGGCGGACCACGTCCTTCGAGGTGAAATAGCTGAAGCTGACGCCCTTCACCGGCTTCAGCAGCCGCTCGGCGTCGACCAGCCCGGACTGCACGCCGCGCGGCAGGTCGATCTGCGTACGGTCGCCCGTCACCACCATGCGCGAGCCCTCGCCCAGGCGGGTCAGGAACATCTTCATCTGCATGGTGGTGGCGTTCTGCGCCTCGTCCAGCACCACGAAGGCGCTGGACAGCGTGCGCCCGCGCATGAAGGCCAGGGGCGCGATCTCGATGCGCTTTTCCTCCATCAGCTTCTGCAGCTGCTTGGCCGGCAGGAAATCGTTCAGCGCGTCGTAAAGCGGCTGCATGTAGGGATCGACCTTTTCCTTCATGTCGCCGGGCAGAAAGCCCAGGCGCTCGCCGGCCTCGACGGCGGGGCGCGACAGGATGATCTTGTCCACATGGCCGCCGATCAGCATGGTGACGCCGACCGCCACCGCCAGATAGGTCTTGCCGGTGCCGGCCGGGCCGATGCCGAAGGCCAGTTCATTGGCAAACAGCGCCCGCACATAGTCCTTCTGCGCGTCCGTGCGCGGCTCGACGGTCTTCTTGCGGGTGCGCAGCTCGATCGGGCCGGACTGGAACATTTCCAGCTGCTCGGCCGGACTGGGGCCCTCGGTCACCGCGTTGACGCCCATGCGCAGCGCCGCCTCGACCTCTTGTCCCTCGACGGGGCGGCCCTGTTCCAGCCGGGCATAAAGCGCGTTCAGCACCTGCGCCGCCTCGGTCTGGGCGTCGACGGGACCGACCACCGCCAGCAGGTTGCCGCGGCGCAGGACATGGACCTTCAGCGCCTCCTCGATGCGGGCGAGGTGGCGGTCATGCGGGCCGCACAGGTCGATCAGAAGCCGGTTGTCGGGGAATTCCAGCAGGGTTTCGCCGGGGCTTGCGGTGGCGGGATGCGTGGGGGTCAGACCCAAATTCGTCTCCGATGTGGGGTTCCTTGGAACCCATGGTTGCAACTGCGCGGGATTCGCACAAGGGGGGCGGTCCGGATCGCGCCAATTCGCGCCGGGGGCTTAGGCCCCCGGGGCCCGCGCCATGGGCCTGGCGCGCCCGGCGATGAAGTCGCGCAGATAGTCGTCCCCGGCCGTGTCCATCGCCGCGACATCGCCCTGCCAGCGCAGCCGCCCGCGGTCGAGCAGCGCCACGCGGTCGGCGATGGCACGCACCGAGGTCATGTCATGGGTGATGGTGATGGCGCTGGCGCCGGTCTCGTCGACGATCTCGCGGATCATGGCGTTGATGGTGGCGGCGCGGATCGGGTCCAGCCCGGTGGTCGGCTCGTCAAAGAAGATCACCCTGGGATCGGCGGCGATGGCGCGCGCAAGACCCGCACGTTTGCGCATGCCGCCCGACAGTTCGGCGGGGTAGAGGTCGGCCACCTCGGGGCCAAGGCCCACGCGCGCCAGCTTGTCGATGGCGATGGCGCGCGCGCGGGCGCGCGGCATCCGGCGCAGCAGGCGAAAGGCCACGTTGCGCCAGACCGGCATGCTGTCAAACAGCGCCGCGTTCTGGAACAGCATGCCGAACCCGTCCATGAATTCGGCGCGCCGCTCGGCCAGGGGCGCGCCCTGCCACAGGATCTGGCCCGCATCCGGCACCTCAAGCCCGAGGATGCAGCGCAACAGCACCGACTTGCCGGTGCCCGAGCCGCCGATGACCACCAGACTTTCGCCCGTCGCCAGGTCGAGGTCGACACCGTCGAGCACCCGCTTGCCGTCGAAGGTCTTGTGCAATCCCCTGACCGCCAGCATCAGAAGAACAGCCCCGTCAGCAGGAAATTCGCCGCCAGGATCCCGACCGAGGCCGCGACCACGGCGCTGGTCGTGGCCCGGCCCACACCCGCCGCGCCACCACCGGCATGCATGCCGAACCAGCAGCCCGACAGCGCCACGATCAGCCCGAAGGCCACGCCCTTGATCAGCCCCGAGATCACGTCCCAGCTTTCCAGATAGGCCCAGGAATTGGCCAGATAGATGGCCGAGTTGAAGCCAAGCGCCTGTACGCCGATCAGCCAGCCGCCCATGATGCCGATGATGTCGCCCACGCCCACCAGCAGCGGCACCGAGACCAGCGCCGCCCAGAGCCGGGGCGAGACCAGCCAGGCGACCGGGTCGGTCGAAAGCGTCACCAGCGCGTCGATCTGTTCGCTGACCCGCATGGTGCCCAGTTCGGCCGCGATGGCGCTGGCCACCCGCGCCGCCACCATCAGCCCGCCCAGCACCGGCCCCAACTCGCGCGCCATGCCGATGGCGACGATGGCCGGAACCACGTCGCCGGCCTGGAACCGCTCGCCCCCGGAATGGATTTGCAGGGCCAGCGCCGCGCCGGTGAACAGCGCGGTCAGCCCGACCACCGGCAAGGACAGCCAGCCGATCTGCAGGATCTGCCGGCCCAGCAGCGACGGGTGGCGGGTGACGCACGACAGCCCCAGCGCGGCAAAGATCGTCACCTGCCCGGTCGCGCGCAACAGCCAGATCGCGGCACGCCCGGTCAGGCGGACAGGATTCAAAGCCAGGTCCGCGGATAGCGCCGTCCCAGCGAGGTCAGGATCTCATAGCCGATGGTACCGGAGAGCCCGGCCAGCGCATCCACGCCCTGCCTTGCGTTCAGGATCTCCAGCGCCTCGGGGACGAAGGGAAGGTCGGTCACGTCGACGGTGATCAGGTCCATCGAGATGCGCCCGATCACCGGCACCGCGCGCTCGCCCGCCCAGAGCTGCAGCCGGCCGTCGCGCGCCAGCGCCCGCGCCAGCCCGTCGGCATATCCCGCCGCCACCGTCGCCACGCGCGAGGGACGCGCCGCCGTCCAGGCATAGCCGTAGCCCACGGATTCGCCCGGCCGCACCTCGCGCGTCTGGATCACCGGCAGGGCCAGGCTGACAACCGGCTCGGCGCCGACAAAGGGCGCGGCGCCGTAAAGCCCGATGCCGGGGCGCACCAGATCGAAATGGAAATCCGGCCCCAGCAGGATACCTCCGGTCGCCGCCAGCGAACGCGGCACGTCGCAGCCGTCGGTCATGGCGCGGAAAGTGGCCAGTTGCTGGGCATTGGCGGGGTGATCGGGCTCATCGGCGCAGGCCAGATGCGACATGATCAGGACCGGGCCGGCGGCCAGGGCCTCGGCACGGATTGCCGCCCATTCGCCCGGCTCAAGCCCGAGCCGGTTCATGCCGCTGTCAAGCTGGATGCCGAAATCGCCGCGCGGCCGCAGCGTTCGGTCGCGGAAGAACTGCTCGGTGCTGTTCAGCAGCGGCGTAAGCCCGGTCAGGTCCTCGCCCTCCATATGCCCCGAAAGCACGAAGATGCGCGCGTCCTCGGGCAGGCAGGGCCGGATCGCCCGGCCTTCGCTGGCCAGCGCGACAAAGAATTCCCGGGCGCCGGCCTCGTAGAGCGCCGGCACCACGCGCTCGGCGCCCAGGCCATAGGCGTCCGCCTTGACCACCGCCGCGGCGCGCACGCCCCCGGCCCGGGCGGCCAGCGCGCGCCAGTTCGCGACAATCGCCGCAGTGTTGATGACGAGTCCTGACGTGCCAGCCATGTGCCGCTCCTTGCCTTTGCGGGCCTTCCTATTTTACTGGCCCGGAATGTCAATCGACTGGCGGCAGGCGCGGATGGCAGGGGGCGCCCCGCGATCGCCCGAACGCCCGACGCAGTGATCGCAGTTGGCTTGCCCTGTCCGGTTCGGCTTTGGCACCGCATGCACGCAGTCATGCGCAAGCGGTGAGATGAACCGAGTTTATCCCGCCGTGCCGTCTTGCCTGCCGCAGGCCGTCACCCTACCCTCCCAGGGCCGCACACCGTCGGCCAAGGAGTAATACCGTGTCCATGCAAATTCCAGTTGTCGCGCTTGCCCTGTCCCTTGCGGCAGCGCTGCCCGCCGCCGCCCAGGTGTCGCAAACCGCCAGGACGACAGCCGACCTCAACGTGCGCAGCGGGCCGGGCACACAGCATGCGGTCATCGGCCAGTTCCCGCGCGGCACCTCGATCCAGGTTTTCGACTGCACCAACCCGGTGAGCTGGTGCCAGACCGTGTTCGGCAACTCGCGGGCCTGGGTCTCGGCCAACCATCTCGATCCGCGGCCGACCGTGGTGGCGCAGGCCCCGCTGCCGCCGGCGCCGCCGCCGCCTAGCGGGGCGGTCCCGCCTGCCGACATCCCGCTGTTCGGGCCGGGCTTCCGCACGCCAGACGACCAGTGCCGCCGGGCCGGGGAAAGCGCCTTCACCAACCAGTTCCTCGGTGACAATGCCGATCTGGTCGCCTGCCCGCCCGGCACCGATCCGGGGCTGTTCGCCTCCGAGACCGGCGGGCGCGAGGTCGCCCGTCGCGATGGCTGGATCCTGTTCACCGTGCCGCGCCGCTAGAGCGGCATGGTGAACTGGCCCCCGATTCGACCGGACACCTGGGCATAGCCATGGAGGCTCGGAGATATGCCTGAGCATGTGCTTATGTCTGAGATCGAGATCATCACCGATGGCGGCCGGCGTCGCCGCTGGAGCGCAGCCGAGAAGCTGCGGATCGTTGAAGTCGAGGCGGTCCGTGGCCCCGGTGGGGCCGCGTAAGCCGCCGAGGGCTGGATGGGCGGGCGAGCGTCTCGGCGGTGGCGCGGCGCAATGGCGTTGCGCCCAACCTGTTGTATCGTTGGCGGCGGCTCACGCTGGAAGGGGGGAGCGTTGCCGTGACCTGAGATGATGACGTCACCAGCAATCGCGTCGTTCGCCAGCTGGAGGAACGGGTCCGCGAACTTGAGCGGCATCTCGGCCGCAAGACGCTGGAATGAGTATGGCTGCGCCATCGGTCCGAGCGGCCATGCGAATGAGATCCTGCGCGAGGCCCTGGGAGAGTGTCAGGTCTTCTGTGTATCGCTGATCCGGTCCATGCTTCCTGAGAGGAGCAAGGACGATGACGATTTCC